>SDZD01000011.1 GCA_004172935.1 bacterium | reverse complement strand
TGAGAATTTCGGCACTTTCGGCTTGCGATTTGCTTGCGTCCGGCGCCTCCTCGTCAGGGGCAACGGGAAATTATACGGCATTTTCAGAACTCCGCAACCCCTTTTCGGAAAATTTCCTAGATTATTTTTCAGAAGCCCAAATTCGAGCTTTAAAGCCCTCTATAGAGAGTGCCACATAATAGGCTCAAACTAATTCTTCATGCCAGCGATGCAATACCGCCGTTTCGGGCGAACCGAACTGCTAATGCCTGTCTTCTCCTGTGGGGGAATGCGTTACCAACAAGGGTGGGGGCAAATCGAACCCGAAGCAGTCGAACCCGAAAATCAAGCCAATATAGAAGCGACCATCCAACATGCGCTCGAACTTGGCATCAACCATATAGAGACGGCGCGTGGTTATGGCTCCTCTGAAATGCAGTTGGGTTGGGTGCTGCCGAAGCTACCGCGCGAAAAGCTGATCGTGCAAACCAAGGTCGGCCCCACCGAACACCCGAAGGAATTTATCGAGCGTTTCGAGAAATCCTACTCCTTATTGCAACTCGACTATATAGACCTGCTCGCTTTTCACGGTATCAATACCCCGCAAAGTCTCGAATGGGTTTTGAAAAAAGGTGGTTGTATGGAGGTCGTTCGTCGTTTGCAAAAAGAAGGGCGCGTTCGGAATATCGGATTTTCGACTCATGCTCCCAGCGATGTCATTACTCAGGTGTGCGCAACGGGCGAGTTCGACTACATCAATATCCACTACTATTACGTCAATCAGTTCAATTGGCCCGCTATTGAAGAGGCGACTCGTCAGGATATGGGCGTCTTCATCATTTCTCCAACCGATAAAGGCGGACGTTTGCAAGCTCCTTCCGACAAAATGCGCGAGTTATGTGCGCCGCTTTCCCCGATGCAATTCAACGATTTGTGGTGCCTTTCCAAACCCCAAATCCATACCCTCTCTATAGGTGCAGCGCGTCCATCCGACTTCGATGAGCATGTAAATTCATTAGAGTTTTATTATGAATTAAGGGGTGTTTTGGGGCCAGTTGAAGCACGTTTAGAGTCCGAAATATCGCGAGTTTTTGGTGACGATTGGGGCCAGTATTGGAATAAATCGTTACCGGAACACCACCAGATGCCCGAAAGTTTCAACGTGCGCGAGGCGTTTCGCTTGCTCACTTATGGCAAATCGTTCGACTTGGTCGATTGGGCCAAAGGGCGCTATAACCTGATGAAAGGCACCGACCCCTGGATTCCCGGCGCCCACGCTGGCGTACTCGACACGCCCGAAAAGTGGGCGGCGGTGACACAGGCGCTTAGCTCCCATCCGCTCGTGGCCCAAATTCCGGCCCGCCTACACGAAGCCCACGATTTACTCGCTGGCGAGGATGCCAAACGCCTCAGTGCGGGCGGGTAATGTATGGTCGTGAGCGTTGAGTAATCGCGTCTTTTTACAGTGCCTTAATAAATTTCCGCGCGCTTTTTTCGTGGTTTGCGCGTCATAGAATAGGGCCAAATTTCCCATATTGGTCACCCTTCCACCTACTATGACAGACGAAATTCTCGCGCGCTCTTTGCACTCGACCGGGACTCTCTCTCGTGAGCAGTTGCAAACAGCGCTAAAATCGCGCGGTAATGGCGAACGTTTGGGGCAAACCCTCGTTCGCATGGGGTTTATGTCGCAACCCGATTTAGTTCGTTTCCAAACTCAACACGCCGCCGAGACGCTGGCGAAACAACCTGAGCAAGAGGCCGCCGAGCCAGTGGAAGACATCAATGCGCTTCCCATTTATATCGTTGACCATGACGACTCGACCGACCCCGCACAGGCTCCGGTCGTGCGTTACGCCAACGAGTTATTGAAATACGCCATTTCGTTGGGCGCCTCCGACGTTCACTTCGAGCCGCAACCGCGAGGGCTGCTGCCACGATACCGTGTGGATGGCGCTCTGCAACCGGGGCAATTGTTGCCAATGGAACTCACTGCGCCGATTCTGTCGCGTTTCAAAGTGTTGGCGAACCTCGACATCACCGAACAGCGTATGCCACAGGACGGGCGCTTCCGCGTGAAAATCGGCACGAAAGTCATCGACTTCCGTGTTTCTAGCCTCCCCTCATTGCACGGCGAGAAAATCGTGTTGCGTTTGCTCAACCACTCGTCGCTCGAAACCGACTTGGGACGTCTCGGCTTCACTCGCCGCGACCGGGCTATGTTCGAGAAGATGTTGCAGCGCTCGCACGGCATGATCTTAGTGACTGGTCCGACAGGTTCGGGCAAAACCACCACGCTCTACGCCGCTCTGGCCGCTGCGCGCGATGCCACCAAAAACGTGATGACCATCGAAGACCCGGTCGAATACGAATTGGAAGGCATCACCCAAACCTCCATCAACGCGGATATTGGCCTCAACTTCGCCCGCGTGTTGCGCGCGTCGCTGCGTCAAGACCCCGACGTGATTCTGGTCGGCGAAATTCGTGACGAAGAAACGGCGGACATCGCTGTGCGTGCTGCCCTGACTGGTCACTTGATGCTCTCCACCATCCACACCAACTCGGCGGTTGCAACCGTGTCGCGTCTGCGCGACATGGGAGTGCCCTCCTATTTGTTGGCTTCCTCGGTGGCGGGCATTCTGGCGCAGCGTTTGGCGCGTCTCACCTGCCGCTCCTGTCGTCAGATGGTGGCGCCCGATGACCCACGCCGAGGTGAATGGTCCGAGTTCTTTAAGATGCCTATGGATACACCCTTCCAGGAAGGAACGGGTTGCGATAAGTGCAAGGGGCGCGGAACTCGTGGGCGTGTCGCAATTATCGAAGTGATGGACATCGACGCGGATATGCGCCGTGCCATCAGCGCCGAGAAGGACGCCGAATCGCTGCGTGAAATTGCGCGCAACGATGGCTTTCTGACGATGATGGATGATGCGCGTGAGAAGATTCTGGCCGGATTCCTTTCGCCCGAAGAGGGAATGAAAGTGCTTATGGGCCACGAAGAGTAAAAGAAACGCGGGACGGGCTGTTCGTAGTGTGGGCAGCCCGTATCCGTATCACCCCCAAAAACGTCAAACTGCGTGTCCATGCCCGGAAAAAAACGAGGATTGCCGCGCGGCTACCTGCTGACATTCCCCATCTATTCGACGTTCATCCGTATCGTAACTCGTGTGGCTTGCCCCCGATTCCGCGTCACGGGACGTTCGAACGCGCCATATCGCGGGCCAGTCATTTACGCATCGAATCATCTTTCGGATTTTGACCCGCCCCTTATCGGTGCCGCGTCGCGCTATCCGCTTTGCTACATGGCCAAGCGCGATTTGTGGCAAATCGGCTGGCTGGGCAAGTTACTCACCTTCATGGGTTGTATCCCCGTCGACCCTGGCTCGCCCGATAGAGCCGCCCTAAAGGCGTGCCGCGCCATGCTCGAAGCGGGCGAGGCTGTAGTGATTTTCCCTGAAGGCAAAATTTCTCCCACCAGCGAAATGCTCCCGCTGTTGCCTGGTACGGTTTCATTGGCGTTGGGAGCGAAGGTGCCCGTTATCCCTATTGGCATTTGGGGCGTTCAATATGCTTTGCCCTATGGTGAAACCGTGCCGCGCCCCACTATGGAAAGCGTGCGCCTCCATTTCGGCCCCCCTCTTCACTTCGACGACCTCTACGAATTGCAAGGCCGCGAAGCCCGCGAAGTCGCGACGCGCCGTTTAGATGCTGCGCTCAAGGCAGCAGTCGAGATGGCAAAACAGGGATAGGAAACTATTTGGGGCATAGCTAGATGTGCCTGGCTACGCGATTTCCCGTAGAGACGTGCCTTGGCGCATCTTTTTCTCTGGTGTTGTGAAATCTGCTTATTTCACAACACCAGAGTTCTTAAACCGAAAAGGCCCGCAACGAAATTTCGTTGCGGGCCTTTTCGGTTGCTTCGGAAGGATTAGCCGCCGAAGGTGTAGCCGAGCTGGACGAACAGTTTAGGATCGTTGTTGCCGGCGAAGCCTAGGCGCTGCACACCGATGGTGGCGCCGAAAGGCTGCTGGCTGGCGCGGTAGCGGATGCCAGCCGAGTAGGGGAATTTGCCGCCGTCGATGACTTTGGAGCCAATTTCGCCGATGAGCTGGAAGTCGCCGGTCGAGGTGAAAGGAACTTCTGCGCCAGCGAAAATGGAGGCTTTGTCCGAATCGGTGCCCGAATCGAAGTGGTCGTAACGAAGGCCGAGGTGGCCGACGATGGAGGCTTTGCCTTCAACTGGGTTGCCGAAGGTCTTCGAACCTACGAGGTAGGCGCGAGCGTTCTTCAGGCCACTGAGTTCGGAGTAGCCTGCACCAACGGCGAGACGAACGCCGGCTGGATCGCTTTCGCGCGAGAACAAGTATTTTGCACCAACGCTGAAGCGAACATCGTTGCCGCCGCCGTCAACATAGTTGACTGCACCGTTGACTTCGATGGGAGCGGTTTTGGAAGCGCGAACTGCGCCGCCCAGGGAGTAGACATCGGCGCTGCCGAGATCGTAGTAGTTGCCCTGCAAACGGAAACCGCCGTCAGCCTGAGGAATCTGAGCGGTTGGGTTGATGGGCAAACCGACTTCGCCGTTGTAGTTGAGGTCGGCGTGAGCTGCACCGGACATTCCGGTGATGGCGAGTGTCGCCAAAGCGACTTTGAAAATGTTTTTCATGTTGGTGAAAAAACATCCGTCTCGCGTTTACTCTCTGGATCGCTTTACGGTCTCGGTGCTGTCCTCTCGCAAGTAAGTTGGCGCAGTGTCCACGTTTCCTACACCTTCACTCACGTTTAGCCACCACAAAAGCACGTCTTTTGTTCTGTCAAGCTTTCGCAATGCGGATGAAACAATTTTGATGGTCTTTAAGTGTTTCGTCAACTCTAACTCGAAAGTTGGGTTGCGTTCTTGCAGAGAAATCTTAATTGTCGTATCAGAAGTGGGAAATCTGCCAATAACTTGCCAACAAAAGGTAAACTTTGGTACTAATTTCCCGATCAACACTAATAACAGTTTTGGTTTATGTCGGAACAATCTCCCGTCGCATTGCAGGCCACTCTCGATTCGCTGTCTGCCCATATCGCCATCATAGATAGCGAAGGTACTATCATCGCCGTCAATTCCGCGTGGCGTCGTTTCGCTGGCAATAATGGCTTTTGCGGTGCGGATTGTGGCTTGGGCGCAAATTACTTGCTCGTGTGTCAACAGGCCACTGGTGCCGATGCTGAAGAAGCGCCTCTGGTCGCGCAAGGCATCCGCGAGGTGTTGGCTGGCACACGCGACGAGTTCTATTTGGAATACCCCTGTCATTCCCCCGAAGAATTGCGTTGGTTCTCGCTGCGCGCCACCCGATTTTGGACTGACGACGATAATGCTCCTGCCCGCGTGGTGGTTTCGCATGAAAATATCTCCGCCCGCAAACTCGCCGAGCTACGTCTGCGCGAAGAGGTCGATGTCACTGAGACGCTCTATCACGTCGGGCAGGTCGTCGCGGGCGAACTCGACCTGGTCAAGGTGATTCAGGTTGTCACCGAGGCGGCGGTCGATTTATGCAATGCCGGATTTGGTTGCTTCATGCCAGTGCCCGGTTCCGAGTTAGGGCTTCCGTCGGTGCTGAACAACAATCCCGATTCATTCGATGAAAACGCCCTCTTGGAACTAATTGAGCAGAAGTTCGATACCTTTGCTCACAAACACTCTCTGCTCTCTTCGCGGTTCGACAAATCTCTATCCGATGATGATCTGCGCGAACGACTTTCTGAACAGAATGTCGCGGCCTGGCTGATGGCACCCGTCATAACGCGCAGCGGCGAGCGTATGGGAGTTCTGTTCATCGCTTCCCTGCACAAAAAGGCTCTAGGGAAATCGAGCGAACGCATCGTTTCGGGGTTGGCTGGTCAAGCCGCCCTAGCGCTCGAAAATGCCCGCCTTTACGAGCGGGCGCGCCGAGAGCAAATCGCAGCTGCTCAGTCCGAGCAGCGCTATCGGTTCGTAACCGAAATGATGCCCCAGATCGTGTGGGTCACTCGCCCCGACGGTTATCACGAATATTACAACAGCCGTTGGTACGACTATACCGGCCAAACCGAAGGTCACAGCATGGGTGAGGGATGGGCCAACCCCCTGCATCCCGATGATGTCGAGCGTTCGCAGCGCCGTTGGGAGCACTCGCTCCAAACCGGCGAACTATACGAGATCGAGTACCGCTTTCGTCGTTTCGACGGCATTTATCGTTGGTTTCTGGGCCGTGCTGCCCCTCAGCGCGATGAAAATGGCCGCATTATGCGTTGGTTCGGCACCTGTACCGATATAGACGATCAGAAGCGCTCCGAAACCGAACGGGTCGCCGCTTTAGAGCGCGAGGCCCGCGCCCGCCAGGATGCCGAATCGGCCAACCGCCTGAAAGACGAATTTCTGGCGATTGTCTCACACGAGCTGCGTACACCGCTTACCCCAATCATGGGCTGGGTCGAAATGCTGCGCGATAGCGATACCGAGGCAGCTTTTCGCTATCAGGCTTACGATGTCATCGAGCGCAACGCGCGCGCGCAATCACAAATTATCAACGACTTGCTCGATGTCTCGCGCATCATCACTGGCAAAATGCGCCTCGATACCCGCGTTCTTGATTTGAACCGCGTGCTATTCTCCGCCATCCAAACCTGCGAGAGTGCAGCCCTCGCCAAAGGCGTGCAGGTAGTCCGCGAACTTCCGGGCGAACCGACGTTGATGACGGGCGATGCTGACCGTTTGCAGCAAGTCGCCTGGAATCTCATCTCCAACGCCATCAAGTTCACCCCACGCGGCGGGCGTGTCACAGTTCGTCTGGAGCGCGTTGAGTCCGCGTTGCAATTTTGCGTCGAAGATACCGGAGCTGGAATCGACTCCGACTTTGTGCCCTATGTCTTTGAGCGCTTTCGTCAGGCCGATTCAACGCCAACCCGTCGTCATGGTGGGTTGGGGCTTGGCCTGTCCATCGTTAGGCATCTCGTCGAGCAGCATGGCGGCGAAGTGAGCGTCACATCTAAAGGTAGAAACAACGGCTCTACTTTCTATGTGCGTTTGCCCATTGCCCCCGTCATACCCTTGGGTGATGAGAGTGAGTGGCATCACGAAGAGATGCCCAAAGCGGCCCGTGTGCCTCACGACGCCTTGAAGGGTTTGATGATTCTGGTCGTGGACGACGAAGCCGATGCCCGCGAGGTGCTGTCTCAAATGCTGCGACGCTTTGGCGCCCGCGTCGAAACGGCGGCTTCTGTCGCCTTCGCCCTCGAACGACTCAAACATAATGTGCCCGATGTTCTGGTCTCCGACATCGGAATGCCCGGAGGCGATGGCTACTCGCTGGTTCGCCGTATGCGCGAACTCTCCCCCGATGCAGGCGGGCGAGTTCCAGCGCTGGCACTCACTGCCTACGCGCGTGCCGAAGACCGCGCACGCGCATTGGGAAGTGGCTTTGGCGCCTATCTCGCCAAACCCGTCTCTCCCGACCAACTGGTCGCCACCTTAAAGGCGTTGGCTAAACCGAAGTGAATTAAAAAGGCCGTCCATAAGTTATGGGCGGCCTTTTGTTCGTGTTCTGGTTGCTAGTCGATTGAAATAACGACGTGGTCGCTCGATTTGCAGTTCGGGCAAATCATTTTTATGTTGCCCAACCAGTCTTCCTTTTCAAATTTGGTGCGTGGCCCCTGATACCCGCACAATTCGCACGAAGCCCAACCCGGCGGTAATTTGCCTGTGGTTTCTTCATCCTCCACTGGCAAACCGAATGGGTTATCCATCTTTGGCGGCGCGTTATAGCGATAGGCGCGGCGCAATTGCGCCACGATGCGCGCCATCAAGGTCGCTGGACGCAGTGGGAGTCCGATATAATCGTCGGCCCCAATTTTAAGCGCCGCGATTTCGGCGCTTTCCTGAGCTGGCCCCAGCAACACCACGGGGATTGCGCTTGTCTCGCGCAACCATTTGCAAAACGTGAGTCCGTCTACTCCTGTGCTTTGTGCCTCGCTCAAAATCAGGTGTGGTTGCACCTGAATGAAGGAATCCATCGCCGTTTGTACTTCGGTTGCGTGGCGGCAGTCAAAGCCGGCCTTGGCTAAAAAAGAAAGAACTTGAGTTGCAAAATTGGTATCGTCTTCGATTAACAGAACGCGGAATTTATTGTCTGGCGGCAGGGGAGGCAGCGAAAGCGACGAAGTAGATGGACTGGTCATAAAAAAATACCGACAGCTTTGGACTTTTTAAGAATGCAGGTGACGCGCCATACATGACCAGTTCTATGGAAATATGTGGTTAAATTGAGGAAAGTACTGTTAGTAAAGAAACCAACATTATCCATAGTACGGCATTGACAATCATCGGCTTGTCACGTAGCATCTGCTCCGGTTCGCCCCCGACTGGTGACGAATGCGCCAATAGCAAGAACCGGAATACTCCATATACCACGAACGGCACCGAAATCATCAGCAATGGCGTTTCACCAAACTGTGCTCCCAGTGCGCGCGTGTGTGGCGCATTAAAGGTATAAAGCGAGTACGAGATGATGGTCAAGCCCGCCGCCACTGCGATAAAAGTATCGAGCATCGGAACCGAATAGCCCTGTAACACCTTGCGTGTCGTGCCGCTTTCCCCCACTTCCAATAACTCGGCGCGCCGTTTGTTAAGCGCGACGAAAAGCGCGAGGTTGAAAGTACAAAACAAAATCCACGGCGAAATGACGACCGGAACCGCTAAGCAACCCGCCACGACACGCACCAGAAAGCCTGCCGCTACCGAAAGCACATCAATAATAACCTCGTGCTTAAGTCGCAGCGAATAGGCCAGCGTGAGGGCAAAATAGCACAGTGCCGAAACACCAAATCCCCATGTCCCCGGCGCACTCACCCCAACAGCAAACACCAGAATGATTGCCGCAATTAACAGAGCCGCCAATATAAAGGAAGCGATGCGCAGTGAAATGCGCCCCGATGCCAGTGGCCGATGTTTCTTTATAGGGTGTGCTCTGTCGCGCTCCAAATCTTGCCAATCGTTGATGATATAGGCCGCTCCCGAAAGTGCGCAGAAACAGGCAAAGGCCATTAGCACGCGCAAACCATCCATCAGTGGTTCAGGATGTTCCGGCGTTACGCGCAAGCGTCCGGCGAAAATAAACCCGCCAAATAAGAGGGCGTTTTTGGCCCATTGCCGTGTCCGCACGGCGCGCAATAAATCTTTAAAAGTCACGAACGCCAGAAGTTTGGCAGGGAGTGACTGCTCCGGTGGTTAAGCCTGCTAAATAATTGCCTTGTGTCGCGTCTGGCCCATGCTTCTGTTACTGCCGATTCGCCCGATACCAATAGCGGTCGGCCCCAATATTCGGGTCGAAATTCGGGTCGTTAGAATACTGCCAGTTGCCCTGCCCATCGGTCCACACGTATTGGCTGTTACTGTGATCCTGATGAATGTTGCCGTAGGCACTGCTGGGGTCTTGATAGCCTGTGTAGCCGCCCAGCACTTCACCCATGCCCGCCTGACGCCGCTCATCGGCGGCCCAGCGCTCATTGAAGGTGCGCTGATTGAGGTCGGCGCTCCAATCGGCGTACTGGCTGAAGCGCTGCTGGTCGATGCGTTCCTGCTGAAGCCGATTCATCTCGTTGTTGAACACTTGCCTATGCTGCGCGTTGCCGCTCTGCGCGACTTGTGAGTACAGTTGCAGCCACTGAGGGTTCCTACGCAGCGAACAGGCGATGCGCCAGAACATCTGCCCCTTCGAGTCGAGTGTGCCCATCGCTGCCCGGAAGCAAAACGGGCGTGCCAGTCCCCAGTTCAATTGCCCGCCATTCGGCGGCAACTGATAGCGACAGGCATAAAAATCTTCTTCCCACGAGCGCCCCTGCTCCTCGTACTGAACGCGCGCCCTTACGCCCTCGCTGGGAATGCCCGCCACTTCGTCGGCATTCACCATCTGAGCGAGATTGGGAACTGGCTGTGCCCCGATAACTCGTAAATTCTGCCGATTGCCGCGCACCCCATTGATGATGATCTTTATCAGCGCATCAGGCGCGCTCATCGGCGGCGTCAGTGTCAAACCATACCTTTGCTGCCCAATGGCGGCGAAGCCAAAATTCGGCTCCAACCAGTAGCATCCTGCCATCGGCAAAAACTCGAACCCTTCGCCACTCGCCGGGTCGTAGGCACCGATATAAACATTCGCTGGCTGGCTGTTGTCCTGATAGTTCCAACTGATCTGGCTGTTCACTTTCCACCCTTGCGGATGCTCAAAGCTCCCGAACACCATGTTCTGCTGTTGATCGACAATTTGCGAAGCCACAAAGGGCGTTTGAGATGGGTACATCGCGTTCTCCGTTCGACTATCTAAACAAACCCTCGTAGGGGCAAACCTTGGTTCGCTCTCCAACAGTTGCCTATCACTAACGGATAGGCTATCAATGTCCACATCTAGCGAATACTCGCCTCAACTAACCTCACTCTATTTGGACATCGCCACACGCACAGTGTCTTCTCCGGCCTGAACACGCACAACCTCGCCCAGTGTTTTTGGCACGATAAAGTTAACCTCTGCACCGCGATTCTTCTTATCCAGTGTCATCGCCCGCCACGCTGCCTCGAAGTTCAAATCCGGTGTCCGAGTCGGTAGTCCTGCGCGCTCGAATAAGCGCGTCTGCCGTTCAATCAGTTCCTCGCCTTCAGCGCGTCCAATTGTGCCCAACTCGATGCCCAACTGCGCCTCCACCGTCATGCCGACGCTAATCGCCTCGCCATGCAAAAAGCTGCCGCGCTCATCGCCCGCTTTCAGTGCTTCCAGCGAGTGACCGAAGGTGTGTCCGTAATTGAGCGTGGCGCGCCGCCCAACCGAATCGCTTTCGCGTTCGTCTTGCCCCACCACTTCCGCCTTCACCTCGCACGAGCGCTGAATGGCATAAGCTGTTGCCTCTGCGTCGCCGCCCAGAATGGCATCCAAATTTTCTTCCAACCATCCGAAAAATTTGGCATCGGCGATAACGCCGTATTTAATGACTTCCGCCAACCCTGCGCCCAATTCGCGCTTCGGCAAAGTCTGCAAACACGTCGGGTCAATTAGCACGCCCACTGGCTGCCAAAACGCGCCTAAAAGGTTCTTGGCGCGCGGATGATTCACCCCGGTTTTCCCGCCTACGCTAGAGTCCACCATCGCGAGCAGGGTAGTAGGCACCTGAACGAACGAAACGCCGCGCATCCACGTCGCCGCCACATAGCCCGCCAAATCGCCGGTCACGCCACCGCCAACCGCCCAAACCGCGCCCCTGCGCGAAAAACCAGCCTCCGCTAACGTATCAAAAGCGAGCGAAGCCGTGTCGAGCGTCTTATAACGCTCGCCATCGCCCATATCGAAGCGAACCACCCGCTGCCCGCGCTCCTCAAGTTGACGAGCAATGCCATCAGTCACAATCGGAGCCAGAGTCGCATTAGAAATCAGCGCCACCTCGCCGCTAAAAGCTGCTGCGGGCAACCCCGCCAAAGTTTGCAGCGCCCCCGCCTCAATATGAATCGAATAAGAACGCTCACCCAAAGAAACCGGAACAGTCACAGCCCCAAGTATGCGAGGACAAGAGAGAAAACAGGTTTTTGGGAAAACTCTAAACTTTATCTCTATGTAACATAATGGCAACTGAATTCGCTTGAGGAAATGCTAAAATTAGCGACGTTCTTAGGAACAGTTATGAAAAAACTCTCTTCAATGGCATTTGGCCTGAACGCTATGACTGCGCTCATTGTGGTAGGAGGGGGCTTAACGCCCGCACAAGCTAGTTGGCAAATTGCTGCCATAAATCCAACTGATTTAAGTGTCACAGTTGCACAGGCTCACGCCTACAAACCCCGTATAGGAGCGGGAGTTAACCACGAGGATCAGCCTGGAGCTACTCCCGCAGTATTCAATGGCGCGGTTCAAAGGAGTTTTGAATGGGTTGGCAACACCACCCCTGCAAACACAGTAGATGCCACTCTCTATGTAGATGCAAATTGCCCATTGCTTATTACCGTAAACCCCCTGACAGATGGGAATGGGTCTGCATATGCGATATTTGGCATAAATGGCGCCTTGTACTCATATTATGTAAGTGCTGATTGGTTTGGTGTTGTAACATACGGAACAAGCCCGAATGTGTCTAACATACCCGTCACAGCTACTTTTCCTGTGAATTATGATCCCCTGACTATGAAATACACGGTTAATACCTCATTTGACCTTAGTGTGTCGACAACGGCAGATGTTTTGACTAATCGCAGGAATGTCAATGGTCAGTCAGTTAATACATTTGTAGTTGATGCGAAAGCTGGTAGCGCTGACGTGCAAACTAACTTTGTTGCTATGCCTTAACATCTGTGTGACTTAAGCCGCTCTAATTTTCGGAATGGAGCGGCTTTGAATAATATGAAGTATCTCGTATCCTCACTCTCTGCTCTCCTTATAACTTCATTAAATCCGGTTTCTGCCGCTCCCCGTTTTAATCCCGCCGATAACTGGCTGCGTACTCCAATCACGTTTCCACATGGTCAACAGTCCTTTGGGCAAATGTTGTCGTCATACGCCAAAATAGCTAACTCGAACGTCTTTGCAGATGTAACGGGACTTTCACCAACTACTAGAATTACTTCCCCTTGCGATATGCAGGGGCAGCAAGAGCAAATCCTGCGAGGCTTGGCTATATGGCGCATCGCGACTCAAATGCAGATGGTCGGCGACCGAAGCACAGAGAATACTTTCGTTTTATGGCCGCGTCCAGACCTCGACAAGTTGGGGCAACTGATTGCTACCGAACAACAAAAATTCGATGCCATAACACCTTTGGGGAATCGTAATGCAGCCATAAAAGCACTGCGCGAATACTACGTTCAAGAAAAGGGTTGGGACGCGAAAAATGAGACTATAGCTGAAAAGAATCAACGGGCACAAGGTGTCAAAGAGGCCATTCGTCTCAATGATTTACCCCCTGCTCTCCAAAGTCCTATTTTTGCAGAATTTGCCCGTCAAGTGAGATTGGTTGGCAATGGCTACTCGCCTAAAGTCTGGACAGATGATTATTGGAAAGAGGCGCGTGTCCACTTGAGGTTTCCGGCTAAAAACAAAGACCAAAAGTACGCTACAGTCGAAATAGCCACTCCCGAAGAGCCAGGGCATCAATCCCGGTTTCTCGTTGGGGTGCCACAACAAGTCAAAGTCTCATGGCAGGGGCAGGTTCCTCGTGTTCCCCGAATATTAAAAGCCTCGCTCCAAAATCCCAGTGCCATTTGCGCTCTTACCGAACAGATTGATAATCCCAAGCCATTAGGTTTTGACTTTGATCCCACACACGAAAAAGACTTGCTAAAGGTTGTTTCATTAAACCACCAATTTGTTCCGCCATCTGAAGTGGTGAAGGACTTGGTCAAACAGACAAATGTCAGCTTTGAGATAGCTGCGGATGTCGCACCCGCAACCAAAATGACTGCTCTTTCAGCGGGAATGCCACTTTGGGAAGCAATGGCGTCATTGGCTCGCCTCTACAGCTCCCACTGGGAGAAAAAAGGGGACGGTTATGAATTGGTGTCCGAGCAATTAGACGAATTGCATTCCCTCATGGCCCGAATGGGGCAGCATGTGTACTACAAAATTGCAGTAAAACCGGAGGTCGAACAACTGGAAGTAGGGGCCGATCTGGCAAGTCAAATAGTCGACACGTTTGAGACTCAAAAACTCACCTCTGATACAGGTGTTGCAGTGGCAGACTTGCCTCTCGATTTGCAGAAAGAGGTCGTCTCTTTAGTCCGCGAGAAGAACGTAGGCGAACTCATTGTTTCCCAACAACGTTTGGAAGAAGCACTGGCTCAGGACGTTGAGTTGCGTTTTGCGCCCAAGCCAAAGAACCCACCTCAATTTTTTGGTACTTATTTCAGTGGGGGCGCAGATTACAACGACTCTCAAGGAAATGCCATTTTGGCCGCTTATACAACAGATGGTCGTTTTATTACACGTCTATTTCCAGAGGTTTCTGTTGCCAAAGCAAATGCATATGATGAATTGATGGCTAAGGCTCTCCGTGAAATGGAGGAGATTCAAAAGAAACAAGGAGCGCAGGGAGAAGGGGGTTAATGAAAATCCAACGTGATTTCTTCTCTTCGCGCGCGAGAAGAGCTTTTACGCTGGTAGAGATATTAGTTGTCATCGGCATCATATGCCTGTTGGCAGCGATTCTTTTCCCTATTTTTAACCGTGTTCGTGCCAGTGGCAGAAGGACGACCTGTGCCTCCAACTTACGGCAAATCGGTATGGCTCTCAATCAGTACGCGCAGGATAACCACTTTTATCCCGTACTTGATTTCAATGCCTATACCAATGGTACTTGCGGGGCGTGGGCCGATAAAGTTTTTCCCTATGTGAAGTCTGAGCCGATATTCGTTTGCCCATCGGCTCCTTATGGGGCTTATAGTTCTTCTTGCCCTGAACCAGATAAATCTGACCCTGACCATCCCATTACTTTCAACGGATCATACGACCTCAACATTCGTAACGCCAGTCGCTTGCGTGATCCAGACACAGGGACATTCTCTGGTTCTTATCCGCTGAGAGACCGCACCAGCCCAAATATGTACACCCGCCCATCCACCACGATTTTAGTGCTGGATGGCGATGGGGGCTATGTTTCTCCCGGCTATCAAAATCCTCCTGCCGCTGACACCGCCACTCTGGAAAATTACGGCGTCGATGCCCACCACGAAGGCGGCGCTAATGTATGCTTCGCCGATGGACATGTGAAATGGATGAGCCTCGATTCGCTCCTCAAACGTACTCTATGGCGACTCAACGGACCTGAGTGAATTGCCACAGCACATGGAGTGGCACGACGAGGCCAAATAGCACCGACAAACAGCCGAATAAAAACGTCAGAGCCACGTGGCCCACTTCAAATTCCCAGCCGCGTGGCCAGTCGTCGTGTTTGAAATAGAATAAGTCGGTTCCCACGCGCGCCGCCCAGAACACGCCGATAAAAATCGAAATCGTCACCGCCGCCTTATCGCCGCGCAACAGTTCGCCGTGCAGCAAGGCGCTCATAATCCCGAACGATACGATGCACAACACAATAAAGGCGCCATAAGTCCAGAACACCTTGCGATTAAAGCGAGATAACTTGGGCAAATCCTCGTTCCAGCCCAGTCTCTTCGGCACTTGAAAGCTGGCGCCCAGAATACAAAAGTGCCCAATCGAACCCAACCACAAACACAGCGAAAACCACCACTCGAACGGGCGTTGATGCAACAGTTCCGATAGCTGGTAATCGAGTGGTATAATCAGCGTCGCCCGCACTGGCTCATGAAACAGCAGCGGCAAAGGCCCCAAAATCGCCGCCCACGCCAACACCCGATTCGCCACCCCATTCAGCCGAGGCACCACCAAAACACACAGCGCGCCATGCAGCAAGAAATACAGCATAGGCCCGCCCCAACCCCCGCCCGCCGGATACGAAAGCGCGATTTCATGAAATAGTCCTGATAGCAGGAAGGTGCCGAAAATTGCGCCTCCCGCCCCGAACCGCTTCCTCAGCGGACGCAGGAACAGCAGCGAATTCATCTCCACGAACGAGATATTCCACCGTCTCGACCAGAAATCAATCAACGACTCGCTCGCCAAAGGCGCCCGAAACAGCGGCCCAACCCGAAAGCCAAGTTGATGAACCGCCCACGGCAACATTTCTCCAATCCCGAAATGCACCGTCATCAGCAACGCGAAAATCGTTGCCCACCCTAAAAACAGCGAACTCAAACTTGTCGCGAACCATCCCAACGTCAACAGCGAAGCTATCCCTACCACAGCACAAGTCGCCCCAATAAACAGTGCCCTCGCCAATGGCCGTCGAACCGTCTCATCTTCCGCTGGCGCGACGCGCGTTTTAAAAGGCGCCATGTTCGCTCCCGGCCACGCGAAAAAATATAGCCCCAATCCCAAAGTCGAAAACGACCGCACATCGGCCCGCGACCTCCGCAACGCCACTGCACACTTCACCAACCCCAACAACAAAAGCGTCGAAACAATCAGCTTCTCAACAGGCCACAGTAACCCGCCAACAACCAACATTACTACCAAAGAAACAGGCAACAGCCACGCTGCTAACACCTTACGCACCCTGTCACTTTCAACAAACCACACCACCCTCAACACAAGGGCATAAACAAAAACCGAAACAAGGAGGGCAGCCATAATCTTCCAGTCTGCGCCCGAAAGGATATTTCTGTTGCTCGTTTCCCGCTGTCGCGGCCCTCACCCGGCCTTCGGCCACCCACGCCCAGGGGGCACCCGCGCAAGCGGTAGAGGGGCCACCAGTTACAACCAAGCACTAACCAAAGTGCAATTAAACCCGTTTGCTTGAGTTCGTCCTTCTACCGCTTGCGCGGGTGCCCCCTGGGCGTGGGTGGCCGAAGGCCGGGTGAGGGCCGCCAGAGGCAAAAACCTCCAATTCCCTCTTCGTCTCTGCGGTCAATCTTTCCTCTTTCAACATTCCCTCTGTGCTTCTCATTCTCCTTTGTGTTCTCTGTGTTTAATTCCACGTCTTTGCGCCTTCGCGAGACTCCCCAGTCACATGGCTTAAATCTGGCAATGAACGACATGGCGGTCATACGCGCCACACTAAGAACTAGTTGATATGCCCAACACCGAACTGGTCGTCGAACTGCGTGCTTTTATCGAAGAGGGCCGCGCTCGCCTGTGGAAAAAGGCTTCGTGGAACGCGCCTATTCGCCCTTGGCTCGAAGAATACTCGTCGCTCGTGGATGAAGTCCTCACCCGCATCTATAATGCGGCGTGGGCTAAGGCCCGTGCCACTTTCGAGCGTGATGGGCAGGACACCTTCCTTTCCGAACCCGGTTTAGTGTTGTTGGCCATCGGCGGTTATGGGCGCTGCGAGCTTTGCCCCTATTCCGACATTGACATCGCCTTCGTGCCCTCCGAAGAAGAGAACCCCCTTCTCGATGCCGTTATCAAAGAGGCTTTCCGCCTTTTTGTCGAAGTCCTCATCGACGGCGCCAAAATGGATGTTGGTTACGCTTACCGCCCGATGTCCGACATCGAGCGCCTCGATCACCCCTCCAAAGCCGCCCTTCTCGAAGCGCGCCGCATCGTGGGCAGCGAACGACTGGTTCAGCAAGTGCGCGATGAAGTCGCCCGCACCTGGGACTCCGTCGAATTTGCACTCGAAAAGAGTGCTGAACGCCGCCGTCGCTTCGAGCGCATCGGCCTCTCCCAATATGCCGTCGAACCCAACCTCAAAGAAGGGACTGGCGGCCTCCGCGATGTCCACTTCGCCATGTGGAGCGCGGGCGCCATTCTCAAAACCGATAAGCCTCTCAAAGAGTTGGTTTCACGTGGCGTCGTCATCCAAGACGATGCCGCGCGCGTCGAGAAGGGCCGCGACTTCCTGCTCAAACTGCGCGTCTGGCTGCACCTGAAAACCGGACGCAAAACCGATGTGCTGCGCCTGGAGTTCCAAGACCGTATGGCGCGCGACTTCTCGTATGTCGGGGCTAGTGGTTTGGCCTCTCAAAATCTACTCAGCGACTTTTATCGTCACGCCGAAGACATCGCCCGTTTCTGTGACCGTGTTCTGGCCCGTTTGCTCGAAGGCCCACTGCGCTTCGAGGAGCATTTCATCGCCAACCGTCAGCAACTGGGCGCCGAGCATCCCTATACCCTCGTCAACCACCCAGAACTGATGATGGCACCCTTCGCTCTGGCGCGTAAATATGGCTTCACCATCGACCCCGCGCTCGACCGTGCCCTTGATGACGTTGTCCCCCACATCGACGATACCACGCGCCGCAACCCCGCGATGCGTAGCGCCTTCTTCCAACTCATCGGCGACATCGGCAACTCGTCGGCGGTTCTCACCGAGCTGCGCTCGCGCGGTGCCCTGCAAGCCCTCATCCCCGAAATGACGGCGATGCTCCGCCTCGCGCCCCCCGACCCCTCTCACGAACTTTCGGTCGGCGAACACTCGATTTATGCCGTTCGCCAACTCGACGAACTATGGCATAAACGCCTCTCCGACGACGAAACCTTCGCCATGTGGAACGGCGTTGAGGACATCGAACTTCTCGTCTTGGCGGCCCTGCTGCACGATGTCGGCAAGATCGAACCCAACACCGACCACTCGGTTTCGGGTGAGCGTCTGGGCGGCAAAATCGCCGAGCGATTGGGACTCAGTCCCTCCCGCATTGCCACGCTGAAACTGCTTATCCGCCGCCACCTGCTCATGCCCCGCATCGCGCGTTTGCGTGACCTGGGCGCCTCGGCCACCATCCGCCGCGTCGTGGGCTACGTGCGCGATGTCCCCACCCTCAAGATGCTCTATTTGCTCAGCCTCGCCGATACCTGTGCGGTGGGCGAGCGCTCCTATTCGCATCTCGATTTGGGCGCCATGCGCGAACTCTATGAGCGCTGTTTGCTGGCTATGACGCGCGCCGAAAATGCCGAAGTCCTCACCGACGAAGAAAAGCGCGAGCAGTTGGTTCAGCAGGAGCGCGAGCGTATGCGTCGCGGCCTGCGCCACCTCGAACTCGATGATGTTACGTTGCAAAAGCTGTCCGACACTCTGCCAGCAGCCTACGTCCTCAACACGCCGATGCCCACTATGGCGACGCACCTGAAGTTCCTCGATCAGTTGCCCGACGAAAAACTCATCGTTGACTTCTACCCGCTTCAGGGCCGCAACTTCGCTGAGATGACGGTCGTTGCCTATGACGCTGAGCGTCCCGGCTTGCTTTCCAAAATCTGCGGTGTCGTCTTCGCAGCGGGTGCCGAAATCGTGGCCGCGCACGTCTACACCCTGCGCGGCCACGACCTGAACTCGAAGTGGGCGCACGGCGCCCCCGAATACGGGCGCGATGTCGTTCTCGACCGCCTGCACCTCATTTCCGGCGGTAAGAGCCTTACCAGCGCCCAAACTGCCAAAATGGCCGCCATGATGCGCGAGGTTCTGCTCGAAAACAAACCCATCGAAGAGGTATTGAAAGGTGTCGGTAAAAAAGGCGCGCAAAGCATCGTGCCCATCAAAATTTCGGCGCGCAACGACCTGAGCGACGAACACACCGTTCTGACTCTGGTCTGTGAAAACGTCCCCGGTCTGCTGTATTATGTGGCCCGCGCTTTCGCCACCCTCGAACTCGACATCCACACCGCGAAGGTAACGACGTGGGGCGGACAGGCCGAAGACGCTTTCTACCTCACCAAGCGTGGCCCTGAAGGGCGCGGCGTCAAACTTAGCGACGACGAAATCAAGGGGACTCTCGAACTACTGAAGGCCAAACTCATCAAGCCCGCTCTAACTACTGGCCGAACCGTAGAAGCGGAGAGCAAAGGCGAAAAAGCGGTTGGAAATCCATAAAAACGTGCTCGCTAATGCAAGGGCGCCAAGGAGTGTGGGCAAGTTGCCGCGCCCCAACAGCGCCTGTGTCGGGAAGGTCGTCATGAAGGCGACTGGCAGCACGATAGTCAAAAATGTCAGCGCCTTCGCCGGGTAAATTTGCACTGGAAAACGCGCCATTTGCATCAGTGGGTCGAACACCACCGAGATGCCATCCAACTTCACTGCCCAAATCGCCACGGTCACACAAACGAACCAGATGGCATATGACATAATGAAGCCGCACGCCAGTAAAATCGCCCATAACACCCAGTCCAGCGGCGAAGGCCACTGACCTCCGCGCGACAATCCCACGAGAATCAGCGCAAAACCTCCCAGCGAGTTCAAGCAGCCGTTCAAATCAAGATAGCGCGCCGATACGAAAAATTGCGTGGAAACTGGCTTGGTCAGCGCCAAATCGAGCGTGCCATCGCGCACCCCACCCGAAAACCGCCACATATTCGGCCCCAGTGCCCCGTAGCAGAACGACTCCAAAACGACGAATGTGCCATACAGCACCCACATCTCGTCGCGCGACCAGCCGCGCACCGCCCCGACCTGACCGAACACGATGTCGATAAAAAGCAGCGAAACACTGATCCAAATCAGGTAACCGACGATGCCCGCGAAGAACTGGGCGCGAAACTCCATCGCCCGCGATACGCAGTTGATAATGAAGGCACGATACAAACGCAAATAGCGCACAACTCTTCATCTGGGCGCTCTTCGTGCCGAAGGCAAGTCTTTATAGGCGACGAGCGGTGAAAACCTCGCCTATTTCTCACCAACTGGGGTACTGCTGAAGCAGTTCCAGCGCTGCGTCGCCTGTAACTGGACGTGAAAAGAAAAATCCCTGCCCACCATTGCAGTTCAACTCGCGCAGGTCTTTCAACTGTGCGTCCTCCTCTATTCCTTCGGCGATGACATCCATGCCCAGGTTAAGTCCAAGCGCCACGATGGTTCGCACGATTTCGCGGTTTTCGCCGCCCTCCTGCATTCGCATCACGAACGAGCGGTCGATCTTTAAGGTGTCGAGCGGGAAGCGGTGCAAGTAGCTTAAGCTCGAATACCCGGTGCCAAAATCATCCAGCGCCAGCTTCACGCCCAACGAACGCAGCGTGTGCAAGCGCTCGGTAACGGATGTCGCGTTCTCCATGATGGCGCTCTCCGTGATTTCGAGCTTCAAATTCTCTGGCGCAATATCCCACTTCTGCAACTGCTCGCGGATATGGGGAATCAAGTTGGGCTGCGAGAACTGCTTGCCGCTCAGGTTGACACTCATCGTCAGCGGTGGATCGACGTTGAGGATGTTTTGCCAACTCGCCAGTTGTTCGCACGCGGTTTGCAGTACCCACGTACCAATTGGCACGATCCATCCGGTTTCTTCGGCCACTGGAACGAATTCAGCGGGCGCCACCGTGCCTCGTTCGGGGTGCCGCCAACGAACCAACGCTTCAAAGCCGACGATTTTCCCGCTTTGAAGCGATACGATAGGTTGATAATGCAGCTCGAACTCCTGCCGTTCAATCGCCCAGCGCAAGTCGGTTTCCAACTGCAATAGCGCCACAGCGCGCGTGTGCATTCCCGAATCGAACACCTCATGACGCGCCTTGCCCAACGACTTGGCGCGATACATCGCCATGTCGGCATCACGCAGCAAGTCATCGGGGTTCTCATAGTCCGCGTGCGCGATGGCGATGCCAATCGAAGCCGACGAGAAAATCTCTTGCCCTAACAGCGTGAACGGAGTCGTCATCGCGTTTTGCACGCGCTCGGCCACTATGGTTGCATCGGACTGGTCGCGCACATCTTCCAGTAATATGGCGAACTCGTCGCCTCCCAAACGCGAAACCGTGTCGCCGGGACGCAAGCATCCTTCAAGGCGACGGGCAATGGCAACCAATAGCTCATCGCCCGCCATATGCCCCAGAGAGTCGTTGATATTCTTGAAGCGGTCAAAGTCGAGAAACAGCACCGCGAAGATCGCGTCGGGGTGGCGCTTCAGCCGCGCAAAGGCTTGCGCCATACGGTCTGAGAACAAGGCCCGGTTCGCCAGTCCCGTTAACTTGTCGTGCAGGGCATCGTGCAAAAGCTGGTCTTGCGCCACTTTGCGCGCCGTAATGTCCTCGACCGTGCCCTCATAATACAGCACTGTTCCATCGTCGCCCCGCACTTCGCGCGCGTTCTCCGAAATCCAGATGATCTGCCCGTTCTTGCGGCGAATCTGCGCCTCGAAGTTCGATACCTTGCCTTCCTTCTTCATCTCCTCGATGAATTCGGTGCGCTTGCGATGGTCGGTATAAAGTTGGCGCGAAATGTCCGAGTAGGCTCTCAGCAGTTCCGAAGGCGATTCAAAGCCGTAAATCCGCGCCAGCGAGGGGTTAGCCGCCAGATAATGTCCATCGGGCGACGACTGGAAAATGCCCTCGACCGCATTCTCAAAAATCGAGCGATAGCGCGCTTCGGCTTCGCGTAATTGCTTCTCCGCACGTCGCCGCGCCGAAATATCGCGTGTAATCAGGTGAACTTCTTCGACTTTGCCGTTTTTGCTGACGATGGCCCGCCCCGTCGTCTCGCACCAAATATAGTGTCCGGTGCGATGCAGACGGCGATAAACCACAGTCGTCACCTTGGACGGATTAGCGATGGCTTCCTTATAGGCCGCGCGCAACAAATCGGCATCTTCGGGATGTACGGTGTCGAGCGGATGGTTGCCAATCAGCTCTTGAGGGGTGTAACCGATGATCTGCTGAATCGAGGGCGACACATACAGTGTCTCCAGCGAAGAAGACAGCCGCGAAATCGCATCCGTCGAGTTCTCTGCCAGCAAGCGAAATAGCTGTTCGCTCTCGCGCAGCGCCAGAGCATCACGCCGCGATGTGGTGATGTCACGCGCCACCCACACCACCTGTTCCTCATCCAAGGGAGTAACCGTCGCATCGAACCACAATTCTTTTTCGCCGATTTGCAGTGAATATTCGAGGCGAACTGGTGTGCGCGTGTCGAGAGCGCACTCGATAACGCCCATAAATTTGTACGCGGTCGCCGTATCGAGAACCTCGTTGACAGAGCGCCCCATAAGCGCCTCCGCAGGAGCCGCCAAAATCGAGGGGTTCGAGGTCACTATCTTTCGATAGGTGCCTTGTCTATCGAGGACGATTAGCACGTCGCTCATCAGGCTCAGTAGCGCGCGTAGTTCAGCTTCCGATTCCCGCGAGGAAAGATGGGCGCGCCCGCGAGCTATGCCCGCACCGAGCAAGTCCGCGCACATTTGCAGCGTTTCCAGTTGGGCCGCATCCCAATTGTGTTCGCTCTGGGTGTCATCAATGCCCAGGTAACCCCACCATACGCCGTTCACAAAAATCGGCACGTTAACGAGCGAAATGGTTCCCCACTCCTCCAATATCGAACGCGCGTCGGCGGGCAAATCGACCGTGTTGACGTAAACCATCTTTCCCGCTGCCAATGGTGGCACCCACATCGACATCGGGGTTACGTCAAGGTTGAATGTTTTGCTTTCGGTGCCAGGGCGTGGGCGTGCATTTAATGCATTCCATTCGTAGCGAGCCGTAAAAACAGGTGCCGTCTTCTCGACTTTCTCGAATACGGTCGCTCGTGAAACTCCCAGCGCTTCACCAACGCGCTGAAGTGCCTCCACGACCTCCAGTTCCCAGCCATCTGCTAAAAAACTGTGGGCGACAAATGAAATCGCCGCCAGCATCGCTTCGCGTTGGGCCAGAGGTGAGCGTGGCGTTTGAGCCGCGCGCGCGCTTGCCTCGCCCGGTTCGAGAGTTTGTCGGGCTACTGATGATTGTGTCACTGAGGAGTTAAAGGGTGGGAATGAGGAACTCATGAACTCATTGGCGCTTTCGTAAAGAGCATTTCGAATGGATTGGCCCCGAAACACGAATTATAGAGACGGCAATCCATCTGAATAACACCAAAAGTCGCAAAAACATTTCATGCTTTTTGACCAGGATCACAACTAAACATGCATCCTTTTCGCCGCGTGTAACATGTGAGAAATAATAACAATCGCTTCTTGATTCAACAGAAGTTTTGCCATCTGGTTACGGCATTTTCAACCGAAAACAGCTTGCATTACGCTCAGCTACTCTGAGTAATGCCGTGAGAGCTACGCTGCGACAGTCAATGCGCCAGATAAAGCCCGACATCGGAGAAATATAAGACATTCCTCATCTATAAAGCCAACTGCGTGCCACAAATTTATCTCATTATTGGCGAACTGCCTAATTGTACTTTTGGAATATTAACCCTCTATTGGGGTAGATGGACAGTTGTCGCGCAGCGTTTAGTAGGGCACGACAAACCAAACGGCCCACGCCTTGAGAGGAATGGGCCGTTTAGTTTGTTGGCTTTACAACTCGACTTTGCCGAATTCGCCCAAAGGCGTTCCGCTCTCTCCTGTCAATTTCGATTGGATGAAGCCCGCCACATGCGAAATCACCGAAGAGGGCGCATCCCAATATTGCGCGCTTTCAACGTTGATTTTCAATAGCGCCAGTTCGGGATCGTCCAAACCTTCGGGAAACCACGCCTCGAAGGCTTTCGACCAATATTTCTCGAACAACACCCGGTCAATCACCAGTTCCGCCCGTCCTGCCAACGACACATAGTTCTGGCTCGATGGATCGGAGAAGGCCACATTTACTACTGGTTTGCTTTCGATGTCATGGACTTTCGGCGACGATTTACCAGTAAAAAACCACACATCGCCATCGAACTCCACATCCATCATCGCCATCGGGCGCGAATGCAACTCGCCGCTTTCGTCGATGGTGGTCAACATACCAATGCGCGTATCTTTGATCATTTCGGCGATTTTTTCAATCGCCTCTTCACGTGTTTGGGTTTCTGTCATGATGCACACCTCTTATGGCTAATCTCGCGCCAATCTCCCCTAATGTACTCCTCAATTAATGCCACTCATTAATCGCCTTCATAATCTGACCTTTGGAGCCAAAGTTGCTAAGGTTGGCGCGCGTGCCTAAAAAGCACCTATGGGTTCCTCAGAATACTCCATGAAATTCAATTCTACACTGCGCCTTGGCGCGCTCCTCTCTCTCGGTTTGTCGGGGCTTGTAATGGCTGGTTGCGGTGGAGGCTCTTCCTCAACACCTCAAAATGTGCCAGACGCCAACCTCGTGGCGCTCTCCAACGATAATGTGCTCTCGTTCTTCAATTCGCGCACTCCCTACCTGACGGCAACCCGCACTGTAACGGGCCTCAACTCCGGCGAACAAATCATCGGCGTCGACTACCGCTTCGCTCCTATCGCAGGAGCCACCACCGGAGTTGGCTTGTTTGCTCTCACTCGCACCGGAAACAGCGGCACCGCCCGCTTGGTTCGTATCGACTACAGTGGCACCGGAGCCGTCGCTACCGCTGTCGGAAGTGGCTTCACCCTGCCATTCTCTGGCACCAACATTGGCTTCGACTTCAACCCCGTCGTTGATCGTATCCGCGTCGTCGATTCCACCTCGCGCACCAACCTGCGCTTGAACCCAGATACCGGCGGGCTTGTGGATGCAGACCCTGCTGCTGAGGGGAACCAAACCGATGGGACAATCACCTACGACACGGGTGATTCCGGCAACGGCACCACTCCCCGTTTGGTAGGAGCCGCCTACACCAACAATGTCGTTGGGACCACCAGCACCATCAACTACGCCATTGATGCCGCTCGCGGCGCCCTCGTCACACAGGGGCGTCCCGCCAACGCCAGCATCCCCGGCGACACCGCTGTCTCACCCAATACTGGGCGCCTCTTCACCGTGGGCACGCTTACAGGTTCTCTTGGAAACGTCACTGGTCTGGGCTTCGACATCACTCCGGTCAACAACAATGCCTTCATTGCCTACAGCCCGGATGGCAGCAACCCCCGTCTTTATTCGCTATCGCTCGCCACTGCCAATACAGCAGGCGGCGGAAGCATCTCACTCGGCGGCAACCGCCCCCTGCTTGGCTTGGCTGTCCTCCCCTGATCGAACCAGATACAAAAAAGCGGGGCACTTCAACCGAAGTGCCCCGCTTTTTGCTTTTTGTGTTTATTCGGTGGACAAGTTAATTATCGCCGCCGTCGTAGGATTGCTCCGAATCGGATTCTCCCTCTGACTCTTTGCGCAGGTTGCGCGGAACTTCGTTGCCGATTGGACCTTTGCCAACGATGGTGCCGCCATCGACTGCCCACAGCGCTCCCGTCACGTAGCTGGCCATATCGGAAGCCAAAAACGCGAACACGTTGGCGATTTCTTCCGGTGTGCCACGACGCCCCATCGGGGTCGCCGCGACAAGGCTCGGATCCATGCGGTCATCCATTGGGCCGTTCTCTTTGTGAGTCCAGGCTGTGTCGATAGGGCCGGGGCAAACGCAGTTGGCGCGAATGCCATATTTCGCCTGTTCCACAGCAACGCCCTTCGTGAAGGCGTGAATCCAGCCCTTGGTGCCGCCATATGGGGTGTTCAATGCAAGGCCGAGCATTCCCGCTTCGCTGCCAGTCGAGATAATATTGCCTGCCGTCTTTTGCAGTTCGGGCACGGCGAATCGAGTCATCAAAAAGACGCTGCGAATGTTCTTCGTCACTGTCTCGTCGAAAACATCAATCGGGTACTCATGCACTTCCGATGTCGTTAAAAACACACCCGCATTATTGATGAGGATGTCGAGGTGCCCATAGGTCTCCACGGCGGCTTGAACGCATTTGTAGGCGTTATCTGGGTCGGAAACATCGCCAAGAAAGGCTTTGGCTTTGCCGCCTTTGGCTTGTATCGCCTGCACAACATCAAGAACAGGGTCGCTGGGTAAACCATTAACGATAACGCGCGCCCCTTCTTGTGCGAACTTGTGGGCGATGGCCTCGCCAATTCCGGTTCCGCCACCTGTGACGATGGCGACTTTGCTCTCTAGTCTGCGAAGTGTAAGCATATAGGTTGGGCGCCCTTACGGGGACGCAATAAAATTCATTAATGATCGCTGGAACGTTGCGGGAACTTCGATGTGTGGAATGTGCCCCACAGCCGGAATCTCAACTAGCTTCGCCCCCGGAATCATTTTTGCGGTTTGTTTTCCTAGTGCGGGATAATTGCCAAATTTTCGTGTTAGTCCGGGTTTGATGTAGTTTTTGCCTACCACCGTCCGGTCGCCCTGCCCGATAATCAGCAGCGTGGGCACCCGTAAAAGTGGAAATTCCCTGACGACAGGCTGCTCCAAAATCATCTTGTAGGTCTGCGCCGACGACTTCGCCCAGCGCGGGTATTCGCCTGATTGGGTCACCCTCACACGAATCGTTGGCAACCAATCGAACTGCGGCTTCCAATTCACAAAATAGCGTTTATAAAAGGCGCGAATCTTAGTGGCATCGGTGTCGCCAAGCTCAGCGCTGTAAAGCCGCTCCAATGGTATGCGCCCGGTAGCTGCCCCGTAATCTTCGAGGCCAATCGGGTTTTCCAGCACCAACTTCTCGACGCGATTAGGAAAGCGTCGTGAGAAGCGCGTGGCCAACATACCGCCCATCGAATGTCCCACGATAATCACCTTAGGCACTTTAATCGTGTCCAACAGCTTCGCCGTGTTGTCCGCCAGCATATCGAATGAGTAGTTGATGTCCGGCTTGCTCGATTTCCCGAATCCGATCTGGTCGGGCACAATCACGCGATACCCTGCGCGGTTCAGCCCATCAATCACATTCGCCCAGTAGTAGCCACCGAAATTCTTGCCGTGCAACAGCAACACGGGCGTCCGGTTCATCTTTACCCGCTTCGCGTTCACGGTTGGCGGCGCATCCTGATAAGCCATCCTCACATCCTGCCCGCCGTTTTGAAGCGCCAGAAAGCGAACCGGACGAGCATAGGCAACCCCCTCCAGGCCAATGCCAAGTGGTTGAATGGTTTGCGCTCCCGCTGGAATCGCGAGTGCGCCGAGCAAAAGTGGACTGAGAAATAGTTTCATTTCAGGCGAATTGGCTGGGTTCTTGATAACTATTGAATCTTGCTCATCTACTCCGTCATTTCAGCGCGCGTCAGCGCCCCTGCTGTGTCCATGAAGATCGGGTACCCGACAACGTCAGGGTGTGTTGGCCGAAGGCCGAGCAGCGCGGGCTTTAGCCCTGCGGCCAACAAAACCGCGCAAAAAACTTACATTCCTATTAACGGATTAAATTCACAAGGTTCAATAGCCTCCTCGAAAGCCACTCACTTTTTTGGCAAGCGCGATGCCGCCCTTGCCACTGTTGTTCCTGACACGACCAAAATGTCACTTACACTGTTACATCCAAATTGGGTATGATAGTACAGAGGCAAGTTCCCTCCATTATCATGCCTACCTCACTCACCCCGTCGCCGTTCACCCTCAATAAACGGTAAATTCCGTTTTTCGGCGCCTAAAATCCTTCAAAAAAAGGCGTTTTCACTGGGAAAGATTGATTAATCAATCTTTTGTGCGGGTTTAGTCGCCTAAACCTATACAAAACGCCTCCGTAATCAACCTTTTTAATCGATTTTTATCCCCAAAAAATTGATTAAACCCCATATTTGCCCCCAAAAGATTGATTCTTTTGGCTCAAATGCTCTCCGTCGAGGCCCCCACTCGGATGCTCTCTGCCGCTCACTACCAATAACAATCAGTCCGCTCAACTCGTCCTCATTTCGGGACTCTTTAACTCTGTGACATGAATGCTCCCACCTCACTAACCCCCTCTCAACTGCCCGACTTCCTGTTGGGCGTCGCTCTGGTACGTCCCGTTTTCATCTGGGGGCCACCTGGCATCGGCAAATCGGCTCTCGTCCAAAAATTCGCCGAATCGCTCGGCCTCGACTGCGTTTCGCTGCTTGGTAGCCAACTGGCGCCCGAAGACTTGATTGGCGTCCCGCAAATTATCGGCGGCAAATCGCGTTTTTGTCCGCCTACCACCATCGCCCGCGACCAGCCCTATTGTCTGTTCCTCGACGAACTCAACGCCTGTTCCCACGAGGTTCAAAAAGCTTTCTACTCGCTGATCCACGACCGCAAACTGGGCGAATACGAATTGCCCAAAGGTTCCATAGTCATCGGCGCGGGCAACCGCGCTCAGGACGCCGCCATCGTCAAACCGATGTCGTCGGCGCTCCTCAACCGCATGGTGCACGTCCATCTTCACGCCTCTGCGCGCGACTGGCTACAGTGGGCGCACGAAAGCGAAATCCACCCTCTGGTGTGCGATTACCTCCGCACGCGCCCCGACCACCTGTGGAGTGCCCCGCCTAAACACGAAGAGCCATTTTCCACGCCGCGCGCATGGCATATGTTCTCCGATGCCCTTTGGTCGCTCGGCAGTGGCGACGCCGATAAATTGCCCGACGCCGTCATGCTTGACGCGCTGGCCTTCGGCTGTCTCACTCCCGCCCACGCCACCCAGTGGAAGGCGTTCGTCAAACAGGTGCGCTCAAAATATGCCCTCGACGCCATCTTGAAAGGCGAAGAGAAGTGGCCAGCCCGCGTCGAAGACCGCGATGTGCTCTATTTTCTGGCCCAAAGTTTTCGCGCAAGGCTCATCAAAGAGCTGCCACCCGATAAGGCCAAACTTTCGGGTAAGGCCAGCGACTTAGCCTTCGCTTCCAAGGCTCTCTTAAAGGATTTGTCCCACATATCCCTCGAAATCGCTCAAGTCGCCGTCGCTTCCGAAGAGGGTGAAGCGCTCCCCGGCTGGTTCATCGCCGAAGTAGTGCGCGACTTGCCCCGTCTGGTTCGCAAATAACCGCTTTCACCGAAATCCAATGGCTAAGACCAAAACTCCCCCCACCGATCCTGCATCCGAGGCGTATCACGCGGGCTGTAGCACTCTCTACGAGCATCCTATTTTCGCCTCGTTGCTCCGCTACGCGCGAGTCGAGCGGCGCAACACCAACGACGGCAAAAACAACGGTGTACCCCGCGATGGCTGGGCCATCGTCAGCAACGACGGCACCATTCGAGTCCATCCCACTCGCCGCGCCTCCCCCGGCGAGTGGGTTTACGTTCTCGCCCATTGCTTGCTGCACCTCGCCTGGGGCCATATCCGCTCTGATGCCTCGCCCGCGTGGAATGCCGCGTGCGATTGCGTTGTCGCGCGCTTTCTTCAGGACATCGGTTTGGGACATGCTCCCAACGATATGCTGCCCTACGGTTCCACTTTGCCCGCCTTTCCGGGCCGCGATGAACTCTCCATCACGCGCGCCTTCGAATCCGACGGTATTCCCTCTTGGGCATGTGCGCTCGGCACCGCCAATGGTGCCCTCGACTGGCAATGGACCGAAGTTCAGCACAACACATGGTACTCGCCTCCCAACTGGGGCCAGCTATTCTCGGCGGGTCTATCCGCCGCGCTAACACGCGCCGTGCGTGTCGCTTCTGGCGATAAAAACCCCGAACGTCCTTTCACGCTCGCCGAACAGGCGCGTTCTTGGTTCATCACTTCTTATCCCTTGCTGGGCGCATTGGCCGCTACCTTCGAAATCATCGAAGATGCCCGTCTCTGCGGCCAAATGGGCATCTCAGTCGCGGCTATCAACATCGAAGACCGCCGCATCCACATCAACCCCAACGCCTCATTAAACGAGCAAGCGACCCGCTTCGTTATGGCCCACGAGTTGTTGCACGCTGGCCTTCGCCACGACATCCGACGAGGCACGCGCGACCCCTATCTTTGGAATGTCGCCTGCGATTTCGTCATCAACGACTGGCTCCTTGAAATGGCTATCGGCGAGCCTCCGGCATTGGGGATGTTGCATGATGTCGGCTTTCGCGGTTGGGGAGCCGAAGCCATCTACGATCACATCACCCAGAATTTGCGCCGCTTCCGCCGTTTGGCGACTATGCGCGGCTGTGCCCAATCGGACATCTTGAATGACGACGAGCGTTTCTGGGCGGCGGGCGAAGGTCTGGGCTTAGATGAATGGCTGCGCGGCGCCCTCGCTCAAGGTCTGGAACTGCACAACATGCAGGGGCGCGGTTTCTTGCCCGCCGGATTGGTCGAAGAAATTCGCGCCCTTCAAATGCCCGTCGTCCCCTGGGATGTCGAGTTGGCCCATTGGTTCGACGCCCATTTCGTGCCCATCGAAAAGCGCCGTTCCTATGCGCGCGCCTCGCGCCGCCAAAGTTCCACGCCCGACATCGCTCGTCCCACCTTGATAATCCCCGAAGAAATGAAGCGCTCGCGCACCTTTGGTGTTGTCCTCGACACATCCGGTTCAATGGAGCGCAAGATACTCGGCAAAGCGCTGGGAACTATCGCTTCCTATTCCATAGCCCACGAAGTTGCGGCGGTGCGTGTCATCTTCTGCGACGCAACCGCCTACGATGTCGGCTTCATGGCCCCCGAACAACTCGCGGGTTCGGTTCAGGTGCGCGGGCGTGGCGGTACTATTTTGCAACCCGGCGTCGACTTGCTGCAAAGTGCCCCTGACTTCCCCGAAGCAGCGCCAATCTTAATCCTCACCGACGCCCTGTGCGAAGACGATCTAGTTGTGCGCCGCGAACACGCTTTTGTAATTCCGTGGGGTGCGAAACTGCCATTTAAGCCGCGCGGCCCTGTTTTCGAGGTCAAGTAAGCGCACTCGCGATCCGGCGCGGCGTGTTCATCCTTCACCATAAGGCGTTAAACCCTTTAGAGATGTCTGATATTTTGAAGCCGCAAGCTGTGATTTTCGATTTGGATGGGACTTTGATTGACACCTTCCCCGCGATTGTCAATGCATGGAATGCGGCCATGAAGCCACTGGTCGGTCACACCTTTACCCCGAAAGAGGTGGTCGATCACTTCGGCCCACCCGACGAGGGAATGCTTTACGGTGCCTTCCCAGAAAACCTATCTACCGAAGGCCAACTGGAAGCCATCGAGCGCTATTATGCTGCCTACCGAGCCAAACATGAAGATATTGCGCCCTTCGAGGGCATTGATGCACTCCTCAAATTCCTCACCGACAAGGGCATTCCTCTGGGAGTGATGACAGGCAAATCGCGTCGTGCCTGCGATGAAACCCTGAGCTACTTCGGTTGGGACAAACGCTTTGGCTTCATCGTGACGGGCGACGAAGTAACCACCCCCAAACCCAACCCCGAAGGTGTGCTGCGAGTTGCCGAGAAATTGGGCATCGAACCGAAGAATTGCGTCTTCGTTGGTGATTCACCCGCCGATATTGGAGCCGCCGAAAACGCGGGCATGTTCTCGGTCGTCGCTGGCTGGCACGAGTATTATCACGACGAACTCAAGGCGCTCAACCCCGACCTGTGGCCGCAATCGCCCGCCGAATTTCACAAGTGGCTTGAGGAACGTCTGGGATAATGCCACTGGTTGAATTGAAGGGCGCCCGTGCCGTTCTGGAAGGGCACGTCGTCTTCGATGCCCTCAACTTTCAACTAGGTGCCGGGCAAAGCGCCGCTATCGTCGGGGCCAATGGGGCCGGTAAAACCACGTTGCTCCGCCTGTTGGCGGGCGACCTGTGGCCACAACCCGCCGAGTCGCGCCTCTTCGATTTTGGCGGCACCCCGACATGGTCGCCGCTCCGAGCGCGCGAAGAAATCGCGTTCCTATCGCCTTTCGCTCAGGAAAAAGCCGTGCGCCTCAGCATGGATGGTGTGGACGGCGAACGCGGCGCTCGCCTGACAGTGCGCGAATGCGTAACAACGGGGTTCTTCGACTCGTTTTTACTGCACCAAACCCCATCGGCGGCCCAACAGCAACAAGTCGAGCGAATGCTCCGCGACTTCCATCTGGAGCTGTTCGCCACCCGCGAACTCGAAACCCTCTCTCAGGGACAACTGCGCCGGGTGCTATTGGCAAGGGCGCTTGTCAAAGGCCCACGCTTGGTGTTACTCGACGAAGCCGCCTCTGGCCTTGACGCCCGCGCCCGCGACGAACTCTTTGTGGCGCTAGGCAATCTGGAAAAGAGTGGCACCAGCTTCGTCTTCGCCTCGCACCGAAGCGAAGAATTACCTGTGTGGGCACAGGGCTGGACTCTTGCCAAAGGTGAACTAACACGCGCCGATGAACACCCCATTATTTCTCCCACACCCTCGGTTCGAACCGACAATAACGCACTGACGCAGGTTTTAAATCAGCCTCAAGACACCGCCGAATCGGTTTTCGTGCTGCGCGATGTCTCGGTCTTTCTGGGCGGCAATCCTATCCTGAGCCATTTGGATTGGCGTTGGCCGCGTGGTGTTCATTTGCGGGTTCGTGGCGAAAACGGCTCCGGTAAATCGACGCTGTTACGTTTGCTAAGCGGTGATTTAGTCCCCGCGCATGGCGGTCACATCGAGCGATTGGGAGAAGTCAACCCGCGACCCATCTGGGAGTGGCGCCGCCGTATTGCTCTCGTCTCGCCGCAATTACAAGCTCGATTCCACGATGCGATTTCGGTGCGCGATGCGATAGCATCGGGCTTTGAGGGTGGTTTCGTCGCTCCTCGTCAACTCGAAGACTCGCAGCACGAAGCCATCGAACGCGCTCTCGACGAGTGGCAACTGCGCCCACTGACTGAGCGCCGCCTCGACCGCCTCAGTTTTGGACAAACGCGCCGCGTGTTATTGGCCCGCGCTCTGGTTGCATCCCCAGAAGTTGTACTGCTCGATGAGGCCATTGATGGCCTTGATGTCGCCATGCGCGAACAATGCAACGCGAAATGGACACAACTGGCGCGTGCTGGTGTCCACTTCGCATTCGCTTCTCATCACGACGAAGACTTCCCCGACTGGACGAACGAAGAAATCGTGTTGGAGAACAGCCAGATAAAATCCGCGCGGCCCTTTGACGTGGTTATTTAGCGGGGAACGACCTGGGTTTGTACCTGATTTCGCTGCAAAAGAGCGATGATTTGGGCGTTCTGCTGCAACAGTTGTTGGTTCTGCTGAATGAGAATCTGATTTTGAGCTGCTTGGAGCACCTGGAAGCGTAGGCTCGCCTCGCTAACAGCCTGCGTCGCCTGTTCCGGTGTCTGGGCCTGATTGCGTAGCGTGTAGAAGTTCGTCAACAGTTGCCCAATGGCGAGGCGAGCCAGGTTTGGGTCGGTAACGGCCTGACCATATGCCAGAAGCAATGCGTCGGAATCTTGGTTGCGCTCGGCCTGAGCCAGCACGCCATTCAATCCCCCCGCCACTGGTGGAGCTACGTTGTTATTGTTGTTGTTTTGAGCGTAAACAGGAGCAACGGCCAGCGCTGCGAAAATGGTCGTGAAAAGAAGGTGTCGCATGGAAGTGTTGGACTGCATGTGCCCGCAAAAGCGGCGCCGTTGCCCGCAAGAAGCGTAAGCCACGTGTCTTCTTTCCTTACAACAAGGCAACAGCTCAAGCAATCGAGTTCAGTCTATTGCCAGATTTTTAGAAAGCGAGAATATTTTGGCCGGAATGTCGCTATTTCAGTGTCTCATGAAAAAAGATTTGAATCTTGGCGGCGTTCTTATCCAATTTCATTGAAAAACATTTTTAGTTGAGGCTAAACTTGATTTAATAGATGAATACACAAGCGGTTTTTGAAGGTGGTTTGAGCGCGGGCGAAGTGCCCGTACCGGAAGCGCCCTCTCGTGGCGCGAAAAGTGGCCGCGAGCGTTCGTGGTTACGCGCGTTCTTAGCGTTCGCCGGGCCAGGTTTTCTCGTGTCGGTGGGGTATATGGACCCCGGCAACTGGGCCACCGACATCGCTGGTGGCGCCCGTTTCGGTTATTCGCTGATCTGGGTCATTCTCGCGTCCAACCTGTGCGCTATTTTCCTTCAGACCTTGTGCGCCCGTTTGGGTATCGCCACAGGACACGATCTGGCTCAGGCGTGCCGCGCCTACTATTCGAAACCCGTTTCGTTTGTACTGTGGGTTCTGGCCGAAGTCGCTATCATCGCCTGTGATTTGGCCGAGGTCATCGGTTCGGCTATAGCTATTAACTTGCTAACAGCGGGACGCATTTCGCTGACAGCGGGTGTGCTGATTACTGGTTTCGATGTGCTGATCTTGCTGGGAGCCTTGCATTTCGGATTCCGTAAGCTCGAAGCCATCATCCTGACGTTGGTCACAACCATCGCAGCCTGTTTCGCGCTGCAAATCTTCTTCGCCAAGCCCGATTGGGGCGGTGTCGCGCATGGTCTTATTCCCTCGCTTCCGCCTTCGCCCGCTGGCACTGGTCTCGAAGACACGGCGCTCTATCTGGCACTTGGTATCTTGGGGGCGACGGTCATGCCGCACAACTTGTATCTCCATTCCTCGATTGTCGGCACGCGCCGCATCGGGAAATCGAATGATGACAAGGCCGACGCCATCAAGTGGAACACGCTCGATACCGTCCTCAGCCTTGGAGCAGCCTTCTTCGTGAACGCGGCCATTCTGGTTGTTGCGGCTGCCACATTCCATGCCGTGGGCCGCACCGATGTTAGCGACATCGCCGACGCCCACTCGCTTTTAGCTCCTCTATTGGGCGCTCCTGTCGCGGCGACTGCTTTCGCTGTCGCTTTGCTGGCGTCGGGCCAAAGCTCCACCATCACAGGCACCCTCGCCGGGCAGATCGTGATGGAAGGTTTCTTGAATATCAAAGTGCCACCCTTGTTGCGTCGCGTGATTTCGCGTGGCCTGGCGATCATTCCGGCTTTGGTCATGATTCATGTGTCGGGCGGCAAAAACACGACGGGCCTTTTGGTGTTGTCGCAAGTTGTTCTGACGATGCAATTGCCCTTCGCAATCTTCCCATTGGTCATGTTCACCAGCGATAAAGGAAAGATGGGTGAATTTGTTTCGAAGCCGCTGGCTAAGTGGGTTGGTTATGCTATTGCCTCCACCATTTCAGGATTAAACGTGTATTTGCTGTACCAGACTCTGCGCGAGGTTTTGACGTGACAAAAGATGCCGAAGCGGCTTCCCCCTCCCTGGGGCCGCTAGGACGGGCGCCACTTTCGCCCGCCGTCGAAGATTATTTGAAGGCGATTTACGCCCTTCGCTCCGAGCAGGGGGCGGAGGGCGTCGTCACGACACAGGCGCTCGCCGACTCCCTGCGAGTCGCCCCAGCCAGTGCCACCAACATGGCGAAAAAGCTGGCGAGCATGGGGCTTGCCCATCACACGCCTTATCGTGGTTTGGAACTGAGCGAAACCGGCGAGAAGATGGCGCTAGAGGTTGTGCGGCACCACCGTATCATCGAAACCTTTCTGGCCGAAGTGCTGGGACTCTCGTGGGATAAAGTCCACGATGAGGCCGAGCGCTGGGAGCATGTGCTAAGCGAAGAGGTCGAGCAACTGATGATGGATAAGCTTGGCCACCCCACGCGCGACCCGCATGGAGCGCCGATTCCTTCGCGCGAAGGCACCTTCCCACGCGATGAAGGTTCGCTTTGCCTGTGTGAAGCGAAGGCCGGGGCTTATTTCATAGTCGTTCAAGTCGCAGACGAGGATGGAGCCACCCTACGACACCTCGAATCGTTGGGTGTGCGCCCCGGCTCCCGCCTCTTCATCGAGCGCAACGAGAAAGTTGAGGGCGTCATCCATTTGAAGTCAGGAGTGGGGGACGGGCGTGTGTTGGGCCATGCCCCAGCGCGAGGCGTCTGGGTTCGCCACGAAGACCATTCCAATACCCCCTAAATTTTCTTACACCCGTATTCAATGGCGAATGGCCCCCCATATGGGGGGCCATTCGCGTTGCGCGCCTACTGAGCCAACTTGCGCCAACTGGCCCATATTTGGCGGAGCTTTTTAGGCGAAAGGAAACGCAGTTCAGATTTTTCAAGCCCCCGACGTTGGCGGAACTCGCGTGACGAGCGCCCAAAAAGAAAGCCTCCCAGAGTGCGGGCGCGATGCAACATCGAGTCGCAGAACCACAGTTGCACCATGCGGCGTATCCAGGGGTTGTTGTCGAAATCGAAGCGGGTAGAGCGCAGCAGGTATTTGCGCGCGAAATCCTCTAAACGCCGCTCATGGCGATCACTGAGAGCGCGCTTCACGAACTCAGCGGGAATAGAGAGGCCGAACTCCTGTGTGAGCAGGGTTATAGGAACCCAAAAGCCGCGCCTCATTCCGCTGCTGTTAGCCCACTTCGCCAACAAGTCCCAGTCGAGGTCGGGGAAGCGGCGCGCCACCCACTCCATATCCCATGCTGTTTTCAGATAGTGTGAGAACAGGTGTTTCGTGCCGTGCATCACCGAGTGCAGCAGCATACCTTCGGGACTAAGAATCGAAAGATTCGCCATTGATGGGTCTTGCAGTGGGCGCGCCTTCGCGATGATGTCGCGTTCGGGCAAGCCGCAGTAAGACGGCAACAGTGTCTGGTGGATTTCGACCAGCACACCCTCGAAGCGCAGTCCACCCAACTGGTGATGGTGTTCGCCGTCGTTTTGCTCAATTGCCCCTTCGGCAACTTCCGATTTCCAGCCCAACTGTAACAACCTCGCCCGCACCTTGGCGGCGTATTTGGGCGCGATGTGAATATCGACATCACAACTGGCGCGGCTTATCTGATGGGGCGGCGTTTCCATTTCAAAGGCGGCCATGCCACTGCCTTTGAGTAACACACCACGCCCGCCGACTTCGCCGAGTACATCGGAGAGACGACGCATCGCCTCGCGCTGCACCAGCGAACGCAGAGTGTCGATGCGCGCTTGATCGCGCAGACGGGTCTGGAAAAATGCGGGCGCCCAGCGCTTCATTTGCACCGTCGAGAAGGCTTTTTGTAGTGGTCCCGCCAACCCGCACTGAGCCAGATGCATTTCCTGATGGTGCCAGTCGAAGTCGGCCCTGCCTAAAATGGCCTTGGCGTCATTTTCCCATGTGTGTACCGGATCGAGGGCAGCGCGCAGAAAAACGCGATAGGCGGCGAGGCCATTCACGGCATCGAGATTCCACGTCATGCAACGTTCCCCCTCAATGACGCGCTTCGCAGCCATCCTCAGTGCCACAAGGCGGGGTTGCGAGAGGTGGGTGTGCAAAGCCTCAACGGCTTTTTCATTGGAATTGACGTGCAGGCACAAATCGCACATGCCCGCGTAGGATGCGCGTCCAAAATCCTCGAAGCCGGGCAACGATTGCAGTTCGCGCTTGAGGTATTCGGGGCCGAAGGTGCGGATAGTCTCCAGAATCGGGTCGCTGTTGTGGCGTGCCAACAGGGTTTGCATCGACTCTTCGCGTGTATCTCCAACAACCAAAGGCGAATATGCAGGCGAGAAGTAGGCGGGGCCATTGCACGCTGTTATGCGCCCATCGTCGGTCATCGCCGGGGTGCCACAGGCATTGCAGAAGCCGCCCGTTTCGGCGCGCAGCGTACCTTCCAACTTGCGCGCGCGTCCTACGGGTTGAACATCATAAAAGCGCAGTTGCACGTTGGGGAAAGCATCAAAGGGAGCCACCAGGGCAGCCATGTCCTCGTCGTCCTGCTCGCGTGTCACCGAAACGCGCATGGTGAAGTTGGCCTTCTGCGCGGCGCGCGCGATGTTCTCGACTGCTTGTGGCCCCTGAAACTCGGCGTGGTAGCGGTCAAAAGAAATCGTCAGGCTTCCCAGTCCTGCCTCGCGCAGTTCGGTCAACGTCCTTTCGGCCTTGCGTGCGTCGCGTCCCCAGGAACCGTTGCTGGTCATAGCGGTGGGAATTCCGAGTTTCTTGCATTCCCGTAGCAACTCCAGCACTAGTGCTGGGCGCAGCATTGCTTCGCCACCCGTCACGAGAATGCCCATGATGCCATTTTGCGCGGCATCATGGATTCTTTGCAGCAACTCCTCGCGTGTAGGTTCGCCTTTGACATGAGGCCCGCTTTCGACGCTACAGTGGCCGCATTGCATGTTGCAGCGGCGCGTCAGCATAAGCGCCATCGAGCCGCCGCAGGGAGCGTCGTCATCGGGCATTAAAGCCAAGCCGCTACTGCAATTACCCGTAGAGCAGGAAGTGGGCTGAAGCGAATGCAGCGGGATAACGGCGGCGCCGTCACGAAATGGAGGTGGCGATAGGGTTTGCATGAAAGACAAGGCGTTCGACTTCGCGCGTCATGGCATCCAACGGCCCGCGTCCTAAATCGAACATCGGGACGCGCGCCGCGAAAGCGGTGAGGCGCGGCAAAGAGGCGCCCCAATCAACGCGCGCGGGGCACAGCAACTGTTCGCCGCGCGGCAGCAAAAATGTGGAGTAGGGGAGGAGCGCCAAAGCCGCGAGAGCGGGAGTGATGGCGACTGCCTCGGCATTGGTGGCAGTCGATTCGCGCCGTGCCAGAAAGAAGACTGCCGAGGGTTGATAAGCCGTTTCAGGCTCCCCCCGGTTTTCGAGTTCGTGTGGATGAAACAGCAGGCCCTGTGCGGTAGGATAAGTCGATGGGAGGCCACCGAGGCGATTCCATAGCTCTTCGCCAAGCAAGGGACGGCTACCGTTTCGCAGCGAAACACGGCGTGGGGCTGGGCGAGTTTTATTCTCTGTATCGACGAGCGCGCTGTCGTCGCCGCGTAGTGTCCAGCCGCGTTGCGCCCACAGCGCACAGGCCAGGGTCGATTTGCCCGCTTCCTTGGGGCCAACGATGACGACCGAGCGCCCGTTTTTAGTGAGCAGAGCTGCGTGCAGCGAGAAAAACGACTCGGTGCCACACGACAGAAGCAACTGCAACGCCCCGTATTCGATGGCGGTCAGCAGTTCGGGCAGTGTCTCGGCTTGAAATGAGGGAGTCGAATCGGTGAGCGGCTGGGCGTGCCACGAATCATGGCCGTTAGGCTGTTCGATGCGCCAACTGAGGTCGGCGGCTTGTTGTTCGGTGCCGTTAGGTGCCGGCGTCGCGACAACTACATGCGCGGCGTAGTCGAGGATTTCCGCATCGTCGCTGTGAATGGCACAACGCAGTGCCTCGCCCATCTGCCAGCAGACGGCGTTATGGAGCGGATGCGGCGATGAAACGGCGGGCAGGGGCACGGCAAAGATAGTGGCTTACTTGGAACGGACTTGAACCAGTTGCTTGGCGCTCAGGTCGCTCAGGAAAGTTTCGACATCGTGCTTTGCCTGTCCCGAATCCAGAGTGGGATAAAGCACGCACAGAGCCTCGCTCAATTGCTGCGCTGTTTGTGGCTGGGAAAGCGTCTGCCACAGATGGGTGCCAGTTGGGTTGAGAACAATGGCCGAGCGCGATTGCCGCTCATACAGCACAACGCGATCACCCGCGAGTGAGGAGTCAACGCTCGCGTTGCGCTCATAAACAGATTGGGACGACATAGAAACTAACAGAGATGGGATGGTAGGAAATGAGATGGGGTCGGCACATCACGGTATCGCCGGATGTGGTCAGACGGCCCACAACGTCTGTGCCAACAGATGGGATCAAAGCCATTGGCACCGGAAACGATGTATTTAAATGAGTCACCACGGCGATTGGCCCTGTAAGGGCTTTATAATTTCGCGTAGTGGAGTTCAGAATAGCGCAGGTCGATATTAGGCTATGGCTTGACCGCTCGTAGGCTGAATGCCCGCGTAGTGAACTTCGCGTTCGAGCGATTCGGGTGTCAGTACCGACTCGATGATCGGAGCCTCGTATTCAACAGGTTGAGCCGGGGCCTTTTCGACTTGCTGCGCTTCGATAAGAGACTTTTCGATGTTCATGATGGAAAAAACCGCGATTATTTTTTGACCTGACTAAGTGGGATAGTACCCGCGTAGTGAACTTCGCGTTCGAGTGCCTCAGGCGTGAGAACCGATTCGATAGCAGGAGCCTCGTAGGTATTGTTGGTGTGCGTTTCGGATACGACAGCATCCGTATTCGATGCGAGTTTGGACTTTTCGATATTCATTATGTTGGTAAGTTTGGCTGTCACTCAGGAGAGTGAGTAGAGTTCACCGATCAAGGTTTGGGGCTGCTGGTGGGTGGCACTCCTGCATAATGAACTTCACGTTCGAGCGATTCGGTTGTGAGAACCGATTCGATAGCGGGCGCTTCATAGGGGACGGTTGTGTCCTCAATGGGGAGTGCGCTTTCGGCGGATTGGAAAGTCATTGGCTGTTTTCGATGTGACGCACCTACTAGCAAATATCGTCACACGATTGGCCCAATTTTACCTGACAGGTTTCCAAAAAACAATAGCCAGTGCTAAAGAATGCCACCCTATTTTATTGTAATGTAAGAGTCACAATCCCTGTTGCTTCATTGAGTTGAATATTTTGTTTGCTCGTTAGCTCATTTCTTGTGGCGTTTAGTTCGTAATTGCCTTTGAAACCTCGAATGGTAAAGCTTCCAGTGGCATCGCTTTGCCCTGTGGCGTTAGTCCACCATTGCTTGAAAACCAAATCACGATATGCCTCCATCGCTGGACGTAATGTGAAGTCGCGGCGCACGAGATAGCCGCCATCTTTAGAGCGCCAGTGGGCGCCTTCCCAGAAACCCCACTGCACGAATGCGCTTACTTTCGGGTCGGAAAAACAGGCGGTCATGAAGTCACGCACGTAGTCGGCGTGGACTTTATCGTCGCGAACTCCCAAATCGAACTCAGTGATTTCGACGGTCTTGACATAGCGCTCTAGTTCTGCGAGGTTCGATAGCACGGTGGGAATGGGAATGAGGGGCGTGCCCAGATGCGCCTGTTCTCCCAGCACATCGATTGGCGCTCCTGCGGCGACTAGTTTTTGAATGACCTCTTGTTCCTTGCGCCACTCGATGTCATTTTCGACGTGGAACAGTTTGTAGTCGTTGTAGGCCAGTAACAGGGCCGGGTCTTCCTCGCGGGCGATTTGAAAGACGCGGGCGAACTCGTCCCAACCAATGCGCTCCCAGATGTCGCGTTCGGAAACGGCTTCGTTGACCACATCCCATATATACACGTGCCCTTTATAACGACGCATGTAATCGCGCACATGGGCTTCGATGCCCGCCTTCAACTCGTCATTGGTGAGATCGGCCAGTTTTTTACCGTTGATTTCGCGCGGCATGAAACGAGTCGAACCCCACACGAGGTTATGGCCGCGTACTTCGATGTCGTTGGCTTTGGCCCACGCCAGAATGTTGTCGTTGATAGCTTGTTGCGCGGGCGAAGCGGCGGGCCACTTCATACCGTTTTCGAGGGTGATGGTATTGAAGTTTTGAGCCGCTATCTCCTTATATCGCTGTACCGTGGGAGAATCGGTGTTCCAGAAGGGGCCGGACGCTATCGCGGTGCCAAAGCGAAAGGCGTGGCGTGTTATTTTCGCGGTGACGGTGGCGCCCGTTACTGGGCGTCCTTGAGCGTCAACTACGCGCACCTTCAACTCGGCTTTGCGATAGCGCTCGATGCGTTCCAATGCTGCCGGACGCCATGTGTCGTCGTGCGGTCGTCCACCCCACCAGTCGATGGTTTCGCCGCCGATTTTTGCGGCGACCTCTTCGCGAGTGGCACTGCCGAAATCTTCGACGCGCACATTGCCGATTTCGACGGTGCCCGTTCCATAGCCCGCATGAATCTCGAAGTTGGAGCCGCCCGCCGCGAAACCTTGCGCGTTGTCGAGCAAGGCGAAGAAGCGGAACTCCTGCCACTGCGGAGTGAGTTGCACTGCTTGCGACAGTATTTTCGCGTGGGGCGCAGTCGATTGCTGGAAGATGATGCCGATTTTGTTGTTCGTTGGCGAACGTGCCCACAATCGAACGGCGATAGCGTCTCCACCATTGACGGGCGACGGATTCCCCGCGCCAAGCCGGGCATTCCAGGGGTTTTGCGGCGGTTCGGTAATCGTCAACCGTGCGGCGCGTCCAACATTAGGGAAGCCCGAATCGAAGGGACTAATAGTAAGCCCATTGCCGCCCCAGCCTTCGCCAAAAGCCGTGGCAGGAAGGAGGGATAGCGGTTTTTCGAGGGAGCCAACTGGCCCCGCTAGTGGCACATTGGCAGCCATTGGGTGTTCAGGGTCTTCGAGGCGCACATCAGCCAGATAGATTTGCGCGCTTTGCTGAGCGAGGTTGAAAATGAAACGCAGCGAGTCGGCGGCGAAGTCACGGTCGGCTTTGCCCTGAATCTCATAGCGCTTCCATGTTGGTGATAACTCGACATCACCCCACGCGATTTTATGATAGTCGCCACCATCTTCTATGCCTGTGCCGATTTTCGCGGCGCGGTTCGCCTTGGCCCAGAAGGTGAGGCGAAGCGGTCGCCCGGTGGGTAGGGCGACGTGCACCTCTTGTCGCAACGCGATGTCCCAGGAATTGAGGCCCGCTGCGCTCTGCACGTCGATTTTTAGGGCGCGTTTGGCTCCGCCCGCTTCGTTGGCACCCAGATTAACGACCTGCATCGAACTGGTGGCAATGGCGTCGCCCAACTCCCAATTCGCCGTGCCGCTTTGGAATGAGGAATTAGAAAGCGCGCGTTCCGGGGTTTGCAACAGCGTCTGCGCACATAATGGTAGCGCCGAGCCTAATAGTAGCGACAGGGGGAGAGCAGCACGAGAGAAGCGGATTTTCATAGAAAGCAGGGATTGGTAATGCTTAGAGTTGCGATTCCTCGACATGTTCTCTTGCATCTGTGGCGAAAGGCATATATAATTTCCTCTTGCTTTCGAGATATTTTTCTTGAAACATCTCGGCTTTATGCCGGGATGCCGCCTTAGTCTCAGTTGGTAGAGCATCTCACTCGTAATGAGAAGGTCGCCGGTTCGATTCCGGCAGGCGGCTTATAAATAGGGAAGCGCCCCCGAACCTAAAGTTTGGGGGCGTTTTGCGTTTGTGCAGACGTAGTGAAAACGTCGAGTTAGGGGGGGCCGAATTGCGTTGTTTTGGGGGATGGTGTTAACGTCTGATTTCTCGGACGTAAAAGTTTCGCCGATATTTGAAATTGATGTTTAAAACCGGTTGAATATGGGTATAATTCTAGTATACCAACGGGGCGAAGTAGGAAATTTGCTTTGGCGCCGCTCACACAACGGATGACAAGTCTCGCTTGTGTTGGTCCTATTCTTTCGTACCAATCATGAAAATCTCACATTCCCAGTTCGGAGCTGCAAATCGTAAGGGGGCTTTTACCCTGATAGAACTCTTAGTTGTTATCGCCATCATCGCTATTCTGGCTTCGATTCTCTTCCCTGTGTTCGCCCGTGCTCGTGAAAATGCTCGCCGTGCGTCTTGCCAGTCAAACCTCAAACAGATTGGTTTGGGACTGTTGCAATACAGCCAGGACTATGACGAGCAGCAGATGGGCGTCTACTACGGTGATACCGGTTGGTCCTGGACTCCAGGCGATACTAACATCAACTACAAGTGGATGGATGCCGCTTATCCCTACATCAAGAGCGAACAGGTATTCAACTGCCCAAGCCACACCTACACCAACGGCGCTCTTCCTTACAAGCAAAGAGTCGCTAATGGTGCCTACGGCAGCTATGCCATCAACGGCAGCTATGACGCTACAGGCGCTCCAACACCTCCTACTTCTCGCCCCGCCTACGGAGGCAATGTCAATAGCATGGCGAGCTGTGCAGTGCCGGCCTCGACTGTATGGGCTGTCGATACGGCCAGCGACAACGGCTACGGCTGGATTTTGGATATTGGTAGTGGTAATGCCTCGGTTTCTCCCGGCGTAACTGGCAATCCTCAGCGCTTTGCTCAGGCCATTTCTCGCCACCTCGATACCGTAAACGTATTGTGGGTAGATGGGCACGTCAAGGCCATGAGAATGGACGCTTTGGCGAAAACGAACGCAGCAGGTGTTGTTTCGGCTCTTAGTTGCGAAGAAGATTAAATCCCATGAAGAATTTGCCTCTTCACAGAGCAGCAATAACCCTGTGCATGTGCGTGGCTTTATGTGGCGCTGCGGGGGCACAAACGGCCCCCGACCTGACAGGGCGGACTAACAATGGCCCTCAAGGTGGTGGCCCCGGTAGTGCGCCTGACCTGACGGGTAAATCAAATAACTCGCAGTTCAGTCCAAATGCTATGCGGGCACGTTCTGGCATGGGACCCGATCTCACTGGAAGGGTTCAGGAAGAGCGGCGTCCCATGATGGATTCGTCAGGTGCTACCTCCAATTCGGGAGGCTCTTCAACGATGGTAATCATCCTGATGGTTCTCGTGGTGGGGGTATTTCTAGCAGGCGGCACGATGATGTATAAGCAGAAGGCTTAAAAAATCAAAAAGCCCCGCGAACCGAAGTTCGCGGGGCTTTTTGCGTTTTGTTGCTGGTTAATTTCCTCCGCCAGAAGGAGAACTCATAGGTGGAGCTGTGGGAGGGGACATAGATGAACTCGCACTTTTGAACGATGAACCCACCGAAACATAAAATGCGATCCCGATGAAGATGATGAGCGCCCAGATTGCCCCTGAGGCTATACCCCAGATCATCTGGCATTTCTTGAAATCTTCGACGCTATTGAAGCGGCGGTGACGCCATGCGAGGCTGTTTCCCATATACCCCAGGTAAAGGCACAGCGGAATTTTGACTAATCCGACAAAAGGGATGTAACGCGATGCGATGTTGAAAACGAAAATACCCGTCGCCCACTGCTGCATTCCCATCGCGTGACACCAGAAGACAGGAAACAGAAAAGCGCCTAAGTTGAAAAGTCCGCGTGCTTCTCTGGGAATTTCCACGCCATCACCGCCACCGCTGGTGTTGGCTGGATCGCCGCCGCCATAGATGTCGTATGGCCCGCTACCAGGCAAGGTGCGTGGGCCACCAGTCGGCGAGGCAATGGGGGCTGCGCCCGCACCTACTGGTGGGAGGCCCATTGGACGCGCGGCAACAGCTGAAGCGAGTTCGGTCGACGAGGCGCTGGCCCAATCGACCATACCTTCGTGCCAGACCCATGAATCGCCTGTGAGTTCGCCAGAGCGAATTTTCTCGACCAGCACCGACTTGTTAACAGGTACTGCCTGTCCGGTCATGCTGCGGTAATACCAGGTGTTGTCTGGATCGCCTTTGGCATTAGGCAGAGGAGTCAGCAGGTTTTTAAATTCCGAATTGCCAACAGCCTGCCATTCGGACATCCCCTCTTGCCACAGGAAGGTATTGCGGCGGATTACTCCCGAACGGATGAGTCCCTTGATTTGGGAACTGGTGTGCGGCCCGATTTGCTGGTCACCCGTTGCATAGAACCATTCGTCATTGGAGGGGGCTACTGGAGCCACAGCAGACGCAGGTTCTGGCATGGTGTTTTGCAGAGGCGGGGCAACGTGGTTTTGAAAGGGTTCGTTGGCCGCTGGGGCGAACGACAGGGTGCGTATTTCAAAGCCTCGGCCTTCGGGAGCAACCGAAATTTCGAACTCGCCATCGCGTCCACCATAGGGGAAGGCGACAGGAGCGCCATCTATTGGCATTGGGGCGATTTCGGTCAGGATTTCGTGTATCGTTTGGCTGGGCAGAGCTGCTCCTGATCCCAGCATTTGGTCGTTTGCGCCGAAAAGTTGCATTTTTTCGTCGCGTTGAACAGAGACGCGGTTGACCGCGCGTTGGCGCATCTGCGCCGTAAGCAAATCTATGCGAGCCATGGAGAGAGCCAGAGAAATGAAGACGATTAGAAATCGCTAACAATATTAAAACTGTTTTTTCTTTCCCTGTCTTCTCTTTGTATTTAATGAATATCTGTTACGGCTTCGCGAACGAATGAATGGCCTGAAATTTTGATAATTGTTTCTTATAAGGCCCGCAGAGCGGAACGATTCTCGCTCTTCGCGCGTCGCAACTCGGATGCGTTTCGTTCATTGAACGCATTTTGTTTGCTTCAGATGCAACCGTCTTCAGACCCCGCGCTTCCCCGAAGTCGCACTTTGCGCATCGCGCCCTTGTTCCTTGCGATTGCGCTTTTCCTTTCTCACGCTCCCTCTATCTTGGCCGCTCCCGCAGCGGGCGAAGGCTCACACGAGGCCGACTTAAACGGCATTGGCTGGAAACTACTATTCGTCGCGATTCTCGTGTTGTTGAACGGCTTTTTCGTCGCTTCCGAGTTCGCTTTAGTCGCGGTACGCCGAACGCGCATCGACCAACTGGCTGCCGAAGGCTCCAGTGCGGCCAAGATCGTTCAGCACCAACTCAAAGACCTCGACCGTTATATTGCTGCCACACAGGTTGGTATCACCGTGGCATCGCTTATTTTGGGTGGTGTCGGTGAAACGACGTTTCACGCGCTATTTTTGCCGTTGCTGAAGTGGGTTCCCGAAGGGTTGCCCGCTGGAATTACAGGTTCGGTTATCGCCGTTGGTTTGGCCTACTTCCTGATGACGGCGTTGCACGTTATCATCGGCGAATTGATGCCCAAGTCAATCGCCTTGCAGCTCACCGATAGGACAGTTTTGCTGATTGCCCGCCCGATGACGTTTTTCGGGCAAATCTTCTCGCCGCTCATCTGGTTGTTGAATGGTACTGGCCGCTTTTTGCTCTCTCGTCTTGGGTTGAGTGCATCCGAGGAGCACGGCAGCGTCCACTCGCCCGAAGAGTTGGACTTACTGGTTTCGCAGTCGCATCTGGGCGGCGAATTGAACGACACAGAAGCCGAAATTTTGCACCGTGTTGTGCGTTTCTCCGACTTGACGCTGCGTGAAGTGATGGTGCCGCGCGTCGAGATGCAAGCGCTACCCGTCGAGATGCCACGTCTGGCATTGCGTGCATGGATTCATTCGCGTCCCCACTCGCGCGTCCCGGTTTATGCGGGCACGATGGACGACGTTATTGGTCTGGTTCACCTCAAAGATTTGGTGCCTTTTACCGCGAAGTTAGGGCCTGGAGACGATGATGAACTCATTTCTTTGATGCCACTGGTGCGTGAGACGCTGCGCTTGCCCGAAACCTCGACCGTCGATAAATTGCTGGTGCAATTTAAGAAAACTCGCCAACAACTTGCCATCGTGATTGACGAGTTCGGCGGCACTGCGGGCATGGTCACGCTTGGCGACCTGCTTGATCAGGTGTTTGGCGAAATGGCCGACGAGTTCGACACGCCCGAACCTGAAATCGCTCAGTCCGAAGGCGGACGCATCTCTTTGCCGGGCCGCACCCTCATCGAAGAAATCAACCTGCGCTTCGAGACAGGTTTCCGTCAGGACGAAGCCGACACCGTGGCAGGTTTGGTTCTCACCGAGTTGGGACGCCCAGCCAAAGTCGGCGACGAAGTGCTCATTAATGGCGTGCAAATTCGCGTCGAAGCCGTCGAGCGTATCCGCATCACGCGCGTCAGCCTCATGCTCCCCGAAGCCATCGAACGCGAAAAAGAGCGCGAACGTGAGGCTACCCTCGAAGCTGCCTGACCCTTGAACGCATAAGTAAAAAAGGCCCGCGAACCAAATCGCGGGCCTTTTTCGCGTCGATATGAAGGGCAACCTCTTGATGCGATGCTGCCCTCAGAGAGGCTCAATAGCGCCCAAAACGAATATCATGGTGGTTTTGTTGGGGTTTAAAGGCTAAAATAGGGCGCGAAGCAGTACGGCAAGACAAAAAATCAGCGTGCTGTTGGCGACAACGTTGCCTGAGAGCAGAGCGTTAAGGCTTTACCTTCCCGCTCCGCACTTTAGTTTCAGCGCGACGGTGTGCTTTCTTTTATTGCCATGCGTTCCAACCGCAAAATCATTTTCGGCTTGCTCCTCATCGTCGGAGCGTTCGGGTTCTACAAAGTCTTCCGTATGCTCTCCCCCGGCGAATCTCCGCGTGTTGCTACTGGTAACACGGCTACAAACGGCGATCCGAACGTACAGCCCGTATCACTCAAAAATACGTCGGGGCGCGTCGCCGAGGCGCGTGTAGACATCCCCGCCAATACCATTGTTACGCCCGATATGTTGCGTATGGTGTCTTACGAAGGGCCAACCATTCAGGGCTTTATCACCGACATCGAATCACAGGGAGCGGGTTATATCACCCGCGTCGATATTCCTGCTAAGGCTAAAATCCGTCCAGAGTACGATTTTGTCGGGCACGTTTCCGAAACAGGTATCGCTGGTTTGTTGCGCACTGGAACGCGCGCCATGGTCATTCCGATGGCCAATAAACCCACACTGCATGACCTTGTCCGCATCGGCAACTACGTGGACATTTTAGGCGCTTTCGACGGCCAGGAATCCCGCACCGTTATTCAAAACGTACGTGTTCTGGGTGTGGATGTATCCGCTAACGATTATCCCAACGTCAACGTTGCTATGCGCGGCGCTTTTAAAGCCGATCCTAAGGGCAGCGCCCCTAACCCTGCTACTGGCCCTACCCCGACACCAACACCTGGCCCCGCCAATGCAGCCCGTCCCGAACCTGCTCTCACGCTCGAAGTGACACCGCGCCAGGCCGCCGCTCTGCAATTGGCTATGGCTTCCAATGCCACGCTCGATTATCTGGTGCGCCCTGCTTTGCCAGGCAACCGTTCAAGCGAAGTAGCTCCTCTTCCCGGTGATGCCAATAGCCCCACTGGCGAAGGCACACTGCAAACCGTATCGGTGACAAAGCGCCAAATCGCTCCTTACGCCGAAAGCCGCAAAGCTGTGGGCGGGGGCGGCACAGTCCGTAACGCCAGCACTGGTGGTTCAAGTTCTAACACGACTCGTATCCGTGAACCCCTCGGAGGTTTTTCTCCCCCACCGGATTTCCCCTCCTCGAATCCTAATCCCGGCCTTTCACCTGTAACTCCCGTTATTCCGGTGCAATCTCCCGAAATCAAACCTTCTGCTCCCGTGCCAACACCGACACAGGTCTATAACATCCCCATCTATGGTGATGGCCGCGTTGTTCGCACCGAAACCGTACCCTTGCCTTCCGCTTCTCGCTAAAAGGTCCCTCTTCCGACTCTTGTTCTGAGCTTCACGTCATGAATTCTTCGCCATATCTCGCGCCGCCTTCGCGCGCCAGCAACGCGCCGCGTGTACTGATCCGCGCGGTTAAACCTGAGCCGTTATTCTCTCATCGGCGCCGTCAAGCGCTATGCATTGGATTTCTGCTGATCTGGCCCGCCTTCTATGCGGCGCGCAGTGCCGGCGCTGCCCCACTCGATACAGCGCCTATTGCCCCAACGACTATGAAAGTGGGTAAGAACACCTCTTTGCCACTTGCTCCCGGTTCTAAGTGGTTTGTTGAGGAAGGTATTGCCAATGCACGTGTCGAAGAACAAAGCGGGACGCTTATGGTGCGCGGCACCTCCTCTGGCAATCTTCGGATGAGAGTTGAAAAAAGCGATGGCACCACCGAACGCTACGCGTTTCGTTTCATTACTCCAACCATCGTGAATGCGCCCATCGCGCCGCCCGCATCTACCCCAGAGGCTTCGGTCGCCATGACATCGGCGTTTATCAATTCGCCTTACTTGGCTGGCATCGCACCATCTGGTTCTGTATCGCCCGCGACTCAGCAATTCATGTCGCGCCGGTCTCAATCGCAGATGGCGCCCTCAACTTCGCCCAGCGACGATCCGCTCGCGAATATTCCCGCCATTCCTTCCAATTTAGGAGGAGTCGGGGCGCCGCTTCCTCCTCCTACCCCCTTGGCGACTCCTACACCTGCTCCCGCACCTGTAGTTACTCCCAATGCTTTGCCCTTGCCGTCTGGTAATTCGGGAGCGGGAGTTCTAACGTCACCCGCCGATCTGCCGCCTACCACGCCATCGCTACCCGAATTGCCTCCCGTTGCGGGCGGAGTTTCGGCTACACCCAAGCCCAACGTAACGCGCCCAACAGCGCCCCGCCCTGTGGCACCTCGCCCGACGCCAAAGCCTACTGGCGGTCAGGTTGTGCGCCCTTTGCCCCCGGCACCTCCTGCGAATATGGGTGGCAGCGCAACAGCATCCTCGCGCCCGCCTCGTATTTCTGAACCCCTCCCTTCACCATCGCGTGGTACAAAGGCTGATGTGGATTATCGCACCACGCCACGGTTACCGAACAACGTTCCGATTGGGGGAGCCAAATCTGGTATTCAGGTGACGCAGGGGATGGCACGCCTTGTGTCGTTCCCTGACAACATCCTTTCGGTCTTCTTCTCCGACCCCGCTGTTATGGATGCGCGTGCTATCAACGCTCGTACCATTGCCGTAACCGGAATTGGGGCAGGCGACTCGACTCTGGCCGTTTTCACCGCACGTTATCCCGGCGATGCTGTGGGCCGCGCCAATATCTATCGCGTTGCAACTGCCGGACGCGCGGTTAGTGCGCAAGCGCTCGCCATGTCGAGTAACCCGCAAGTCGTGGAAACCGCGATTTCGGAGGCTCTGGGCGACCCGCGTATTCGCACTACCGTTGTGAAATTGCCTAATGGCAGTCTCGCTGCGCGTTTAACGGGTACAGTGCGTAACACCGCCGAAGTGCAGGGCGCCGAAACAACGGCAGCCTTCTTCGTTGATCGTGCATTAGTCAGCAATTCGCTCTATGCCGATACAACTGCGCCTACCATTGATGCTGTTCTGAATGGGACGGCCATTGCTGTTAACCCACAAGCCGCTCTGCAAGACAGCCTACGCCTTCTGACGGGTAACCAGACCATCGAATTGGTTTCCCTCCCAGGTGGATTGGCACTCAAGGCGCAAACCGATTCGCCCGCCGAGGCCGAAGCCATTTTGCGTGTTTTGCCCACCATCAACCAACCCGTTTTGCCCTTCATTGTGCTGCGTGGCCAGGCTACACCGCAAAACCCCTACTACTCCTCACAGGTGCTACAGGGTGAAGACCGCGTTCTCACCGAGCGTTTGCAGGCAGTAACGGGGGTTACTACTGTTACAGCAGTGCGCGCCGCTACCAACAGCGTGGCTATCTACGGAACAGTTGCCACACGCGGCGAATATGAGACGGTAAAACGTTATGGAACAATTCTTGGGCAGGCAACTCAGGGAACCTTGCGCCCCAGTGGCATAGAGGCAGCTTTGCCCGCCTACGATCCGGCGGGAGGGTATGTGCGCACGTTAGGAGTGCAAATGTTCGTTCGCATCCTCGACCCGGCAGAAGCGACCGTGCGCAACGTTACGGTCGAAACCAACGTCGTCGAGATTTCGCGTACAGCACTCCGCAACCTGGGGGCGCAATTTGGTAGCTCCTCGTTGACCAACGAAACCATCACCTACTCACCTACGACGGGAGCTAACGGAACTCCTATCATCGGTACTGATGGCCTTCCGCTTCAAACCCGCAACGTTACCCGCACCGTTTCGCCTTCATTCAATAGTGGTTCAATCACCGCTGGCAATGGATTCGCTGGGTTTGGAGGTTTGGGAATTATTGATCCCTTCCGTGTTCAGTTGAATGCCCTCGCACAGCGAGGCGATGCCCGTATTCTGGCCAGTCCCAATGTGCGTGCAGTCGAAGGAATGCCCGCGCAAATCACAATCGGTGGCGAGCGTCCGGTGCCTTCTGCTGTTGCAACGACGGGAGCCACAGCTCAAAGCGTTGAGTTCCGCCGATATGGTGTCATCATTTCGATGCGCCCAACAGTATCGGACGACAACACGATTATGCTGCAAATCCGCGCCGACATCACCCAGCCTGACCGTACCTTTGAAATCAACCTCAACGGCGCGCTTATCCCCGGTGAAACAGTGCGCTCAATTGATACCAGCCTCGTTGTTAAGCCAGGCGACATCATCGTTATGGGCGGTTTGCTCACCAACGAGAAGCGTGTGCAAACCTCGAAAGTCCCTGTTCTGGGGAGCTTGCCCGTCATCGGTTCGCTCTTCACTTCAAAGCGCTACGAGAACAACGAAACCGAGTTGGCTATCTTCATGACGCCACGCATCGAAGCGTTGCCCGCTACACCTAACACCAAGGCTATTGTGGAACGAGGGCCTTCCTTCCCGCAATTGCCGTCCCGTCAGGAAGCCAATGGCGTCCTGTTCCAGAACACCACCCGCGCACCGGGTTGATGCAGCTCTGTGGAAAAGTCGATGGAGACTACGAACCTTGTTGTTACGGGTCTCCATTTGCAGTATTTCCCCTCTAAACTTCCTACATCCTCATGTCTATCACCGTATTATTGGCCGATCCTCGCGCCGACTCGCGCCGTGACCTCGAAATTATGTTGTCGCGCGACCGTGAGGTGTCGGTGGTTGGCGGCGCGCACGACCGACGCGACACAATTGACCTGACCCGTCAACTCCGCCCCAGCGTCGTTCTTCTTGATGGCGCGCTTTTGAGTGGCGACTCGTTATCCATCATCGACGAGATTGCCGAGGCCTGCCCCGATTCGTCTGCCGTCGTCTTATTGGATGGCGCGGACATGGAATTGATGCGTCGCTTGATGCGGGCTGGCGCGCGCGATTGTTTGATGCGCCCTATATCAAGCGAGGATTTGCTGTCGGCAGTGCGTCACGTTCATCAGACGACCGCCAAACAGCGCGAATTGGCCCCCTTAACGCCCGATAGTAGCCGCTCACGCGGTGAAGTCATCGCTATCTATTCGCCTCAAGGCGGCGCGGGGAAGTCGATGTTGTCGGCAAACCTGGCGGTAGCGCTGGCTAAAGCCTCCGGTGAAGGTGGCAAACCGCCTCGCGTGGCTCTGGTCGATCTCAACCTTCAGTTCGGTGACATCGACCTGATGCTGAATCTGTCGCCGCAAAACACCATCGCTGGATTGGCTCAGAAAGGTCATGGCGGCATCGACGCCGAACTGTTGGAGCAGTACCTCACCCAACACCCCGAATCGGGTTTGAAAGTGTTGGTGGCGCCTTCGACGCCTCAATACGCCGAGTCCATCACTGTCTATACCGTCGAGCAGGTCGTGGAGACGCTGCGCGAGAACTACGACATCATCATCGTCGATACGCCCTCGCAATTGCAGGACACCACTCTTGCGGTTCTTGATGCCGCAAAGACAGTGCTGCTGCTCACTTCGCTCGACCTGTTGGCATTGCATAAAACGCGCACCGCGCTCGAAATGCTGCGCCAGTTGTATCCGCCCGAAAAGATTCAGCCGGTACTTAACCGCGCTAACTCCGATGTCGGCATTTCGTTGGCCGATGTCGAAAACGTGCTCGGTGTGAAGATGAAGTCGCGTATTCCTTCCGATGGCCGCATCGTGGTGCGTTCAATTAACGAAGGCAAGCCGTTCGTGATTTACGATTCGGGCACGCCCATCGCGAAAGAAATCAACCGTCTCGCGCTCGAAATTCTGGGCCTCGAAGCCCCTGCACCCGAAGAACCCACCAAAAATGGTGGCGGCAGTTTCTTGAAAAAGATGTTTGCCAAATAAAATAAAAAGACCGAGGGAGTTTCCCTCGGCCTTTTTTGTTTTTTAGCTGCCCTTGGTTTCGACAGCTTCAAGTAACATCGCCATCGCTAACCCCAAACGTCGGTCGAACTGTGCGTTCGTATCGGGCGAAAAGTCGATGTCCATGCGCGAAGAAAAAAAGTTTTTGTGCCGAATATAGTGGGCGACGGGCAGGCCATTGAGCGTTGCCGCGTATTTTTGTGGCAATAGTAGCGAGACGTAATCTACCCAGCGTCGCAACAACCCAAGGAACGCTGAGTCTTCTTGCACTTGTCCCACCTCGCGGTCTTGCATGTCCAAAATCAGCCATGTGTCCTGAACGAACGCTGATTTCAAGCCTTTGCGCTTGAATGCGCCAATTTTCTGATTGGTTTGCGAGTCGAACACATCATACGCCGCCGAAAAATCAAGGATATTGCGGGCGCCAATACGAAGCACTTCCTGAGCCTGTGTGTCATCGGTGAATAAACGCAGGTCTTCTTTGAGTTTGAACGCCTTCTTTTGGCCCCACAGCACAAGCTGCTCATTTGGCCCATACAAGTAAAGGGTCGCGCCAAACGCTTGCATGAGTTTGCGTTTGATGATGTAGCGTTCGTAGCCAAAACGTGAATCCGTCGAACGCGAGGTGAACGCATCGAGGGGAGAGAATGGTGATTGCATTAAAATCAATCGCAGTTTCTCTTTTTCATTACCAATTAGTGCGGACTTACACCTGCGAAAATTTCCACTATAGAAAGGGTGCGCTGCGGAACAGGATTTGAGCCGAGCGTCCTTTTGCTGTGTTTTGCGCCTAAGGCGTGGAGTCACAGCTATCCTAAAAGCCGCAACGCGCCCTTAAGAGCGCCTTCATTATGTCCGAATCTACTGTTTCCAGTTCTACCTCGGCCCACAACGGTTCGCGCCAGTCGCCGCCGTGCGTTTTAACTATTTTTGGTGCAACAGGCGACCTTACGCGCCGCAAGTTGTTGCCCGCCCTTTATGATTTGGCTGCTCAGGGGTTACTTCCCGATGAGTTCGCTATCGTCGGCTTTGGTCGCCGACCTCAAGATGAAGCCGCATTCCGCCAGAATCTGGGCGAAGGCATCAAAGAATTTGCGCGTTTGCCCTTCGATGAAGAAAAATGGAAGTGGCTCGAAGGCCGCATTTTCTATCAACAGGGCGAGGGCTACGGCGATGCCGAAGCTCACCGTAAACTCGAAGAGCGCCTTGTTGAAGTAGGCAAGAGCGTTGGAGCGGGTGATAACCGCCTCTACTACCTGTCTATTCCGCCCGAAGAGTTCGCTCCTGTCATCCAAAATCTGGGCGAAGTTCGCAAAACTGCCCGTAAAGCGGGGGCGAAGGGTTGGCGTCGCGTTATCGTCGAGAAGCCTTTCGGCACCGATTTGAAATCGGCACAGGAACTGAACGCCCTCATCGCGCGCTACTTCCCTGAAGACGAGGTGTTCCGTATCGACCACTATCTGGGCAAAGAAACGGTACAAAACATCCTCACGCTGCGCTTCGGCAACATCCTGTGGGAGCCGATCTGGAACAACCACTTCGTCGATCACATTCAAATTGTCGTGTCCGAAAAAGTCGATGTCGGCAAGCGTGCTGGCTACTACGAAACATCGGGAGCGCTGCGCGACATGGTCGTCAACCATATGTTCCAGGTCATGAGCCTTGTGTGTATGGAGCCGCCAACCAGTCTGGGCGCCGACGATGTACGCGACGAAAAACTCAAGGTTCTGCGTGCCATCAAGCCGATGAACACGGAACAAATTGCCAGAAACACGTTGCGCGGCCAATATGAGGGATACAAAGAAGCCGAAGGCGTCGCTCCCAATTCTGAGGTCGAAACCTATGTCGCTTTGAAGTTGGAAGTCGATAACTGGCGTTGGAGCGGCGTGCCGATTTACTTGCGTCACGGCAAGAACCTCGAACAGCGTGTCTCCGAGGTTGTTATCCGTTGGAAGGACGTGCCCAACGTGCTTTACAACGAAGAAGAAACGGCTCCTCTGAAGTCGAACATGCTCGTCATGCGAATTCAACCCAACGATGGCTTCGCGCTTCGCATGAACGCCAAAGTTCCCGGTTCTAACGAAATCCGTGATGTGCGAATGAGCTTCGACTACGCCGAAACCTTCGGCGCCGAGCCGCCCGAAGCTTATGAGCGCTTGTTGCACGATGCTCTTATCGGCGATTCGACGCTCTTCACGCGCCGCGACGAAAGCGAAACTGCGTGGGGCATCGTTGATCCCATCCTCAATGCCTGGAAAGATGGACACGCCCCGACGCCATTCGAATATCAGCCGGGCACCTGGGGGCCAAAAGAAGCCGATGAGTTCATTGGACGCAAAGGCCGCCGCTGGCACAAGCCAGTTGAGTAAGTTCTCGCGTAATCGAGAGCCGCAAATTTAATCGTAAATGAACGCCGCTAGGCTGAGAATAATGAACTTATGAGCATCAGTTCATCGGGAAGAATCACTTTCCGGCATTATCCTCAGCCTAGTGGCGTTCGTTTATGGTTAAACAGATATTGATAGTTTTCTAAGCCGTGTGGAATGCGGGTTTATACCCACCGGATTGGCGCGAATCTTCCTCGTGGTAGATGCGCCACGCCATCACACGTGCGGGTAGTGTCCACTCACCTTATGCCAACCCAGATTCATATTGCTCACGATGCGACTCAACTGATAGAAGACCTCGCTGAAATACTTGTGCGAGACGCACGAGAAGCGATTCAAAAGCGAGGCGTGTGGATTTTCGCTTTGTCGGGCGGCTCCACGCCCAAGGCTCTCTATAACCTCTTGGCCTCGCCTCAATGGATTGGGCGTATTGATTGGAACAATAGCGTGTTACTATTTGGCGATGACCGAGCCGTTGGCCCCGACGACGAGAACTCGAACTACAAAATGGCAAGCGAAGCGTTCGGCGAATTTATTGCGTCGCGAATCGTGCGTATCGAGGGCGAAGACAGCGACCCCGATGAAGCCGCTAAGCGCTACGAAGTGAGAATTCGTGAAGCGGGCGACCGCGTCGATAGCAACCTTCTGGGCCTTGGCCCCGATGGTCACACCGCCTCGCTCTTCCCACACTCGCCTCAGTTGAACGAAACCGAACGGCGCGTTGTGGCAACGCCCGTTTCCACGCTGAAACCATTCGTGCGTCGTATAACGATGACTTATCCCGAAATCAATAATTCGCGCAAAATCTACTTTTTGATTACTGGTAAGGACAAGGCTGATCGTGTTCAGGAAATCGTTAACGGCCCTTGCGATGTGCAAAATTTGCCCGCGACAGGCATCGAGCCAACCGATGGCGACTTAATTTGGTTCCTCGATGTCGGCGCTGCGACACAACTGAGCCGATGAAGCTATTCCGCGCTCCCCAATCCGTGCCCACCGAATTGCTGGGCAACAGCCTTTTTTTAGCTGGCGGCATCGGCGTTGGCGCTGTAGTTCCTGACTGGCAGAGCGAATTTATCGAACGATTGGCCGATACGCAGCTAACCCTGTTCAATCCACGTCGCGATGACTACCCGGCGCACGATCCGAACGCACTTCGCCAGCAAATCGAGTGGGAGCATCGTTACTTGAAAGCCGCCAGTGCGATTTCGTTTTGGTTTGTCGCCGAAACGCTATGCCCCATCACCTTGTACGAATTGGGAGCGTGGGCGAACCGATGCGACGAGCAGGGCCACAAAAAGCCGATTTTCGTCGGTGCCCACCCAGATTACGCGCGTCGGGCCGATTTATTGATTCAACTCTCGCTGGTACGCCCCGAAGTCGAAATTGTAGGCTCGCTCGTCGAGTTAGAAATGCAAGTTCGTGCGTCGCTGTGAAATTAATCGATACAAAAAATCCCTCGCTTCTTGGTTGAAGCGAGGGATTTTTTATTAGGCGCGGTAAGCGCTGATATACATTTCGACTTGGGCGGGCGTGAGTTTTATTTCGAAAAAATGGTCCGCGAATTCAGCGCTTAATACGTGTTGCAAGATTCCTGCATTCGCCGAATTAGCTCCGATAATTCCAATGACAGCGGGGCGTAATGCGCGGTTACTCAGCGTATCAAGCGCAGTCAAATGGGCGCCATTGGCGATTTCTTCGAGCCGGTGCCCCAGCCACGGCATCGCTTTCCTTGATACCAAGGCTTGAAACGGGAATTTGAAAGTTGGCGTGCCTGCTGCCGTATTGCCGAGAGCGCCTACAATCGTACTGATATGTGCGTTCTTGGTTTCCAGCATTTGAGCTGCGGCAGTTGCCAATTCGGTTGGCAAATAGGCGCGGGTGTTTTGAGACGCAAGTACCTGCGAGTAATAAGCGGCGCCAACTTGCTCGACAAGCAGACACATGCGCAGCAGTTCGGCGTCCGAAGCCGCAGGGGCGGCCTGAGTTGTGGCATCTTGAGCTTTTGCCACATGCGTCAATGCCAGAGCGCCCACCGATGCAACGCCAATCCCTAGAATCTGGCGACGAGTTGATAGATTGATGTTCATATTCACACTGGGCTGTCAAAGCCAAAATGCGCGAGTTCGCGCCGCGCCTCGCTCACAGAAAGAGAAGGGATTGTGGTTTCGCCCAGTGCGTTGCTCAACACGGCCAGGTGGCGATTTTGCACACCACCCAACGATGCGAACGCTGAGACGATTTCACCTGCATCGGCTTCGCCAGCAGCGCTAAGCCAAGCTGAGGCGCTTGCTTTTTTGAGGCGAATTGCCTCACGCAAAACCGAATCGCGCGAACCCACCGTATCAAACCCATAGTGTTTCTCTTCTAATCCCCCCGACATCGTCGATGGAAGGCCGTGGTTGTCAACCGCGAATTTACGAAGCGCCAGTCTGCACCAGTTTTTTTGATCGGTCTCTTGCCTGGCGATGAAGATGAAAATATTCGCTTCGGTTTCCGTCAAGGCTTTATTAAGCGAAGCGTTTTTGAAGTACTCGCATTGCAGCTTCTCTACTTCCAATAAAAACGCGAGTAACTGCGCGTCTCCACCAGAAAAACTCAGTGCGTGAGCTGGCAAAGCCGGAAGTGCCAATGTTCCGATTGCCAACGCGCCTCCTGCAAGGGCGCCTCTGCCCAGAAACGCACGGCGCGAAGAAAGTTGTGAATCGCGTTCTTTCATGTATTTTGGCCCGTCAAACGGATAGAGCCACATTTTACAGGGAATTGCACGACAGATGCCGTACAATTACTCACCGTCATTTCGGACGTGAAAAATTCTTAGGCAAGATGGCGTTTTTGCCTATTTTGATGTCAACAACTAAAGAAAAGTAACTGTCCAGAAATAATCAGAGCCGTTAATGAAAACGAAATTTCAGATTCTGATGGCCGTAATGATGAAATAACAAAAATTCGTCCAGTCCAGAGACGCGAAAAGCTCCCAACAAACGTTGGGAGCTTTTCGCATCTCAATAGCCGAAGCTATCACCGAATTACATTGCCATACCCATGAAAGGGGCAACGCGCTTTTGCACTTCTTCGATGCTAAGTGGCACTTCCGTTTCAGTCGGTGCGAATGGCATTCCCGCCAATTTACGAATAAGGCTTGCGTGACGGCATTCGATACCATACACCGAGGCGGCAAATTTCAACACGTTCGTTGCATCGACTTTAGGTGCAGCGCCCAAATAGGCGCCAACGCCTGTTTCTTCTAAGTCTCTGGCCGTCAGTAGAAATGCTGAACGAGAGAAAAATGCCTCCGCTGGGAAGTTGAACGCCTGTTTGGCCACAGGAGTCCCATTGGCACGTGTGATGAGGTCGGTGATAGCCGTCACGTGAGCCGCTTCATCCGCCGCCAGTTTTTGCGCTGCCATGAACTCTTTGTCGTTCAGGTAGGCCCGTGTCTGCTGAGCAGAAACGATACGCGCATAGAAATCGGCTTCCAGATATTCTAATCCCAATGCGAAATTCAAAATATCAATGTCGCTGGGGGAAGCGCTTTTGGCTCCCTTAGGAATACTTTCGGCGGGGTTGTTAGGATTCGATGATGTCGAAGGAACTGCTGAATTGCCCGGCGTCGCTTGGTCAGCGGTAGGGGCTGGTGGCATCGGTGTGTCTTGGGCGGCGGCAGGTTTCAACAAACTCGCGATGCCAAGAGCGCCCAGAACTGCCGACGCATGGCGGCCCCACGTTGTCTGCCCTGTGTGTTTTGGCTCGGCGGCCAATGCTTCGGGCGTAACGATTTCCGTTTGAGGAACGATGATTTCGGATTTCATTGGGGTGCTCCTCCCTTCAGTCCGTAAGCGGCGAATTTTCGACCTGCAAGTGCCGCTGTAATGGCTCCTTCAAATGGGGCGGGAACTGGATCAAGGCCCATCATGTCGCGAAGCACTGCCACGTGGCGTCCCTCAACGCCCGCAATTGAAGCGGCAACTCCCAGAAGCTTTTTGTTTTTCACCAGGCCGACGGCGCCGTGGTAGGTGAAGAGCGCGTTCTCTTTGATGTCGAGTGCGGTTTTGAGTAGTTCTTCGCGCGAACCGAGTGGGGGGTAGTAGAACAAGCGTGGGCGACGCGAGGCGCTGGTATTAAGCGATTCGAACGTTCCCGCATCTTTGGCGTTGAATGGGCCACGTAGCGATTCGAGTAGCATTCTGTGGCTCTCGTCCTGATTGGCGAATAGCGAGAAGGCAGCGCGCTCTGGGCCATTCAACTGTTGAAAGCCTGCTGTACGGAAAGAGCGTGAAAAGAAATCAGCTTCAAGTTCTTCGATGGCGAAGGCGAAGTTGAGAACAGTGGGGTCGAGGTAGAAAATTTTGCCTAGCGACGCGACAATGTCAGCTTGAGCGGGTTTGTAGAGTGCGCCTGCGAGCGCTACGCCTCCGACGGCTGTGGCAAGCGCAAAAAATTGACGCCTCGCCGGAGATTTGACGCCGTTGTCGCTTGCAGCAAGCGAGACGTCTTCCAATTGATTGGACATAGAGGTTCCTTGAGATGCACTTGAGAATTCCAGTGGCGTTAAACGTCTCGCCTCCGAAGATGCAATGGAAATCCCTTAAATGCAAATCAACTACCACTAATAAAAGAAAGTAGGGGTTACCCCTACTTTCTGCGGAAAGACCCTCTTATTTAATTCGCGCGTGCGACGCGAACTTGCGAACGAGACTGACGCAAGAAGTCGGCGAACTTGCTGGGGTCGCGCTCTAATCCGGCCAACTGGCCCTTGATTTTTCCATCGGGCGTGATAACGGCATATAACGGAATGGCGATGGTGCCGAACTTCTGCTGTTGGAACGCCGAGAATTTGCGCGATTTCGCGTCGCTGCCATCGGTGATGAGTTCAACAGCCACGAAGTCTCCCAACTCGCTGGTAACAGCTGGGTTAGGCAGCACATCGTTTTCCATCAGGCGGCAGTTGGTGCAAGCATTGCCCGTGAAGTTGATAAGCAACGGCTTGTTCTGGCTCTTAGCAAGCGCAAGGGCGCCATCAAGATCGTCCTTCACCCACTGCGACTTGACTTCCGATTTCTGGCCGTAATCGCGCGGTGGCAAGTAGGCGTTCAAATCGTACAACGAACCGCCATTAAACGCCGTTAACAGCCATGCCGCAACTCCCAGAGTCACGAGGCCAAAGCCGCGACGCATGGGGCCGACCTTCTGGTCGGGCGAATCTTTCGGCAGGTGAATGACGCGCAGCAGATACAGGCCAGCGATGACAGCCAGCACGAACCAGATAGCCAAGAACACTGGACGGGTGATGAGTCCCAACTTCAGCGATTGGTCGGCGGTCTGCAAGAACTTGAGAGCAGCGGCCAGTTCGAGGAAGCCCATAAAAGCCTTCACCGAAATCAGCCATTCGCCCGCGCGTGGCATTTTGGAAAGCACGCTGGGGAACAACGACAACAGGAAGAACGGTAACGCGAACGCCGTCGAGAAGGCCAACATGCCCAGAGCAGGTAACCACACGCCCTGCGTGGCAGCGGCAGTCAGCGTTGTGCCGACGAATGGCACGGTGCAGGTGAACGAGGTCAGCGTGAAGGCCAGACCCATTAGAAACGGCGCCAGCAAACCGGAGCGGCCTTTGGGCTGAATGCGGGTTAGCACCGAGGACGGAACGATGATTTCAAAGGCGCCGAAAAGGTTCAGCGACAGAACGATGAACAAAGTCGCTAACGCCAAGTTGACGTAGGGGTTGGCCGCGAATAAGTTCAGTCCGGCAGCGCCAAACACCACCGAAACCAACACACCCACGAAGGTAAATGTGCCGATGATGCCCGCGCAGTAAACGATGGGGCCAGCCAGCGATTTCTTCTCGCCTTTCTTGGGCGTGAAAAGCGAAACCGTGATGGGAATCATCGGGAACACGCAGGGCGTCAGCAACGCGACAAGTCCGGCTCCAAAAGCCGTCGCGATAAAAGCGAGAATGCTTCCATTGCCCTTCTGAATATTGATGGGGCCTGATGAGTCGGTCGTGCCCGCTGCGGGTGGTGTTGCATCGCTCCCAGTCGAGGCCATAACAACCTTCTGACGATCAGAACGGGCCGCGCCCGCTGCCACTTTGATTTCAAAGGGCACGCTCACGGTTTTGGGAGGCAAGCACAATTTCGCCTCGCACGCCTGATAGCGCACGCGGAATTCGCCCTTAATGGCATTTTTCGCATCGGCAGCCAATTTAACTGGCACTCCAAGCGTTACTGCTTTTTCGTAGGTTTTGGTTTCGATGCCAAAGCCTTCGTCCATCTTTTGGATGGCTTTCGGTTCATCAATTTTTCCGGCAAGTGTGGCCTTGGCTCCCGGTGTAATCTCGACGGTGGTAGCAATCGGGCCGCCATCGGGAGTGCTGGGCGCATAGATGTGCCACTTCCCATCGATCTTGGCCGATAGCTCAACAGTCGCCACTTCTCCGGCGCGCGCATCCGTCGTTTTCACCACGGCATTCCACTTCACCGGGTTCTGAGCATGGGCAATTCCGCCGAACGCGCTTGCAAAAGCGAGAACGAACGCCATTAGCCAACTTAGCCGCGAAAAATTCATCCCTTCTTCAGAATGTACAACGCGCTTTTAGTTCCGTTTATACACGACAAGGTGTGTTCTAATTCGTGTTGTAGAAATTACTAACAAGGCGCTTAAATTGCTTTAAAAGGTTCGGTGAATCGTTTGATGCTCTTTCGACTACTTTTATTTCTCGCCCTTGCTCTGGCAGTGGCTAATGGAACCGTTGCCTATACCAATATTCAGCGCCTTTCTCATAACGAGGCAATGGTTTCGCATACCAACGAAGTCCTATTCGAATTAGAGCGCGTCGCCTCGCTGGTTAAAGACGCCGAGACTGGCTCGCGTGGCTATGCGCTCACTGGTCGCGCTCCTTTTTTGGAACCCTATTTTGCTGCCCAGAAACGCTTAGAAAACCACCTCGAACCGCTTAATACATTGGTACAAGACAACCCCGTGCAACACAGGCGCGCAGGGACATTGGAAGTCGCTATCCGCAAGCGCCTCAATCTCGCCAAAGTGGTTATCGAAACCCGCGATAAAAGCGGCTTAGAAGCCGCCGCCGCCCTTGTCGGCCAAGGCGAAGGTAAACGCGAGATGGATGTCGTGCGTACCATCCTCGGCACCATGAGCGCCGAAGAGATGCGTTTGCTCAAAGAGCGCCACCGCGAATCTGCCCAATCCGCGATAGTCGCCAATACCAGTTTCTTGGTTGCGACCCTCGCCAATCTTCTGCTCATTGGTGGCGCGGGAGGCCTGTTCCTGCGCTCAACGAAGCAGAACATTGAACTCGAAGAGCGCCGCGATGAACTCACTCGCCAAAAAGCCGAAATTGAAGAAGGAAAGCGTGAGGTCGAACTACAAAGCGCCCGCCTCGCCGAAGCCCTCAGCAAGTTGCAGCGCGCCGAAGAAATGCGTGATTCGCTTACTGCTATGCTCGTCCACGATTTGCGCACCCCTTTGACTACCCTCATTGGTCCGCTCGAAATGCTCAAAGACGGCATGTTGGGCAAGCTCGACGAAACCCAGGAAGAAATCGTTTCCATGAGCCTCGGTTCAGGAGAGCGCTTGTTAGGGCTTGTCAACGAACTCCTCGACGTTTCCAAAATGGAAGCTGGACAAATGCAAATTCGCGCCGAGCAAATGCGCGCCGAGGAAGTCATCCAAAAAGCGGTCGAAACCGTGTCGCTTTCTCAATACGGCGGCGGCGCACCCATTTCTATCGAGGTTGCCCCTGACGTACCCTTCCTTCAAGCCGATTCCGAACTTATCACCCGTGTTCTAATCAACCTTCTCGGCAATGCCATTAAATTCACGCCCACAGTAGGCCGCATCACTGTTGGTGCTCGTCTCAACCCCAACGACTCCCAACAAGCCGAACTATTCGTGCGCGACACCGGAGAAGGCATTCCACCCGAAGATGTGGACAAGGTCTTCGACAAATTCGGTCAGGTCGAAACCCGCAGAGCTGGACGCAAAATGTCCACCGGTCTCGGCCTCACATTCTGTAAATTGGCTGTCGAAGCCCACGGCGGGCAAATCTGGGTCGAATCCAAACTAGGCGAAGGCTCCACCTTTCTCTTCACTCTCCCAGTTCGTGCCATCAAAGGCGCCTGACCTGTGCGGGCTAAAAGCTAACAGATAATAGCCAACAGCTCAAATAAGAACGGCCCGCTCCAATTTGGAGCGGGCCGTTCTTATTTGTTCTCTATTCGACGTGTTTATCTGGCGAAGCTGAAGGCAGTTCGCCATCCTCTTCGGCCAGAGCGGGGCGGTCGCCCGCTTTTTTCACATCGTCCTTCAATCGGGTCTGCACTTCTGCAGCCGTCTTTTTGCCTTCTTCGATGGCTTCTTGAATGCGTGGTTTCAGCGTCTCGCCCGTTGTTTGCGCCAAATCTTTGGCTGTTCCCGCGAGTGTTTTCACACGCTCGAACAGCTTCTTGGCGCGTTCTTCGATGGCTTCGCCCGCATCCTCGACGCGATCATGTACATCGGCAGCTACGCCCGACACTGTTTCGCCCACATCTTCCAATCGCGCCTGACTTGCATCGAGCGCCGCCTGACCTTTGCGCTTGACGGGGTTAACCACCAGCGCTCGACCGGGCTTGAATTTCTTTTCGGGCTGCTTTTTGGTCAGCAGATAATACATGCCGCCTGCGCCCAGTGCGGCGCCGAAGACAAGCAGACGCACGCCCGATGAGAACGGTGTGCCGGTCACGACGATCACTTTATCCGGCGTTTCGATGATTTGTGCCATAGCTCAATGTTGAGTGGTGGGTATAAAGCGATGGAGAGTAGCTGTTGCCACTCCCCTCACTTCGGGACTGCCACTAAAAAAGTCCCTTGCGTTTTTTCTCGACTACGACGGTCTTTTTGCCCGTGCGTACCGCGCGACCTGCCGCCAGCAAACCGGAAGCAAGACCCACGGCACGAATCAGAGGCGATTCGAGACGGGTGGAAGCGGCGCCAACGAGGTTCGAGACGCGGTTCACTGCGCCCGTCACGTTGTGTGTTGTGGCCGCAGCGTCGTCCGACATCTTTTCCACGTTGCGAAGTGTCTTGGCAACAGTTGGCACGATGTCTTGCGTCAGCTGATTCTTAATCTGCAACAGGATGAAAACGACGATCAGGCCCAGCAAAATAGTGACGAGCGCCGCGAAAATCTGAATGATGTTGGCGATGCCAACGGCGATAACGACCCAGGATGGAATGTTTTCCATAAAAGTTCAGCTTTAAAAGCGCGCGCGAGTTTATCCACGTTGCGCGCCCCGTAAAAATTGCAACTTCGGCGCCGCGAGCTGCAAGAACACTCCTCAATGTGCCAATGGCTCATATCTCTGATATTGCGAACTGCATTCTTAGCGCGTATTTTGGGGCTTTGACAACGCTGGCTCATCTGAGACCTGCCACTTTTTAGCTTTAACGCGAGTTTCAACGATTTAAACTGGCTCTAACAAATTCCATGCAAATTCGCTATCTCGTGGGCGGTGCGGCCATTCTTGCAGCTATCGGGTTCCTGGTGGTGTCCTCGCTGAAATCGGGCACTACGCAAAACGTGCCTGTCCAGAATCTGCGCGCCAAGGACGGCTCCACCGATTCATTTGTCGGACGCCACCTGCGCGTTGTTGGCTTTGTCGGGTCTACTCCCGTCAAGTTTGTGCCACGCCAAACCGAAGATGGTGTTGTGCGCGAGTCGCACTTTAAAGTTGTAGAAGGTAAGTCTTCGGTGTCCGTCTCCTACACCGACGCGCTCCCAGATACCTTTCGAGCGGGAGGCCCGGTTCAGGTCGATGGCACCTATATCTCCCCCGGCGTATTCAAAGCCGAACACGTGCTCACTAAATGCCCCTCCAAATATCAGGAGGGAGAGACTTCTAAATCGGTTAAGAAGATGGAAACCGGTACCAAACCACAAAAAGACGCGCGTGGTTTGAAATCATAAGAAGAGGAGCGGCGCCAGCGTCGCTCCTCTTTCGTTTTGCAACTACCCATTTTCTCATGCTTATAGCTACTCTTGGGCATTGGCTCGTGTTACTGGCGATGCTGGCCTGTGCGCTCAATATCGGCGCAACGGCGTTTTCCTATCATCGCGCTGCCAATAGCAAGCGCGCCGCATGGCTCGAAACCGCGCACAACGCCTCGTTCGTGACGTGGGCCTTCGTCGCGGCGGCGTGTGCTCTGATGATTTTTGCGTTCCTCACCAACAACTTCACGTTGCAATATGTGTGGGAGAACTCGTCGCGCGCTCAGCCGCTGCCATTCAAAATTTCCGCTCTGTGGGGCGGGCAGGGCGGCTCGCTGCTGCTATGGACGTTCGTGCTGGCCACCTACGGCATTCTCGTGTCGCGCGGCGGACGCCGTTCCGGCCAGGAGCTGTCGCCCATCGCCACCAGCGTCATCTGCGCCACCACCCTGTTCTTCGCGGGCCTCGTCGCTTTCTCCGCCTCTCCTTGGGTGGTCATGGAGCAAATCCCTCAAGATGGTCGCGGCATGAACCCGCTGCTTCAGAACTACTGGATGCAAATTCACCCGCCCACGCTTTACATTGGCTACGTCGGTTGCACGGTTCCCTTCGCTTTCGCTGTCGCTGCGCTCTTTCATCGCAAATTCGATGAAGCATGGGTGGCTCTCATTCGCCGTTGGGTGCTGTTCACCTGGATTGTCCTCACAGTTGGTATCGTCTTGGGCGGCGTATGGGCCTACGAAACCCTCGGTTGGGGCGGCTACTGGGCCTGGGACCCCGTCGAGAACGCCAGCTTGATGCCGTGGCTATCGGCCACAGCGTTCTTGCACTCCATCATGCTGCAAGGGCGTCGCGGTTTGCTCAAAAACTGGAACATCGCGCTTGTTACCCTCACCTTCTTGTTGTCGGTGTTTGGCACCTTCCTCACCCGTTCTGGTGTGGTGCAAAGCGTCCACTCGTTCGCTGAATCAGGCGTTGGCGGCTACTTCCTCAGCTTCTTGGGCTTCGCTCTCGTCGCGACGATGATCCTCATTTACTGGCGCCGCTCCGAACTGGTCAGCGACGCCAAAATCGAGTCCGTTCTGTCGCGTGAAGGCGCTTTCATGCTGAACAACTTCTTGTTGCTCGGCTGCACCCTCGCGGTTTTGCTCGGCACCGTCTATCCCACTCTGTCCGACGCCATCGGCAACGAGCGCGTCAACGTCAGCAAAGACTACTTCAACACCACGATGGCGCCGCTGGGCCTGTTGCTGCTCGCGCTGACCGGTATCGGCCCTCTGTTGGCCTGGCGTCGCACCACCATTTCGGGCATCTGGAAAGTCCTCAAGTTCCCCGTTTTGTGGACTTTGGCTTTTTCGCCCATCCTGTGGTTCCTCGCACAGTGGCGCACCGGAGCTGCGACGGCTTTCACCCTGTCGTTCTTCGTCTTTATGGCGATTGGCTTCGAGTTCTTCCGTGGCATCAAAGCGCTACGCGCAAAGCGCAACTCGTCGGTTCTCGATGCCAGTGCCGACCTCATCTCGTTTAACCCCGCGCGCTATGGTGGCTACATCGTTCACCTTGGCGTGGCGGTCATGTTTATTGGCCTGACGGGCAGCTCGCTCTTCAAGGTCGAAACCCAGTCCATCTTGCTGCACAAGGGCGAGCGTATGCGCGTCAAGGACGCCAACCGCGACTCCGAATATGTGTTGCGCTTCGATGGTTTGGAGCGACCCGAAAAACTCGACCCTCACTTGCGCGACCAGATGACGGCGCGCGTTACCGTCTTCGACGATAACGGTCAGGTCACTCCAAATGACCGCCCCATGCGTCCGCACATCGACTTCTTTGCGGCGGCCACTGCCAGCGACCCACAAACCAAAGACGAAGAAGGCCAATCGGCCCGCCGTCCCTCCATCCGTTCCACGCCCGCCAACGATTTGTACCTCGTTCTCGACGGCTACGACACCAAAGACAACAGCGCCTCCATTAAGGCCTACATGAACCCATTGGTGATGTGGATATGGATTTCGCAGGCGTTCTTCATTCTCGGTACTTTGGTGGCCTTCATTCCGCCTCGCCGCAATGTGGTTGATCGTGGCAACACCCCCACCTCTAAAAAAGCCGAACGCGAACCGGAGTTGGTGGCATGACGAACTTGCTGTTACCCGCTTTGTTGGGCATCGTTGCCCTCGCTTACATCTTTATGCCGTTGTGGGCTGGGCCTTCCAGCCGCACCATCCACGCCGTCAATTACATTCCCGGCGTGGAGGAACTGGACCTCGACCACGATTTGGGAAAAATTGACGACGCCGAGTGGAAAACACGGCGTGCCCAAATGGAAAACGCGGCCCACCTTCCTCAACCCCAACTCACTAACATCGAACGCATCATCTGGAACTTCCGCCGCTCCCGTCGCGCGGAATTGGCGCTCGAAGCCGAAATTCTTATTGCGCGAGGACGCAAGAAGCGCTCCTGAAATCACGGTTTGCTTTGTATTCGCAAACACCATGAAATTCCAACTTCTACTTTCGACTTTTCTCCTGGGTGCCACTGCTGCAAGCGCCGCACCCGTCACTATCTCAGGCACAGCGCGCGACGGCTCCCATAAAAACGCCGTGTTGCCCAACGCAACCGTCCAACTGCTCAGCTCCGGTAAAAATGACGCTCGCACCGTCATCGCTTCCACTACCACCGACGCCAAAGGAAAATTCTCTTTCCCTACGCGCGATCTGAGCAACAAAGAGCTGTTGTTCGCCAACGTTCCGCATCAGGGTTACTCCTACTGGACGGTCGCCTACGATGGTGGACAGCGACTCAAGCAGGTTGGCATCACCGTCAATCCGCAAAAAGTCGATTTGCTGGTCTTCGATACCACCACCCAGCCGAACGCCGCTCCGCTCGATTTTCAGGTTCACCACCTTGCCATCAAATCGACGGCGACTGGCTTGCATTGTATCGAGCGTATCGTGGTCGAGAACCCCTCGACCCTGACCTATCTCGGCTTTGGCAAACGCAAAATCTCGGTTTTGCTCAATGTTCCCAAAATCGCCCAGAACCTCAAGCTCGATATGCCTAACAGCGATGCAAAACTTGAGCGTACAACTGATGGCTGGGGCATTGTCATGCCAATTACGCCCGCCGCATACGGCACTCGTAACGCCATCATCTACTCCTACGATGTGGCGTGGCCATCCAAATTGCCGTGGGCTAAAACCGTCGATTTATCGCGCGAAGCGGCCTATCCAACGAAGTTCTTTTTCGTTGCCCGCGAAACCGAAGACAAAGAGTTGCAGATCAATGCGCCTTTGCTCGGCCCCGAAGGGCCACAGCAGTTGCCCATCGACGGTAAAACCGAAACCCGCATCGTCAACTCCATCGGTTCGCCGATGGCAATGCCCGGTGCCGCGCAGACTGGCCCCGCTGTTCCGGCGGGCCAACAACTCGAAGTGAAAATTTCGCGGCCAGTGTCGAGCCTGTTCTGGGGATTCGCCGGATTGGTCGTCGCGATGTGTTTATTTTTGCCAGTTGCGCTCCTGAAACCAAAACGTGCGGAACGCCGCGAAAATGTAAGCGTTAACTCGCACACTTCCCCGCGCGGCGAGGAAAATGCCGGTTTCTCACCACTCAACGGCTTTGCTGTTGCTCCCCGGCTCGATTCGTCGAGCCGCGAGTTGGTTCAGAAAATAGCCGATCTGGATGATGCCTTCGAAGCCAAACAGGTGGATGAGGCAACTTACCAGAACCAACGCGCCGCGTGGAAAAAGCAGTTAATAGACTCGCTTGCATCGGTGCCCAACGAGCATTAAGTTCGGCACGATTTGAGCGAGTGAAGGGTACTTATACGTTTATGGCAATTAAAGATCAAGACGACTCGCTCTCGCCGCGTAAGCGCAAATCGCAAACGGCTTCGGCCAGTCTCATCGGAACTGGTGGCGATGCTTCGTCTGCCGAAGCTATCAATCAGGCGGATGTCATCCCACCCCAACAACGCAAAGACCTCGATGTCGCTCACTATCGCGACCGTTTGTTCGAGGAAATCGCTAAGTTCGAAGAAGAACGCGAGTATCTTCGCAGCTCGTCGAGCGATGCTGACGGCAACTTGCCCGAAGACCCAGACAGCGATGAAGACACCGCCGATCTCGCCTCCAGCCTCATGGACAAAGAAATGGACATGAGCGTTGAAGAAGAAATCGAGGAAACCATGACAGCCATTGACCACGCCCTGCAAAAAATTCAGGACGGCACCTATGGCATCTGCGACGTGTCGGGCGAGCCAATCCCCAAATCGCGCCTCGAACTACTGCCCTGGGCCAGCCTCACCGCCCAAATGCAGGCGATGTCCGAAGGCGAATAAAACACTAAACCCCGCGTTCTTTCGAACGCGGGGTTTTCTCTGTCTAGACACTACCCACCAGCCAAACCACTCCCGCGACTAGCACTACCAACACCGAAAAGCATCCCGCCCGTGGGCTAATCACATCCGTTTTTTCTACGTCCTTATCGCGAAAGCCCGCTTGCCAGGGATCTAATATCTCTTTGCCTGGAGCGGCTAACCATTGCAAGCAATGCGGGCACTGGCGTGCGTCTATTTCAATCGGTTCATCGCAAAAACGGCACGCGCACTTGGCTTTGGGAAGTGCGCCCCACTTCTCCAACTTCTGTGTAATGGCGGGCAGTTCATCGGCGACGCGCGGTGGTGGCGGTGTCCCTTCGAGCACATCGGCCCACGGCAACCGATAGCCACACTGGCGGCAATGAGGGCGCTGAGTCGAGTTCAGCCGACCACACAATGGGCATTGGGATGCTTGGGGAGGGGAAGAAGGCATACGCTAATTTTCCCACTCCCGACCAGCAAAACCAATGGCCTATTAATTCATCATTTGCTGAAAACGCCCGAATTTTTCGTCCCAGCCTGCGCGCTCGGAGCTGTTGGGTTCGAAACGTTTTGAGGGGAAGGAGTTGCGCACCACATCGCGTACTTGCGATGCCCCGCTAATGGCGCCGCTCGCGACGGCTTGCACCAGAATGTTACCCGCCGCTGTCGCCTCGATTGGCCCTGCGATGACAGGGCGCCCGATGCAATCTGCCGTCAGTTGGTTCAACAGTTCGTTTTGGCTTCCCCCTCCCACGATGTACAGCGAATCGAGTTTCTGTCCGCTCAGCAGTTCCAACTTCTCGAATGTCCAGCGATATTTGAGCGCCAACGAATCGAGGCAGCAACGCGCGAACTCGCCAGCGCTTTCGGGAGCTTTCTGGTTGGTTTCGCGGCAGAAGTCGCTAATTTTCTGTGGCATCTGCCCCGGACTGGCAAAGCGTGGTTCGTCCGGCTCGACGAACGGCCCGCCGCTCCCCACTTCGCTCGCCAGTTGCGCCAACTCGGCATACGAAAACTCGCGCCCGCGCCGCAAAAAGTCGCGTCGGCATTCCTGAAGCAGCCACAATCCCGCGATGTTCTTCAAAAATCGGATGGTGCCAAATGCGCCACCTTCGTTGGTGAAGCCCAACTCAAAGCTCTGGTCGTTGATGAGCGGTTCGCTCAGTTCCAACCCCATCAAGCTCCATGTACCGCTCGAAAGGTAGGCCGCATGTTCGCCGCTCCCGGTAAATGGCACCGCCGACACTGCCGAAGCCGTGTCGTGCCCCCCCGGCGCGATAACGGGCGTGTTGGGGCTTAGACCCAGCCGCGACGCCACATCCGAGCGCAACGTGCCAATGGTGGCTCCCGGCGCCACCATTGGCGCCAGAATGTCGCGTGGTAATCCGAAGCGTGCCAGCAGTTCGTCATCCCAGCAACGCCCGCGCGCATCCACCATCTGCGAAGTCGAGGCGATGGAATATTCGTTGCTCCGTTCGCCACTCAGCCAAAAGTGCAACAGGTCGGGCGTGAAAAGCAGCGTTTGCGCCCGCTCCAACTCCCACGGGTTCTGGTCTTTGAGAGCGAGCAACTGGTACAGCGTGTTGAAGCCCAGAAATTGAAGGCCGGTGCGTTCGTAAATTTCGCGTTTCGAAACCGTCTGCGCGGCGCGCTCGACATAACCGTCGTGTCGCGCGTCGCGATAGCACACCGGATTCGATAGCATTTGCCCGCGCTCGTCCAAAAGCGCGAAATCGACACCCCATGTATCGGCGCCGATGCCCGCGATCTCGCCCTTGTCGGCGGCTTTGGCGAGTCCATCGGAGATGTCGTTCCACAGTCGCAATACGTCCCAATACAGCGTGCCGTTGGCGAACGCCGAACGGTTGGGGAAGCGGTGCAATTCTTCGAGTTCGAGGTGTGCGCCGTCGAAACGTCCGGCGATAACGCGCCCCGATTCGGCGCCCAAATCAATGGCGAGATAATGCTGCAAGTTCATTGAGGCCCCCAGTTTGAACCGTTGCGCACAAAAAGGGGAAAGGGCACGCGGTAAACTGGTTCGCCTTTCATGTCCCGACGTTTCAGGAGAACACCTCTTAGCCCCGAATTGAGCGCCGCCACACTTCCCTCAACAGACCCCGTCACAATTCCAACAAACGATTCTCCTGCCGTTTCTTCCAATGCGGGTCTTGGCAAGCGCACCACGACGGGATTCGTGTGGCTGCTCGCCCAGTCGGTACTTTCCAAAGTCGTCGCGCTCGTAGCCCAGTTGCTGTGGACGCGCTTTCTATCTCCCGCCGATCTGGGTTTGTTCACCATTGCCTATGCCATCACGCTCGGCGTCGGTTGGATGCAGGAAGCGGGCACACGCGAAGTTCTGGTGCGCCGCCCCAGACACTACGAGCGCCGTGTCAACTCGGCCTTCTGGCTTACCATGTGTACCGCCGTGGGCGGCTACACCTTCCTGTGGGCACTCTCGCCACTTCTAGAGCAGTTTTATCAAAGGCCCCATCTCGCCTTTCTGGTGCGTATCGCGTTGCTGTCACCGATGTTTATGTCGTTATCGAATGTGGCTCAGGCCAAAATCGAAATCGACATGCGCTTCGACTTGTTGGCGCGGCTCAATCTCGCCTGTCTCGTCGCCCAGTCTTTCATCACTGTCGGGTTAGCGGCTGCTGGAGCAGGGGCGCTCTCGTTCGTTATCCCCATCGCGCTTATTCCTATGGGGCGCTGCTTGTACCTCTACTCGGTGGCCCGTCCCCCAATCCATCTGAAACTGGAGTCGGCCAAATGGAAGTACCTGCTCAGCGGAATCGGTTTGCTCATCGTTGCCGGAGCCTGTAATTTCGTGCTGTGGCAGGGCGATAACATCATCCTTGGTCGTTTGGTGTTGCCCGCTGAATTGGGCTTATACGCTTTCGCCTACAACCTCTCGCAGCAGACGCTGTTCCTGCTTTCCAACAACATCAACTCGGTGCTGTTGCCCGCCCTTTCGCGACTCAATCTCGAACGTGAGCGCCAACTTGATGTCTACATGCGCTCTATACGCGCTCTGGCCGTCGTAGGCGCCCTGCTGTGCCTTTTGCCCGGCATCGTCTCTCCTGCGCTCATAGGCGTCTTCTTCCACGCGAACTGGGCTGATGCTGCGCCGATTCTGATGATATTGAGCGTCGGTATGGCTATCCGTGTTGTTGATACCACGGGAGACGCGCTCTTGAAGGCGCAGGGGCGCTTCTCGACCCTCACCACCCTGAGCATCGCGCAAGCCCTTACTTTCGCCGTCGCAGGCTACTTCGCCGCCCGTCTTTACGGTGCTGTTGGTATGGCGAGCGCTGTTACCATCTGCATCGCTTTATTTGGCCCCCTCCGTGTCTATTTAGCCGTCAAAACCATCGGTGGCAGCCCCGGCAGCGTTTTTGGCATCTTCGGTGGCTCCTTCGCCTTGTTCGGCATTTCGCAGGTCGGCCCCTACTTGTTAGCGCGTTGGCTCTTCCCCGATTCGCCACTCGCTAACCTCGTTATCCCCGTCGTTCTAGGCACCATAATTTATTTCGTGTTGCTGCGCTTCCTAGCCCCTGCCCTCTGGAACGACATGCTCTCTCGCGTCAAACGCAAACGCACCAAATAACCCAACGCCAAAACAAAAAGGCGAGGCCCCTTTTTGGGGTCTCGCCTTTACGCCGCCATTTTCACAGGAAGTGCGATAACGACTGGCGCTATTTGTCGGCGAAGGCGGGGTGCCCGACTCCGTCAGGGCCATTCCGTTGGCTGCGGTTTTATACCGCCCGTCCGCACCACAGCACGGCGTTCTTCAGCACTTTTTGCACTGTCGCGTTGTGGTAGGTGCCCACCGTCTCGTGGCCGGGACGGAAGTAGAACACGCGGCCCGCGCCTTCGCCCTGGTTGGCGCCCTTGCCACCACCCGATTGGAAATCGGGGTCGATACCCTTGCCAACGCTCAGCGTGAAGCCACAGGGGAAATACTCGCCGCCGTGCGGGAAGTACGACTGGAAAACCAGTGTCTGATAGGGTGGTGCTCCAAATGGCGAACCATACATCTCTTCGGCGTCCAGAACGAAATCTTCGATTCCTTCGGCGATTGGGTGGCGTGGTGCGCAAACCGTAATCTCTTCAGCCTCGAAGCCTTCGATTTCGCGCCAACCGCCCTTCAAATCGCCCGTTGATTCCAGCACGGCTTTGAAAGTCTTCGAGTAGTGCCCCGAATGCAATGGAATGAAGCCCAATCCGTTCTCATGGACGGCGGTTTTCACCAGTGCGGCAACCGAATCTTCGACCTGACCGTGGCGGGCATGACCCCACCACAATAGCACATCGTAGTTCGCCAAAACTTCGGCTGTAATGCCTTGATTTGGTTCGTCCAGATGGGCAGCATCGGCTTTAATCTGACCTGCGCCGAGTTGGTTGAGCGCGTCGGCGATGACGGTGCGAATGCCGTCGGGATAAATCGCCTTATCGGCGTGCGGGGGGTTCTCGTCCCACACCAACACGCGCAGCGGATTGTTTTGGCTCATGGCGCCGCCAGTATGAACGCCAGAGATTGTGATGAGGGGCTTTTTATGGCGAATATGGCGCGGATTTTGAACGCTTTTTCACCCTATGTGCGGACGATTCACTCTTCAACATACCCCTCAGGAAGTCGCCGAGCGCTTTTCGGCTCAGCAAACCCTCTTCGATTTTCCTCCCCGATTTAACATCGCGCCGATGCAACCCATCGCCGTCATTACCCAGAACGCCTATGGCGATGGCGTGCGCGCCCTCGAAGGCTACCGTTGGGGCCTCGTGCCCTCATGGGCTAAAGACGACTCCATCGGCTCCAAAATGATTAACGCCCGTCTGGAAACCCTCAGCGAAAAAGCCAGTTTCAAGCACGCCCTCAAGCGCCGCCGCTGTCTCATCCCGGCCGATGGTTTCTACGAATGGAAGCAGCAGGAAAAAGTTAAAACCCCTCATTACATCCACTTCCGCGATGATCGTCTATGGGCTTTCGCCGGATTGTGGGAAGAGTGGAATGGCCCCGGCGATGCTCCGCTTCGCACCTGCACCATCATCACTGGTGAACCTAACCATCTGCTTTCCACGCTTCACCACCGCATGGCCGTTATCCTGAAGCCCGACCTCGAAGATGCCTGGCTCGACCCCCGAACCAGTATGGAAGATGCCCTCTCGATGCTCGAAATCTATCCCGACTCCGACTTGGAAGCCTTCCCCGTAGGCAAACGAGTTGGTAACGTCGTCAACGACGACGAAACCCTCATCGAACCCGCCCAAGAAGAACCTCAGCAGGGGCAATTGTCGTTGTTGTAAAACATGCGGTTAGATGGTGGGTCAAATTTAGCTGATGAAACTTCCATTATTAGTTGCCTGTCTGTGCGGACTCGCGACTATAACCAGCGTCGCACACGCTCAGGGAAATCCTGCCCCCGTTGCCGGAGCTGTGCGCACGTTCCAAAACCCGATCAAAGTCGATGGGGCCGACCCCTGCCTCTTCTTTCACGACGGCTACTATTACCTCAGCACCACAACTGCTCGCGATGTGAAACTTCGCCGCGCCAAGCGCCTCGGCGAGTTGAAGGACGCGACCGATGTGCAGGTGTGGAAAGACGCTGACCCCTCGCGCGACCGCGACATCTGGGCGCCCGAATTTCACTTGCTCGATGCCAAAGATGGCACTGGCCCCCGCTGGTATCTCTACTACACCGCCTCCGCTGGCCCAGAGCCTTCGCACCGCATGTACGTCGCCCAGAGCGCCGGAACCGACCCAATGGGTCCTTACACCTTCAAGGCCAAACTCAAAACCGACAGTGCTGATGCCCAATATGCCATTGATGGCACCGTCATGCAAAAGCCCAACGGCGAGTTAGTCTTCGCATGGTGTGGCCGCCCCAGCCCACATGGTCAGGGCATCTACATCGCCAAAATGTCCAACCCTTGGACTATTGATGGCGAACGTACTTCCCTCGAAACCAGCGGCTTCGGCGATGTGCCAGTCCGCGAAGGGCCAGAGTTTCTGGTGCATGGCGATACCGTCTATCTCGTTTACTCCATGTGCGACGCTTCCACTCCCGACTACCGCCTGGGAGCTTTGGTTGCCAAGATGGGCAGCGATCTCTCCGACGAGAAATCATGGACGCAATATCCCAAATTGCTCATGGCGCGTGTCGATCAAAACGGCGTATGGGGAACGGGCCACAACTTCTTTTTCAAATCACCCGACGGCAAAGAAGATTGGAATGCCTACCATGCCAAAACCTCGACCAACCGCACTTTTGGCGACCGCAGTACCCGCGCCCAACCCATTCGCTGGCGTGCGGATGGCACCCCCGACTTCGGTATCCCCGTCTCCTATGACGACCCCGTTCCTGTCCCCTCCGGCGAGAAATAAGGGAATTACCTAAGTTCGTTTTATGGGCGTGGATGTCTGTATATCCCCGCGAGGACTTGCGCAATCTGTTGTCAGTTGCGTAACTCTGAAACAACAAGACATTCGCGCCCTGCCGGGTCAGCTCTTTGGATAGTGCCACTGCCACACAGAGGAATCACAATGAGTCACCAATACCAACCAACCCGTTCGTCCCCACCGCCACCACCTCAACATCAACCAGTCGAAGACGCACGAATTGGCCTCGTTAAATCTATTTGGGGCTGTGCAACTGGTATGTTAGGCATCTGCATTCCATTGACCGCTGTCCTCAATGGAAGTCCATTGGCTCCCCTACTGCCAGTCGCTGTAGTTGCAGGGGCTGCTTTGGGGACAGTTGCGGTACTCTCTGGCATGAAAAGTTCTGAACCCAGATTAGGGGGCACATCCAGTTCCGAAGCCGCTCTGCAAGAACAGATTCGCGCACTTGAAGAACGACTTGCCAACGTTGAAACCATCAGTTCCTTCGAACGCGGTTTAATCGAGCGCGATTCGAGACAGCGCATGGCCGAATCGCTGCCCGACCCCGTTGCCCCTGTCGATCATAACGCCAGAGTCGCCAAATCCTCCACTCCGATTTCTTACTAACCAATCCAAATAACAAAAAGGGGAGCGAAATCCATCGGATTTCGCTCCCCTTTGTTTTAATGGGCCTCCGCGCTCGGTGCCCCTTTCACCTTCTTGAACAAGAACAGCAGTGGCAGAGCGACAATCGACAGCACCGCCAGTGCGAAATAGGCTTTCTCGAAAGCAATCGTTGCCGACTGCGCCTCAATCATTCGCTCCATCAAAGCATAGGCGCGGCTTTGAGCCGTTTGCGCGTCTAACCCGGCGCTCTGAAACGAGCGGGTCATGGCTTCCAAGCGTATTGCCCACGCCGGGTTAAGCGGAGTGATGGCCTCGACCATCGGGGCGCGTGCTTGCTGGCCCCATTTATCGAGAACCGTCGCTGCCCCCGCGATGCCAACGCTACCTCCCAACTGACGCATCAAGTTGAAAAGGCCCGCCCCCGCCGGAATTTCGCGCGGTTGCAGCGAACCCAGAGTTGCCGCCGACAGTGGAACGATCAGCAATCCAAACGACGCTCCCGTAATAATCATCGGCCACAGCAATTGGTCGGGGCCAGTTGCCAATGTGATCGAGTGGAAATGCAGCATCGCAATCGCGAACAGCACCAGCCCAACACCCAGCATAATACGAGGCTGAATTTTCGTTGCCAGACGGATGCTAATGATGGTCACAATCGCCGTCGTCAATCCGCGCGGAATTAACTGCATTCCGGTTTCCTGTGCCGTGTAGCCGCGTAGTGTTTGCATGAACACCGGAAAGATGAACACCGATACATACAGGCCGATTCCGACCACGAAGTTCAATATCCACCCTGCCGTAAAAGCACGGTTTTTCAAAATGCGCAGGTTGACAGCGGGTGAATCTGTCTTCAGCTCCCACCAGATGAATCCACCTAATCCGCCTACCGCGAATAGCGTCAGCGCGATAATCAGCGGCGATTCAAACCAGTCCTCGCGGTTGCCTTTTTCCAGAATCGTTTGCAAGCAACCTAACCCAACTGCCAGTAGCACGATACCCAGCGCATCCACTCGGCCTGGCGCCTTTTGGTTCTCGTCGTCCTTCAGGTATGAAAGCACCAAAAACACGCCTAGAATACCCAATGGCACGTTAACGAAGAACGCCCACGGCCACGAGTAGTAATCGGTGATGTATCCGCCAATCGTCGGCCCCAGAGTCGGAGCTACCATGATGGACAGGCCGAAGATGCCTTGCACCATGTTGTGCTGTTTGGGCGGGAAAATGCTCAATAGCGTGGCTTGCGCCGTCGAAATCAGCGCCGCGCCGCCCGCACCTTGCATGATACGCCAGAAAACCAATCCCCATAGGCTGCCCGAAACGCCGCACATGAACGACGCCAGCGTGAAAAACGCCATCGAGGCCGCGAGGTACTGTCGGCGCCCAAAGCGCGCCGAACACCAGCCCGTCAGTGGCAACACGATAACGTTCGCCACGATATATCCCGTCGAAACCCAGCCAATTTCGTCCAGCGTCGCCCCCAGGTTACCTTGCATCTGGGGAATAGCCGTTGAGACGATGGTGGTGTCGAGAATTTCAAGAATGGCGCCTAGAACGACAGCAGCCAAAACAAGCCAGCGCGAAAAAACCGAATAATTCTCGTAGTCGGGCCGCGCCACAGCAGAAGTATTCATGGCGATAGAGATGGAATTGGGAAACGCATCAGCGTCAAAGCTAAGGCCGAGGTTGGTTAACCCCGGCCTTGCTTTCAGTGCGCTGTTTCAATCGTTGGTGCGGCGCTCAGTCCGGCCCGCAAGCGATCCAGCCCCGGCTGGTTTGGGTCAAAAGTAATCTTCACCGGAACACGCTGTACGACCTTGGTGAAGTTGCCTGTCGCATTCTCGGCGGGCAAAAGCGCGAACACGTTGCCCGTGCCAGCCGCGATGCTCTGCACTTTGCCGTGGAAGGTGTAGTCGGGTAGGGCGTCGATTTCAATATCCACCTTCTGACCTTCGCGAACGTGGCCCAACTGGGTTTCTTTGTAGTTCGCAACCAGCCAGATGTCGTTCTTGGGAACAACCGCCATAACAGCTTGTCCCGGCGCCAACTGTTGGCCGACCTGTCCGGTACGGCGCGAGATAGTGCCCTCTACTGGCGAAGTGATGCGGGTGCGGCTCAGGTCGATTTGAGCCTGAGCAACTGCCGCCTTGGCCTGTGATACCTTGGCTTGAGCCGACTTCAGGTTCGCAAGTGCCACCGCGATTTGTTGGTCGATGGTACGTGCTTGCTGCAATGTGCCCTGCGCCTGTGTCACTTTGCCACGCGCCACATTCACGTTCTGGCCCGCGCCATTTTGTGTTGCTTGTGCGTTGGCAAGTCCAGCCTGTTCCTGAGCGATGGCATCGGCTGCCGCCGCCGTCTTGGCCTGGTTCGAGATGATGCCCGCTTCAGCCTCACGGATTGCGCCCTGCGATGCGCTGTACTGAGCGCGTGCATTGGCAACCGAGGCGTTCGCTTCGGCAACGCCCTGACGAGCCTGAGCCACCTGTGCCCGCGAAGCCGCGATTTGGGCGTCGGCGGCGCTCACTCCCTCACGTGCTGCTTCAACATCCGACTCGCGGGCAACAACTGCCGATTGAGCCTGACGAAGCGCCTGACCCGCGACTTGCAACTGCGAAGTGGCGCTGGTCTGCGCGGCGACTGCCGTGCGCTGCGCCGCTTCTGCTGCATCGACGCTAGAGCGTGGAGCCGCGCCGCCATCGAACAGTTGCTGTGAACGAGTCAAGTTGCGATTGGCCTGTTCGAGTTGGGCGGTCGCCGAATCAATTTGTGCCTGTGCCGAGCGAATCTGCGCTTGAGCCTCTTCTACTCCGGCCTGTGCTGTTGTCACGTTCGCCTGTGCTGCGGCAACTGTCTGAACGGCGCGGGCACGCGCCGCGACTTGAGCGCGCAGGTTAGCCGAAGCGACCTGTACCGCCTGTGAGGCGTTTCCAGTGCGTGCCTGTGCCGCCGTAATTTGGGTTTGTGCGGCCTTTGCTGTTTCAGTGGCCCGGTCACGAGTTGCTTGCGCGGCAGCAATCAGTGTCTGAGCCGCTTTGGCATTGTCGCGGGCGGTGATTATGGAAGCCCGCGCATTCTGTACGCCCGCCGCTCCCTGCTCAACCGTCGATTGAGCAGCGCCCACACCGGCCTGAGCCTGTTCCACGCCGCCTTGAGCCTGTGCTACTTGAGAGGCACCTGTTGCGCCCGTCAAACGAACTTGCTGTTCGGCTGCATTTTGCGCGGCGATGGCAACTGCCAGGTTCGCCTGAGCGCTTTGCAGCGCCGTCTCAAAACTCGAAGGGTCCAGCAACGCCAGCAGCTGGCCTTTTTTGACCAACTGGTTGTCCGAAACCATCAGTTTCTCGATACGCCCATTGATCTGCGGAGTGATCTGAACCACATCCGAAGTGGTGTAAGCATCATCCGTTTCCACATGCCACTGGCCCCACTTGTAGCGGTTGTAGCCAAACAATCCGGCAGCCAACACAACGGGAATGCCAATGAGCAGAGCCAACGCCCGCTTTTTGGGATCTTTCTTTTTCGTGGGTTTCGCTTCCGCTGCTCCGGCAGGAGCCACTTCCGGCTGCTTTGGTGCCTGATTGTTAGGCGCCTTATCTTCTTGTGCGCTCTCTGAGGCGGGCGCGGGCCGATCTACTGTTTTCATCGAAGTAGTAAGTTTTTAATTTGTGTCGGGGGTCCAGTCTTCGTCGCGCATGGCATCAGTCCCTAGCGCAACCTTGGAGAGCAAGTCGATTAATTGACGACGTTCACCGTCATCAAGATGGGCCATCAGGCCCGCGATTCGGCGATAATGTTCGGGTAAAAGGTCTGCCAGAAATTCGCGCCCCTTGTTTGTAAGTTCGATGCAGAATGCTCTCCTGTCTTCGGGGTGCATCTGTCGCGAAATCAAACCATCTTTCTCCAGGCCATCCAAAAGGCCGGTGACAGTTGCGCGTGTCACGCCCAACTTATCGGCAATTTCCGAAGGCAACATGCCGCTAACCACACAGGGCCGTTCCAGCATCATCAACACCATGTAGCGCCCTTGCGAAATGCCGTTGCGTGCGAAATGAGCGCCAAATCCTTCCAACACGTCGGAAGCGACTCGCATCAAAACCAGCGTCGCCTCGACGGCGCCCGCATCCAAATCTGGATAGCGTTTGGCTTTTTCTTGCAACATCTCATAACGCGGTAGTTCGCGCAGCAACAAAAGTTCGGGCACTGTGGTTCTTCCTGTAAATAATAAGCCTCCTTACTATATGCTTGGCGAAGCATTCACGTTTCTTGGAATTTCCTATTATTCGCTGACTTTACGCCTTTCACCCATCCAAACTGCTAATGGAAGTAAAAATAGCGGGAAGTAATCGGTCCAGCAAAGTGGCGCGAACAGCACCCCCGCACTCGCCACCAATGCCAGCCGCATCTCTTGCGAACATTTGCGTGCTGCGAATGCCATTCCCAGTGGGGCACCAACCGCGCATAGCGAAAGGTACATTTTGGCCCATGATGGTAGCGAACCACTGGCTACGAGTAGACCGCACCAATGGAAAATGCGAATCCCTAGGAAAGCCAGCGACCAGTTGCTACTATGGAAAGTCCCCTGTGAAGCCACAGGCTGCACCGAAGGCCACCACATCAGCCAGTTGTGTGTCCCCACCATCCACCAACTTAAAAATATGACTGGCACGGCGAACAGTGCCGCGCTTTTCCAGGCTTTCTTGCCGCCCTGAGCCAAAGTCAGACCCAGCGCCCACAGGGGATGAATCTTCGTTAGCGTTGCTAATACGAGCCAGCCCGCGCGGTACCGTGTTGTGAGTGCCAGCCCGAACAACGCCCACATGAATGGTTCGAATTGCCCCAGCGAAAGCGCGACATGCCCCTCGACAAACATGTCGATGACGAGGCCAATTACAAGAGCGCTTTGCCAGTGCCACCTCCCCATTGCCAGACGGCTCAGGCAGAAACTGTATATCCAAAAGGCCCCGAAGATAAGGATGAGCCAAACACGCGCAAAATCTACAAAAGGAAGTTCCGCTAACGGACGTGCGAGCAGCAGAAAAACCGGCGAATAAAAGAAGCGCGATGGCGTCATCTGCACGCCGTACTCAGGCCAAGGCTGATACACGTCCAAATTATGCTTTAACCGAGTGGCTGCCTCGAAATAAACGATTGTATCGCGGTCTGTATCCGTGCGGGCCAGTTCAACGGGAAGGAAGATGACGAACTGGGCGATGAAATGAAAAATCGCTAATCCCAGGACAACACGTTTTAACAAGGATATGAACGCGGGTGAAATGCGATATTTATTCCAAGATATATCCGTAAAAAAAGAACGTGAAGTCATGTATCCCTAAATTGTGTCAATTCCTGATATTGCTATTGGCCAACTCACGTAGCGATGAGACACAAAACATCTGAACGTACGAGCAACATTCCGCAGGGGCTGCTCACTTAAATAAGCACAGATTTGGCCTCTATTCCTGCTGCCTCGCGAACTTTCTTCTCGCCTAGCCATACGGCTAGAGGCAGTAAAAAGAGGGGGAAATACAGCGTCCAGCACAACGGAGCGAACACAACTCCGGCACACGCGACGAGCGCCATGCGCAACTCGCGCGAGTATTTGCGCGCCCAAAACATCACACCAAGAGGCCCCACTATAACGCACAGCGAAAGATAGGCTTTGGCCCACGATGGCAGTGTGCCACTTGCCTTTAATACGCCCACCCAGTTCAAAATGCGAAGTCCAAAAAACGATAGCGACCAGTTATCCGCGTTGAATGTGCCCTGCGAGGCAACGGGTTGTGTCGAAGGCCACCACATCATCCAGTTATGGATTCCCACTAACCACACCGAAGCGACTAAGACGGGGATGGCGAACAATGCCGCACTCTTCCACTCCTTTTTGCCACCTTCACCAAGAGTTAGTGCTAACGACCACACCGGATGAATTTTTGCCAGCGTCGCCAGTGCCAACCACCCCGCGCGATTGCGTGTTGTCAGCGCCAGACCAAATAGCATCCAGATGAATGGCTCGAACTGCCCAAGCGTGAGCGAGGCATAACCGCGAAGCGCGATGTTCGTTATCATTCCGAAGATGAGCGCTACTTTCCAATCCCATTTTCCCGTTGTCAGACGGCTCAGGCAAAAGGCATAAGTCCAAAACGGAACCAGTAAAATCAGTATCCACACCCGCGCAAAAGTCACGAAATCCAATCCCGCCAACGGTCGCACCAACAGCAGGAACGGTGGCGAGTAGAAAAAGCGAAAGGGCGTCATCTCTACACCATACTGCGGCCACGGTTGGTATACGTCCAATCCGTCGCGTAAGCGCGCAGCGGCCAGATAGTACACGATGACATCGCGGTCGAGATCGGTGCGTGACAACATAATTGGCACCATTACCAACAGTTGCAATGCGCAATGCGCGATGCCAAGACCTACGGCTACGCGCCACAGCATTCCCCAGAATTGAGGCGATAGCGAAAATGGCGAGCGTTGTCCCGTTGAAGATTGGCGAGGCGAAGAAGTCACTCCCTTCTATTTGCACGGACTTCGCCGCTAAACCTATGCATTTGCCCTTTGAGCGTGGGAAACCCGCTCAATTCGCCGCGCGTCTTTTGATGTGTGAGGGTGGCCCCGTCCTTGCGAGGGCACCTTCTGTAATCCGCAAGGTTTTCCACATGATCCAAGAATTTCGAGCCGACGAAACCGGTCGTCGCCAACTGCCAAGTGACCCGTTGCCGCGTCCCGGCGGCGATGAGACGGGGCCGAGCAAACCTTCGGTCAAGCGTCCAGATTCCAAAAATATCCTCGACCGCATGAAGCGCGTCGATCCCGATCAAGCCAAACGCTATCGCCAGCGTAGCGGTCAGTAACTCGTAAGGACACGGCTTGCCGTGTCCTTGCTCTTTTCTCGGCCACTCGAAAATTGAGCTGGTCTTGTCACCAAATTATGTCTTTGCAATTCAACGCGACGGGCGATTTCTCTCGTCTCGTTTCACCGTTAACACCCGAAATCAAAGCGCCCGTTAACGCCTCGTTCGATACGCATGGCACAACGGTTATCGCCGTCAAATACCGCGATGGCGTCCTCAACGTCGCTGACCGCCGCGCCACTGCCGGAATGAGCATCATGTACGACAAGAGCGAGAAAATTCTCCCTCTCGACGATCACACGCTCGTTTCCATCTCTGGTTCGTTCGCCAAAGCCATCGAAATCGCGCGTTACCTGCGCCATTCGTTCAAATACTACACCCGTTCCCAGCTTCAGCCCATGAGCCTCGAAGGTAAGTTGGCCGAAATGACCAAAGCCCTCGTGCAAAACATACCGATGGCGCTTCAAGGCATCGGCACCTTCGTTCCCGTTCTTTCGGCGTGGGATGAGCAGGCGGGCGAGGGAAAAATCTACTTCTTCGACCCAATGGGCGCCCGTTTCGAGTCCAGCGACTTCGGAGCCGCAGGTTCGGGTAGCGCTCCCATTCGTGGCAGCTTCGACTACATCACCCGCACTAAAGGCCCCTTCGCCGAAATGGATTTGCAAACCGCCCTGCGCGAATGCCTCATCCTGCTCGACATCGCCGCCGATAACGACGCCGCGACGGGGGGCTACGCTAAAATCGCCCCATCAGCCAAAGCCGTCACCAAAGATGGCATCTTGAACCTGAATGAAGGCGAGTTGCAGCGAGTCCTCGACGAAATGCAAACAGGCAACACACCGCAAAGCCTGAATGTGCGCGCAGAGCGAGTCGAAGCCGACGCTCCCTCCAACTAATTCTGCTTTAAAAGGGCTATGCCCCTTTACCTCTCCTGAATATTATGCCCACCTCAACCGACGCACCTTATGTCTGTCGCAACGTGTGGAGCGATGTTCGTCCCCGCATTCTGGTGGTGGACTGTTCCGATGGTCGCCTTCAGGAAAATGTGGACGAATTTTTGAACTCGCGAGGCATCCAGCACTACGACCGCCTTTTTATTCCCGGCGGCCCCGGAGCGCTCGCTTCCAGCGGCTTCGAGCTTTTGCGTCTCGACCAGATACGACGCGAGTCCAAATTTCTGGTCGAAGCACACAAAATCGAAGAGGTTTTCCTTATTTTTCATGGGGCCGCCGATGGTGGCCCCGCCCACGCCTGTTGCGCCGACTCCAAACGCAAATTGCCGGGAATTTCGTCCGACGAAATCAACTCCACTCAAAAAGAGGATGTCGCCGAACTACTGCGGCTGTTTGCGTGGCCGATCAACCTGAACCTGCATGTCTACCGCGCCGAAGTCGGCGCTGATAATCGAGTGCGCTTCATTTCACTGCAAAGCTAAAAGTTGATGGCGAAGGACCAACAGCTTAGATACAAATGTATTCACCTTACGATTTCAATCAATCCATCGCTCATCGCGCCGAATACGTCGAAGAGCGTCTCAAATCGGGAATGCCAGTCGTGGCCATCGCCTATGACGAGGGCGTCTTGCTTCTCACACTCAAGAAAACCCAGCGCAAGGTTTTCGAAATCTACGACCAGCTCATGTACTGCGCCCTCGGTAATCAAGCCGATGTCGAAGCCGTGCGTCTGGCTTCCATTGACTTTTGCCACGCCGAAGGCTTCTCGCGTTCACCCGACGATGTTTCCATCCAGCGCCTTGTCGGTTTCACCCTGTCGCCGCCCTTAAAGCGCGCCTTTGGCGACCCGATGACTTCGCCCAACGTGCTCCGCGCTATCTTCGCCGAAATCGGCAAGAAGCCCGAAAACGACCAGTTCTTCGTCCTTAACTACGATGGCGAATTTTCAACCCACTCGAACTTCGCCGTCGCAGGCGGAACCGAAGGCGCCGAAGACAGCATGAGCGAATTGCTCAAAGGCTTCACCTCGACGCCCGATCTGAGCAACGCCATTGCCCGCGCCAAAGACGCCATCCGCGCCGGACTCGCCTACCGCAAAGGCAGCGACGACGAGGACGATGACGACCGTTCCAACGACGGCAACGACCCACTCACCGAAGCCCTCGAAAACGCCACCTTCGAGGCTGCTATCCTGGAGCGCAACACTCCGCGCGAATCCAAATTCCGCCTACTCAAGTCGGAAGAACTCAACTAAAACCAGAGGGCGCGAACGCTAAGTTTGCGCCCTTTTCCGTTACGCCAGAAGAAAACATCCCTGCAAAGGAATATTCAATTCAATGAGTTTCTCCGGCGCTGACGTAATACCATGAAAGAGAGCTTAAATGTCAGGTTTACACGGGCAATAATGCAGGCTCGCCTATTCAAGAAATAAGATTTATAAAGGTTTTTTCATAGAATTTTGCCAGTTAAGTCGCGAATACGGGAACTTTCCTTGCTATCACGACTTTTATTCATCATGAAAGCCTTCAAGTCGTATATCCGTCTCTATGCCGTCGCGGCATTGGGAGCAGGGGCTTTGTTCACTACTGTTGCACTACAACCCGCTCAGGCGCAAACCCAAAACTACTCCATCCCCACAGTCAAGGTCGCTAGACCTGGCCAACAAACCGCGACTTTCGCCGCCGGATGTTTCTGGAGCATGGAAGCCATTTTCAAGCAGCTCAAAGGCGTCGCCAGCGTCGAACCCGGCTACGCAGGTGGACGACTTCAAAACCCCAGCTACCAGCAAGTCGAGACGGGCCGAACCGGCCATGCCGAAACCGTAAACATCATTTTCGACCCCAAGGTCATCTCTTACTACGACCTATTGGAAGTCCTGCTTACTGTGCGCGACCCCACCACCGTCAACCAACAAGGCCCCGACTATGGCCCCCAATACCGTTCGGTCATTTTCGCCCGCAATGCGCAGCAAAGGCAAACCGCCCTCAAAGCCATTCAGGATTGCGACGAAGCCCAAATCTGGAATGCTCCCGCCGTCACCGAAGTTCAGCCATTTTCCAACTTCTATCGCGCCGAGGATTACCATCTCGATTACTATAATCTCCACCCCCAGGAGACTTACTGCGCCCGTGTAGTCGCCCCCGAAATCGCCGACTTCCGCGAGAAATTCCACGACAAGTTGAAGCAGTAAATAACTTTATGAGGGCGAACGTATTGAGTCTTAATCCTCTTTTCGAGAGTGCTAACTCAGCATAATTTGAGTTGTGATTGTCCCCTGTAGGGGCGAACCTTGTGTTCGCCCTCAAACAGTTCTCCGCCATCCATGAATAGAGTGCCAAAACTCAATATTGTTCGCCCTCAACCATTTCTCCATCATCAGGCGAGTACCTAAAAGACAATAGTTCCGTCATCCTGATCCCGCGAAGGATCCATACCTCCACATCAGAAAAATCCGAGCCACTTGAAAGAAGCAGCAACACCCCACTCATCCCCACAAAAAATCTTCCGTTGACGGGAACTTTCCCTGCGATTGCGACCTTTAATCACCATGAAAGCATTTAAGTCGTATATCCCCCTCTACATCGTCGCCGTGTTGGGGGTGGGAGGACTGCTGGCGTACAACTCGTCGCCCCAAATCGCCTTCGCCAAACCAGCATCCACCAAAATCCCTGCGCCCAAAGTCGCTAAACCCGACCAGCAAACCGCGACCTTCGCCGCCGGATGTTTTTGGAGCATGGAAGCCATCTTCAAGCAGCTCAAGGGCGTCGCTAGTGTTGAACCTGGCTACGCAGGTGGAAAACTAAAAAATCCCACTTACGAGCAAGTCGAAGAAGCCAATACCGGCCATGCCGAAACCGTCAACATCATCTTCGACCCCAAGGTCATTACTTATCGCGACCTGTTGAATGTCCTTCTCACGGTTCGTAATCCCACTACCGTCGATCAGCAAGGCCCCGACATTGGCCCTCAGTACCGCTCGGTCATCTTCGCTCGCAACGCTGAGCAAAAGCAGCAAGCCCTCGATGCTATCAAACAATTCACAGCCAAAAAAGTCTGGAATGCGCCCATCGTAACTCAGGTGGCTTCCTATTCCAACTTCTACCGTGCTGAGGATTACCATCTCGACTACTACAACCTCCATAAATGGGAGCCTTACTGCGCGGGTGTAGTCGCCCCCGAAATCGCCGAATTTCGCGAAAAATTCCACGATAAACTCAAGTCGCAATAATGAACACCGATTCTCCCCCTATTGCTGACCCCAATTCGACACAGCCGATAGTTGTGGAGCGTTCTCTGCGCTCTAAACGGAGGACAATGGCGCTGCTGATTTTCATACTCGTTGTGTTTGTAATCGTGGCTGGTTTGACGAATGGCTATATCCAAAAGTATCCTTTCCTTGGCTCTACCAATGGTAGACCCCCAATCTCCTCCTCTTGCTGACCCCCATTCCACCCATTCCATAAAGCGTGCATCTGGCCCGCGAGACACCAAAAAACTTGCGTTGGCCTTTGTATGCGCCCTATTCGGTAGCTTGCTGCTGTTTATCTGCTACTTCGTAGCCGATGTTGTCATTGAAGGTCTCATGCTTCATGGATTTCGTGCCGCTAACCAGACCAATCTTTTTATCGGTACGCTTGTGCTTTTAATGCTCTGCGCTTTAGGCGCTGCATCTTTGTGGCAAAATTGGCAATTTTGGAGGCATAGCAAATCATGAATCTCAAGCCGCCCATTGCGGAGCCTTATGCCGGTCAGCGGGTATCCACTGGCAAACGAGGCGCTTCCTTCCGGTTAGTTGCAGTCGTGCTGCTTTGGTTTGTCGCCGCTATGGCAATTCTCTTTTACGGCTTGTTAAGTCTTTTTTCCTTTTGCTAGAAGGCACAGGTGTTGTCAGAAGTTGGCGCTCTCTGGATTAATCCCCAACCCAAATCTCAACGCTCTTTTAAACTCTGATATGTCCTTGTAAGTGCGCCTTTGGGCGCAGTCTTGGCAAGGATAAACCCCAAATCATGGAACAACGCATTGTCGGGATCGAAACCGAGTTTGGCTGTATGGTTCGCAATGATCGCGTGAGCGGTCGCGGCGGCGCCGAGCGCATTGTGGAAGCTGTCAAAGATCACGCCTTTTTGCGTCGGAAGATGGGGTTGCTCGACATGCACGCTCGCGACTACGCCTTTGAACCCGCCCGTTCCGGCGGCTTCCTGGTCAATGGCGGGCGTCTCTACGTGGACGCCGTTGGCTCCCACGAAGAATACGCCACGCCCGAATGTACCAACTGGCGCGACGTTGTCGCCTTCGACCGCGCGGGCCGCGTCATTCTGCAATCGTTGCTCGAAGACCTCGACCTTAGCGAAGATGTGGCTTTCTATGCCAACTCCATCGACCACTTCGGCGGTCACACCTTCGGCTGCCACGAGAACTACCTCGTTGACATCTCCGCGTCGGCTTTTCGCGGCTCGCTGTCGCTGCTGATGCCCTTCTTGGTCACTCGCCAGATATTCGCGGGCGTCGGGCGCGTCGGCGGTCACAAACTCAACCGCCACGACTTCCGTCGCAACATCATGAATGTCGGCGAACACGAAGTCGATACCATGTGGGTCGCCGATTTCTACGGCGTCGAAATCGACGATACCGTCGACTTCCAGCTCTCGCAGCGTGCCGACCATATCGTTAACACCGTGTCTTCCCGTGTGCGCTTCAACCGCGCCATCATCAACCCGAAGCGCGACTCCTACTACGACTATTCCGACTTGCACCGCTTACACGTCCTGTACGGCGAGCCAAACATGATGGAATACGCGACCTGGCTCAAAGTCGCCACCACCTGCATCGTCCTCGACCTGCTTGATATGAAGGTCGTGCCCAACGACGTTCGCCTCGAAGATGCTCTCACCTCGCTGAAGAGCGTCTCGCGCGACGAAAGCATGAAATGGCCTGTGCGTGGCTCAACGGGTAAAACCATGAGCGCCATCGACTTGCAGCGTTTCTACCTCGAAGCCGCCCAAAAGCACCTCAAAGGCAAAGACGCTCAAACCGACGAGGCCATTTACGAGTGGGAATCGACTTTGGCTCTTCTCGAACGCGACCCCATGCGCCTGGCCGACAAGCTCGACTGGGTTGCTAAAAAGAAGATGCTGATGGAGTTCATGGACTCCGAAGGCGTCGAATGGGGCGACGATGTCCTGCATTCGCTCGACCTCGAATACCATAACATCAACTCTGCGACGGGCTTGTATTACGGTCTGGAAGAACTCGGCGATGCCTATCGTATGCTCACCGACGAGCAAATCCAAGACGCTACCAAAACCCCACCGCAAAACACGAGAGCCAAAGGCCGCGCCGACGTAATCTCGCAGCTAATTGCCCACAAATGGGGCCGCTACCTCATCGACTGGGATTGGGTGCGCGTCGACAAGGACCGCCACCTCGAATTGCGTAACCCCTTCCATACCTACGAAAACGAAGCCGCCGCCTTTACCGACTCCCTGAGTTGGTAAACACCAAAAACGCGCCGCTCTTAATGAACGGCGCGTTTTTACTTTGTTCATTTTCGAACAACCCTCATTTATCCCACAATCTGTGGGACAGATCATATGATTGTGCCACAGCCTGTGGCACAAGTAAGTCCACCCCTATGAAAAGCGCCTCGGCGCGTCTTCCTGTGAAGCAGAGGTTACTTGAGTCCGGCCCTTCTACCTTTGGGAGAAGGTGTCGCGGTGCCGGATGAGGGCCGCGTAGCGCTTACCAACTCTCAATCTGCGAGAGGCTACTGCGCTCTCGGTGAATGTCTCCTCTCCCGCTTGCGGGGGAGGTTGGGTGGGGGCATCCCCTAATTCCTTCTCCGTTAGGTGTAAGAACCAAATCGTCGTTGAACTCCAATCCCAATTCCCCCATAATCCTCCGTGCTTAATTGCATATCGTGCCCTTTCGTGTCTGGGGAAGTCCGGTGAAAATCCGGCGCTGTCCCGCAACGGTGTAGGCCTCGTTTAAACGTGGTTCCAAGTCCGACTACCAGCCGAAAGACCGTCGATAAGTCCCTTCGAGAGAAAAGGGAAGACGACCCCGCCAGCGTATTTCCCACATCCATTTCGGGAGCCGCTCCGGCACCGCCAGGCTACTATTTCCAGTGGCTTCAGGCGCCTCCTCGTTTTCCCACTTTCATCTGTGACTAATCGACCCTTTGGAGTCGCGCACGACGACTCCGAGAGAATTATGTCGCAACGTATCCATAAAAATCATTCTGCATTCACCCTGATAGAACTCTTAGTTGTTATCGCCATCATCGCGATTCTAGCTGCTATCTTGTTTCCAGTCTTCGCCCGCGCCCGCGAAAACGCCCGTAAGGCGAGCTGCCAGTCCAACCTCAAGCAATTCGGCCTCGCCTGGCTCCAATACTCGCAGGACTACGACGAGAAAATCACTCCCAACCAAGTCAAATTAAGCGACAAGACCGTATATTGGTGGGGCAGTTGGAATGGTGTTACCTTCCGTCCCGAAGAAGGTTTGCTTCAGCCCTACATGAAGAGCACCCAAATTCAGGCGTGCCCCTCCTTTGATAACAAACTGCGTGCTGCGCTGGGCCTAACAGGTTACGCCTACAACACGAAGTACATCGCGCCCACCGATTATCCTGCTCCCACTTACGCGGCGGTTCCTATCCCTGTATCGCTGGCGGCAATCAGTGAGCCTACAAGGACAGTCGCTTTTGCGGACTCTGCTCGCCTCACTGTTTCAGGTTCGACCATCGTCTTGGAAGGCAACACTTACTTATCTGCTCCCACTGAAAACTACCCCGCTTTTCAGGGGCGTCATAACGGCATGGGGAACGTCCTCTGGTGCGATGGCCACGTCAAAGCCGCCAAACCTAAGTTTCGCTCAGGCACGTTTGGTAGCTATACCGTCTACAACTCTACCGATTTCACGACGAAAGAGTTAGGCGACTTAGACGAAGACAACAACCTCACCACCGACGAACTCTTCGACCTGAACTAACTTGTATATAGGCGCGAGATTCGACTAGAATCTCGCGCCTATTCTTCTGCGAGAAGTTGTTCCCATTGCTCAGGTGCAGGAAGACCATTAGAATGGCAATAATCGGCAACCGTCATAGGTTGTTGGCTTCCCTGCAAGGCATATTCAACCACGACTCGGTTACGATTCTTACAAAGCAAGAGTCCAATTGTTGGAGCATCTTGAGGATGTCTCACTTTATCGTCTAAAACCGCTAGATAAAATCCTAATTGCCCCACGAATGAAGGCGAGAAATCTTCCATTTTCAAATCAATAGCGACTAAGCACCGGAGGCGATGATGGTAAAACAGCAAGTCCACATAAAAGTCCTGCCCTCCCACTTTGAGATGGTACTGACTGCCTATAAATGCGAAGCCTTGCCCCAATTCCAACAGAAAGTTGCGAATTTTCTCCAGCAGTGCCGCTTCTAAATCGTGCTCTTTGGCACTCTCGCCTAGAGAAAGGAAATCAAACACATACTCATCTTTGAGTAAGCTGGCCGCAAGATCAGACTGAAGTGGTAGAAGCGTGCGAGCAAAATTATGCGATTTGTTTTCGCTCGTCTGACGCCCATATAAATCAATTTCAATCTGATGCGTCAATACCGCCCGCGACCACCCATGCTCAATAATTTTCTCTGCGTACCAAAGCCGCTTTTTCCCATCGTCTTCTTTAGATAAAAGCAATACATTATGCCCCCAGGGAATTTGTCCAACAGCTTGTTGGACAATTGGCCCTTCATCTCGATAGGCAAGGTAAAACTGGCGCATCGAAAATAGATTTGAGCGTCCAAACCCGGTAATTCCAGGAAATTCCTGTTTCAAGTCACGGGCAATTTGTGCCACAACGCCATCGTCCCATTGAAGCGTTTCCTGTTTTTCCACCAACAAGCGTCATACATCGAAATAAAGCGCGATGAGTTCGCGATTGACAGAAAGCGCTGCTTTGGTTTGGGCCGTGCGTATTCTGTCCTTCAAATTAGTCAAAAAGTTGGCGTAATCTGTTGAAATCAAATCACTCATGCCCACATTTTAGCGCTTCATCAGGGAAAAATTAGGGGGAATGAGCCGCGAGCCAGCCTTCAAAAACACGCTTTTGTTTGACTCTTAACGCTAGTAACAGCAAAATATAACGCCGTGTCGTTGTGCCGGCCTCCTGAAAGGTGCAACTGAGGGCCTCAAATTGGCACCCGCTCGGAAGGCAGACACCCCGCTTCCGCTCTGTTGCCATGAGTACAACCAATTCCAACTCGCCAGTTTCCGAGTTCATCAAACATCATTACCGCCACTTCAACGCTGCTACGCTCGTTGACGCTGCGCAAGCCTACATCGCCCACCTCGAAGGCGGTGGCCAAATGATGATCACCCTTGCAGGTGCCATGTCCACCGCCGAATTGGGTCTCTCGCTCGCCGAGATGATTCGCCAGGACAAGGTGCATTGCATCACCTGTACTGGTGCCAACCTCGAAGAAGACGTTTTCAACCTCGTTGCCCACGACTTCTATGTTCGCGTTCCTCACTACCGCGAATTATCGGCACAGGACGAACTCGACTTGCGCGCCCGCGACCTCTACCGCGTCACCGACACCTGCATCCCCGAAGATGAGGCCATGAAGCGCATCGAGAACCGCATGATCGACCTGTGGAACGCCGCTGACGCCGCTGGCGAGCGCTACTTCCCACACGAGTTCTTCTATCAGTTGCTCGACCAACCCGAATTCGCCGAACTCTTCCAGATCGACCCGAAAAACTCGTGGATGCTTGCCGCCAAAGAGAAGAACCTGCCCATCTTTGTTCCCGGTTGGGAAGACTCGACTCTCGGTAACATGTACGCCGCCCATTGCATCCGTGGCGAAGTCAAAAACGTTCATACCGTCCGTTCGGGCGTCGAGTACATGATTGAACTCGCCGATTACTACACCGAAACCACGAAGACACACCAACTCGGCTTTTTCCAAATCGGTGGCGGCATCGCGGGCGACTTCCCCATCTGCGTAGTTCCCATGCTTCACCTCGACCTGAAGCGCTTGGAAGCTCCCGTTTGGGGCTACTTCTGCCAGATTTCCGACTCCACCACCAGTTACGGTTCCTATTCCGGCGCTGTCCCCAACGAGAAAATCACCTGGGACAAACTCAAGCCCGAAACCCCCAAATTCGTCATCGAGTCGGACGCGACCATCGTCGCCCCTCTCATGTTCGCTATGGTCTTGGGCTGGTAATTCAGTTACCCAATCCCAAAAAGGACGCCAGTCAATTGACTGGCGTCCTTTTTCAGGTGCCGTTCTACAACTTCTTCGAATAGCGAAAGATTTGAACCGTGGGAATAATCAATGACACCACAACAACCAAGCCAAAAATCATCCCCAATAAATCCTTGTCAGCGGAAGGAAAAAACAAAGTCACAACTCCCAACCCTACCATCGCAGCCGACCACATTATCATCTGCCTGGCCCCATAGCGGTTGATCTTGAACCACAACTCGTCCGATTCAAACGCTTTGGGTGTCCGAATCCCATAAAAAGCGTTGCGCTTAATCTTGCCTTGCAACAAAGGCACACACAGCGCAATGGTCAAAAGGCCAATGGTCAGAAATGAAAGTGCAATCGAAATATTAGGTGCCATGTTGACGCCCCCCATTTATTTAATCCAACTCAAGTTCGTCGCGCCCTTGATCGTCCTCACTAACTTGCCTGTCGCCGCATCCACGATGCCCGTCGTGTACTGCGTGGGCTTCACCTCCGCCCAGCTACCGTTGTAATCGTCCATCGCCTTCGCTGGGTCGTAGAAGTAGCCCGACACCGCCACATACTTCCCATCTGGTGACCACACCGCTGAATTAAGGAAGTTCGCTTTATCCTTCGACCCCGGCAACACGCCCAGAAAAACCTCGCGCGACTTTTGCGTTAGCAAGTCGATGATTTCGACAAAGCACGAGTTATCCGCCGCACTGGCATGAACGCTCGAAGCCATCAGCAACCGTTGCCCATCTGGCGAGACTTGGAAAATGTGTGGAGGCCGTCCAAAGTTCGTTCCTACCTGCGAAAGCACCGCGAGTTTGTAAGTCTTCAAATCGACCGCAAACAGCGCGAACGAGCCATTGCCCGCCGCTCCAAACCCACTTCCCACATTCGAGGCGAAGTAAAGCCGCGACCCATCGGGAGCCATCGCCGGGGAGGACAGTTGCCAGTTGCGCGTCTCGCTGGACAAATCCCCCATCGTCGTTGGCAAAAACTCCTCGACCTTCTTGGGATATTTGGCCGCCTTCAAAGCTGCGAACATCGGAGCGGGCTTGCGAATATCGAATAACACCCGCTCTTGCCCCGAAGCGATATTGCGCACCAAGACCTGATTCTCGCTCGAATATGTCATTGTGCGTCCAGTGGCGTCAAAGCTCCCCGGCAAGCTCTTAAGCGGCGTCAGACGCCCTGTAACGGGCACAAACGCTCCCGTCACCTTGTCGGTCGCGATATAAAGCGTCGTTCCGCCAGGACTCCAATCCTGCGAATAAGGAATCTGACTCCGTAAACCCGGCAACACCTTCACCGAAGAGTAGGGCACCGACGATTGCATCGCGCTCGCCACAGTGCCGCTGCCATCGCTACTAGGCTTGGCTCCCGGCGCCGCCACGAAGTAAATCGCCGTTCCCTGAGGCGATAGCGTAAACGTCGTAGCCCTCGCCCCCTGAGGAAGCGACCGAACCGCGCCATTCTGTAAATTCAAAATCTGCGCGCCCTTGGCCCCCACAAATCCAATCTTCCCCGTCGGCGCAGCCAAAGCGGGAACCCCCAGCACAAACGTAGCGAAAACAAGGCGAGATGAAATCATGGAAATCACCCGTTTAGAATACGCAAACAAAGCCTATGTTCCCTATCCACCCAATCGTGTGGAATCCCCCAGAATAACGAAGCACACCAGAGAACAGAAAAACCTCTACTGTCCGCCAAAACCTCGTAGAGACGTGCCTTGGCGCGTCTTTCATCCTCAAATCCTCTCCACTCCCGCTTGCCCATAGATGTTACTGGCGCCTCGACTACTTTGTTGGCGGCGATTTTATATCGCCCTCGTCCAGTGATGTTCGCGAAGGCGAACAGTTGTCCGCACAGCGGACTTGTAGCCCCCGAATTTATTCGGGGTTAATGTTGCTGCCAAAAATCGCTCGTTGTGAATGAAAATGGGCGTCGATTCCCATTTTGAGCCACCTTGGGGCACGAAATCCCAAAAAATATTCGAAAAACAGAGAAAACGCGCGCAAATTATCCCGTTATGGGACGACTGCGCCCATCGCGAAGGCTTCGGCGACAGAACGTGACGGCGTGGGGAGGATATTTACGGTACTTGCGGGCCAAAATCGCCCATCTTGCCGCGAAAAACAAAATTCCGGCAAATCCCTATTTCCTGAGAAATCATGCAAAAACCCATAACACCACAAATCATGGCCTACGAAATTTTAACGTCGAATAACTTTAGTTGTTAAAGTTGCACATGCTCAGTGAAAACGTCATGGCAAGCGTCCAAAAATTTCGTAAAATGGACGGCACAGGACGCAAAAGGACGTCAAATGACGCGAAATGACGGATTTTTGGAGACATCCAAAAAGACATCAGGAAGCCGAATTTAAAGTCCCCAGCGACCTCTCGCAGTAGGGAAGAAGGATGATCCTGCTGTTCGTTATGCGACTATGCCCCGCGTTGCCGCCCTTAAAGGCGAAGACAAGACGGACGTTCAATCCGTAATTGTGCCCGTTCCGGTTATGACCGGAACGCACTTTCACGGTTTGGATGAAAAAGGTCGCGTGATCATCCCCGCCAAGTTAAGGCCGGGACTCACCGAACAGTTTTGGATGATGCTCGACGAAAACGATAACGTGGCCATGTACAACTACAAGACAGGGCTGGACGTTCTCGAATATTGCGAACGCCAAATGGCGGACAATCCATCGGACGAGTTTATCGCAGCGGCGGTTGAGCGTATCACCGGGGCTGCAGAACACGTTACGGTAGAAAACGATTCATGGCGCGTCGCCGTTTCCGACATCTTGAGGTTTTACGCAAAAATCGAAAAAGATGTCGTCTCGATAGGCGTGCTGAACAAAGTGGTGATGTGGTCTCGCGAACGATGGGAACTCGCTCAAGCTGATCGAGAGAACCCTGATGTTCGTAAGGCACAAGCCGGAATGTTGCGGGCTGCTGCAAGTCAGATCAAAAAATCTGAGGCGCAAAAAGCCAAAGAAAAAGAAATCGAAGTGGTGGAGGAAGTGGCCGCGAAGGAGGCCGGAAATGGTACCGGAACTACAGGCGCGGCGGCTGCATCCGCCGGCAATGGTCGTAGAAGTGCTGGCGTTCTTACGCTGTCACAACTTGGCCGATAAGGAATCGAACCTTTACAAACCGGACGCCGTGTTTTTGGACGGAACGCTGGGGAGTGGCGGGCATACGCTCGCTATCTTGAAAGCACACCCGACCTGCCGCGTGGTCGCTTTTGACCGTGACGGCGAATCACAAAAAATCGCGCTGGCCCGCCTTCAATCCGAAGGAGTCGCCGAGCGCGTGACGCTCGTGCAAGGCGATTTTCGCCAGGCACCAACGTTGTTAGCACCGTTCTTTGAAAACTTGAAGGTCGGAAGTGACGGAAGACCAATCAATTCGATTGATGGCGCTTTAGTCGATGCGGGGATGAGTATGATGCAGGTTGCCTGGGCCGAAAGAGGTCTGAGCTTCCGCGAAGACGGCCCCCTTGACATGCGCTACAATCGAACGAGTGGTCCGACCGCTGCCGATCTCGTGAACCGGCTTTCGCAGACCGAGTTGGAAGATTTATTCTTCCATCTCACAGACGAGAGATGGGCGCGTCGCATCGCAACATTCATCGCAGAACATCGCCGCAGCCAACCCATTCGCACTACGTCTGAACTCGCCCGAATTGTTGAAAATGCAATCCCTGCTTCTGTGCGCCATTCGTCTCGCGTTCACCCCGCGACCAAAACATTCGCCGCCTTACGGATAGCCGTAAACGACGAGTTTTGGGCTCTCGACGATGGAGCACAAACCCTGAGCAGTGTGTTGTCACCTTCAGCCAGACTGGTAATTCTGACATACAGCAGCAACGAAGACCGCACTTTAAAACGCACCTTTCGCCGCCTGGCGGGGCGCAAAGAAGAGGAATCCGATGGGTTCAATCTTTCGAGCGCCAAGCCCCGTCGTTCTGCCAATTTCTCCAAAAATCGGCAGCGCGCGGACGCGACGCACTCATCTCTCGCCCAACTTTTCCCTCTTGGGGAAAACTTTAACCGAAACCCGCTTGAATTGCCATTCAAAACGGAATTTTCGGCTCAAAAAATCGAAAATCCGGTTCCTCATAGCTCCGATGGATTGGGTGTGACTTGGCAAATGAATATAGTCACACGTAAACCCGTCGAGCCAACTGAAGCCGAAGTTGCCCAAAATCCGCTTTCACGCTCCTGTAAGTTGCGTGCAGCAGAAAAGGTGTTGCTCACCCCGCCACAAGCGGATTGAGACAAACTTTCTCAAGCATACCACAGCGGCGACTTCTGTTTCTACCCTGTAAGCCCGACATTTTGTCGGGCTTTTGCCGTTTGTGGTTCCCATAAACAGGAGGCCTTCATCACACCATGCCCGCCGCCGCACGCCGCCATCCTGAACCTGAATTTGAACCCACTCCCGTCGATACCGACTGGGAGCATTACTCGTCGTATGTCGACCGCTTCTCCGGTCATCTCGATGAGGATGAGCGCCAGAAAATCAAGCTGCGCCTCAAGCGCCACAGGCGCTTCCACGTCTCCTCGCTTTTCATCGTTTCAACCCTGCTCACCCTTGAGTTAGTCGCTCTGGTCTGGCTCGGCTCGGTCACGCTCGTCGCTTTTCGTCAGTCCAATCAACTCGACCGCGACATCCAGGAAACAAATCTCCAGATAGCTCTCACGCAAGATCGCCTGTCCGCTCAAAAAGCCTCGCCCCGTCTGAATCAGTGGGCGAACGAGCTAGGCTTCCAGCGCGCTAATCCCGCGTTCGATATGGACGATGTCACCAGCGACGCGCCCATGCCCGCTCCCACCGCCAAGGCGCCCTCTCCTTAATAGTGCGCTTCCACAGCTTTTTGCTGCCTTTCATTCCGTTCATCCCAATTCGCTAACCAGTCAGCCTCCAGTCGCCCAAATCTCATGAGCCGTACCCAACCCATCGCCAAGACCTCACAGCACCGCATCGAGCGGATGTTCTACGTGTTCGCCGGACTGTTTGTTCTGTGCGGCGCCCGCGTGGCGTGGATGCAAACGATGACGCGCGCCTCAGCCACCACCATGTCCGATGCTGCCTTCGAGCGGGCGCAGTTGCTCCCGGCTCGTCGTGGGCAGCTGCTGGCGCGCGATGGTACAGCGATGGCAGTCACAATCGACGAGTACACCATCGCCGCCAACCCACGCGGCTGGTCTGCGCAAGAGAAAGATAAGGCTATTGCGGAGCTGGCGAAAACCATCGGTGGTGATACCGTTGCGATGCGCGCCAAGTTGGATGAAGTCACTCGTCCCAACGGCACCAAAAACTACTACGTCAAACTGGCCGAACACGTCGATGAAGAGCGCGCCGACCGTTTGCGCAAACTAATGGGGCCGCAAAAGAACGAGTTGCGCAAAGACCGCACGGCCCGCAAGAAGTTCTGGGAAACCCTCTCCGTCGAGGCGTCGCCGCGTCGCCACTATCCCCTCGGCGCCTTCGCGCCTCAGCTCATCGGCTTCACCACCAATTCGGGCCTCGGCGCCGATGGCATGGAGTCCGCGTGGCAGAAAACCCTCGGCGGCGAAAACGGCGAACGCGAAGCCCTTGTTGATGCTCAGGGCCGCGCTGTTCCCGGCTCGGTGCGCGTCTGGAAAGAGCCTACCGATGGCAAAACCATCGAAACCGCCATCGACCCCAAAATCCAACAGGCTGCCGACCAAACCCTGATGGACACGTGGAAGAAGTACAAGCCCAACTTCTGCGTCGCCGTCGTCATGAAGCCCGATACCGGCGAAATTGTCGCCGTATCAACAGCGCCCAACTTCGACCTTAACCATCGCCCCAAAGACATGGTCGAAGTCGCGACCAACCGCGCCTTTTCGTACGCCTACGAACCCGGCTCAACGTGGAAAATCATTACCGCCGCAGCTGCCGTCGAAAACGTTCCCAACTGGCAATCGCGCAGCTTCTACATCAATGGCAGCGCCCCCGCTGGCAACCACGTCATTCACGACTGGCAGTTCTGGAGCGGCAAAGTTCAGGCTGGCCAAAAAACGCTCAGCGATGGCATCCGTGATAGCTCGAACGTCTGCATGTGGCACTTCGCCCAGTTGATGCCACGCAACGTCTTGCCCGACTACGCCAAAAAATTTGGCATTGGCACCAAGCCCGAACTGCCCGGTTTCAACATCGCTCCCGGCTACCTGCCCCGAAGCAATCCCAAAACATGGTCGCTCGCTCAGTGGGCTAACTTCTCGTTCGGGCAGGGCATGATGATTACGCCGCTCCAGTTGGCCCAAATCGGCAGTGTCATCGCCAACGACGGCGTGATGATGAAGCCGATGCTCATCAAGCAAGTCCGTAACTCGCGCGGTCAAGTTCTCCAGACCTTCAAGCCCGAAGTCGACCACCGCGTCATTCAGGTCAACACCGCCCGCGAAGTCAAAAAGATGCTCCGTCGCGTTGTCGCCGAAGGCACCGCCCGCAAATACATCTTCATCCCCGGCTACGACGCGGCGGGTAAGACAGGTTCGGCCCAGAAAGCCGTCGGCAAAACCGGCTACCGCGCGGGCAAATTCATCTCGTCTTTCGTTGGTTTGCTCCCGATGAATAAGCCCAAATACGTCATTGCCGTCATGGCCGACGAACCCCACGGTTCCCACTGGGGTTCCGAAGTCTGCGGCCCCGCCTTCACCAACATCGCACAGGAAGCCGTTACCGCCATGCGCCTCGAAGAAGGCTCCGACGCCCCCGCTCCTAACCCCAACCTAATGGAACGTCCAACCGGCAAAACACATTGATACACCCAAAAAGGGCGAACCCACAAGTTCGCCCTTTTCCATTTTCGCCCCCTTATGAAACCCCTTCTCTACGTCCAAATAATCCATACCACTTGGACCAAGAAGTCGCGCGGTGCTCCTTTATCAACACCCCGCAATGCCGTGCCTCTCGCTTTGCGCCTCGAAGACTTCCCTGACGATTTTCTTGTTGTCCACCGCTTCGACTACAGCGAAAGCGCGGACTTTCAAACCCCAACCCCTAAACATCAGAAATTCGAGTTCACCGACGACCTCAACTTTAAATACGGCAGCTTCACCCTATGTTGGGAAGGGCAAACCGCAACGACCAAATTCCATCCCTTGGATTATTCTGTCGGTGCCCCCGGAATCAAATCCCCCGACCCACGAATCGGCCATTTCGCCATCGAAGCCAATCAGTGGATACGCCTCCGCTGGCAAGGAAGATTTTCAGATTTTGATGAGGGCAGTTGGTGGTACGAACACACGTGCATCAACGTCGCCCACTTCACAATCACGCCCCAACCACATATTTTTCTCCAGACCGAACCCGCCAGGCAATTCACCCATCTCCCGCAACTCTGGTGATTTTAAATACACCACAGAGACACGGAGGCACAGAGAGAAATGTGTTAGAGTGAGGCCGTGAGAATCAACATCATTTCAGGGATGATTGTAGATGCCGCTATCGAAGTACATAGAGAACTAGGGCCGGGCTTGTTGGAATCAACCTACGAAGAATGCCTTTGTTATGAACTTGGTGTGAGACGGCTTCAATTTGAGCGGCAGGTCGAACTGCCTGTGCGCTACAACGCTGTTCAGCTTGATTGTGGCTATCGTATGGACATTGTGGTTGAATGCCTAGTTCTCATTGAACTCAAATCAGTTGATTCCCTGGCTCCAATCCATACCGCACAGACATTGACTTATTTGCGCTTGTCACATTTGCCACTTGGCTTACTAATCAACTTCAATGTCCCATTAATGAAGGAAGGTATACGTCGCTTGGCTCACCGCATGAACGATCCTCAATTCAATTGGTAACTTCTCTTTTCTCTCTGCGCCTCCGCGTCTCTGCGGTTAATTTATCTGAAGTTATGCTCTCCCTTGGCTCTATCTCACGTGAAGACGCCACCACCCGTTTTCCTTTTCTCGCCCCCAACTACCGCGCCCGACGCTCCGCCATCCGTTCCTTCACCCACCGCGACCCAGATTTTGTGTTCTGGATATACCCCGATGGCAAATTGTGCAACGCCCATACTTCCCACCTCCAAAACCCGCCCAAAGGCTTTGAACACATTCTGAACGATGAGCCAAATTACGGTGGCTTCTTCCGTGGCCGAGTCGCCTCGCTCCTCGAAGACCAACTCATTGTGGTCTATTGTGAGCAGGATGCCCTGGCTTCTGCTGGGAAAAAACTTCAGCAATTCCTTCTGGGTGTTCAACAATTACCTCTCCTTATCCACGACGATACCCTCATCATCAGCGATAACGGCGACATTTACGGCACTCTCGATGACCTCTTCGAGCGCCAAACCAATGCCGCTATCGCTTGAAGCCATCCCCAAAGCCACTCAAACGCGGCAAACTGCTTTGCAAAAATGCCGCTTCTTAAAGAACTACTTCAATCGCTGCCTGATGCGGAAATCCACGGTAACGCCGAACAAAACATCGCTGCTGTAAATTACGATTCGCGCGAGGTTCAACCCGGCTCGGCCTTCGTCTGTATTTTGGGTGTCGCCCGCGATGGACACGAATTCGCCGCTGCCGCTGTCGAGCGCGGAGCCACCGTCGTTGTCGCCCAAAATCGCGAGGCCGTCGCCGATTTGCCCGCCAATATCACCAAAGTTTTCGTCTCCGACACACGCCGCGCTTTGGCGATGATGGCCTGCGAATTTTATGGGCATCCTTCCCGCGAGATGACTCTCGTTGGCGTCACAGGCACCAACGGCAAAACCACCATTGCCCACCTTGTCGCCGATTTGCTGCGCGAAAGCGGCGTTAAGTCGGTTGGCATCATTGGCACGCTCGGAGCCAAAGCCGAAAAGACTTACTACGACACCGGACGCACCACCCCCGAATCGCTCGATTTGCAGCGCCTCCTCGCCGAATTCCTCGATGGCGGCACCGAAGCGGTCGTTATGGAAGTCTCCAGTCATGCCCTCGCGCTCCAGCGAGTCGCGGGCTGTGCCTTCGACGCGGGCATCTTCTCCAACTTAACCCAGGACCACCTCGATTTCCACAATAATATGGAGGATTACTTTGCCGCTAAAACGCTGCTTTTCACCGACGTTGCTCACGAAAGCGAAGAGTTCAAATCCTTCGGTGCCGTCTTCAATTCCGACGACCGTTATGGGCGTCGCCTCGCCGAAATCGCTTCCGATGTCCCCTTCATCACCTACGGCATTGAGAACGAAGCCCACGTTAAAGCCGAAGCCGTTCACCTCACCCCATCCGGCAGTGCCTTCGTTGCCAAAACGTCGGGCGGCGACATCCCCTTCGATCTTCAAATTCCGGGACGCTTTAACGTCCAGAACGCCCTCGCAGCCATCAGTTTTGGTCTATTGAAGAACATGCCCGTCGCGCAGATTCAACGCGCCCTCAACCGCGCCCATGCCCCTGAAGGCCGCATGGAATCCATCGACGAGGGCCAAGAATTCTTCGTCGCCGTCGATTATGCCCACACACCCGACGGCCTCAAAAACGTGTTGGCGACGGTGCGCGAGTTCACCCCCGGTCGCCTCATCTGCGTTTTTGGCTGTGGCGGCGACCGCGACCGCACCAAGCGCCCCCAGATGGGCGCCATCGGCGCCAGCCTCAGCGATGTTGTCGTCGTTACCAGCGACAACCCGCGCACCGAAGACCCCAATCGCATCATTGACGATATTCTGGCCGGAACTAGCGGCTCCCACGCACAGGTTTTGGTCGAGGTTGACCGACGCGAAGCCATCGAACGCGCCGTCTCCATCGCGCAAAAAGGCGACTTCGTCGTTATCGCGGGCAAAGGCCACGAAACCTACCAAATCTTCAAAGAGCGCACCATCCACTTCGACGACCGCGAAGTTGTACGCGAGGCGCTCGAAAACAGGAAGGATGCCTGATGGCCGAAACCCTCGGAACCAATTCAGCTTCCTTCACTGCGGAAGAGGTTCAGCGTGCCACTAATGCAACGCTGAGCCAGCCAAACGAGGCGCCTTTTACTTTTCAAGGAGTAGTCACCGACTCGCGTATTGTCGATGAGAACAGTCTTTTCGTAGCGCTCAAAGGCGAAAAGTTCGATGCCCACAACTTTCTTCCGCAAGTCGCTGAAAAGCAAGTGAAGGGAGCAATCGTTCAGCAGGTCGATGAGCAGGGGCCAATTCTCCAGTTCCAAGTCCCTGACAGCCTCATCGCCCTTGGCGATTTGGCGCGCTTCCATCGCCGCCGCTTCGATATTTCGCTGGTCGGTATTACTGGCTCCTACGGCAAAACCTCGACACGAGCGCTACTCTTCGCCGCGCTCTGCTCGAAGTTCAACACGCTGACCTCCAAAGCCAACTTCAACAACGAAATTGGCGTCCCCATGACGCTGTTTCAGTTGGACGAAAACCATGAGACCGCCGTTATTGAAATGGGAATGAGGGGCCGCGACCAAATCGACTACCTCGCCAAAGTTGCCGAACCGACTATTGGCATCATCACCAACGTCGGCCCCCAACACGTAGAATTACTCGGTTCGGTGGAAGAGGTTGCTCTAGCCAAAGCCGAACTCCTCGAAAATCTGCCCGAAGAGGGTTTGGCCGTTCTGCCCTTCGACTCGCAGTTCTTCGATTTGCTCAAGTCGAAATGCAAATGCCGCATCGTCACCTTCGGAGTCCACGAAGGCGCCGATTATCGTGTGGTCGAGGCCCAAATCAGCCCTGATGGTTGGGTCGAGTTCTCTGTTGAATTCGGCGGCGAAGAATGGCCCGTTACGCTTCGTCTGCCTGGCATCCACAACGCTGTTAACGCCACTGCTGCCTTTGCTGTCGCCCACCAGTTAGGCATTGAGCCAACCGCCATCTCTCTGGCCCTTGAAGGTGCCGAACTTCCCGGCGCCCGAATGCGTGTCGTCAAAGCCAATGATGGCATCACCATCATCGACGATTGCTACAACGCTGGCCCCGACTCCATGCGCGCCGCCCTGCAAACACTGCTCGATTTTCCCGGCAGTGGCCGCCGTGTCGCCATTCTCGGTGACATGAAGGAACTTGGCGCCTACTCCGAACCCGAACACCAGAAAATCGGCACTTTCGCGGGTCAGTTCGCCGAACTTCTCGTTTGCGTCGGCGGCGAATCGCGCCCCCTGCTCAACTCCGCAGTACGCGCCGCCAAAGAAGTCGAAAACGACATGGAAATTCACTGGTTCGATAACGCCGAATCCGCCCACAAAGAGATCGCCAGTTTCATCCAGCCCAACGATGTCATTTTGGTCAAAGGCAGCCGCAGTGTCGGTTTGGAAGTAGTTGTTGAGGGGCTCCAAAAGTAAATGTCCAATGCACAAACTCTCGCTCAGCTTTTGAGCAGTCCCTTTATTGTCGCCCTCCCGCTGTGGATTTTCGCATGGGTATTGATGCTCTTCACTGGCAGCGGTCTCATCCGTTGGCTCAAAGCGCTCAAAGGCATGAAGTGGTCGCCTCGCGAAGACACCCCCGATTCCCACCTTCAAAAAGCGGGCACCCCTTCGATGGGTGGTTTGGGAATCATCGGTTCTGCGGCTCTCTCCTGTATTGCTACTGGAACCTTGATGTTGGCTCTGGGGCACCTCGCTCTTTCTACCTTCACAATCCCTTATGGTTGGTATCTGGCAGGTTCTGCCGCATTCCTGCTCTGTGTGCTGGCTCACTGCGCTCTGGGCTTTGCCGACGACTGGTTGAAAGCACGCGGCAAAGGTGGCCTCACCTCGAAAGCCAAGCTCGCGGGGCAAATCATTCTTGCCTTCGCCTTTTTGGGCATTATCGCCCTGATGTGGACGCAAGCGCCTCCAATCGTACAGCGGGACGAACCCCATCTCGCCTTCCATCTGGGTATCTACGCGATTTGCTTCCTGCTTATCATTGGCACCTCGAACGCCGTCAACCTCACCGATGGTATCGACGGTTTAGCCGCAGGTCTGAGCGTACAAGTCGGCCTCGTCTTTGGTTTGCTCTTCCTCGAAACGTGGGGACAGGCCGAAATCGGCCTCTTCGCCAGCGCCGCTGAAATGGTGTGGATTGCCTTGGGCGGCGCCTGTTTAGGCTTTCTCGCCTTCAACAAGAATCCCGCTAAGGTCTTCATGGGCGACACCGGCTCGCTCGCTTTAGGGGCCGCTCTGGGCGCTGGTGCCATTCTCACTCGCTCGGTGTTTTTGTTGCCATTCATCGGTTTCATGTTCTATATCGAGATGTTCTCGGTGATGGGACAGGTGGCCTACTTCAAATACACCAAAAAGAAGACCGGCGAGGGCAAACGCATCTTCCGCCGCGCTCCCTTGCACCACCACTACGAACTCGGCGGTTGGAGCGAATGGCGCGTGGTTGGAACATTCTGGGCCATTAATGCCCTCACCACCATCATTGGCCTCATCCTGTGGAAATTGGAAATTCTGCCCCGCTTCCCCTGGTAAATAGCCCCGTTATTTCCTTTGAAGGCACAGAGAACGAAAATTTCTCTGTGCCTTTGCGTTTTGCGGTTAAACCAAAATAACATGAACGAATTTGAAAACAAACGCGCCGCCGTCATCGGACTCGCCCGCGCTGGGATTCCTGCCGCCCGCTTCCTGCTTGAGCGTGGCGCCACTGTCGTTGGCTACGATTCCAAAGAGCGAGGCGCTGTGAGCGCCGCTGTCCTCGAACTCGAATCCGAGGGCGTCGAACTTCAACTTGGCGAACACGGTTTTGATGGCATCGAAAAGTGCGATTTAGTGGTGCTTTCTCCCGGCCTCAAAGTTCATTTCGAGCCGCTCAAATCGGTCATCGAGCGAGTCGAGGCGGCGGGCGGCGAAGTCATCGGCGAACTCGAATTGGCCAGCCGTTTTTGCCCCTGTCCAATGGTCGCCGTGACAGGCACCAAAGGCAAATCCACCACGGTCAAACTCATCACCGAATTGTTGCGCGCCTGTGGCCTTAATGCCGTCAGCGCGGGTAACACCGGAACGCCTCTTATCTCGGCTCTCCCCGAACTCAACGCCGATTCGTGGGCCGTCGTCGAGGTTTCTAGCTTCCAACTCGAAAAAGCCCCCACCTTCAAACCGCGCGTTGCTGTGCTGCTTTCGCTCCTCGAAGACCATCAGGATTATCACCCCGATTTGGAGCAGTATTGGGAAACCAAATTGAAGCTCTTTAACAATTTGGGCAAGGGCGATTGGGGCGTGTTCAACTCTGATGATGAGCGCGTTTGGAAGTTCATTTCCGAACTTGAAGCAGAAGGAGCAAGCGCTCCTTATCGAGTGCTGACGACGACCTCGCGAGACGAGCAGGGCAACGTCGCTAACAAGGACGACAACCTTTCTCTAGAGATGTGGTGGCAGGGCGATTCGGCAATTCTGCCCTTCAGCGAAGTGCCGCTTCAGGGGCAACACAACTACAGCAACGTAGCGGCGGCGCTTGGGGCTGTCGCGGGCGCTGTTGGCCCGGAAATCTGGAAATACAAGAGCGAACTGGCCGAAGCCATCCGCAACTTCCAGACGTTGCCGCATCGTTTGGAAGTAGTTGCTAACAAGGATGGCGTGACTTACGTCAACGATTCGCAGTCCACCATTCCCGATGCTTCCATTGCCGCGTTGAGGGCGTTTCCGGCTCCCGTCTCACTCCTTTTAGGTGGGCGCGCCAAGATCGAGGCCGAGTCTTATGAAAACCTGATGCGTGCAGTTCGAGATGCCAATGCACGCATTTACTTGTTTGGAGAAGCTGCACCGATGTTAGAAGATGTTGCACATAGGGAAAATGTGGAAAATGTGTACATTTTTAGGGAAAACACATTGGCAGAAGTCCTACAACTTGCCAAAATGAATTCCGCTTCTGACGAAACAGTTGTTTTAAGTCCCGCTTGCGCGAGTTTTGATCAATTTACGTCTTATGAAGATCGCGGCGAAACGTTTCGACGTTTAGTTCGCGAGTTGTAAAAGCAACTTCTCAACCAGGTCTCCGCTTCACTACTTCACACCATCCGTCGCCGCCACACATGAAGCCACAAGAACCCACCGTCGCCACACGGTCTCGGTTCGAGCGTCACAAAATTGCCGCCCGCCCGCACGAGACCACACTCCACACACACACTCGCAACCGCATCGACCGCGAAGTGGAGCACGACTTTAAGCCCGAACTCGAACTAGTCCCACCTATCGCTACGTCCCATACCGAATTGGACGCGGCTCCGGTTGCGCCCGTTCAGAAGAAAGAACCCAAAAAGGTCGCTAAGACAAAGGTGCCGATGGCGCCCTGCCACTGGGGTTTGCTCGTCGCTGCCCTCGTGCTGTCGGCGGTTTCGGTTCCGCTCGTTTATTCGGCTTCGACAGCTATCGCTCTCGACCAACACGGTGGCGACCCGAATTTCTTCCTGTCGCGCCAGTTGATGAACGTCGTGTTCGGTATAGTGATGATGGTGTTCGTGTCGCGTCTCGATACCCGCAAAGTGCGCGGTTTCGTGTGGACGCTGTACATGGTTGCAGTGGCTGGTTTGCTGCTCACCAAGTTCTCGCCGCTGGGCTTTGCTATGGGCAACGTCGAGCGCTGGGTGAAGCTTGGCCCCGTCACTTTCCAGTTTTCTGAACTCGCCAAAATCGCCCTCATCGGCGTCATGGCCGACTACTGGAAGCTATCGGTTCGTCGCTCTCAAAAGACGATGCGCCCGTGGGGTTGGGCTGCTGGCATCGCGGGTGTGCCCTTCGTTCTAACCTTCATCCAACCCCACCTTTCGGCGGCGTTGGTTCTGGCAGCTATCCCGTTCGTCGTCGCATTTTGTGCGGGCGTGCCCACGGCGCATTTCAAGAAAATCTTGCTCCCCATTGTGGGCCTTGGCATCATCACTGTGTTCATGTGCAAGACCCACTCTGTTCCGTTCCTCGCGACCTATCAGCAAGACCGCATCGCGGCCAAGCTATCGGGTGGCGATGACGAGCAGGGTGGCAACTATCAGCAGTTGCAGGGCGAACGCGCTATTGTGCGCGGCGGCCCCGCAGGTGTCGGTTTGGGCGCTTCGCTCTATAAGCAGGGCCACCTTCCTGCTCCGCACACCGACTTCATCTTCGCCGTTATCGCCGAAGAGACCGGGTTGTGGGGCGCGGTTCTGTTGGTTGGACTTTATGGAGCCATAGTCTTCTTCTGCTTCCAGATCGGGCACAGCTCCAATGATAGGTTCGCGAAACTACTCTGTTCCGGTGTTGGGGCGCTATGGGCGCTACAGGCACTGGGCAACATCGGAGTTGTGAGCGGAGTGTTACCAGTGACGGGAATGCCGCTACCTGTCCTGACCTATGGCGGGTCGGGATTATGGTGCGCCTTATTAGGTGTTGGACTTGTGCTCAGCGTCTCACGCACCCACTGCCAAGAAAATTAAAAAGAAACCAAGCCGCGAAGGAACATCTTTCGCGGCTTTTTCATTCTATAGGGTGTCATGAAAAATGCGGCTGTATTTCTCAACCTCTTTAACATCCTGGTTCTGTTGGTCTCGCTTGTGTGCATCTTGCCCACGGTGATGATTTTCGATGCCCCCGGCAGCCAAAAGAAGATCGGCCTCTGGATCGTGTTCTGGGTATTCATGGTGTTTCCTCTGGTAACGCTGACATGCATTGGCCTGGGCTGGAAAAAATGGTTCGACGGCGATTATGAGTTCGCCCTCAAAGTGGGTGCGGTCGCCCCTGTTTATGGTGTGGTGGCTGCCATCTTCTTGTTCACGTTCCTCCGTTAATCTCGCTGTCGTTCATGGCGAAAACGCGCGATTCGCTGCCATTTGTTGTTTGCTATTTTCAGGAACTAAAGAAAATGATTCAATTTAACTTGGCGTCGCACTTTAGACTCCAAACTTCCCACAGATGAGCGACTATTTTCTCGGTATTGACGGCGGCGGCTCGAAAACACGCGCGGTAGTAGTGAACGCGGACTATGAGGTTCTGGGACGCGGCGAGGCGGGCGCGGCCAATCACTTCGCGGTGGGCGTCGCCACAGCGGCGCGCAACTGCGCTCTGGCTGCTCAGAACGCGCTCGAAAATGCTCGCGAACTCGATTCATCATTCGAGGCTGCGAATGTTCGCTCCTGGGGATTTGGACTCGCGGGCGTGCGGCGCGAAGCTGACGCCATCAGAATGCGCGACGCGCTGAGCGTGGTGTGCATCGTTCCCTTCGCCCTCGAAACCGATGTGGTGGCGGCTCATGCCGGGGCCTTTGCCGGGGCGACGGGCATCGTCGTTTCGGGAGGCACAGGCGCCATTACCTTTGGCGCCGACGAGTTCGGCGCCCGCGTTTACGCCGATGGCTGGGGGCCAATTCTTGGCGACGAAGGCGGCGGCTACTGGGTTGGCGTCGAGGCGTTGCGGGCCACTTGCCGCGCCCTCGATGGGCGCGCTCATGCGACCCCTCTCGCGATTTCTGTCATGGAACATCTGGATGTGCGCGAGGGCGACGAATTGGTGCAGCTCATCTACTCGCCCAACATCACCCGCGACATCATTGCCTCGCTGGCGCGCGTTGTTTCACGCTGCGCCGAGGAAGGTGTCTCCGAAGCTATCGAGATTCGCGCGCGTAGCGCTCAGGCGCTTTCCCGTGGTGTTCGTTGCGTGGGCAAGGCGTTGCTCCAATCGCGTCAGGAAATGGGCGCTCCACCCGTTGAAATGCTCATCGCGCTTCGCGGTGGACTGTTCGAAGACGATTTCCTGCGCGGCACTGTTGGTTTCAATGCGACCGAAGCTATGGTCGAACTCAAACGCGACTATTTGCCGATTTCAGGATGGCGCGTCGTCAAAGCTCAACACGACGCTTCGGTCGGGGCCGCGATTCTGGGGCAACTAAGTCTGTAGATTGGGAGGAGTTTTTAGTGCCGCTTGGCAGCTCTGCCCGACCTACTGTGGTTGGGGCAGGTAATCCCACTTGCCGGGGGCTTCGCGCGGGTGGAACTGGTCGGTTGTCGGCAAGGCCACATCGTTCAGGATGCGGGCCATATTTTCTGGCGTGAACGTATCGCGTTTGCGAAATATCAACACGCGCGGATGGTCGTAGACGCTGAGGGCTTCTTCCAACTGGTCGTCGGGAAAGTGCAAGGGGCCGAGGCTGGGGTAACTGGTGAATTCCTGTACTTTGTCGAAGCCCAATTCGCCATTGAAAAGAGCTTGATAGAACTTGGTCATCATCGGCCATTTCTGCGGCCAGCGTGGCACGTTTTGCCAACTGCGTCCCGATGAAATGAAAAGCCATTCGCTGCTCGATAATACCTCCACCAACTTGAGGCGCTTTGCGGGAGTATCGAGGTCGTAGGATTCGAGTTTTTGGTCTATAAGTCCCCCCTGACCCGTTGGCCCCCACGAAATAGGCAAGCCCTCATCCCAACTGGTTTCGGTGGTGATGCGGGTGCCGGGAGGAATGGTCTCAACTATCCATTCCGAGGCTTGTAGGCGCGTGTGAGGGCGGCTGTAGATGGTTGTGACCGCGAAGCACCATGCGAGCGAATAAGCGAGCGCTAAGCCCGCCACAGGGCGCACTTTGGGCTTGGAGGCCAGCAGTTCGCGCCAGAAGAATGCCGCCATCAATGCGAACATCGGGGTCAGCGGCAGATAGTAGCGGGTGAACTTGGAGAATTGGGCGCCCTGGACTCCCAGCGAAACCAACACGAACAGCGCCGCGATAAATAGCACTGGCGCCCGTTTGGGGCGTCGCAATGCCCACGCGCCACCCGCGATGCCTGTGAGCAACAGCGGCCAACCGAAGCCCCACCAACCCAGATTCACGAGCGAGAAGAGCCACGGTTTGCGCCCGACCCACTGCACGTTGAAGGGCACATCGACTTCGCCGTTGGTGATTCCTAGTTGCTGACCGAAATCGCCCACCCATTGCCCATCGGCGCGCTCCAAAAAGCGCGGGTCAAGATGCAAGTCAAAGACGCCTCTGGCTCCCATGAACATCATCGGGTTCAGGGTGCGAAACGCCCAGAACGACAGTAGAAAACTACAGAGGGCGATGGGAAACGTGTATTTGCCGCCATAGCGTCGCCATGCCAGAGCGACGAAGCCAAGCCACGCGATAACGAAGAAGGCGCTCGATAGCTTGCACGCCAGCGAACAGCCGAACCACAGACCCAAACCGAGGGCATCGAAGCGTTTGCGAGTGTCTACCCAGCGCGCGCCATTCCAGAAGGCGAGCGTCATGAAGGTGGCTGCGAAGGTGTCGGTGGTGAAGTAGTGACTTTGCTGGATATTCAGTGCTGCCAGAGACACCAGCGCGCCCGCAAACAAGCCCCAGCGCGGCCCCAACAGGCGGCGGGCGATCAGAAGCGCGAACAACACGGTCAGGCAGTCGAAAAACGCCGATAAGCCGCGTAGCACTGGTAAGGCTTCCACTCTATCTGTCTGGGGTCTTCCCGTCGCCGCTCTCAATGCGTGGACGAGTAATGACGCCTCTTCGGGATTATCCTGGTTGCCCATGACGACCTTGGCGATCATGAGGGGAAGTTGCCCGTAAACGTAGTGGGTGTCGCGCTCGCCTTTGTCGTTGACCAAATTGGAGGGGTTGAGCGGACTTTTGTTGGAGTTGAACCATTCGCCGACCGAAGAGGGCCACTGCAGGCGCGGCACGATGCCCGAACAAAAACGCTCGTCAGGGTGAAGGCCAGTGCTTTTATCCCAGTTCAACCCGTAAAAGCGGCATCCCAAACCGAAAAGCAGCACCAACCACAAGCATAGTTGGAGCAAAATTCGAGGAGAACGCAGCGATGAGGGCATTAAGGCCCCTAAGTGTGACCCTTGAGGCGGAATTACTAAAGGTGGAAGGCCAATCGAGCCACCGTTAGCAATGCTTTTTGACGCTCGCTGAACATAGGGCAAAGGAGCGCTATAAAATAGAGGCGCTTTATGACGATGCCTTTTCGCCGCTCCAATTCCCCCGCGAGCGGGCACGATTTCTCGCAGTGGTTTTGGCCGTGTGGCCTCTTGATTGTGTCGGTGGCGGTGTTGGCGACTCCATTAATTCTGTGGGCGGCGTTCTGGTTACGTACTCCCTGGAACGTGGCGATGGTCGTTGCGGTCGTTGCCGCGCTGTGGGCATTGGCGCGCGGAGAAGACGAATCCGCGCTCGACCTTCCGACCTGCCGTGATTTGAGAATGACGGCGTTGTGGGCATTTGCTCCGCTGGCTTTGATGTGTTTCGGGTCGGGAATCGGGGGCTTAGGCTATCAATCGGGCGACTGGAAGAAGCACAACGCCGTCCTCGCCGATCTGGTGCGCTTTGAGTGGCCAGTACGCTACTCAGAAGCGCCCGATGCCGTCCATCTGACGTATTACACCGCTTTCTATCTGCCTGCCGCTCTGGTGGGAAAAGTTTTCGGTTGGACGGCGGCGCTCATTGCCCATCAGGCGGGGGCGCTCGTGGTCATGGGCCTCATGGCGGCGTGGTTGGCGTGGCTTGTCGGGCCGCGTGCCAGGTGGGCGGGTGTTTTGTTCGCGGCCTTTGGCGGCCTCGATTACCTCGGCGACAAAATCACCGGGTTATCGCGCGGGCATGGCTTCCATTTGAAGCCCATCTCCAACGAATGGTGGGAAAAGCCGATTCAGTGGTGGGGTTACTACGCGCACGCCACCGAGTTGTTCTGGGTGCCGCACGCCGCTCTGGCCGGGTGGCTGGGTTGCGCGATTTTACTGCGCGGCACCTCGCCTTTGAGCAAGCAGGACGGAGAAAAAAGCGACTGTTGGCGCTCGCTGTCGTTCGACCTGGTGACGTGCGCCTTGTTGCCGCTGTGGAACCCTTGGGCATGGATTGGCTGCTTGCCGCTATTGGCCGTGAGGGTAGGGCAGCAAGTGCGCTCTAAACGCAAAATGGCGCTGTGGCCGTGGGTGTTCGTTGTGGCGCTATGGCCCATGCAGTTCGGCTATCTGATGTCGCGGGTGCCATTGCCCGCTGGCGTTGCTGGGGGCAGAGGTTACAAGTTCACTTTCATGGCCCCAGCTTTTATACGCGACTACGGCATCAGCTTTTTCAGTTCATGGATTGCCTTCTCTCTATTCGAGTTCGGTATTTTCGCTATTTTGTCCGTGTTGCTGTGGCGTCGCGCCAGAATCACTTCGCCATTGATGCCGTTTCTGCTGGCGAGTGTGGCGACTTTGGTGGTTTTGCCGCTGTTCCAATATGGGCTTTACAACGACCTGTTGCGCTCGGTGGTGGCGCCGCTTGTGGTGGTGTGTCTGGCGTGTGCGTCGGCGTTGCGCGTGCCGTTACCCCAGCGCACTCCAGCGCTTAGGGTCTTTCTGGTGGTTTTGCTCTGCATTGGTGGCTTGCACAGCGTTCAATACGCCATCTATTTCGCACACACCGAAAAGACCGAAGGATTAGTGCATTTTCCAAATAAGGACAAAACGCCGACGATTTATGAGATGTATGCCCACGACCGCCGCCCGCAATTGATAACTCAGTACGTTGGACGAGACGATTCGCTGTGGGCACGCTGGTTTTTGAAGCCCTAAACCACTGAAAATAGACGGAAATGAGGCTGTTTGAAAAATTTTTTGAGAAATTCCCCGATAATCGTTGTCAACGGCTAAAAGGTGCGCTATAATTTTCCTCTGCCTTTGGCGCTATCGTCTATCGGTTAGGACGTCGGCCTTTCACGCCGGTAAGACGGGTTCGATTCCCGTTAGCGCTAGATTTAAAGCCCGAACTTAAACAGTTCGGGCTTTTTGCTTTTCGTCTACAGTCCTTATAGTAGTCTCTTAGTCGATTAGGCCAAAATGAGGCATACGTTGTAGGAAAAATTCATGCAAGCCCATCGGCCAGGCGACCTCCTCATAGTTGACGGCAACTCTCAGTTTCTAACCCTCGCAGCGACCACCCTCAGTCGGCGCGGCCATAGTGTCCGTGTGTGCGCTTACGCCAGCGAAGCCCGCGAACATCTCGAACAATACTCCTTCGACGCGCTGCTATGCGCTCTCGAGCTGCCTGACGGTTCGGGAGCCGAACTATGTGCGTGGACGAAGATGCACGGTGATTTAGCGACCCTGCCCGTTGCGATGCTGGTCGATGCCGAGCGTGTGGCGCCTTCGAGTGACCCTGTTGCCGAAATCATGCGCGACTATGCGCCCAATGCTCCGGTGTTGGGGGGCGGTCTGGCGCCCGACGAATTCATCGTGCGCCCCATTCGCCCCGAAGAGTTCGTGGTGCGTGTGGCGGCCATGCTGAAGATGCGTCGCTACCGCGACGAAATCACCAACGCTCTTGGCGCGCTCATCTCGATTGCCGAAGGCATTGAGGAGCAGGACAAACGCGCACGAGGGCACTGTCGCCGTCTGGGGACTCTGGCGGTGTTATTGGGAGCGGCAGCTGGCTTCGACGAATATCAATTGCTTTCGCTGGAGCGCGCGGGCTATCTGCACGACATCGGGCGCGCACAAATTCCTGGTGCGCTGCTAGAAAAAGTGCAGCCGTTGACGCCGCGCGAACAGGAAATCGTGCGCGAACACCCGATTCTGGGCGAGAGGTTGTGTCGCGGTGTCATGGCGCTCACGCCAGTCCTACCCATCATTCGCCACCACCACGAGCGCGCCGATGGTTCGGGATACCCCGACAAACTCAAAGAAGGGCAGATTCCACCGATGGCCTCATTGTTCTCGGTGGTCGATGTCTTCGACTCGATGATGACGTGGCGCCCTTACCGCCCGCCACTGCCCCGTTGGCAAGCGTTGGAGACGCTGCGACAGGAAAGCGATAAGGGCTATTGGAACCGTGAATTGGTCGAATTATTCGCTACTCAGGTGCTGCCGATTGCCGATGATCATCTGCGTGTTTCGGGTGTCAGTTGGCCGGTTAGTTGAGAAAGTTGTAGTAAACCGGTTGTTTGTGGCGAGCTAAAAGGTTAAAGTCCCTTCGTCATGGAACCCGTTAGATTTGGAGTGGTGGGTGTGGGCGGCATGGGCGGCTCACACGCGCGTTCATTCGCGCAGATGCCCGAAGCGACTCTGGTTGCAGTTGCCGATGTCAGTGAACAAACCGCGCAAAAAGTCGCCGAAGAGACTGGTGCGCGCGCTTTTGCCGATGCTTCTTCGATGCTCGCTTCCGGCGAGGTCGAAGCTGTCCTCATTGCGACTCCACACTTTTTTCACGCGCCTGTCGCGCTTGATGCGGCCTCGAAGGGCATTCATGTGCTGTCCGAAAAGCCGATCTCCGTTTCCGTTTCGACTGCAGATGAGATGATTGCGGCGTGCGCCGCTGCTAACGTGTTGTTGGGCGTCATGTTCCAACAGCGCACAGCACCCACGCGCGTCACGATGAAAGCGATGATCGACAGCGGCGAATTGGGCACTTTGCACCGCATTGCCATGACCGCGCCTTGGTACCGCACACAGGCCTACTACAATTCGGGCGCATGGCGCGGTACCTGGAAGGGCGAAGGCGGCGGCATCTTGATGAATCAGGCTCCGCACTCACTTGACCAGTTCGTGTGGCTGATGGGCCAGACCCCCAAAGCCGTACAGGCCATTTGCGACACCCGTTTGCACGACATCGAAGTCGAGAACCTCGCTGTTGCCATTTGCGATTTCGGTGATGGCAAAACCGGACAGTTCTATGCCTCAACAAGCGATGTGCCTTCGGGCGAGCGTGTGGAAATCATCGGTGATCGGGGAATGCTTTGCCTCGACGATCATGGCTTGCGCTTTTTGGAACTCGAAACCTCGCTCGAAGAGCATTTGAAAACCGCTACTGGCGGCTTCGAGACTCCCAAGCGCGCATGGCGTGATATTCCGACTGGTGGCGAACACCAGAACCATGCTACCGTCACCGCCGCCTTTGCGCGCGCCATTCGCGAGAACGACCCCTCGCTAATGATCGCCAATGGCGAAGATGGGCGCGATGCTCTGGAACTGGCTAACGCGATTCTGATGGCAGGCTACAAGCGCCGCGAAGTGCCGTTGCCGCTCGACCGCAGCGAGTTCGACACCATGCTGAAAAACCTGCAGGATGGGGCAACTCCCGCGAGTTTGCGGGCGTAAATTCGCCACTAAAAAACAAGAGCCGTACTTCGAAAAAAAGAAGTACGGTTTTTTTCATTTTTCAGGGAACAAAAAATGGAGTTTCTAAGTCCACCCGCCGCGCAATGAAAATTAAGCGTTTCGCCCTGTGGGCTTTGGCCACATTCCTTTCGATATTTATATTGCACTCATCTGCTGAAGCCGATGATAAAAAGTCGCTGACATTGCCCGCTGAAGTGCGAAATTATTTGCCCAAAGGGACGACTTCGTTTCTCGCGAAGCGCTTGCCGATTGGTTATCGGGGGGCGATGAGATTTGTTCACATCTGGGGCGCTGTAAGGCAAAACACTCTAGATGAGGGTAATTCCTATAATCGCTATGCCGAGTCCCCTTTTTGCGTCGATGTCTTCGAACCGCTGCTGAATGCGCAAAAACGCTGGAAATGGCATCGAGTGACCTCGGCATCCTACGTCGATGGGGCGCCACCCACGCAGGTTTTGCCTCATTGGCTGCGCCCGGCTACTCAGCAAGGCCCGGTGCTGGAAATTATTTCGAGCAATGGGGCGCCGGGGATTTCCACCATGCACACGGTTTTTGTGTGGGATAAAGGCTTGCGCGAAAGTTATCCCGCACCCACTCCACAGGTTTTTGGATCGGGGGGTTCGGGGGGCGGATTGGTGCAGCAGCTCTTCGATAGGAGCGATGAGCGAGGTTATATGACCATCACCACGAAAAATTTTTATGGCGATAAAGTGCTTTCGACAGTAAGTTCACGTTGGGAAGGCGACAGATTTGTTGTCTACACACTCCCTAAATAACTTTTAACCTTCTTTGAAACAGAAATGAAAAAGCACTCTTGTTAGAATAAAAAGGCTTTTATATGCGTATCGTCATCACCGGCGGAGCCGGATTCGTCGGCTCCCATCTCTGCGACCGCTGCTTGGCCGAAGGCCATGAGGTAGTTGCAGTCGACAACCTTATCACCGGCTCGCCCGATAACATCGCCCACATCCAGTCGCCCAGGTTCTCTTTCCGGCATCAGAACATCTCTGAAGGCATCTTCATTGACGGCCCGGTGGACTTCATTCTCCACTTTGCCTCGCCTGCTTCGCCTGTCGATTATTTGGAACTTCCTATCCAAACCCTCAAAGTGGGCGCTATGGGAACTCACAACGCTCTGGGACTGGCGCGAGCCAAGGGAGCGGGGCTACTGTTGGCCTCTACCTCCGAGGTTTACGGTGACCCCCATGTGCATCCGCAACATGAGGAATATTGGGGTAACGTGAACCCCATCGGCCCTCGCGGATGCTATGACGAAGCCAAGCGCTTCGCCGAGGCGATTGTGATGGCGTACCATCGTATGCATGGCATCGACACCAAAATCGTTCGCATCTTCAACACCTATGGGCCACGAATGCGTTTGCGCGATGGACGCATCGTGCCCAACTTCGTTCGACAGGCGCTCGAAGGTGAAGCCCTCACCGTTTACGGCGATGGCAGCCAGACACGCTCCTTCTGTTTCGTTACCGATTTGGTGGACGGAATCTACAAGTTGATGCTGTCGAACGAACACCTTCCTACCAATGTCGGGAACCCTCTGGAATTTACGGTTTTGGAATTTGCTGAGTTGGTCCGCAAAATGACCAAGTCGGATTCGCCCATCATCTTCGAACCGCTTCCACAGGACGACCCCAAACAGCGCAAACCCGATATCACCAAAGCTCAAAACATCCTCGGATGGGGTCCAAAAGTCGGTATCGAAGAGGGACTTAGTCAGACGCTTGACTACTTCTCCACGCGCTTAAAACCCGGCTCTTAAAAGTTAATACATTGTGACCAAGTTCTCTAAAGAGAACTTGACACACTGTCAACTCCTTTTGATAAACAACGGGAACTTTACGATTGGCTTGCGTCTATTTGACGTAACTGCCACTTCCTGACAGAAGAGCCCAAAACCTAGCAATAAATTCGCCTCGCAACATGACTCTCTAGAGCGTGTCTAAGGGCGAAATTTTCGCGCGTTTTGGTGTCATAGCTTCGGTGTGAAGTGGTTCTCTGACGCCTTCAACGGCACGAACGGTATTTTAGTTGTCATTCATGCAACCCTTTTTGACCCGCAAAACCCAAGGTCGCCTCATGAACGTACCCCAGAATTCAAGCCGCTCAAGTGGAGCGCGGCGCGCTTGGGCGCAGCCGCGATTTCTGTTTGGTGCGGCTGCTTTCACGCTGGCGGGCGCGACTCTTGCTTCTTACGCAGTGCCTCTATCTGCGAAAGACCCCGTTGCGATGCCACATATCGCAGCCTCACAGGGCAAGTCCAAGCCATTAACGCTGAACGACTTGCCTAAAATGGTCGAGCAGTACGGACAGGCCAACCTTGTTAAATCTTTAGGTGCGAGCGCCACAACTGGTGGTCGCACAACGAGTGCCATTGGCACAGGCCAAACCGGCTTCAACTTGGTTGAAACCGATTTGACTCCCAACTCTCCTTCCGATGAGCGCCAACCTGCGGTATCACCGACAGGCGACTTCATCGCCTTTATGTCCAACGGCGCCGATACCAACAATGACGGCGTGATCGACTCGTTGAACGCGGATGGCAAATACCACATCTGGATAATGAACCGTAACGGTTCGGGGCAACGCCAGTTGACTGGTGTGAGCGCCATCCTTAACGGCACAACGGGCGACATCAACCGTAACCAACGACACCCCTCTTGGTCGTCGGATGGTAACCGCCTTGTGTATGAGGATGAAGATGCTGCCACTCCTGCGACCACGTCTCAGTTGTGGACTATCGAACCGTTGGTAGATACCGATGGCAACGCTGGTAACGGCACTCAAATCGCGCCACCTACTCAGCAGACCTATTTTCCTGGTAAAAAAGAGTCTCCCGCTTGGTCACCAACTGGTTTGTCCATCGCCTATGTGACCAACTATGATGCCATCAACAACGTAGGTTTGCCTACTCGCGATATCTACTCCATCGATTCTCAGGGGAACACTGGCACTCTGACCCGTATTACTGGCGGAAGTAATGACCCAGTAGGTAACAGCACCGATGACGACCACCCATCATGGGCAGCCGTCAACCGCAACCTCCTGTTTTTCTCTTCCAACCGTGATGTTGACGGCGTGCTGACGGGCGCTGCTGCATCTGGGCGTCGCATCTGGCGTATCTTCCCAGACGGCTCCGGTGCCAATCCTGTTACCGACCCCACACAACGCTCCAATGGTCGTGTTGACGATCAGGATGACTTTCCTGCTGCGTCAACCCCAGGCGGCTTTGGTGGTAGCGCTGGCGTAGACGTGCAGGTACAAGAGCAGATAGCTTTTCAAACCAACACCTACTTAGATGACACCGATCAGGCCGATGGTGCGCGTGGGCGTGACCTCAACGTTTGGTCTATACCTTTGGATACCAGTGCTTTCACCGCACCCGGCACTCAAGCTGAACCACGTGTTTATGTTGCGGCCTTCGATGCCACTGCCAGTAAAGTTGTTGTGTTTAACACCAACACTTTATTGACTTCAGACACCTTTGCTCAATTGCCTGTTGGTGGAACTATTGGTCAGCCAGAAAGCGTCCAAGTCTTTCCTGGAACCAATAGCAGTAACAACGCCACGAATTTTGTCTATGTGACTAGCCGAACTGGTAACCGCATCGCCCGTTTCGACGAGAGTAATGGAGCTCCTGCTGGTGGCAACGTTCTAAATACAACTGACGCCAACTACGAAGCAACAGCTCCAGCTTATGCCTTGACTCCTGCTAAAGTTCCAGGAGCGACAGGTTTGGCAGTAGACAACCAGTACGTCTACGCGGCTTCCTCAAATAGCAGCACTGCTCTCTACCGTTTTGTTCGTGCAACGGGTACGCCTGCAGGCGCCAGCAACACCGATCCCGCTTGGTCAAGTGGCGAAACTTCGGCTGGAGCAGTAGGAAACTGCGAAGGTATCTCAATCGATCCTTCGGGACGTTGGATTGCGGTCTCCGTTTATGGTGGAGATAAAGTCAACCTCTACGATAAGGCGACTGGTACCTTTATTATTGATTATGTGCCCACTGGTCAGAACCAACTCAGTGGTCCTACAGGAATTGATTGGGGGAAAGACATTAACGGAGATGGCTATCCCGATCTCTACGTCTGTTCCACAAAAAATGATAGGATTTTAGCTTTTGCTGGTCCAAATCCCAACATCCCTAATGCCTCGATTACTAGGGGAACGTTCATTAACACAGTTGTCAGCGACAATGCCGAAGGCAATCAGATAGGTCTTAACTCCCCTGAAGGCTTGACAGTCGAGGACTTGGACGGAGACGGCAATGACGAGTTGTACGTTTCTAACTTCCGACCCGTTGGGAACACCCAGACCGATTTCTCCGGCGACGGTACAATCGTCAGTCGTTATGAAATGAATGGCACCAGTGGTGTTCCCTGGCCTCGCACTGCGGCGCAGCCAGATCCTACATCTACGAGTGCGATCTATTTGGTTTTCCCTTCGGATGCCAATGATAACCCCACAGCTACTGGTCCTGCTGGCATTGCCTTCAATCCTGCAGCTTTGGTGCAAGACACAGGTCCTGGCACCACCATTACTCCCGATGAGACATCTGGCGCTGCACGAGTTCTGACTAACATTCTGAGCAGTCCTAAGAACTTCACGGACAGCCGTTTGACAGCTCCTCAAACTATTGATCGTGCTGCCGACCGTGAGCCTTCTTATGCGCGTGCAAGACAAAGCGGAACTGACCCTACAGGAACTGCTCCTCAATTAGCCAGTTTGGTTTATGCGTCAGGACGCCGTTTTGCTCCCAATACAGGAACTAATGGTTCTACTACACCCTCGAACCCCTACGGCGGCGATCAATTCGGCACCGATGGTGGCGAAAGTGGTGTCACGCACGACATTTGGTCTACCTCGACTCAGGACACTACTCCACCTGCTTTGATTCCTCAAGGCGTTGGTAACTTGCTCACTCCTGTTGTTGCTCCTCAACCCAGTGCTCCTTTCCTTGCACCACGAACAGTCGAAGCTGGCTTGAAAGAAAATATGCCTGCTGGTACTGATCCAGCACAGGGCGGTTTGCGTTTCGCTGTTGTCTTGCGCGATTTGGAGAGCGGTCTTTTCGAACGCGCCGCAGCAAGAACTGACCTCACGGTCAATTCGACCACTTCGGTCTACGTCTCGTTCTATAACGCCGATTCTCGCTACTTCGCCGGATACGATTCCCAGAATCCTGGCGTCAAAGAACGTAGGCAAAACGATGACAACGTATTCGTTGATCGTACTTACGAAGAGCGTCCCTCGCCAGTATCAATTGGTGGCCGTACTCAGTTCGCTCTGAATGTCTATGACGACGGTCCAGTTTCGGCTAATGGTCACGAACAACAGGCCAGTGCTGTTGCTGGTGATGGTGTTTATTACTGCGAAGGCTATTTGCCTACTCCTGCTGCTGGCGACTATTACATCGACGTAACAGCACGTGATCGTGCTCTGCGTCCCAACCGTCGGCCAGGCGAATCACCTTACAACACGCTGCTTTATGACCGTGTATGGGGCTTCTCCACTCGTCGCTTTACACCTGTCAATGCTGACTTGTTCGTATCCGACTATGCCGGTGGTCAAGACTTCGCCAACCTGATCGCTTCTGGTGGCGATGACCGTCGATTCAGCAACCAGCCTCCGGTTGAAAGCTACTATCTCACTAATCCTGGTGGACAGGCTTGGGATAGTCTTGCCGCAACTGCTACTTTCTTGGGTGCCTCAACCCCAACATCATTTAGTGGTGTAGATGTCTGGCGAACTTTGTGCCGTGGCATCATCAATCAAGATGTTCTCAATGGTTATCGTCCCACAACGACGGTACAAATTGATCCTGCTAGCACAGACAAGACACAGCTCAGCCGTAAGGTGGCCGTCTCGCGTTCGTGCGTAATCTGGGCCGCCCCTTATGCTGGTACTGCCTATGTTGGTCCAGGTACAATCGTCGATCCTACAACTCAGGAACGCTTACGCAACTTTGTTGGCGATGGTGGTCGTTTGTTTATCTCTGGTCGCGACATTGCTTGGGCATTGACCAGTAATGGCGCCAACACGAATACCTTCTTGTCAGATGTACTGGGAGCTAACTTCACAGGCGAGCCTCTACCCCAAAGGGTCGATGCTGGTCTGAACAGACTCACTGCCGACACCGGAGAGTTTCTGAATGGTGGTCTGGTTCAGGGGAACTTGAAAGAGCCAACTTTCGATGGCTCCGCAGATTTCGGCGGCGATTATCCGAATCTTCGTTTCCCTTTCCAACTTCCCTTCCCTTCGAGTGATGGCGACTGGGGCGATGGTGCAGTAACACAGGACCAAGAGCGTCATAACGCTTTCCCATTCGATTACTTCGCTCCAACTGCATCAAGTGGAGCAACGCTTACAACTTCTTATACACACGATGAGCGAGTCGTCGGCCAACGTATTGAGAAGCTACAGCCCAACGGTTTGCAGTCCCGTGTTGTGTTCTTTAGCTTTGGATTCGAAGCTATCAACCGTCGCTACCGCCGACCCACTCCTGCTGATGGCCGAGCCGCGATTGATTCGCGTTACCGTATTGCTAACTACATCCGGTCTTACTTCAAGACTGGTTCGGCATCGGGCCGCGTCATCAACAATGACACGAACAAACCTATTGCCAACTTCTTGCTCCAGATCACTGGGCGTGGTCAAACATACTTGGCCCGCACCGACGTCAACGGCGATTGGTCTTTGACTGGCTTGCCTTTCGGTGGTTACACCGTACAGCCTTTCCTGACCAACGGGCGTACGGATCCACCAGGTTTCTTTGGCGGCACGACAACTGGGTTCTTCATTAACTTGACCGGACCTCCTGGACCTAATGCGACGCTCGTTAACTTGCGTCCAGTTCCAACCCGTCCCGGTGCTATCATTGGTCGTGCTGTTGCTTCCAATGGAACACCAACCAACTTGGCTGATGACTACCCGCTTGCCAACCTGAACGTTCTTGTTCGCAGCATCGATAAGTTAGTCACCACCGATCCTCCCGGTTACTTCGCTCGTCTCACCACGACCGATTCCAATGGTAACTTCCAAGTTGGACAGGTGCCGTCCGGTGTACCGATTCAGGTCATCTTCAACCCGGCCAACTCCAATCCTGCCAATGGTGACAACCAGGATATTCCTGCCAGCACCAACATCACCTTCACAGGTAACAACCCGAATGTTGGCCGTCGCGTAATTCCCGACTCCAAGCGTCCTGCGGATATCATCGTTCCGCCGAACGATACCTATTATGTGAACGACATTGCCAACGATACTGCTGCGAACCAGACGACACCGATTCTGGTGCCAATTGGACCAGCTGTATCGGGTACTGTCTCGCTTAATGGAACTCCCTTGACAGGTGCGACCGTTTCGCTGTTGAAGTCGGACAAGACACCGGCTACATATCCGAATAACGTTGCTATCCCTGTCCAAACGACACCTGCAACTGGAGCGTACAACTTTACTGATGTACCCCCCGGTAGCTACTTCGTTCGTGCAAGCATCGTTCGCGGTACCATCACCTTCGTTCGCGATACCCAGATCACAGTGGTTCAGGGTGTTGACCAGACTCGTGATGTGGACATTGTCATTGCAACGCTCTCTGGTAAAGTCCTGCAGAGCAATGGGCAGCCTGCTGCCAACATTACAGTGACCTTGCAGTTCCCGAATGGCATCGCCTTCTCGCCTGCTCGTACTGCCACGACCAATGCGCAGGGCAATTACACGATTGCCAACGTGCCAGTTGGTGGCTATTCCTACGACTCGACAACCAGAGTTGCTAGTTTCGTGGCTGCTAATGGTAGCGTGACCTACAACGTCATCGCAGCTCAAGGTGCCCTCACTGGTACTAGTGGTAACTTCTCGGTCAACGCGACAGCGTCGGCTGTGACTGTGCCAACGATCACATTGAGCAATCAGCAACTGACGGGTAAAGTGCTGGTTCAGTACTACACCGTAGGAGGCACCTACATAGTGCCATTCGCTGGGGCAACCGTCGAGTTGTTGGATACCAATCAGGCTCCTCTCTCGCCACGTCGCACCACGACTTCGGCCAACGATGGAAGCTATGCGTTTGCTGGCGTAACTGCTGGACGCTACTACATCAAAGCCACTGGTGGCGGCGATGAGTCGATCTCCGCACCGTTCAATGCAACTGCGGGAGCATTCAGTGCACCTGACGTTACTCTCGTCCTACAAAGACTTGCTGGCGATGTCATCGACATATCGGGTGCGCGAGTTCCCGGTGCGACGGTTACGCTCACTCAAAACGGAACGACTATCGCGACGATGGTCACCGACTCAATGGGCGCATTCTCCTTCGTCGTTGCTGAAGGCGATGGATATGCGTTGACAGCTGTGAAGGGAACCTCTTCTGGCTCGGCCAATGTTGGCCTTGTCAAGCGTAGGGTTGTGCCAAAGCGTGCTTTGATCACCATCAAGTTCACGCCCACCGTTACTCCCAATCCGACAACGTTCTCGAAGGGCCGTACGTATGCGATCTCCTTCCCATATCAGACCTCGGCCAACGCAGCTTCGCGCAACCTCTATGACCGTACTCGCGGCGATGCGACTGTTGCTCTAGTTGATGTCTTCAACTACGATCCTGTTGGCACCAAAGCCGGCAAAACTGTGCGTTTCTATTCGGTGTCACGTTTCAACCCGAATACCCTTGCCTACGAAGCTATCGCTGATACCGGTGTATTGGTTCGTGGTGAAGGCTACTTGCTACAGGTGATTGATACACCTACCAGCGGTGAAGTTCTACGCTTCTCTACTCCTGCCGAAAACTCGGCACTGCAAGCCTTGACACTTGGTACCGGCGAAAATACTCGTCGCTTCACCATAAGCCTCGGCTACAGCAACAGCTTGGTTGGCAATGCACTGAATGGGCGTACCTTCATCGGCTTCCCCTTCAATCCTGCGCTCTACAGCTCCGTTGCCTGGGACACAACCAGCACCGGAACTGATGGTGCAAATGGAACAAGCGCTCAAATCCAATACGGTGGTGTCAGCTACACCGTTAAGGACGCTGCGGCTGCAGGTCTCATCAACTCGACTCTGATTGATGCAACCACTGGTCGTTCGGTCACAAGTTTGGGAGCATATGGTGGCTACTTCGTAACCGCCCGACGCGAAGGTGTGAAGCTGCGCCTTCAGTTCCCCACGCCGAACAACTAAATTAAGAGAGCGGCCCTGCATAAGTAGGGCCGCTCGATAGGAAAGGTGTGAATTTCAATTGAAAGGGCGCTTTTGCTACAACAAAAGCGCCCTTTTCAGACACGGAAGCACGTTACACTGCGCGCGCCGTTTCTAAACCAACTGTCAAGATGACTTTGTTTTTGGTGTTTTGCCAGAACAGGCATATCAAGACGTTGTCTCAAGTGCTAAAATCGGGTCAAGTATTTGTTTGCGCTCGTCAATGAGCGTGGCCAAACAGTACCCCAATTAGAGCGTTTTTCCATCCGAATGAACACTCCGCTTATGTGCGCTCCAAAACATCACGAAAAGGCTCCGCCTTCTCCTTCTGAAACCCGGAAGCGTCCCAAAACCTCGCCCCGACGTAAGTTCTCGGCGGCGGCTCGGGCATTTTTGACGTTAGCCCTGGCAACCTGCGCTTTTGGTGCCGCTGCATCGGCCCAGACCATTTCGATTTCGCCACCTGCTAACACGCCGAATACTCCTGAAGGCAACACTGGGCAGACGAACTTCGAATTCACCGTCACCATTGATCAAGTTCCAACCGCGAACTATACCGTCAACTTCGTTATTAACAATGGCACGGCTGTTGGCAATGCGACTGGTGCTGGTGCCGACTTCGCGAACGGTGTTGGGAATGTGCTGGTAAACGGCGCGCCGTCCACTGGTAACACGCTGACCTTCTCCACGGGTGGCCCGACAACACAATCAATTATTGTGCCAGTTACGGGAGATACGCTCTTCGAACCGAATGAGACGTTCTCTGTTTCATTAACCAATGCAACAGGTGGTGCCACAGTCGGCGCTAGTCCCGCAACGGCGACTATCGTCAACGACGATAACGTGCCCTTCATCTCCGTTGCAGATGCGGCTCCTGTTGTTGAAGGCAACACCGGGGCAAGCAACAACGCGAACTTCACTGTTTCGCTCAGCTCGCCTTCGGGGCAGGATGTCACCTTCACCTATAACACGGTGGTTGTCGATCCTCGCAACGCGGGTGACGGCATCAACGGCGACGCCGACTTCACGCGCCAAACAAACCAGATCGGTTTGATTCCAGCGGGGCAAGCTTCGACGAACATCGCTGTTCCCATCATCGGTGACATCATTGATGAGGCAGACGGCCAGTTCCTTCTCGAAATTTCCAACGTCAACGGCGCCAACATCTCCAACAACCAGGGCGTCGGTACTATCACCGATGACGATGGCCCGATTGTTAGCGTCGCGGATGCAACTGCAAACGAAGCCGATGGACAAATCATCTTTCGTATTCAGTTGAATCAGCCCAGCCCGCAGCCTATCACTGTCAACTATGTTACCGGCTCGAACTCAGCTATCGCTGGCCTCGATTATGGTAACGCTGGTTCGTCTACTGAGGTATCGGGTAGCGTCACCTTCGACGCTTTCGCTGGTGACCCATCCACAGGTGTGGCTCCCTTCATTGATGTTCCCATTCCAGTCCTTGAGGACAACATCAGCGAACCCACCGAAATCTTCAACTTCACCATCGTCTCGGCAAACAACAACGCGGCCATCACTGGCCCCGGTTCGCGCCGCTTCGCAACTGGCACCATCATTGATAACGATGGCGCTCCCAGCTTGCGAGTTCAGGGACCAACAGGTGGAGTTGTCGAAGGTAACTCCGGCAACACGGCTGCTGTATTCACTATCAGCCTGACCAATCCTTCTTCGCGCACCATCACCTTCCGTTATGAGACGGTTGCTGGAACTGCGACTCCGAACCAGGATTACACCACAATCACATCTCGCGTTGGCACCATCGCTGCCGGTCAGACATCGACGACGGTTTCCGTCAACGTCATCGGCGACCTCATCGACGAAGCCAACGAAACCTTTGGTTTGCGCGTCTTCAGCGCGACCCCAACCGATGTCACCTTTGGTGGCGCTACCGAAACAACAGTCAATACCACCATCATCGACGATGATGGCCCAATCATTACTGTTGCACCTGCCAACACGAATGTCACCGAGGGCAACAATGGCGCTCGCACTGCATCGGCCTTCACCGTCCGTTTGAGCGCGACCAGCCCACAGGCTGTTACCGTTGCTTACACCCTCGGCAGCACCGACACCAACGAAGCCACCCGCAACCAGGACTACACCAGCTCTGCTGTTACTGGCACCCTGACATTCCAGCCGGGCGTTAACACCCAGCAAATCCCCGTTTCGATCATCGGCGATAACATCAAAGAAAATAACGAAACGATCACCCTAACTCTGTCGGCTCCCAATGGCGGTTCACTTGGTGCTCCTTCGACAGGTACCATCACCATCATTGATGATGATGCAACTCCTGTTGTTAGCATCACTGGCCCCAACCCCACACGCGAGGGTTCCAACGGCGGCGTCACCAACTTCGTGTTCCGTGTTGCCCTCGACCGTCCTTCTTCCACACCAATCACTGTGAACTACGCAGTGAACAACGGAACGGCTATTGCCGATTCGGACTTCACGCTTCCTACTGGCAACGTCTTGACGTTCCCCGCAGGCACAATCGGACCTCTTAACATCGTAGTTCCGGTCATCGCTGACCGCTTGAACGAAGATGACGAAACCTTCTCCGTTCTCTTGTCGGCTCCTACCGGCGCCCGCATCGGTGTTGGTAGCGCAATTGGGACCATCGTCAACGACGACGCGATCCCCAGCCTCACTATCCGCGACGTTGCCGGACTCGAAACTGGCGATCCACCACCACAGGGCCAGACACAGGGACCACGCATCTTGCAGTTCCCCGTTAACCTGAGCGCGGCAAGCGGCAAAGATGTCACCTTCTCGTTCCAGACCGTTGGTGCTGGTAACGGAAACACCTACACAGCTATTTCGGGTGTCGACTTCATTCCTGTTCAGGGACAAGTCACCATCCCCGCTGGGCAGACCACAACAACCGTGAATGTCACTGTTGTTGCTGACACTCTCGACGAAGACAACGAAACCTTTGGCTTGACGTTGACCAACGTCACCAATTCAACCCTCGGTCGTGGCACTGGCATCGGTACCATCTCCGATGACGATAATGCTCCTGACGTTGCTATTGCTGTTCCTAACACCAATAACACGGCAATCGAGCCTTATGCGGTAACGCAGAATGGTGCCCCTATCAACGGACGCAATGCGATCTTCCCGGTCACATTGTCCACCGCTTCGGGCCGTACCATCACCGTACGCTACAGCATCGGTGGCGGAGCTGCTCCCTCGGCCTTCAATACCGACTTCCTGAATGCTGCCAACGACCAGACTCGCGTCTTCCAGTCGGGCACAATTACCTTCACGCCAGTCAATGGTGTCACACCAACCACACAGAACATCGTCTTGTTCCCTCGTGGCGATGACGGCGACGAAGATGATGTCGAGAACTACGTTGTCAACATCACGGCTGTCAACGCTAACGTGCCAGTTGCTGGCGCGACAGCCGCTTCCACCATCGCTGACCGCGATCCGGTCTTCAATAACTTCAGCCCCGATGCTGCCTTCGAGTCGTACAACGGCAACAACGGTACTATCGTTACCCTCACTGGTAACCAGTTCATCACCGATGGACTGAACCGCGTTGCTGCGGTGCGCTTTACCGGAACTGACGGTCTCACGCTTAACGCCAACATCGTCAACACCACGGCAACCACCATTACCTGCCGTTTGCCTGAGAAGGCTTACTCAAGCCTCATCACTGTTGTTCTCACCAGTGGACGTGTCTTGAACAGCATTGATAACGGTTCGCGCCGCGTACTCTTTGCACAGCCTATCGTTACTGGCTTCAGCCCATCGACTGGCGTTCCAGCTGTAACCGAAGTCACAATCACAGGTCGTCACTTCAAAGATACCCGCAACGCCGTAACAGCTGTGTTGTTCAACGGTTTGGCATCGACTGCCCAGAACGCAGATCGCGGCTTTACTGTTGTCGACGACACCAAGATCATTGCTTATGTACCTCGTGGTGCAACCAGTGGTCCCATAACAATCCGTACTGCCTTCGGCGGCGATGGGCCTCCTTCCGTAAATAACTTCACAGTAGATGGCTTCACCGCAGGCGGTATCCGCTTTGTGGCTGCCGATACCTCGCCAATTTACGAGAACGCACGGGCGACAATGGCCGGCAATACGTTCCGCACTCCTGTTCGTGCATTTGATTTGCAATTGCGCGCCGCGACTCAGAACAACAATGCTAATGACCCCCTCGCGCCGCGCCGCGCCGTAGACGTAACCGTCACCTTGAATGCAGCTATCCCCGCTGGTAGCTCGCAGATCCTACCTATCATCCAACTTGATCCTCGGGCTACCCCGATCACAGGCATCTCGTTGGTTCGTTCCGCCTCCAACACCTTCACGTTCCGTATTGCTGCAGGTCGTGGTCCGAATATTACAATTCCGATTGTTATCACCTATGCTGGTGACGACACGGCACCTCCTGTTGCTCAAGGCGCGCTTTCGGGTGCGACCGATCCTGTAACCGGCCTCACCTTGCCAGTGGCTAACTCTGGCGTGACCATGACGCTGCGTGCGGAAATCACCGCTTCGGGTGACACCGAACTGTACCCGAACAACGAGTTCCAAGAACTCACGTTCGAGCGCCGCGACATCCACACCTTCGCCACCGACACCGGCACGGCGCTTCGTACAAACGAAGATCAGAATTCGGAGAATAACCGCACCAGCTTCCGCCTCGATTTGGCGAACCTGGACTTCCCGAACCCCGATCCCGCCACGCCGCCAGTCCCTGCCGTTACTAACCCGATCAACACCGACGCCCGCCCCAAGGCTGACGTTACGGTGACGCTCTCGACGAACCGACCCGACGAAGGTCTTCTGACCTACTACGTGTTGATCAACGGCCAGAAGGTTTACCCATCCGGTGCTAACCCACAGGTCAGCAAGCCCGTTATCTACGCTGTCAGCCCAACCCGTGCTGAATACTACCGCAACCCTCACTACATTGAGGTAGTTGGTCAGGATGACGACATCGCCGATGGCGATCAGACCTACCGTATCACGGCGACCGCAGCTGTATCGCGCGACCCAGAATACAACCTGCCTTTGGCCTTGCCGTTCGATCTGGTTAACACCGACAACGAACAGCGCGCCAGCGGCCCTGGTTACTTGTTCTCCAAACCCACTCTCGCCACAGATGAGAGCGGACAAGAAGACGTATTCACCACATCGTTGCGCACCCAGCCTACGGGCAACGTGACGATCAACTTCCAGTCCACCCGTGTTGACGAATTCCTCTTCGTTAATCCGAACAATCCTAACGGACCTGGAATCGACAACATCTCCATCACCTACCTCCGTACCGGAACAGGCGATGGCAAGACAACGACATTCTGGCGCACCCCAATCTCGGTTCGAGTGCGCGGTGTAGATGACGATGTCCGTGATGGCGACCAGCAAGCTCTTATCGCCACCTCGGTTGTGACCTCCGCTGATCCTGCCTATGGCAGCATCGATCCGCCCGACTTGATCGTGACCAACCGCGATAACGAGTCCAACGGTATCACGGTGTTCCCAACAACCCTCACGGTTGACGAGAACAGCACATCGACCTTCACCATCCGCTTGAATGCGCGACCCACTTCCAATGTGGTCATCACGCTGTCGAGCAGCGACACGAGCGTTGCGACGGTTATCGGCGCGACAACACTCACCTTCACACCAAGCAACTTCAGCACGCCTCAAACCGTGACTGTGCGCGGTGTTCCCGATGGTGCATTCGCTGCACAGCGAACAGCCAACATCATCACATCGGCGGCTTCGTCCGGCGACGTGAACTTCAACAACCTTGATGTTGCTGACGTAGCTGTCACGGTCTTCAACAACGACTCGGCGTTCATCGTCAATGCTCCTTCCACTGGTCTGCGTACCAGCGAAAGCGGCACCAACGATGTGTTCACCGTCTCCTTGGGCCAGGCACCAACTGCCAACGTTCAGCTCGTCTTGTCGGTGACACCTGCCACGGAAGCGCGCTTGTCGCGTACCACCTCCGGTGCCACCCCATCGTTGACGCTGACCTTCACACCAACCAACTACGCTAACCCTCAAACGGTTAACGTCATTGGTCAGGATGATCAAATCGCCGATGGTGACAAAGCATTCACCATCCTCGGACGTGTCGTTACAAACGATGCGATCTACGCTAACCAAACCTTCGATGCCCTCACAGGTATCAACGCTGACAACGAAAGCGGTTCGGGTGGCGGCGGCGGCAACGCCAGCTCCCCCACCTTTGCAGCCAACAGCACCTACACCTTCTCGATGCCCTATTCCACCAGCTCGTCTGCAATAGGAACCATCCCGGTTAGCTCGCTGTTCACGCAATCGACCACCGACTTCAAAATCTACGGATATAATGTCGGCGCTCAGAAGAACTCGCGCATCATTGGTGGAGACTTCACCTTGTTGCCCAACAGCGCTGTTATTCACCGTGGTATCGGCTACTTGTTGCAGACCGGAGCAACAGCTCTCACGCTGAAGACTCCGCCCGCATCAGTGGCTTACACCGGCACAGGCTTCTCGTTCGTTCTCACTCGCAACGCCAACTTCGTCAACCAGACGGGGCAAACCAATGCGAACAACGGCTTGAACTTCATCGGCTTCCCGTTCAATCCAGCTCAGTTCGGTAGCGTCTCCTTCGCTTCCGCTGCTGTGAGCGACGGAACCAACACCTACCAGAGCGTCCGCGAGGCCGCTGCCGCAGGTGTTATCAGCGACAAGCTGTACACGATGAACGCTAAAGGCGTGCTGACCGAAGTCTCGGCCAGCAACCAGGTTCTGCGTCCCTACGGCGCCTACTTCGTTCGCATCTACCGCGACAAAGTCACCTTGACTTTCCGCTCGCCATCCGCGAACTAAGTTCCAAAACAACCGCAAAAGGCCGCGACTTCAACAGTCGCGGCCTTTTGTTTTTGGCTCATGGCTTCCGCCATTGCATCACTGGCGCCAAGGGCTTCCATTCTCATTCGTATAGGTCTCTTGCTCTGTGCGGAACGTCGTTCTCTCACTTTCATCCATGCGATTTTTGTTGGGATTCGCGCGCACTCTCGTCGCGCTGGCAATGGGATTATGGATTGGTGGCCTCATCTTTTTTGGCGCCATCACCGCAGCGATTATGTTCCGCATGACCCGTGAGGCGGGTGTGCCCGATATGGCGCCCAAAATGGTCGGCCCTATGCTGTCACGCTTCGCCATCATCTGCGCCGTTTGCTCGGTTATTTTGATTGCGGGCTGGGTGGTCGATGGTGTGTTGTCCAAGCGCTCGCTCTGGTGGCGCATTCAGGGCGGTCTTACCGTCATCGTCATCGCTCTAGGGGCCTACCTTAACTTCGGCCTCCTTCCCACTGTCGAACGCGACCAAACCGCTGTTTTGCCGCTCTATGTGCGCTCGCTCTCGAAGAACCCTCAGTTCACTCCTGCCGAAACCGAATTAAAAGCGCGTTTCGACGATGGCCACCACCGCTATAACCGCCTGGCTGTCATCAATATGTGGCTTTTGGTGGCGGCTCTGGCCTGTTTAATGGCCCATTCGTTGCCCGTCGAAGTCGGACGCAAAGCTTCAAATTAAAGTGTTAGCCGCTTGAATTGAAAAGGCTTATACGTGCGTTGATAAAATAAGCACAATGCAATCGCCGCTTTCTACTTTTTCGACACGCAGCGAACGGACTGAAGTCACATCTGCTCGGTGGGCCGGAGTGCAACTCCTGGCGTGCGATGTGGACGGCGTATTGACCGATGGCAGTCTCACCTTCGATTCCAATGGCGAACTGATCCAAACCTTCTATGTGCGCGATGGCTTCGGCTTGGTGGCCGCTCGCCGCGCCGGAATCAAGATCGCGTGGGTCTCAGGTCGTCCATCCAAAGTCGCCAAACACCGCTTCGACGAACTGGGCCTCGACTATTGCCTGTTGGCCTGTGACGACAAAGCGGCGGCCCTTCTCGACCTGCAAGCGCAACTCAACATCGGCCCCGAATCGTGCTGCTTCATCGGCGATGATGTGCCCGATTTGGCGGCCTTCACGGTCTGTGGTCTGCGAGTCGCTGTCGCCGATGCCGAACCCGTAGTCGTGTCGCGCGCCGACTACATCACGCGCGCTCGTGGCGGACGCGGGGCCGTGCGTGAAATCATTGATTTGATGCTTTCGGCTCGTGGCTATTGGGACATGATGCTCGATATGTTCGAGAATCCGCGCACCCCCAAGCCCGAAGCCTCGCAAAAGTAATATGAATCTCTCCTCACGCGCAATCGAAGTCTTGTTGGTTGCGTGGTTCGTCGTGCTGTTCGCGCTTTTCTTCAAAGACGCGATTCTTCTGTTCTCGCTGTAAGCGCGCCTGTTTTCGTTTTTCGCGCCGATGTTCTATCTTCTCGACGCCGCTCTTTTTCTCGGTTTTTTCGCGCTGCTTCTCGCGTTTGGGTTGGCGGTCACTCCTCCCCGTCGTTCCATCGAAGGCGCTCTGCTGTTCGCGCCCCTCGGCTTTCTCGGCCTGTGGTCGACTCTGTTCTACATCACGGGCTTGCTCGGCTTCCTTAAAGCCGCCCCTTTCTGGGGTGTAGCCATCGTGGTTCTGCTCGGAGCCATCGTCTGGAAACGCGCTAATCTGGTTGTTAACGCCCGCCGATTAGTTGCTGGGCTACGCGGTACTGCGCCGCTCGAAAAGGCGCTTCTGGCCTATGTCGCCATCGTCGCGGGCCTCATGTTTGTCCTCACCCTCGTTCCCCCCAGCGCGGGTGATTACGATTCGCTGGTCTACCACCTATCCGTGCCATCCCAATGGCTGCGCGAGGGCAGGGTGTCGCAACTCCAGTTCGACCACCATTCCTACTTCCCCTTCGTCGCCGAGATGCTGTACGCGCTGGCGCTCGGAGTACGCGATGCCGTCTTCGCCAAGTTCTTCCATTGGGTCATGTTGCTCTTTGGGGCATTGGCGCTGGGAACGCTTGGCAAACGCGCCGGAGGCAAAACGGCGGGGCTGTGGGCCGCAGCGCTCTTTGTCTCGCTGCCTATGGCACAAAGCGAAAGCACCACCGCCTACGTCGATTTGGCTTTCAGTGCCTTCGCATGGGCTGCCATAGCTTTGTTCTGCGAAGCCCTCTTCGACACTTCCGCCGATGCCCGCACGCGCCGCCTCAGCTGGATTGGTAGCAGCGTTTTCTGTGGCCTCTGTCTTGGCTCGAAGTATTTCGGCTGGCTCATCTTCGGCTTTTTGGGCCTGTGGGCGCTTGTTACCTCGGCCCGCGCTTCAAGCGAAGGGAAAGAGCGCTGGGCGCGCCTTGTGTGGCTTGCGCTTCCGGCTCTGGTTATTGGCGGCTTCTGGTACGGTCGCAACATGCTGTGGACGGGCAACCCCGTGTTTCCTTTCGCCTACGAAATATTTGGTGGGCGAGGCTGGACATTGGCGATGGCCCAAACCTACAACGCCGACCAAGCCCAATTCGGCTTCGGCAAAACGCCGTTCGATTTGCTGGTGTTGCCGTTTCGTCTTGCGATGTCACCCATCAATCAGGGTGGCGTCCTGTGGCCCATCCCCTCGGCCCGTCCCACCGATGGAGTCCATACAGGCTTCTTCGATGTCGTCGTCCTCGATGTCCTCTTCGCCGTCTTCCCTGGCCCCGTCCTACTCGCGACTGGAATCCCCGCCTTTGTAGCGCGACGGAAGGGCACAATGGTTGGCTTTCTGGCGTGGATGTTCGCCTTCCTCTGGTTCTTCTGGGCCTTCACAAGCCAGCAGATTCGCTACCTCTTCCCTGCCCTCGGTATTCTGTGCGTCCTTAGCGGCTGGGTTTTGGCGACTCGCTTGCCCCGCTTCTCCATAGCTACTCGCGCTGCGGGCGTCTGCTTGGCACTGTGGATGGTTTTCTCGCCCACTGTAGCCCTTTGGCGCGCACGCGGCAACTTCGCGGTGATAAGTGGCGCCCAAACCCCGGAAGCCTACTTGCAGCGCTCCTTTGCGGGCTACGAGGCCATGCAATGGATTGGCGCCAACACCCCCGCGACCAGCCGCATCGCCGTTTATGGCGAACCGCGCGACTTCTACCTGCCCCGTCCCAATTTTTGGGCCGACGACCAGCACAACAACCTCATCGACTACGCCGTCACCACGACCCCGGCCCAACTGACCGCCGCTCTAAAATCCTTAGGCGCGACCTACGTACTCTACAACCGCGACGCTGCCCGAAACGGCGGCACCTTCGGTCCCCCCCAACCCCTCTTCGACCAAACCGTTTCCGCCGGCAACCTGCGCTCCCTCTTCTCCGCCCACGGTTTCGAGGTCTACGAACTGAAATAGTGAGAACCCGCGAGAGGTTGTTGCACATATCAACAATCCCTCGCGAGTTCGATGAGTGGTCCCTCTCCACGTAGTGGGGAGGTTAGGAGGGGTAAAAACGAGCGAATACTTGAGTTCGGCCCTTCTACCTTTGCGGGTACCCGACGTCGTCAGGGTGTAGGTGTCGCGGTGCCGGATGAGGGCCGCGTAGCGGTAAACAAATCTCGTTCTATGAGTTCCCAACCCTCTCTGACTCTTCCTCTCTGACAAGCGACCTCAAAAAACAGCAAACTCGCCTTTTGTGACCACTTCTTCTGGTCGCGTGCCGCTCATTGGCGCGCTCCTGCTTTATTTTCTTATTGTCGCTGCTCTCATCGCAGTGGTGCCCTGGTCGGCGGCTCCTGATGAAGCTGCCCACGCGCAGTACATCGAAGCCATTGTTTCCAGCCATGCCTTGCCAGTGTTTAATGGGCAATCCCCGCCTAATCCCGGCTACGAATTTCACCAACCCCCACTTTTCTATTTGGCCGCCGCGCCGTTGTGGGCTATTTTGCCCCCCGGTATAGAAAATTATGCTACCCGCGTACTGTCGCTCGTCTTTGGATTGCTCACCATCTGGATTGTGTGGAATGCCGCCAATCTCATCTTCGGTCGCGGCTCGCGCGCCAGCGCCTTTTGCACTCTGGGCGCCGCGCTGTCACCGCTCCATCAAGGCGTCGGAGCCAGCGTCAACAACGATGCCCTCGCGGGCCTCTGGTCGGCGTGTTTGTTCTATTTGGTGGCGCGTGCTTGGCTCGAAACCCCGACTCGCAAACTAATCATCATGGCGGGTGTCGTCGCGGGCTTAGGGGCACTCACCAAGCTCACCGCGCTTCCTATGGGCCTGTGGGCCTTCATTGCCATCGGCGCGGCACTCTCCAAACGCGGCGAACGCCCCATCCCATCGCTACTGCCCGCTTTGGTCATCGCGCTTTTGTTGGCGGCACCAATGCTGCTTCGTAACCAGTTCCTCTACGGCGACCCCTTTGCCTATGTCCTCTTTTCGCGCGCCGCGACACAGGGCACCCCCGGTTTCGCGGATTGGGGGCCACAGGGCTTTCCCCTCGCTACCTACGTGCGCGGCATGGTGTGGCAAATCCTCGGCACCACGTGGGGCTTCTTTGGTGGGGTTAACAATTTCGTTAAGCTCACTGGCCCTCTCAATGCCAGTGGTCCGCGTTTCCCCGACCCATTGTGGCTGCTTCCCTTCTCGGTTACCGTTTTTGCGCCGTTAATGGGCATCTGGTCGGCGTGGAAGAATCGCGATTCTAATGAGGTTCAGGATGATGAGGAGGAGCCGTATGATATTCGCTCTGTGTCGCTTTGGTGGGCGGCGGGGGCTTCGCTGCTCTTCGTTTTGTGGGTTAGCTTCGCCTATGCTCACTTTTCCGGTGGACAGGCGCGCTACCTTCATGGCTTAATGGTGCCCATCACTTTGCTCGTTGCGGGCGGACTTTCGCGTTCTCGCGGCGGGGTTATCGTGTCGGTTTTGCTGGGAATTGTGATGCTGGGCTTGTCGCTGAGCAATATCATATTCTGGAAGACCCTGGTTTGAAATTACACTTTCCGCCTACATGCCCGATTCGCCGCCGCTTCTGAGCGTGCTTATGCCGGTTTACAACGAGCGCGCCACGCTCGAAGAAATTTTGCGCCGTGTGCGCGATATACCCATCGACCTCGAAATCATTGTGGTCGATAACGTCTCCGATGATGGTACGCGCGAGTACCTCCAGTCGTTAGTGGAATCGGGTGAGGCGGGCGAGGCTGAGTCCTCTTCGCGTTTGCGCGTCTTCTTCCAAACCCAAAACAAAGGCAAAGGCGCCAGTGTGCGTCGCGCCCTGGGTTTGGCGCGTGGTGAATGGGTCATCGTGCAGGACGCCGACCTCGAATATGATCCCACGGATTATCAAAAGCTGCTCGACTTAGCCAATCGCAAACGACTCGATGCCGTCTTCGGAACTCGCCTTGCCCCCGGCAGCGTCACCCGCCGCGACCAGCCGCGTACCGCCTTTTTCTATGGCCGCGTGGGTTTAACACTGTTCTATCGCGTTCTTTACGGCGCACCGTTAGACGATGTCGCCACCTGTTACAAACTAATGAGGCGTCCCTTCGCGCTCTCGCTCGGATTGACATGCGATGGGTTCGATCTCGATTTCGAGATTGCCGCCAAAGTCGCGCGTGCCCGCAAACATGGAGCGCGTATCGGTCAAACGCCCATCTGGTATCGTCCGCGTACCGAACTCGAAGGTAAGAAAATTCGCGTCGTGCGTGATGGTTTACGCGCGGCGTGGGCGCTCCTTCGTTTTCGTTTTGCGTCTTAATCTCTCGCCCTTAGCCATGAAACCCACCATTTGTCTTTCGCTTGCCGCCGTCGCCTTATTTATTGGCGGCTGCTCGCAAAAAACCAGCGTCTCCGAAACCGACCGCGCTCAGTTCCAGAAAGAGCTGAAAGACGAAGCTAAGCGCGGTGCCTCTTCGGTGAAAGGCTTAAGCTCCGCGACAGTGCGTGGTGGGCAAATCGAAATCGGCGACGCGCAGGGCCGTCCGCTGTGGCGTGTTCAAGCCAAGGAATTGCGCTCACAGGGCGAAATGAAAGGCGGCATCCCCCAATCGGCTGTTTTAACTCAGGCTAGTGCCACGTTGTTTCAGGCGGGCAAGCCCGAATCGAGTTTCAGGGCCAACACCATTAACCTCTTCAACACCGCCAAAGGCGTGCGTTTGCAGATGGTTGGGCAGGTTGTCGCCAGCTCCAAAATCCTACTCGGTGCCCCCATCGAACTGCGCGCTCCTCGCGCCGATGTCGATGTCACCAAGCGCACCATGTCCGCTTCGGGCGGAGTCGCGGCCAAGCGCGGCGACATCACTCTAAAAACACCTGAACTAACCGGGCAGACCTCACTGCAAACCTTGGGCTGCAAAATCGCGACGATTGATGCGCGCGGTACAACAGTGCGCGGCCAGAATGCCCTTTTCAACTGGAAGACCAATCACCTCAGCGCCCAAAAAGTAACCGCAACTCACGAGAAAGTTGTTCTCACCGGACAACAGCTCGAAGCCGACACTGCGGCGCAGCGCGGCGTCATCACCGGGCAAGTACAGGCCAAATCGCCCAAAGGTGCTGCAACAGGCCCCCGTCTCGAATTTAACTGGAAGAACGACCGCATCTTCGTCCCCAACGCGCTCTTTCAGGGGCAAGAGGCCAAAGTCCAAACCGCAGCCCTCACCACCGATTCGCGCCTGAACGTCACCAACGCCCAAAACGTGCGTGTCGAGCGCGATGGCGCTGTTCTGACCATCCGCAGCGCGCGTGGCCTGGAAAATCTGTCCCGCATCAGCGGAAGCGGAGTCATCTTCTCCCGTGGCACTCTGCGCCTCGAAGCGGGTTCAGCCCAAACCAACAACTGGTCGAAAGATTCCGGCAGTATTCAGGCATCGGGCGGCGTATTCGCACGCACCAATCAAGGCACCGTGCGCGCCCGCTCCGCCACTTGGAGTGGCAACGCCGATAGCGGCTCGGTAACGGCCAGCGGAGGCGTCCAAATCAACGGGCAGGGCAGTACCCTCAGCGGTGATCGCGGCCAAAGCGACGCCAAGTTCCAGAACGCCGTTATGAGCGGCTCCGTTCGCGGTAAATTGCGCGATGGCACTCGCATCACAGCGGGCCAACTCGAAAAGCGCGGCGAAAGCTATGTCGCCTCGCGTGGTGCTACTGCGAACCTTCCCGATGGTACTTTCGTTACTGCTGCTCGCGTCGAAGGCAACGGCGATAACGCAGTCGCCACCGGAGGTGCCAGCGCTACTTTGCAAGATGGTACAAAGGTGCGCGCCGGCCGCGTCGAAAAACGTGGCAACAATGTCGTCGCCACCAGCGGTGCCACTGCCACCTTGCGCTCTGCTGGCAGTCTGGGCCGCATCACCGTCACTGCCGCCCGCGTCGAAGGCAACACCACCAACTCGCGCGTAGTGGCATCAGGAGGCGTAGTCATGCGCGCACAAAATGGCACCGTTGTCCGTGCCCCTCGCGCCATCTACGACCGCTCCAGCAACAAAATCACAGCCACAGGCGGCGTATCGTTGGTCGACCCAGTACGCCAACTCTCGCAAACCGGCACATCCCTGGTCGCCGACCTCAGCCTGAAAGAAGTCACCATCGCCAACGTGCGCGGTCAGGGCCAAACCAACACCATCACAGGCAAAGGCTTGTTCTAAATAAAGCTGTTAGCTGTTAGTCTTTTGCTGGGTGCCCCTCACCCGGCACTTCATGCCACCCTCTCCCGATTCACAGTAGAGGGACCGTCCGTTACAATCACGCATTAGCCAAATTCGAATGATGCCCGTTTGCTTGAATTCATCCTTCTACCGCGAAGCGCGGGTGCCCTCTGGGCGTGGGTGGCCAAAGGCCGGGTGAGGGCCGCGTAGCGGATACCAACCCTCAATCACACCACCCATTCCCAAGACACTCCCCGCGTCGTCATCATATCCCCTTCCCCATCTTGCCATAAATATAAAAACTGACTATACTGAATTTAATGAAATCAAGGCGAGATTTCATTCCCCACCCCTCAACCATCATGCACACCATCCCGTCCCTACCAAGTAGGCAAACCCTCACCACCAGAGCGACGAAAACTCCTCTCAAAACACTCTCTGTGCCTCCGTGTCTCTGTGGTGAATCGAATAAAGATTGATTAATCAATCTTTCCCCCTATTTCATGCTTAAACCCAAATACGTTCCCCCTTTTAATCAATGTTTTAAGCCAAATTTCGCCTCAAAACATTGATTAAAAGGCCAAAAAGATTGATTTCCGCCCCATATTCAATTCCCCTGACAATCTCACCCTCTGTGCTTCTTATGTCCTCTGTGCCCTCTGTGTTTAACCCACCTCACACACCCGAATAAACGCGCGACAGAGTAACGATAACACCCTCGATAAATGGTTCTGGGGCATTAATATCGAGCGGCATTTCCGATTTCTCGCTCAGTCGAATCGCCAGAGCGCGCCCAAGGCGCAAGCGGGTGTCGCGCGGCATGGCGTCGCGGCGGGTTACGAAGTCGCGGGCCAACTCGTAATCTTCGCGGTTCAGTTTTTTGGCGAGAGCGAGGGCTTCGGGGTCTATCTGGCGAATGGCTTCGACGCTCAGCCCGCTCAGTTCTTCGGCGTGCCAGTCGCGCGCATCAGCTGGGAGACCAACAGGGACGTGCTGGGCGGCTTCGAGGAACTTATCGACTGCCTCGCGCATACTGAGCGGCTTATTGGCTTTCTCGCGGCGCCCTTCGCGAACCACGATGGTACCCGCCGCCATATCGCCCGCGCGTTGGTTGAGTAGGTTCGCCATTGATACAACTGCGCCGATGCCATAAAAGAACGGCAGGAAGTCGACCAGGCGCACTGTGTTGCGCACCAGAGCGGGCCACATCGAAAGCGGCAATCCGTTCGCCATCGTGACGCGCATTCCCAAATAACGCTTGCCCGGCGTCTGCCCGTCCCACAACCACTCGAACAGGAAGTAGTAGCCGAAGAACAGAAAGAACAAGAAGATGACGTACAGCGCTTGCGCCGTCGATTGAACCCACGCGGGCATCGAGTTCAGGGCAGGAATGTAGTAGCTGGCCCCCCACCACCCAAGGTACAACAGCAACAGCACTAAAAGCTGAAGGGTGGTATCAATACACAGCGCCGCCATGCGGGAGCCAAGCCCCGATGTTTCGACCGAAACAGCCACATTCTCGGCGCTTAGAATAGCGAGGTCTTCTTCCCAGTACGAGCGCATAGGAGTAGGGGTTATTATCGCAAAAGGGGCGACCTTGTGAGGCCGCCCCTTGGAAATTATCTGACGAAACGAATGTTATGCCAACAGGTAATCGAGAATCAAGCGCACACCAAAGCCGGTGGCGCCAAATTCGGTCATCAAACGCGCATCGCGAACATGCGAAACGGCGGCGATGTCGAGGTGTGCCCAGGGCGTCGTCTTAGGCACGAAGTGGCGCAAGAACACGGCTGCCGAAATCGAGCCAGCGCCACGAGCGTTGCTGATGTTCTTCAAGTCCGAAACATTGCCCTTCATGTAGTCGTTGTACTCTTCCCACATCGGGAAGCGCCACAATTTCTCGCCTGTTTCGATGCCCGCTGCTTCCAGACCCTGAGCCAGCGTATCGTCGTTGGTGAATAAGCCCGCGCCTTCTTGGCCCAGTGCAACACCAATGGCGCCCGTCAGGGTGGCGAAGTCCACGATGATTGATGGGTTCTGTTCGCTGGTCCAGCTCAAAGCGTCGGCCAAAATCAAACGGCCTTCAGCGTCGGTGTTCAAAACTTCGATGCTGGTGCCATTGCGAGCCTTCACGATGTCGCCGGGGCGCTGTGCGTTGCCCGAAACCATGTTCTCGGCAGAAGCCACGACGCCCAGAACGCGCTTTTTGACGCCAAGCGCTTTGAGTGCGCTCATGGCGGCGATAACGACAGCAGCTCCCGCCATGTCGTCTTTCATTTCTTCCATGCCGCCCGCCGATTTGATGGAGTAGCCGCCCGAATCGAAGCTCATACCCTTGCCAACAAGCGCGATGGGAGCATCGTTCTCGGTGCCTTCGGGGATGTATTCCATCATGATGAAGCGTGGTGGGCAATCGCTACCCATACCAACGCCCCACAGAGCGCCCATTTTCTCTTCCTGAATCTTAACTTCGTCCCAAACCTCAACACTAATGCCAGTCTCTGTGCCCACTTCGACGGCTGCCTCAGCAATCGAGGCGGGGTTCTTCAGGTTAGAAGGGGTGTTCACTAACCCTCTTGCGAGTGCGTTGGCTTTGCAAAGGGCTGCTGCCTTGCTGAGAGCAGATTCCGCGATTTCAACATCGGAGCCTTCAGTCAGCAAGAAAGTCGCACTTTCGATGGTGGTCTTCTCACCGCTCTTGAAGTCGTTGTACTGCATCAAGCCCAGTTCGATGGCTTCGGCTGCGCTTTGAACCAGAACGGCTAGAGCCGCTGTTTCGACGGAGGGAATCGTGAGCGCGAAGCTCGACTTTTTGAGGGAGCGAACGGCGCGGGCGCCCTTCACGAGTGCTTTGCGAAAGCGATCCAACGAAAAGTTCTCGCGTTTGCCAAGTCCGAGCAGGATCAGGCGCGAGGCATTTTCGCCGCTGGCGTGTACCACGCAAGTCTCGCCTAATCCCGCCGCAAAGCCGTCTGAGGCGACGATTTCAGAAAGCAAACCATTGAGCTTTTGATCGAATGCCGCTGCCGCTTCGGGCAATGCGTCTTCGCTCCACACCGGAAGCACCAAACAGGGTGTTTGGAGTTCGAGTGGTCCCGTGAGGGATACCAGAAAATTCATCGCTTTCAGTTTGGCACGCAATCTGGGTGCTTGTGTTACAAAAGCAATTCCAGTCTATGGTCATACTCTTTAAGACCAATTAACGGTTGGTAAAGGCTGCGCCTTCATGCCTAAAAATAACACCTCGACATCCCTGAATACCCTCTCGCGAAACTTAGTGCGTTCGTTTGCCGCGATGTTGCTTGTCTTGCTGGCCCTGCTTTCATTCGCGTTGTGGAATTTCCACCGATTAGGTGAAGCTGATGGTTGGAAGGCACACACCTATCAACTGCTTCTCGAATCGCAGTTACTCGAAGAAAGTCTGTTTTCTATTGATAATGGTGTTCGTGGTTACATCGTCAACGGTACCCAGAGCGAACTGTTGGTTTTTGAAGAGGCTCAAGTCGCTTTTCGCAAGCATCTAATAGAGTTACAGCGTCTGGCTGCCGATAATCCCGAACAGCTTCGTCGCTTGCAGGACGCCGATAAGGAAAAAGATAAGTACGTCGAACTCGTCAAGCCAGTAATTGCCTCTCGCCTCCCCTCCGACTCGCTCGAACAGGCAGTTATGAAGACAAGTGGTTCTGCAAAAGGGCGTCGGGTCGCATTGGGGCGCGTGACATCCGTTCTCAAAACTTTCGAAGATACTGAAAAAGCCCTGTTAGGGGGCCGCACAGCAGATCAAGACCGTTGGCGCCGACTCACGGAAGCGACATTGTGGATAGGAAGCGCATTCTCTATTTTGTTGACGCTGTTCCTCTCCATCGTTTCGGTGCGGGCCGTGCGCGAATCAAGTTCGGCCTACGCCCGCTTGCGCGAATCGAACGACCAACTCGAAAACAGCAACTCTCAGTTGGAAACAGCTAAAGAAGGGCTTGAGGCCGAGGTCATACAGCGCCGCTCGGCGGAAGAAAAACTTCAGCGCGTTGTGTCGGATTTGAAGAGATCGAACACGGAGCTGGAACAGTTCGCCTACGTAGCGTCACACGACTTGCAGGAGCCGTTACGAGCCGTCGCCGGATGCGTTCAGGTGCTCAAGCGCCGCTACGAAGGCAAGCTCGATGAGCGCGCCGACCAATTCATTGGTCACGCCGTCGATGGCGCCCAGCGAATGCAGAACCTCATCCACGATTTGTTGGCTTATTCGCGCGTTGGCACCAAAGGAAAGCCATTCACCGATATTTCGCTCGATAAAGTTGTCGATGGCGCGCTGCAAAACCTCAGCGCTTCAGTGAGCGAATCACAGGCGCAAATCGAGCGTGTGCCGCTGCCCACCATTCGCGGAGATTCCGGGCAACTCGAACAGGTGTTCCAAAACCTCATCTCCAACGCCATCAAGTTTCGTGGCGGTAAGCCGCCTCACGTCGAAATTAAATGTCTGCCGTGGGATGATAGCGAAGCCAGCAAGGGCTGGACTATTTCCATCACCGACCGAGGGCCGGGAATTGAGCCTCAATATTTCGAGCGTATCTTCGTGATGTTCCAGCGCCTCCACACGCGCACCGAGTACCCCGGCACAGGCATTGGCCTCGCGATTGTGAAGAAAATTATCGAACGCCACGGAGGCCGCATCTGGGTCGAAAGTGTGGTCGGTCAGGGCACAACTTTCTCGTTTTATCTGCCAGAAAATGCCCCCGATCCTCAAGAGCGCGTCTTAGATGATTCCCAAGGTTTAGAAGAAACTGACATAAATGTGGAAAAAGTAGAACGGGGAGTCGTAAACATAGTCTCTTGAGAGAAAACTAAGGCGTTGAAGAAAGCGGTGCGCCATTTGCGCAATGAGAACATCCCGCTTTTTAAGTGGTAAGGAGACGATTATTAAACCCGTGGATATTTTGCTTGTCGAGGATTCGCCCACCGATGTGTTGTTGGCTCAAGAGGCGTTGGAACATGCCAAGGTGCTCAACAAATTGCACGTTGTTTCTGACGGTGTAGAGGCGCTCGACTTTCTGCGGCGCCAACCGCCCTATCAGGACGCCATCCGACCTGATTTGATTCTGTTGGACCTAAACCTGCCGCGTAAAGATGGACGTGAAGTGCTGTCGGAAATTAAAGCCGATCCTGAACTTAAACGCATCCCAGTCGTCGTATTAACTACCAGCAAAGCGGAAGAAGATATTCTGCGTGCTTATGGTCTACATGCGAATTGCTACGTGTCTAAACCAGTCGATTTTGAGCAGTTCACTTATGTAGTGCGCGCTATCGAAACGTTCTGGTTTTCTGTGGTTTCGCTTCCAACCTCTGATTAAGAGAAAGGTCCCGTCGCTTCCTTCATGCGCCTGTTGCTTTTAGAAGACAATCCGACCGATGCGCTTTTAGTTGAAGCTGCACTCGAAGAACTCCCCGTTGCGCTTCCTGAGATTACGCACGTGGAGACGCTTGCTGGCGCCCAGGAGGTGCTTCTTGAGCAAGAATTCGACGTGGCTTTGGTTGATTTGAGCGTTCCCGATGGGCAAGGGTTGGGAAACTTCGAGAAAGTGCAAAGCTGGGCGCCCAAAATGCCCGTCATCGTTTTGACGGGTCTTGCGGATGAAGAAGTGGCCTTCGAGGCCATTCAGCGCGGCGCGGCGGATTATCTTCGCAAAGACGCAACCGACCCTTCGCTTCTCGAACGCTCGATTCGCTATGCCATCGAGCGCAAGAAAAACGAGACGACGCGACTCGAACTGGAGCGCGCGCACATCCGTCAGGCCGAAGCCGAAGCGGCCAACCGCGCCAAAGACGAGTTTCTGGCGACGCTGTCTCACGAACTGCGCACCCCTCTCAACGCCATCATGGGCTGGACGAGTTTGTTGCGCACCAACCAACTGGACAAAGATACCATTGACCAGGCTCTTGTCGTTATCGAGCGTAACGCCAAGACACAGGCCCAACTCATCGAAGACCTGCTCGATGTCTCGCGCATCGTGGCGGGCAATTTTCGTCTGGAAACTGTCGAACTCGATCTGAGTTCGGTTGTTAAAACCGCTGCCGAGGCTGTGACGCCCTCTGCTGCCGCCAAGGGCGTCAATCTCGACTTACAACTGATTACGCCGTCGCGCGTGTGCGGCGACCCCATGCGTTTGCAACAGGTGACGTGGAACCTGATTTCCAACGCCATCAAGTTCTCGCCCGAAGATGGGACTGTGACCATCAAAACTTTCTCCGTACAAACCGGAGGAGAAGAATGGGCGATTCTGGAAGTGAGCGATGAAGGTGTCGGTATCGCCGCCGACTTCATACCACATGTCTTCGACCGTTTCCGCCAAGCCGATGGCTCGACCACGCGCCGACATGGCGGGCTGGGGTTGGGACTCGCGATTGTTAAAAACGTTGTCGAGTTGCACGGCGGGCGAGTTAGCGTTTCGAGCGAAGGGGCAGGGCAGGGCACGACATTCCGCGCAGAATTGCCGTTGTCGAAGGGCGAATGTCTGGCTCCAGAAGAGGCAACTGAACCGGATGCGCTCGATTGGGCGCGCCTGAAAGTGTTGTGTGTCGATGACCAGCTTGAGGCGCGCGAGTGGCTGCGCCTGACGCTATCGCGACGCGGTGCCCAGGTACAAATAGCGGCGAATGTGAACGAGGCTGTCGAGAAACTGACGGCATGGCGTCCACATATCGCGCTGTGCGACATTGGTATGCCCGATAATGACGGTTATGATCTATTGCAGATCATTCACGACCGTCAGCTTCCCATTGCCGCTATCGCCATTACAGGCTTCGCTTTTCCTGGCGAGCGTGACCGCGCCCGCGAAGCCGGATTTCAGGAGTTTCTGGCTAAGCCCGTCGACGCCGAGCGCCTGTTTCGAGTCGTAGAGTCGGTTGCCGCCGAGCGTATGACCAAATAGGTCACACGCTGACGGCGGAGTTGGCCTCGTAGGCGTCGAGAACACTTTTTGCTTCGCCGTCCATCTTGATTTGATGTGATTCAATCCAAAGCACGCGGTCGCACACGCGGCGTAGCGCGTGTATGTCGTGAGAGACCACGAAAATCGTGACCCCATCTCGCTTGAACTCCTCGATTTTCTGGAAACAACGCTCCTGAAATTCGGCATCTCCTACTGCCAACACTTCATCGACCAATAATACATCTGGTTCGACGTGGGCCGCGATAGCAAAGCCCAGTCGGGCTTTCATGCCCGATGAGTAATGTTTGACTTGTTGGCTGAGTTGATCTTTGATTCCAGCGAATGCGGCGATGTCGTCTATGCGTGTATCTAATTCGCTGTGCGTCAGTCCCATAATGACGCCGTTGAGGTAGATATTCTCGTAGCCAGTGAATTCGGGCTGGAAGCCAGCCTCTAGTTCCAGCAACGAGGCGATACGCCCGCGTACGGTGATAGTGCCGGAAGTGGGGCGATAGATGCGTGCTAACAGCGAAAGTAGTGTCGATTTGCCTTGCCCGTTGCCTCCGACCACACCCACTGTCTGGCCTCTAGGAATGCCAAAAGAGACATCTTCTAATGCCCGCAGTCGTTCTTTGGTTACAGGTTGCCACATCAACAGGCGTCTTAAGTTCGAGACTATGGCCGATTTCACGCTTTGTTCACGTTTAATAATGATGAACTCTTTGGTTACATTTTCGAGTTCAATCGCCAGAGGTTGACCGTTGCGTTCCATTATAGGCGCTCCATCATTGACCACTTGGAACGTTCGAAGATGTAAAAGCCCACAATAAGAGTGATGATGCTGGCTAATGTCGCCAAGCCCAACCATTCGAGCGGAAAAGCCACTGGAGCAACTCCCTCGATTACGAGTGGAGGCAGCAGCGCGCGCTGAAAACAGACCAGCCATACAGCGGCAGGATTCAACATATAGAAGGGATAGATACCGGCGTGTGCTGCAACCCTCTCAATGGGATAAAGCACCGGCACAAGGTAGAAGAATAACCCCAGAAAAGTCACCGACAGGAATTTGATGTCGTCGTACAGAGTCGTCAAGTAAGCCAGCAAATAGCCCAACCCTAAACCGAACATACCCAGTCCCATCACGCAAAAGGGAGCAATCCAGAACAGGCGCGGAAGTGTCAGATGTCCGTGATTGAGAACGAGTAGATAAACAATGACAAAGAGAAACGCGACGCCAAAGTGGAGAACATTGGAAATCAGAGTGACGAGTGGCAAAACCCCGCGCGGAAAATAAATTTTGCGAGCGAGCGGGGCGTTAACAATCATTGATTGTGACGCATCAAGCACCGTATTCTGGAAGAACTGCCACAAGAACATAACCGCCATCAAATAGGCGGAATAGTTGGAGATTTGTGTCAGGAAGAACTTGACCATCAAAGTGATGGTCAGCACCTGCATTAGTGGCGGAAAAAGGCTCCACAATACGCCCCCGACGCGGTTCTTATAGCGCACTTTAAGGTCGCGGCGCACCAGTTCGAGTATGAGGGCGCGGTAACGCCATATTTCGCGTACAGAGTCGCCAATCGAGTCGCTTTCACCTCCGCGCACGGAAAAACCGGCATTGACTAAATTAGATGAGGAATTCACGCAAGCAGTTTAAAAAGTGGACCTTAATCCCGAAGAATTAAAAGGAGGCGCTCTGTCAGAAAAGCGCCTCCTTTTGGTTGTGTAGCATTCGTGGTTCGAATAGAAGCCTTAAGAACGTGGCATCACAAGCGCAAGAGCATACGAGCCAAAGAGGCGGCGCGCTGTGGCTTGAGTCTTCTGTGGAGTTAGTGTGGCCAAGCGTGCGGGCCATGTCCCATCGGGCGCGCCGCCAAGAGCGGTGCTTTGGCCGACTAGAAAAGCACGGTCGCGCATGGATTGGCGAGACAGCGCCCAATCGCCGCGCGCTAAGGTGCGTGCAGCTTCGAACTCTTTCGCTGTGAGCGGCGCGTTCTTGAGTTTGGAAACTTCTTCGATGAGGGCGTTTTTCACCCGTTCCACGCGCGACGCCGATGTCTGAGCCGAAAGCAGCAATTCGCTGCCATCGCGACGGAAGACGAATTGGCTGGAAAGTGACAGCGCCGAAGGGGCGCCATCGACGAGGGCGCCGCCCAGCAAACGCTTGGTGAGACGAGCCTCAGCGATGTCGCCAAGAGAGGCGCTCAAAACGCGCAGTGCAGGAGCATCTTCCGCCGAGACGTGGCCGAGCGGGTAGGAGATGAAGACCCACGCCGTTTGGGTGGGGACATCGCGCACTACGAACGGGGGCTTCCCGGTTTTGATGGGCGCAAATTTGGGCGCTACAGCTGGCACAACCGTCGCGGCTGGTTGGGCCACGAGCAAAGAGCGCAAAGCGGCGTTATCGACATCGCCCACCGCGCACAGTGTCGCGGGCGAGGACGCGACCCGCTTAGCGAGTTCGCGCACGCGCGTTGCTGTCAGTTTTTCGAGCGAGGTAGTGGTGCCGACTTCGCTGAGGCCGTAGGAAACCGGTTCGCCGCGTTCGTTGACGAACTCCTGATTGCGTAGTGCGGCGCTAGTCAGTTCGGCGAGGTCGAGGTCTTGCGCGTCGATTTGGCTGGCGAGGCTGGCGCGGGTAGCCGTGATGTCGGCGTCGCTCAGGCTGGGCGACTTCCACATGTCGATGAGTAGCGACAACATCTGGCGAGCGTTTTGGGAGTCGCCCGTTGCCCAAAATTCGATGAGGTCGTCGCCCACAGAAATGCCCGCATTGCCGCCGAAGCGTTCGGCCAGCCGCGCTATACCAAAGCCATCGCTGGTTTTGACCGTGTTGGTTTTTGTTGTGGGAACACTACGCCCTACTGTGCCCGCATACAGTCGGCGCCACCCGGCGTTTTGAGCGTTTTCGTCGCTGGCTCCCACGCGCACCTGAAGCGAAAGCGATACGCGCGGCGCGATGCGGTCGATAGTGGAAACGAATTTCAGGCCGTTGGGCAGGGTTTCCACACGCTCCAAATTCGAGATGGTTTGAACGGGAGGAGTGGTTGGAGCCGCCATTGCAACTGTCGTGGACGCGAGTAGAGCGCTGCAAAGATAAATAGATTTCATAAAAATGAACGCTTGAGGAGCGGCTAATTAGGAGTGTTGGCCTTTGAAGGACGCAGTGATGATGTTGGGATCGCCGGGGCGCGGGACTTCGGGACGTTCGCGCTGGCCCTTAATGGGATCGAGTTCGACGCGAACCAATGCATTGGGCGCGAAGTATTTTTGAGCGACCCGTTGCAAATCGGCGGCTGTGACCGAATTGCATAGCGACAGGTAGTTGACTGCGAACTCATACGACGAAATCATGTCGTAGAAGCCGAGTGAACCGGCCTGACCAGCGGCGTTCTCGGCTTGTTGGATGTACTGCGAACGCAGCAGCTGCTTGGCGTGCGCCACTTCGGTAGCGGTCAGGCCACCTTTACGGGCGCGCTCAACTTCATCGGTCACGGCTTTGATCGCTTTTTCTTTGTCGCTTGTACCCGCGAGTGTGATGAGGAACAGGCCCGCGTCGCGTTGGGTGAGGTAATCGACTTCGTAGGAGGAGGCCAACGGCGGGTTATCGGTTGAGTCGGGACCGCCACGAATCAGTTTCTGGCGCATACTTGGGTCGATGCCCTCGCGCCACAGCGCGAGCAGGGTGTCCATTGCCACCACGTCGCGTGGGGTTGCGACAGAACTGGAGCGCCATGCGAGAGCGACTGCATCGCGCATCAGAGTCGCACGGCGAAATGCCTCGCGATCTTTGAGCGGCCCATCGGGTGGCAGTGTGCGAACTGCCGCTGTGCCGGCGGGTAGGGTGGCGAAATTCTGGCGGATGAGTTCCTGGGCTGCCTCGAAGGTAATATCGCCGACGATAACGACCGACATGTTGGCTCCCACATAGAATTTTTTGTGGTGGTCGCGTACTTTGGCGATGGGGATGGAAGCGACGATTTCATCATCGCCCCATGCCGAGCGCCGATAGGGGTGGCGAGAGTAGGCGGTAGCGTAGGCCAAATCGGAGGCGGAGGCCACCGGATCGAGAGAACGGCGCGCTAAGTCGTCGGAAACTTCCAACTTTGCATCGTCGACAGCATCTTCGCTTAAGTCGGGGCGCATGATGCTGTCGGCGAGGGCGCGCATCGCTTCGGGAGCGAACTGGGGAGCGACAGTGGCCGAGAAGAAGGTTGAATCGCGTGAGGTGAGTGCCCCTGCGTCGCCACCTACCTTACGAATCGCACCCGCCAAACCGCCTTCGCCCGTTTCCTTTGCGGGCTGATTTTTGGAAGCAGTCACGCAGCAGGTTTCGAGCAAGTGGGCGATGCCGCTTTCTTTATCGGACTCGTAACGACTGCCTGCGCGTACCCAGACCTGAATGGAAAGGGTCGGGGAGCCTGGTGCCCGTTTCACGATGGCGCGCACTCCGTTGGGAAGTGTGCGGAAAGAGATGTCGGTGGGGCTGAACAGGGGAGCGCTTTTGAATGGAGTGGGCGCCGCGTGGATGGGCGCTGCGCTGGAAGCGACGAACAGGGCGCCTAAAAGTGATATGGGAACCAGAAAACGAGGCATGGACAGATTACGCCCCAAATTTGTGCCATAAAATGGGCGTGGTAGCTTCATTTTCCCACATTTGATGTCGGAACGGAGGAAGAACGAGGGCGAATCTTTGCACCGCGCTGTTTGCGTGAGCGCCAACCCGTCCATGCGCCCCACGCGAATCCGCCCAGATGGGCTGTCCACGCGACGTTCGAGCCTTCTACCGTCGCCGAGAAAGGCAAGCGGAAATCGCTCCATATGCCCGCAAATTGGGCGGCTAACCACAAAATTCCGAACAGTGGCGCCGGAACGGGAAAGACAAAAATGGGCGGAAAGTAGGTGAGTACCCAGGCACGCGGCAAACGCCAGAAGTGGGCGCCCAGAATGGCAGCAATGGCACCGGACGCGCCAATGGTGGGCAGATGGGAGAGCGGATTGAAAACGATATGGCACACCGTCGCGACCATGCCGCCGACGAAATAGAGAAGCAGGAATTTAAAGCGCCCGATTTCGTTCTCGACGGCGCCGCCAAAAACGAGCAAAAACAGCAGATTGAAGCCAACATGCCACCAGTCGGCGTGTAGCCATAGCGAAAAGAGAGGCGACAACACGAGATGGCCCAAAGCCGAGGCTCCCCAGTGTTGGATTTGAGCAACGCCCAGCGAGGGCAACCACGCGCCCTGGACACCACAACTGGAAGGATGGAAATAGCAAGCGGGGCGTGTGCCCCAGCGAGCGGCCAAGTCGCTGGCGTCAAAAACCAGATAGCCAAGTTGTATTAGCCAGACGAGCGCGATGGAAACCGCCAGAGTCCGCGTGAAGATTGGCGGGGTGGTTGCATCGGGCAATGTCTTGAGCGGAATCATCGCGGCTTTGAGTGTGGCGGTTTCGCACGAGTGGGCGATGCGTTAAACAGGACGCAACCGTTATGACTTCTGCCACGCCGTCTTCTTCTCCAGCTTCCCCGGTTCCTACTTCGACTCGACTGGCTTATGTCGATGGCTTGCGGGGTGTGGCGGTGTTGATGGTGGTTTGCTTTCACGCCGTGTTATGGGGAGGCTTTCCAGTGGAGGGGCGCGTACCGCATTTTTTGCAAGTCGGCGGGTGGACAGTACCTTTCGAGCTGGGATTATTGCGGCATTTGTTTTCAGTTGGCGGTGGGGGCGTTGATTTGTTTCTGGTTATCTCCGGCTTTTGTTTGTTTTTGCCGCTACTACGTCGAGGTGAGACGCGCACTCAGCCGCTGGATATGTGGCGATTTTTGCAGCGCCGCACGCGCCGCATTGTACCTCCCTTTTATGCGGGATTAGCTTTGGTGCTGGGGATTTCGTGGTTAACGTCGCAGTTTGAAGGGCCATCGTGGTGGCCGTGGGCGCCGAACTCCTTTCAGAATGCCTTTCCGTTTGTGGGGCTTGACGCCTGGTACAACTTGATTTCGCATCTGACGCTGACACATGGATTGTTCCATCGTTATCAGACGGCTTATGAGGGTTCGTTTTGGTCGTTGTCATTAGAGTGGCAGTTCTACTTCTTATTTTTGATATTGGGGCTGATTGGGAGCCGAGTGGGAGTGTTGGCGGCTGTGGTATTTCCCATCGTGGCGACGGTGGTGTTTCGCGGCCTGTGCTTTGTGTTCGCCCCCGATTTTTTGAACACCTCAGTTGGCTTTGATTTTTGCCTTGCACGTTGGGCCGAGTTCGGGGCGGGCATGATTGCAGCGGCTATCGTGAGCCGCTCTCTGCCCGCCGCGTTTTTCCAGGCGCTACGCCCTTTGAAGCCCTTTTTGTCGCTTATTGTGGTGGCTTTGCTGGCTTTGGCGTGGCGTATTGAGTTCTTTGATCCTTCGTCCGTGTTGCGCATTTGGGCATGGGGCGCGGCGGGAGCCGCTCTGCTGGCTTGCAGTGCCTCTTTGCCGCTGCTGGCGCGCATTCTGGGATGGAAACCGCTGGTGGCGCTGGGGACGATTTCGTACTCGCTGTATCTGGCACATGGGGCGGTTTATATGGGGATGGCGCTGATTTTGTCGCGCACTGAGATTAGTCGCGATGCGCGCCAGTTGTTGTTCTTTCTGGGAGGGCCAGCGATTGCTATCGCCTGTTCCATCGTGTTTTTCTGGATTTTCGAGCGCCCATTCTTGAAGAAGAAGTCGGCACCTTCCGAACATGCGGCGCCGTGAAATATGGGAAATTGTGTTCCCTGTTGGTAAATGGTTCAGGGAGATGCGAAGGCGCGTTAAACTGGAATCAACTTCATTCAATAGGCTGAAAACGATCAATGTCCCAGACGCCCGCTAAATCTACCCCATTCATGCGCCAGTGGGAGCGCGCTAAAGCTCAACACCCCGATACGCTGTTGTTATTTCGGATGGGCGACTTTTACGAAATTTTTGGCGAAGATGCCAAAGTTGTGTCGCGCGAGTGCGAACTGACCCTCACTGCGCGCCACAAGGAATCGCCTAACCCGATTCCAATGTGCGGAGTGCCTTATCACTCCGTTGAGCGCCATATCGCGACTTTGCTTTCGCGCGGGTATCGCGTTTCCATTTGCGAACAGGTGGAAGACCCGAAATTTGCGCGCGGCCTCGTTAAGCGCGAAGTGGTGCGCGTGCTTTCGCCCGGAACAGTGCTGGAGGATGCTTTTTTGTCGGGCGTGGGCGCGTCGACGGGCAACAACTTTTTGGCGGCGCTTTCGTGTGACTCGAAGATGAGCCGCTTCGGTTTGGCGCTGGTGGACGTTTCGACGGGGGAGTTTTTGGCGGGCGAAGTGGAAGCTGTCGCCGGAGCCGAAGTGAATCCCTGTGAACCGGACCCTGAAGCGACGCAAGCGGGCGCCGCCGATGTGACTCCCGAAAACGCCGAAAGCGTGGGGCGCTTCGCGAAGCTGCGCGAGGAGTTGCTGCGTTTTGCTCCATCGGAAATTCTGGTGCCGCAACGTTTGCGCGAGTGTGCCGGATTTTTGCAGATGCTGAGCGACGCGCGCTTTCATGTCACGGCCTACGACCCATCGGGCTTTGACACTGCGCACCAGAAGTTGCTTTCGCACTTCAAGACGGCTTCGCTGCGTGGCTTTGGGCTGGAAGAACACGCCGATGCACAGGACGCGGCTTCGCTGGCGCTCGATTACCTGAAAGAGTCGCAGTTGGGCGCTCTGGCTCACTTGCGGCGCATTACGCTGCTGGCGACCGATTCTTCGATGTTGCTCGATCAGGCGACGCGACGCAACCTGGAATTGGCGCAGTCGATTCGCGATGGTTCAAGCAAAGGAACTCTGCTTTCGCTGTTGGATGAAACGCGCACCGGGGCTGGCTCACGTTTGCTGCGCAAGTGGATTTTGCAGCCGCTGCTGTCGCGTGAGCGCATCGAGCGGCGACAGGAGGCGGTTGGCGAAATGCGCGACAATATTTTGCTGCGACGCGACTGCCGCGACCTGTTGCGCGCTGTGGGCGACATCGAGCGCCTTGTTTCGCGTGCTGTGGCTGGGACGGGCAACGCCCGCGACCTTGTGGCGCTTCGCAACGCGATGCAGACCTTGCCCGCCATCGAGTTGGCGTTGCAAGAAGTTCATTCGGCATCGCTGGATAACGTCAAAAAGCATCTGACTCCTGCGCCCGATTTGCTGGAGATGTTGCAGGCGTCGCTCGCCGACGAGCCGCCGGTTGTTTTGACAGATGGTAACTTGATTCGCGATGGCTTCGACCCCGGCTTGGATGAGCTGCGTGTCGCGACACGCGAGGGTAAAAACTGGATTGTGGCGCTTGAGGAAGCCGAGCGGGCACGTACTGGCATTACCTCGCTCAAGGTGGGCTTCAACAACGTTTTCGGCTACTATATCGAGGTCACGAAGACCAACCTGTCGAAAGTTCCCACCGACTACACGCGCAAGCAAACCACTGCCAATGGTGAGCGCTACATCACTCCCGAACTAAAAGAGAAGGAAGAGCTGATTCTTGGCGCTCAGGACAAGGCCCACGACCTGGAGAGGCGCTTATTCGAGCGCGTGCGTAACCAGGTGGCGGCGATGAGTGGCCCATTGATGGATACCGCCAAGGCGCTTGCCCATTTGGATGTGTTCGCGGCTTTGGCCGAAGTAGCGTCGCGCCGCGATTATGTGCGGCCCGAAATCGTCGAAGACCCGGTTCTTGATATTCGTTCGGGACGGCACCCCATCGTCGAAGCGTCGATGAGCGAGCCGTTTGTGCCGAACGACTGCGTTTTGGACACCACTTCGCAGCAGGAGATTATCATCACCGGGCCGAACGCTTCGGGTAAATCGACCTTTTTGCGTCAGGTGGCGCTGATTGTGTTGATGGCTCAAATCGGCTCCTTCGTGCCCGCTCGCGCGGCTAAGATTGGGCTTGTTGACCGCATCTTTACGCGCGTTGGCGCACAGGACGACCTCGCGACTGGACAATCGACCTTCACGGTCGAGATGAACGAAACCGCCAATATCCTGAACAACGCGACGCCGCGCAGCCTCGTGATTCTGGATGAAGTCGGGCGTGGTACTTCGACTTATGATGGTTTGAGCATTGCGTGGGCGGTTGCCGAGTATCTGCACGAACTAGGGCCGAAAACCTTGTTTGCGACGCACTACCACCACCTCAACGAACTTGAAGAGCGGTTGCCTCGCGCGAAGAACTATCGAATCGCGGTGAAGGAGGATGGTGACCACATCATCTTCCTGCGCCGCATTATTCGCGGTGGCACCGACCGCAGTTTCGGTATTCAGGTGGCGCGATTGGCTGGGCTTCCCACTCCGGTTATAGCGCGCGCCAAAGAGTTGCTCGAATCGTTCTCGCAAGAGCGATTGCGTGGGCAACACGTCGAATCGGTTCCCCTCGCTTCGGCGCCGATGGTGAGCACAAGCCTGTTCGATGAGCCGCACCAGAACGGGGTGGTCGCTGTTGCGCCTAATCCCGTCGTTGAGGCGCTAAAGGCGATTGATGTGGATAACCTGACGCCAATCGAAGCCCTCATCAAATTAGGCGAGATGCGGAAAATGGCGCTCGCTGGGTAGAGTTGCATCCTCTCTCCTGGTGATACTTGGGGTAGTTATTGAGAATTGGATCTGCCCTCGAAATCAATCATTTTCGGGGGCTTTTCAATCTTTTGCCTCAAAAAAGATTGTTTAAATGAGGGAACGGATTTGGATTTAAGCGTGAAATATGCAAAAGATTGATTAATCAATTATTATTCAATCTTTGGGGGCTTATTGAGAAAATCACCACAGAGGCACAGAGGGGGATTTGAGAAGGAGTTGTCGCTCTGGTGGGAGGGAGTAGGGCATTGGGAGAGATTGTTTTTAACCGCCGATGGACGCCAGTTTTAGCGTCGATGTTTGCTGGACGGTAGTCGGGACTGGATGGCAAGAGGATAGAGAGAAGAACATGGGAGTTTGGGGGCCTTGGGAATTGGACTTATTGCCATAAGCCCTACTGGGTGGAGATAACTCTTAATTGATGGGGAGGTGAGAGCCTTCGCTGGTTTAGTGATGACGAGGCTGTTATAGTCTGCGGGACCTTCTCGAACTCTGATTATCAAATTAGGTCGCGACACCTAATTCACTAAGTTCAGTATAACCGATTTGGATGGGTGGCGGTAGAGGGAGGGAAGTTGTGGAAACCTCATGTAGGCACCCCACGTGGTTGCCCTGCATTTCGGTTGCTCGTTTTCTGCAATGGCGCAATGTATGAGCAATTCCAATGATGGGCAACCACGTGGGGTGTCTACATGAAAGGTTGACGGCGTTTATCCTTGGGTGTTACTTCAGTTTGTCGTGGAGGAAGGTTGTGGCTTTGGCCCAGGCGTCGGCGGCGGCGGTTGGGTTGTAGCGTTCGCCTGTGTCATTGAAGAAGGCGTGTCCGGCTCCGGGGTAAATTTTGTATTCGTAGGATTTGTTGGCGGCTTTCATGGCGGCGGCTACGTCGGGGACGGCGCCGGTGATGCGGGTGTCAGTTTCGCCATAGAGGCCCAGAACGGGGGCTTTGACTTTGGTGATTTCTTCGGGTGTCGGGGCGCTGCCGTAGAAAACGACGGCGGCTTTGAGCAGGTCGCTTTTGACCGCGAGGGCGAAGGAGCGGGCGCCGCCCCAGCAGAAGCCAACGCTGCCGAGGTGGCCTTTTTGGACGTTGGGCAGGGTGTTGAGATAGACCAGGGCGGCTTCGAGGTCGGAGACGGCTTGGTCGGGGGTGATGGTGCCGATGGCGGTGCGGGCCTCATCGGGCGTTTTCATGGAAGCGGTGCCGCCAAGTCGAGCGAGAGCGTCGGGGGCCAATGCCACGAAGCCTTCGATGGCGAAGCGGCGGGCTACGTCGCGGGTGTGTTCGTTGAGGCCGCGATTTTCGTGGATGACGACTATCGCCGGGAAGGGGCCTTCGCCTTTGGGCGCGGCCAGATAGCCGCCCAGTTTTAAATCGGGCGTGGAGAAAGTGACATCAGTGCCCGTGATTTGAATGGCACCTTTGGCGGTGTCGGCGACTTCTTTCTGGGATATGACCTGCGCCAGACCATTTTTCTCGATTAGCAAGTGAGCGGCGGCCATGCTTCCAGTGACTGTGATGAGACGGGCCATGAAGTCGCGGCGATTGAGACGGCCTCCATTGTATTCCAAGGCCAATTGGTCGATTTGGGCGGCATCGGGCGAGGTATTAGTTGTTGAATTATTCATCGAAATTTTCCCGTGTGCTTTGGCTCCCGGAAAGGCTCGGAGTTGCGCCCGCACACAGAGGGCACTGGTGCATTAATTGCAAAGTTCGGGCGCCATTCCTACTTCCTCAATGATGCTGACATTCACTGGCAAAAATATCTTCGACTTCAGCTCACGGATGCAGAATATAACTCGCTATTTTATCAGTGGGAGAAGTGATTTATAAACAACCGTTCATTCCGTAATTTCTTACAACAGGCCACAGCGCTGCAAGGCTCGGTAACGCCTTATATCATCCGGCATGTGCTGGCCTTTGGCTTGTTCGCGTCAGTCGTTCAGTTCCTCAGCAATTATTTTTTGAGGCGTTATCATTTCGATCTCGGCATCGCTGCGAACCCCTTTGAAATTGTGGGCGCGGTGCTGGGTTTGCTGCTGATTTTTCGCACCAATTCGAGTTATGACCGTTGGTGGGAAGCACGCAAATTGTGGGGTGGCATCGTCAACCAGTCGCGTAACCTCGCCATCAACGGACTTTCTTACGGGCCACAAGAGCCGGAATGGCGGGAAGAGTTCATTCGTTGGGTCGCGGTGTTTCCTCATGTGTGCCGCGCCAATTTGCGTTTGGAACCCCCCGACGAAAAGGTGGTGGCATTGATGGGCAAAGAGGTTACCGAGCAAATGTGGGCTTCCAACCATATGCCTAACTACGTGTCGTTCCAGATCGCTCGATTGCTGCGCCAGGCGCTTCAGGAAAAGAAGATGGATCAATTCGCGTTCGTTCAGGCCGATGTGCAACGGGCGCAACTCATCGACCATATAGGGGCCTGTGAGCGTATTTTGAAGACGCCCTTGCCGTTGGTCTATGTCATTAAAATCCGGCGTTATCTGGTGCTGTTTCTGCTCGCGTTGCCGTTTGCTTTGTTGCATCGCCTGGAAAGCGAGTGGTTGATTCCGCTGGTGACGATTGGAGTCGCTTATCCGCTGATGTCGTTGGACCAAATCGGCGTTGAGCTGCAAAACCCATTCAGCCAGAAGAGCCTGAGCCACCTTCCACTGGATGATATTTCGGACAATATCGAGAGAAATGTGAAGGCGCTACTGGGGCAAGCGGAATTGTTGCCGTGAGGGGGAGTGTGTGAGATTTAGGCCGGGTGTTGGTGTCCTGCTTGGGCAAGAGTAGGTGACCACTACGCGGCCCTCATCCGGCACCGCGACACCTACACCCTGACGATGTCGGGTGCCCGCCGAGGTAGAAGGGCCGAACTCAGATATTCTCTCGCGGACATGGCGGGCCATGTCCCTACCTCCGAGTTGGGGGAGTCTCTCCCTATTTTGCTGAAGGGGGAGGCGTATCGGAGGGGGTTAGCCGAGTTTTGAGCCGTCTTCTGGGGGTAGGGATAGGAAGGCGCTTACTACGTCGGGGTCGAACTGTTTTCCTGATTGGCGTTCGATTTCGGCGCGGGCTTCTTCGATAGGCCACGCTCTCTTGTAAGGACGGTCGTTGGTGAGGGCGTCGTAGACATCGGCGACAGCTACGATACG
>SDZD01000059.1 GCA_004172935.1 bacterium | reverse complement strand
GGGCTGGGCTGGGCTGGGCTGGTAGTCTACAAGCCCACCAGGGTTTGCAAGGTCGAGCTAGAGCCTGGCGATAGGCGACGCGGAAAATGCGGACAAACGAACGGCCAACGCGCCGTCTGCATCACGCCTCACTAGCGCCTTGGGTTGCGCACCGTGCAACGCATTCGCGGAAGGCCGGCGCTAATTGTGAACCGATAAGCTCAGAAAAATGCCCAGACGCGAAAGGCAATCCAGAGGACGAGCAGCCAGGAAGCGAATCCGAGAGCCACAATCAACGAGCCGCGCTGCCAACGTGGCAGTGGATTGACGAAAACCTCGCGCTCGGAAGCTAGAGAGGCTGGTACAGGAAATTGGATGATCGTCGCCGATCGAGGGTTGAGCACCCGGCTCAATTCAAGCTCGGTCAAAGGCGACAAGAACTCGCATCCCATCGACGGGCCAGCGTTGCGAACGATAGTCGCTTCTCGCCGACCAAGCCCATCGATTTTGAGCGTGATGACGTCGCCCAAAGAAAGACCGAACGTCCAGGACATCGAGAGCCCTGTTGAAGACAGATCCCTGACGGAAACGTCGAAATGCTTCCACGCCCTCCCCTCTGCCTTGCCCGCAAGCTTCGCTGTGTAACGCTCGAACGCGCGGCGTTCGACAACCTTTCTCACAGCGGCGACCATGTCAACATCACTCCGTAGTCCTGCTGCGGGGCTAGCCCAGAAGACATTGCAAAAAGGTAAACTAGTCCTGTCTTCCCGATAACCCACGGTCGGCGCGTTTATCGGTCGCGTCATCTGGTCTTCAGGGGGATCAGTCGGAATTTCCATCGGACCTAAGGATCGCCCTGAACCCTCGCGTTGTTCCCGTCCTCAGTCGGGAGAGGCGGCTAAATGAGTACGGCTTTCTGGTCTAACATATTGCTATTAAACACTTTATTGCCCGACGTCTCGTTTTGATACGATCCGATTTTGTCGCTCCCGAAAGTCGTTTAACAGCTTGTTAAGTCTACCCGTTTGTGGGAGTGTTGCACTGCAGCAAGAATCGCGTTGACCGCCGGTGGGCTGAACGCGCTGGCAGACGGGGGTAAGTCAGTGACTAGCAGTGCGGGGCTCGCGCCTATGGCCAGCTATGGCCTCCAAACAGATGCATCTCCAGGCTGCACGGCGGCACCTTCGGGTCATGCGAAGCATGCAGATCCTGCTTCAGAACCTCTGACGCGCGGCATCGACCTCGTGCTGACTTTGGGCGCCCTGATTTTTCTCGCGCCGCTCATGCTGCTGCTCGCGCTGCTTGTGCGCATGAGCAGCAAGGGGCCAGTTTTCTTCAAGCAACAGCGTGTAGGCCGAGGGGGCCGGCTGTTCTCGTGCTACAAGTTCCGCACGATGCGCACGGACGCGGAGCAGATTCTCGTCGAGGTTTTGCGGAACGACGCAACGCTTCGCGAAGAATGGGCGCGTGACCACAAGCTCCGGAATGATCCGCGGCTGGCACCGCTGGGCTCTTTGCTGCGCCGCACAAGCCTCGATGAGCTTCCCCAGCTATTCAACGTCCTTAAGGGTGAGATGAGCATCGTAGGCCCTCGCCCCATTACCCAATCGGAAGTGGTCCGCTATGGCCGCTACATCCGTTCTTACCAATCGGTACGCCCAGGCATCACCGGGCTCTGGCAAGTTTCAGGACGCAGCGAAACCACCTACCGCCGACGCGTCGCCTGTGACGTCGCTTACGCTCGTGGCAGATCGCCGCTTTGCAACATTCAGATTATCGCGAGGACGGTGCCCGCCGTGTTCCTAAGCCGCGGCGCTTGCTGAGGGGCGGCGCACCGTCTCAATCCACTGCTTCGGACCGACGCGCACAAGGGGAACCCCACAGTTGCGGCAAAGGCTGCGGCACACGGGACCATCGATGTAGGCCCGCGACGCGGATCGGGTATGTCGTTTAAACAGGCAAGATAGCTTCATCGCTCTTACTCAGATCTCGGCTCAGACCCGCAGTTCTGCTCTCAAAAGCTGAATAAAAATTTAGCGCCATTGATAGCCGAATTGCGCGCTGTTCAGCCAAGGGGCGAGCAAGCTCGCGCTATTAGCCAAGCGGGATTTCGGCTTGGACGCCTACAACCCAGCGCTTGCCCGGCTCGAGGCCGATCGCACTCAACCTTCCAGTCTTGAAGGCGCCCGTATCGACACCGATCCGATTATGGCGAATCGCCACTTCATCGCTGATCGTGTGCCCATGGACCACGACAACACCATGATCGATGTCGCAATGCGTGAATTCATCACGGATCCATAGCATGTCGTCTGGCGCCTGCTCGGCGATTGGCACACCGGGTCGGATCCCCGCGTGAACGAACAGCAAGGGTCCGATGCGGCGTGAAATTGGGAGCGAGGTGAGCCATCTTATGGTCGCTCGCGGGATATATCTGCGCAAGGTGTCGTAGACCCGGCGAGCATCTATTTCAGATAGCTCTGCCTGGCTCGCTCCGAAGCTGCGCAATGTCGCTTCACCTCCGTGATCTAACCACAGCGCCAGTGCAGTCCGATCCCCCTCCCAGGCCGCAACCAAAGCTGCCTCGTGATTGCCTTTGAGCACAGTCAGCAAGCCGCGCCGTTGACGCGCTTGCAGGGCGGCGATCACCTCTGCCGAGCCGGGGCCCCGGTCGATGAAGTCCCCCAAGACGATAATTTCGGTGATGGCTGGCTCACGCGACGCCGCGTCCGCCTCGATAGCCGACAGCAGCGTCGAAAACAGATCGAAACAGCCGTGAATGTCCCCAATTGCATAAACACGCTTGACCGACCGGCGCAACGCCGAGGATCCGCGCCTGATTGGGAACGAAATTCGCATGCGCCAGCCCATATAGTGTTGCTTGAGCGTTTTACCCTACTCTGGGGAACATCAGCTGAAGCTCTTAGCCGGCTGAGTCTTTCTGAAGCGCAAACATCGCGAGCTTAATGGCGACAAGCGTAATGGCGACGATCACTGCCGCGGCAATTAATGAGGGCAGCAGGCTCCGCATATGATCAAGCGGGGTCCGGCTTCTGCGCCCGCCCAAATCACCTGCCAACTGAACGTCGTTCCATTCGTTCCAGCCGGCGAGCGACCGACCGAAGCGGCGCAGAAGCGGCCTCTCGATCAAAAACCATTGGATTGCAGCCAAAAATATGATGGTCGGCCCAGAGAGTATGAGATTGAGAGTTGCCGACTGCCGGCTCGGCCCGGCCGACATCCAGACCTGCTGAACTGGGTATGACAGCAAGACAATACGCCATAGCAAAGGCTCTAATGGCTTGACGCTATGACGGAATGGCCAGGGCAAGGAACACGCCAGCAGAGCGAGATAGCACACGGCAATCGTGACCAGAGTTCCGACCATAGCGTCTTCGAGCATTCGCGGGCTGCCAACGATCCAAGCTATCGCCAAGGCCGCGAGAACCAGTCCGCCCGCCCTTCGGTCAATCACCAGTCTAGAACGCTCACGATAGGCGATTGCACCAAGAAAAAAAGCGACGGTGACATTCATGGTGTCTCCAACCCAGAGCGACGCAAGCGTGCGCTGAAACGGGAAAAGAGAGAGAGGATACTGAAAAAACAGCCCTGCGGCGATCGCCGCGCCGACGGTTGCGAGGAGCACCACGGAACTTCGGCCAGCAGCCAAGAACGCAACCAGAAGCACGACGCAAGCGGCGATCCCGATCGGGACATACCCAAGATTGGCATTTACGACGCTGGCTACGTTGTTGGTGTCGAATACGCCAGGAAGGGAATATTGGGGAAACGCAACGGCGCCGAGAAGATACCTCCATGTCTCTGTGTCGAAGTAGTAGGATCCCAAACGGCGTTTTGTGACCAAGGCGCCGAAAATAAAGGCGGTTAGCACAACGGCGATTGCGAGCGCCGGCAAAAACTCCCAGCCAGTTCTTTCATATCCGCAGCGCAGCCCGCTCTGATCGACACGACGCGCCAGGCCGAACCCCGTCAAGGCGAACAGGCCAATCAGGGATACGGGCTTCAGGAGCCACAATCCCGTCGCTGTGAGGAGTGAAGCGCCATCGCTAAGGTCGATGCTCTGCGCAGCCACGAGCGCAAGGACCATGACCGTACACACCATCGTGCCGCTGCGGAGCGTTGCGGCCTGCCTTGTAAGTGGTCGGGCGATGGCGCCAATCCCGTCGATAAGGTTACGCGGCGGGCATACCGCCTTTCGCCTCGCCGACAAGGGCCATGTGCAAGTCCGGGCGAAAGCTCGTGTCAAAACCCCAGCCGATCAAAGCTGGCATCTCGCGCGGTTTTCACTATGGACAATCCTTAACGGGATGCTGGCAAAATGGCCGATAGCCGTAGTTCGCGGCAGTTTTCTACGTGGTTGCGGTTCCGACCCGAAGGATCAGTTTTAGAGATGAATATCCCTGCTTCATCGAACGATAGCGAGACGGCACTCGACGAAACGCAGACGACATCCGACGTCGGCGTGGGCAACAGCAACCTCCTTCCTGATCCTCGCCACTTGTTGCTCGTTCTGTGGCGCCGGTTGTGGCTATTTCTGCTCGTCGCGGGCGGCATCATCGCGGCCGTCGTGGCCTACGCCACTCTCACGCCTAAAGCCTACACGGCGACCAGCAGCGTTCAGATCGAGGCGCCCAAAGGCGACCCTATTCAGCCACGCGATGGCGCCACGGTTCAGCAAGCACCGTCCTCGGACTTCATCGATACCCAGATCCTAGTTTTGGATTCGAACGCTGTGCGCGTGGCCGTCGTACGCGCGCTCGATTTGACGAACGATCCTGAGTTTGGTGATCCAGGCGCATCTCAAAGCACCGCAAATTCTGATGAAGCCCAAAATCGGCGCGTGCTGAGCGCGTCCCAGAAACTCGGCGGGGCGGTCACGGTCCGTCGCGTAGGGCAGACATCGCTGATCGAAATTGCGGCATCGTCTCTCTCGCCGGCTCGCGCAGCCCAAATTAGCAACGAGTTCGGCCAGCAGTATTTGAACTTGATCGCTGAGAACAAGCATCGGCAGGAAGACCTGAGCAGTGCTCAGGTCGATGGCCGGCTTGATAAATTGCGCGGCGATGCGGAGCGGGCAGATGGGGATCTCCAGCGATACAAAATCGCAAACGGCCTCATGAGCGCAGAAGGCGCAACCATGGCCGAGCAGGAAACATCTGCGCTCAATCAGCAGATTGCCGCGGCCCGTGCGGCACTGGCTGTGAGCCAGGGGCGACTGTCCGCCGCGCGTGAACAGGTCAAACTCGGTGGCGGCGGGGGGAATGTCTCGTCCGCCCTCAATTCGGGAACGATTGGAGCCCTCCGCCAGCAGGAGGCCGAGAGCAGCCGAACGCTAGCCCAGTTGCGTGTCAGGTACGGCAGCCTTCATCCTTCGATCGCGCAGGAGGAGCAGCGTCTTGCCGACGTTCGGCGACAAATCCAGCTCGAGATCGATCGCGTGCTTTCGAGCCTGGAGGGCGAGGTCCACGTCGCGCAGTCAAATCTGGCGTCACTCGTGGGCAGCCAACAGCAATCCCGGTCCCGGTTGGCCGGCAACGCTTCGGCCCAAGTTGGCTACATGGAATTGGAACGCAAGGCGACCGCGGCCCGAACGATCTACGAAGCCTTTCTAAACCGCTCGAAGGGGGCGGCGGCGCGCGACGGCATCGACATGCCCGGCGCCACGATCGGCGCGAATGCGTTGGTGCCGACCGCGCCGTCGTCACCGAACACCAAGCTGGCTTATCTCGTAGGCACAGCGTTCGCTCTGCTCGCCGGCCTCTTGGCCGTTGCGGTAGCAGAGTTCCTGGATGGCGGCATCCGCACCAAAATCGACGTCGAGAAGCGCCTAGGCGCTCGCTATCTTGGTGCTATTCCTGATGTTGAATCTACGCTGGGCGGCCTGAGAATCACCGAACCGCCCCAAGATTACATCGTTTCCCATCCGCTTTCGACCTTCGCCGAAGCACTCCGCAGTTTGCGCGCCACTGCCACATTGCGCGGCAATCGCCGCCCCAAGGTCATAGCCCTCACATCAGCTTTGCCGCGCGAAGGAAAAACCACCACCGCTGTGTGTCTTGCGCGAGCGCTTGCGATGTCTGGCGCCACAACCATTTTGGTGGACTGCGATCTGCGCCGCCACTCTGCCAGCGATATCGTCCTGGATGGGCGCCCGGGAAGGCTTTCTGAAGTGCTAGCGGGCACGCTTTCTGTCGAAGCAGCGGTCCTTACAGACACGATGACGGATCTGAGCCTGCTTTGCACGAGCGAGGCCGCAGCTGAAGGTAGAGATCTGCTGGCTCCCGAGCTGATCGGTCCGCTGCTCGCGGATTTGCGAACGCGGTATGAGTTCGTGATCATTGATACCGCGCCCGTACTCGGGATCGCTGATGCGCGCGCGGTAGCACACCAAGCCGACGCCGTAATCCTGCTAGCCCGCTGGGGGCAGACGTCTTTGCGAGCGGCCGACACCGCCTTGGATCTGCTGATCGCATCGCAGGCCAAAGTGATCGGGGTGGCGCTGACGATGGTCGATATTCGCAAGTATGCGAGCACGGGCCATGAGGACCTTTACGGCTACCACAAGAAGTTCAAAGGCTATTATGTCAATTGACCGGGACCATCGGCCAACATCGGGCTCGGTAGCGCGAGCGTCGCGCCGGATCGGCGGCGCGGCTTTGGTCTGGCTTTCGTGCCTCTCTGCGAACCCGATGCCGGCAGCACCTCCTGCCCACCCGGCGTCCGCAAGATCCTTTTTTGAACCGTTCGATGGCCTAGATGCTCGTCGGTGGTACATTTCCGATGGCTGGGTTAACGGCGCCCATCAGGCATGCACTTGGTCGCGATCGGCAGTGCTTACTTCGCGCGGTGTTTTGCGCATGACCGTGGAGCGCCGCGCCAATCAGCTTCGCCCGCTGGTTTGCGCTGAGATTCAGGCTCAAGGTAGTGGGTTCGGGTACGGCACCTATGAGGTTCGTATGCGCATCGCCCGTGGGTCGGGGCTCAATACGGCGATGTTCACGTATTCTGGTCCTCCCGTCACCCCGATACACGACGAGATCGACTTCGAGTTCCTCGGCAAGGATGAGCGCAGAGTACAACTCAACTATTTCGTGGGCGCTCGTGGAGGACACGAGAATCTTGCCGATCTGCCACCCGATGCCTCGCAAGCCTTTCATGACTACGCATTCGTCTGGGCTCCGGCCAAAATCAGCTGGTATGTGGATGGCAAGCTAGTTCGATCCGTTGAGGGTACTACGCTTCCTCGCAACGCCGGAAAATTCTACCTGACGCTCTGGGCGGGATCCGCAACCGTGAACGATTGGCTCGGGCCGCTGTCGAACAGCCAACTGCCAGCAACGGCAGAGGTCGATTGGGCAGCCTATACGGTGCCTGGGGAACGTTGCCGCTTTCCGCAATCCATCACGTGCACGCTGAACTAAGTTCAGTATGCGAAGCGTGTGTTGAGGGCGAGTAGAGCAGCGTCATAGCGCAATCCAGCGCTTGCCGAATCTCGCCGAGCGTAGCTGACGTTGAGCCCTGCAGACCAATTCCGGTCCACCAAATAGCGCACGCCGCCTCCGATGTTGAGTTCATTCCCTCCGACGCCTGGGCCATTCGGCCTGAACGATCCATAACCTGCATTCGCCGAAACAATGATGTAGCGGTAAAGCTCGTGATCAACCTGAGCCGAAATATCCAGGCGTGTGTTTCCGGCGACTATTGTCGAGCTAGTTTCTTGAACCGAGCGACCACCTCGCAAACGGATCGACGTCAACGGAGTTACGTTCCAAAGCAGGTCGGCATTGAAGGTCAAACCGGAGAAGTCCTGGAGCCTTAGATCGCGGTACGATTGCCGCATATAGCCGGCTTGGACAGTGCCGAACACGAGGGAACTGAGCTCAAATGTCAGGCCGCCCTGAAGCGTCAAGCCGTTCGATTGTCGATCAATGTCGAACACCGGATCAAACCCTGGCTCTCCGGGCCTGATCTTATAACGGTTCTGAGTAGCACCTCCGGTAACAATCACACCAATACCATTACCGACGTCGTACTGCGCGCTAATGGACTGTGACAAGGAACGGTAATTACGAAACTGCTGATCAATAATCGTACCATTCAGACCCGGCACGTCATTGAAGTCTGTATAATTCAGCCCGACAGAACCATCAATCTTGAAGCGATTGAACTGACGGGCTACCCCAAGACCAGCATGATAAGCGGTGTAGCGCACAGGCTGTAATGCGTCTCGAAAACTACCCAAATTCGAGCGGCTTTCTATACGGCGAGCGATCGAGGCATCCACTCGGACAACCATGTCTCGGCTGACATCCAGCCCCCCGTCCAAAGACGCGCCATATTGGCTTGCATCCTCGCTTGGCAATTTAGCGTGGATACTCCTGCTGTAGTAGGCTTGCCCGGAAAGTCGATGCCGCCTCCAGGTGCTGGCAAAACTGACGTCAGGTTGAACCACTGCGTAAATGTCCGCCTGTCGATTGACGTCGGCTGCGCGATAGTTGTCGGTCGCATCGACTTCGGCATCGACCGATGGAAAAATTCGAAATGCGCCAGCATTCAGGCCGATCGCATCGTAGTCCGGCCGCGCGCGTTCAGCCACGCCGACGCCACGGTCCACGGACTGCGCCGAAGCGCAACCCATCGATCCTACAAAGCCCAGAAGCGCCACAAAACTTACTGAATATCGCACGCCGTTCCCCACCTGATCAGCGCCTCTCTAACGATGCAAGCGGCTCACCATCAAGAAAAAGCATCGCCGTGCCTACGGTACATCAAAATATCTCAACCCACGAGGCGAGATCGCGACATCGAGGATGATGATGCAACGTGAAATTCGCTGGAGCCTTCCCGCCTTCGGGCCGAGAGGATCAAAGGGTCTACCCGATCTGCTGATCACCGTACTCGCGATATGGCGATAGACCGAGGGCACCTGCCACTACGCCCACATGCATGGCTCCTCGCAAGAATAGCTCCGTTCTGCGTACAGGGCTCATGAACTGAGCAGCCGCCCCCAAGAAGCAATAGGTCGATTTCGCCAGGCCAGTGGCGAATGAGAATGCCCGCCCCTTTCCACGCTGGGACAGAATCATGGAATGGATTTGCCCCGAACGATAACGTCGCCGCACCAGCCAGCCAAGTGAAGCGCGTTTTGCAGGCGTGTCCTCGAAAACGATCGCCATCGGCGCATAGCCGAAGCGGCCACCCAGCTCGTGGCAGCGATAAAAAAACATCGTGTCCTCTCCGCCGATTTGGCCGAGCTCATGCATGAAGCGCACCTCATGACGCGCGACCCACGCGCGATTGATCAGGACATTAGCCGTGTAGCCGTTCCAAGTCGGATCATTGCCTTGGACACGGTTAGAATGGAAATCGCCTAGGACAAGCCATTCGGCGCAATGGGCCTCAGAGTACCGGGCCTGCGAGATTCCGAAAACGATCTCAACCCCCGACCTGGCCCGTAAGAGCGCGTCAACCCAGTCCGGCTGCGCCTCCTCATCATCGTCAATGAAAGCGATCCATTCACTGTGAGCTGCGTCCAAACACGCATTGCGGGCGATCGAGATATTTCTGGCGGGCGCATGAACGTATGTCAGCGTCAAACCCAGTTCTTGTGCATTGGCGAGGATCGCGTCGCGGCGAGCAGGGGAACAATCATTGTCCGCGACGACAACCCGAATTGATACCCCTTCAGGTAGCTGCTGGCGAGCGATCGATGCCAGTGTCGCACTCAACGACGACCGGCGATAGGTGCAGACGCACACATCAATGACTTCGGCTTCCAAGTGATCTATCTCCAACTCCGATTGTCGCCCAGCGCACGCCAGAGAGATGTGACAGCCCTATCACGGCACCCTTTCGACTGCATCACGGTTTCCCTTGGCTCCGCCACACACTCCTTCCACGACAAAACGGCACACCGCCATGCGTCGGGCGTGTAGACGATTCAAACGCGCTCCCGTAAACTTCACGAATGGCCCATGATTTTGACCGTGCGCGATCGTTCGCCGTTAAACCGCGCCGCGACGCGCTCCCCGCAAGGCGGTTGAACTTTGCCTCGAGCACCCTGCCTCCGCACGTGACCAGCTTTGTCGCGCAAGTCGCGCTTCTTGCATTGGTAGCGACGACGGCATTCGGGACGCTCGGAGCGATTGCGTTCGTAGGCTCAGCTGCCCTGCTTGCAGCTTTGACGCCGCAAACAAGTGCGCGAAATTTGATGCGTTTTTTTCCGCTTCTCATATTTCCACTAGTCGCGATGACATCTACCTTGTGGTCCGAGGCTCCAGAACGAACGTTCAGGGCGGGCATACAGCTGTTTATAACTTGCGCGACCGCAATTTTAATCTGCCAGAACTTGAATGCCAGAACTCTACTTCGAACATTATTTTTTGGATTTTCAATACTTTGCCTTTTGTTGTTGCAGGGTGCACCCCAAGCCCTTCAGAACGACACCCCCCTCTACAGCGCATTGCTCGGAAGCAAGAATCAAGTCGGCTTCGCGGCCCACATGCTTCTTGCCCTTTCACTAGCGGTCGCATTTGATCGCGAACAACCCGGATCTGTGCGGATTACGACATTTCCAGCTATTATTATGGGACTTTTGATTCTTATATTGTCGCAGTCTGCAGGCGCCAAGACTTCTCTGGCGATTACGCTAGTCACATTCCCGGCCTTTATAGTCTTTGGAAAAGTCAAATTAACGTTCAGGATCGTGCTTCTGATCGCCGTTCTCTTGGCCGCTGGCATCGCCATGATTTTCCTTCCGGATCTTCAAGCAGCTTGGTCCGATTTTCGAGTGACGGTTCTCAAGAAGGACGCGACCCTTACTGGTCGTACATATCTTTGGGATGTCGCGGCTCGCTTGAATGCAGAGCGCCCCTGGCTCGGACGTGGCTACAACGCTTTTTGGCGACACGGCAATATCGACGCGGAGGGACTCTGGCGATGGGGAGGCATAGCCTCGCGCAGCGGCTTCAATTTCCATAATGCCTATATTGAAACGCAGGTTGAGCTGGGATGGCTCGGTGCAGGCTTATTTATTGCGATTTGCGGAAGCATCGCGGCTGTTAGCGCCCTTAAGCAAATTCTCTCACCCTCCACTTCATCCGCATTCTTCTTGTCCTTCCTGATTGTCCTATACCTGAGAGGTTATGCCGAGAGCGGCCTCGTCGCACCATTCAGCTTGCTCACAACGCTGTGGATTGCTGCAGCCGCCTATGGAGCTGGAGGCTCAGATAGCCCCATCAGAAGGAATGTATCGGTAGGTGCAGGTCGAGCCTCTAGGCTCGACGGCGCTTTTCGTTCTGCCCGCGACTTAACTTCCTCTGGAGACAGACAAAAGGTCGCTCCAATTAGAACTGAGACAGGCAAAACTTCATGATGAAGATCAATTCCAACATGAGCTTTTCTATCGTTATAATAAATTATAATTATGATATTTATCTAAAACAAGCCATCGAGTCCGCCCTGAATCAATCTTACGGTAGATGTGAAGTCATCGTGGTCGATGATAAATCGACTGATGCGTCGCGAAAGATTATGAAATCATACGGTGAACGCATACAGGCTGTATATCGCGAAACCAACGGCGGTATGTCTGCGGCTGCGAACTCCGGATTCAACCGCACCTCCGGCGATGTCGTGCTGTTTCTCGATGCGGACGACTACCTCTATCCAAATGCCGCGGAGACAATGCTAGAAGCATGGTCGGAAGGGACCGCTCAAATCCAGGCCCGGCTTCACCTCGTCAACGCAAAGGGCGAGATTGAGGACATTTTTCCGCCGCGAGAATTAAACCTGGACGAAGGTAGCGTTGCTTCCACTCTCGGATCGCGGGGGCGCTACTCAACTACTGTAACAAGTGGCCTCGCGTTTTCGCGCGCAGCCTTGGACGCCGTCATGCCGATACCCGAAGTAGCCTTCAATCGGTCCGCAGACGGCTATCTGGCTGCCGTCGTACCATTTTACGGAACGGTCACCGCGATCAATGTCCCGCTTGGCGCATATCGGCGGCACGACAGCAATCACAGCGGATTTCAAGCCAACATAGCAAAGCGCGCACGATGGCGAATTGACCATGATGAGCATCGGTACGCGGCTATGCGCCGCCATGCGGCCAACGTCGGAGCTTCGATTGCGGCATCCCCCGGCATGCAAGACGGCACTCACCTCGAGCAACGGCTTGCATCACTTTTGTTTGATCCAGAGCACCACCCCTATCCGGCAGACGATAGGCTAACACTAGCATTTGCCGGCGCCCGTGCCGCGCTTTCCGCCCCGATGTCACCGAAGCGCCGAGGTATATATTCTGCAATGTTTGTTGTAGCAGGCGTCTTCCCTCTTTTCATATCGCGCCGGGCCCTTGCTTGGAAGCTTGAGCGCTCTAGCCGCCCCGCCATCATCGACCGAGCCGCCGGTCTTTTGCGACGTATTTCTGGATAGTTTTAGAGCAGGAACCGCCATCCGCTCAGGCCGGAATGGCTACCGACAGGCCTTAACGCCCGAAGCTTATCGCCCAACACATCAACAAGAAGCTCTGCAATTTGCCCGATTGAGCCGAGCTCTATTCGCATCGCGCGCCAGACACCGATGTGACGCTTCTTCGCAAGCACGGCACGGTGACGACGCTTTCGCGAAATTTGCACGTGATGCCGACGGAGCGCGCCCTGAAGCGCTAGGTCCGTAGAGGGGGCCATGGCTCGCAATCGCCCCATGGCGACGTCAACAGCCGTCAATTCCGAGGCACCGTGAACTACGCTGAGTGAATTTGTGCGCTCAACCGCTACATAATAGCAACCAGCAGCCAACTTGAACGTTGCACCCGCGACAAGTGCACGCACATACAAGTCGTAATCCTCCGAGAGTCTCATGTCTTCGGAGTAACGCAACTGATGACGGTCAAGGAATGCGCGAGATACGATGGGTTTAAGAAAACCTAGCTCCCCCTTGTATCGATTAGAGCGACTTATGCAGCCTTCTACAAATGCGGCGGCGTCCAGAAAGCGCGGCGAGATTCGGTGACCCAATGGAACTGAAAAGTCCGCACCATCCACCTCGTCATCGGAAATAAACGCAACATTATCAGCGATAATATCCCAATCGCGATCCGTAAAAAGCGCCTCAAAACGGCCCGGCAACAGAAAATCATCAGCATCGAGAATCGCTATAAACGGCGAGTTACTTCCATCGATGGCTACGTTTCGGGCCTTACTTGGCCCCTGATTTTCGTCCAGTCTGCAAACTTTAAGGCGATTCGTGCCATCTTGACAATTTCTCGCCACTTCATACGTATTATCCGTCGATGCATCATCTACGACGAATACTTCAGTCACCTCTTTCTCGTCTAATGCAGAGTTTATAGCACGCGATATTGTCCCCGAAGCATTTCGAGCAGCAATAACCACGCAAACGCCAATATCGGCCATATGACTACTCCCCCCAAGATACTACACGGCCGCTCCCGCCTCAGCATAAAGCTGAAGATAAATTTGAGCCGATCTCTCAAGCGACAAAGTTTCTTCAACATAGGCCCGTGGCTGAAAATTATTCAGCCGGCTCCAAAAATCGTCGAATCGCTGCTCCAACTCATCCAGCTTGGATCTGACACCGCAGCGCGCATCAAAATATGGCACTGAACTAACCATCAGACCCGACGGCATATCCCGGTTGAGCAGGGGATCGATGAACTCCTCCTCATCCCATGCGAATACTGGCACGCCCGAAGCCAAGGCCTCCTGGTAAGCCAGACCTTGGGTTTCGTGCTCGCAAAGGAAGGCAAGTGACCTCGCGCATCTCAGTCCTTCAGCAAATGCCCCCTGGTGGTGATGGCCGTAGCGAAGCACCCGATAAGACAAATTTCGCTCGTCGAGATGCGAGATTAGTCGGTCAAGAACCGCGGAAACCCGCGTCTCGCGATCCCAGCGAATCTTGTCATAGATGAGAACATCCAGGGATTTTTCCGTCGGGGGCACCTCACTCCACCGCATGGTGTCAATGCCCGCAGCCCAGGTCACGACCTTGTCGCCACAGCTCGGTCGATAGTAGTCGCGGAACCAGTCTGACGGCTGGATGAGCAACTTCATGTTCGCCCAGCCCGCTACGCGCGCTGCAGCCTCAGGAGCACCGAAATCCCCCGGCCCGAAAACGACCGGATTTTCGAGGCGCACCGCATCCAGAACGCTTGGATAGCCAGCAAGGCCAATAGGGTAATCCGGCATCGAAGCAGCGGTGGCAAAATCGTTCACTCTCACGTCACAACCGTGACGCTCCAAAGCTGTGCGCAGAGCCACGAACGCGGTATAAAATCCAGTTCGCACTTGCTTGCGCCTGATGCTGCGATAGACATAGCGCGCCAAGCGCCGGAGCTGCGCAAGCGAGCCTGCGATCACGCCTGAACGCGCGCGCCATTCGTAACCATCATAAAACAACAACACGAGCGGCCCCCGCGAGGTATGACGCAGGCCAAAAGCGGGATCTCGGGTTGCATTTCTATCATAAGACATACCGTGAACTACGACACCTGCAGCTTTTGAACAACCAGAACGGATTACCGATTTTGCGACGCAAAACGGAGTGTTAGCCTTTGCAGCATAAACGAACCGAGTGTAGCGGGGAAGCATGACAGAGCTAGGGATGAAAGCGAAGATGGTTCGCGGCGCGACATGGCTCGCCGCCTCCCGCGCGCTGGTCAATCTTATCGGATTTGTCAGCACGCTCATCCTAGCGCGCCTGCTGCTTCCCGAAGATTTTGGATTGGTCGCGATTGCAAGCACCGTTATCGCAATCGTGTCTTCTGTCACCGACATTCCGCTATCAGCGGCTTTGGTCCATCACGAGAATCCGAGTCGAAAGCATTTCGACACCGCATGGACGCTCAGTGCAATACGCGGAGCCCTCCTCGCCGCAGTGCTCGGAATATCCGCATCGCCATTGGCGAATTTCTACGGTGATTCAAGACTAATTCCGTTGGTAATTGCCATGTCAGCGGTGACCTTTATACAAAGCTTGAGCAATCCAACCACTGTTTTGTTTACACGAGATTTAGTATTTCATCAAATTTTCATTCTGGATGTATCAAAAAAGATAAGTGGCTTCATTGTTGCCATGCTTGTGGCATGGAAGCTAAACACCTACTGGGCTTTAGTAGTTGGAACAGCTACATCCGAGACTGTAGCGGTATTTGTTACTTATGCTCTGTCTCCGTTTATGCCAAAGCCTTCTATATCGAAGATCAATGATCTTCTCTCTTTTTCCGCTTGGCTTTCCCTAACACAGGTCGTTCAAACCATAAATTATCGCCTGGACAACCTTTTCATAGGATACTTTTTGACGAGTGGAGATGTTGGACAGTATAGCTATGGAGATAACTTGGCAACATTGCCGACGCGGGAAGCTACGGCCCCCATTGCACAGACGCTCTTTCCGGCGTTTTCCCGCCTCAGAGATGAACCCGAACGTTTACGAGCAGCGTATTTACGCGCGCAAGCACTCCTATGCGCGATCGCATTGCCAATCGGACTCGGATTTGCCGCAATAGCAGAGCCGCTAGTACGTCTCGTTCTGGGTGAAAAATGGATGCCCGCGGTACTTGTGATACAGGTTTTGTCATCGGTGTTGGCGCTTCAGAACCTGGCAACATCTCTGCTACCACTCGCGATGGCGATGGGAGAAACCAAGACTCTCTTTAAACGAGACATGCTTATCCTGGTGATCCGGCTGCCATTGATACTCGGTGGTCTGATTTTTGGTGGCTTCACGGGTGTTGTGCTCGCCCGATTGGGCAGTGGCGCAGCCGCCACCGCGCTAAACATGACACTGGTCAACCGCCTGCTTGGCATATCCGCTGCTACTCAAATTCTAGCGAACAAGCGCTCACTTGGAGCGAGCGCCACGATGATCTGCACGATCTTGGTCGTGCAGCGAGAGCTTGCCCTTCCTGAATCGTTCTGGGACGGCTGCGCATTTCTCGCTATTCAAGTTGCTCTCGGTGCAGTGGCCTATTCGGCTACCAGCTACATCGCCTGGATTCTCGAAAGCCGCCCATCCGGACCGGAGACAGAATTTGCCGCCCTGTCATCGGCGGTTTTCAAACGGGTGATAGCGCCGCGTATGAGACGAAAGCAGGACTGATCGCCTGAAACGTCCTCAAGGATGTTGAAAAATTGGAGAACTTAGGTTGAACGTTCTAAAGACGCTGTCGATGAAAGCAATCAGAACGATGAGGAGGGTCAGCGTAAATCCGCGATCTGTAGCCGTATTCGTCCCTGAGAGCGTGGGAAGCGTCGGCGATCAGGCGATGGTCGAAGTTGTTCGCGAGCAGCTTTGTGCCAGGCGATTGCTTCCCACGTTCGTCTACATGCCCGGATGGCTGGAGATTTCACTGCGATCTCCAACACGCACGGAGTTTTTAAAAACTCCATCCAATTTCTCGCCGACGTTTTGGAAATTAATTCTGGAATCAAACGCAGTACTTACGATCGGAGCGGACGTAGCCGACGGAGTTTACGGCAATACACTGCCTTTGCGATGGCTGGGTAAACTTGTGCGGGCGCATCAGGCAGGCTGCAAGGCGGGCTTAATTAATTTTAGCTTCTCAAACGAAGCAGATCACCATGTGTCGCATCGCATCAGCACGGCTAGTGGTGTGGTATTCACCCCTCGAGATCCCATTTCGTTTGAACGATTCAAATCTGCAACCCGACGTGAAGGCATTTTGACAGCAGATTTGGCTTTCTTGCTAAAGCCGGAACTATGTTCGGACCATGCTTTCAAAATAAATGCTTGGCTTGAGGAGCGTAAGTCTGAAGGTGACCTTATATTATTTGCCAACCTAAGCGGTCACACTTTATCGCGCATGCACGGCGATGGCATTCGGGCGATGGAATGTGCACTGCGCCGTTGGTTGTCCGCCTCAACGAAGCGTTCAATTCTTTTAGTTCCACATGATTTTCGTCCAGCACCGTTTGGTGACGTAGAAGCACTCGAGCAGCTTCGATCGATGTTAGACAACGATTTCCCCGATCGGGTGCGCATGCTTCGACCTCCATTCACCGCCTGGGACGTTAAAGCCTTATGCGCACATGCTGACTTGGCTATTAGCGGCCGCATGCACCTCGCGATCGCATGCCTCGGGATGGGAGTTCCAGTTGTATCGGTTGTGTACGTGGGCAAGTTTGAGGGCTTGATGCAGCACGCGCGACTTGACGAGGAAGGCTTGCTGATATCCACCCACGAGGCGTTAGATTCGGGGTACTTGCACTCCAAGCTCGAAATGTTGACGGCGGAACGGGAAGGCCTGAGGGCAAAGATAATATCTAGACTCGACGCGATTCGGCGATTGTCTGAGAAAAATCTCGCGTGGATTTAGCAAGCAGATCTCGAAGATTTTGCTCAAGACTCTCTACAACAGCATCGCTAGAGAATGCAGCTATCGCGTGTTCTCGAGCGGCCTCAGCAAGTCCCGCCCGCCTAGCTGGGTTGCGTGCTAGCGCGATAACCCGCTCAGCAAATTCCTCTGGATTATCGGCAATCTCGGCGTGAACACCATCGACAAATCCCAATCCTTCACATCCAAGCGATGTAGTTACGATGGCACGACCCATCGCTGAGGCTTCGATCAGCTTAATCCGGGTTCCGGATCCCGCCATCAATGGAGCGATTATGATGTGGGCCTCTGCATAATGGGGCGCAACCGAAGGTGCATTCGCCGTGACGCTTACAGCGGGCTCCAGGTCAAGAGCTTGAATTTGAGCTGGCGGCCTCAACCCGACGATCTCCAGCCTAACCCGCTCGTCGAGTTTCTGACGAACAATCGGCCAAACTTCACGGAAAAACCATTCTATACCCTCTACGTTCGGGAAATAGGATAGCGTCCCAACAAACAGGAGGACGCAGCACTCCGAATTCTGCTCCTCGGGGAATGGCTGAAAGTCGTATGCATTCGGAATCACCCAAGCGGTCCGTGAAGTAAGCGAGTTCATCCTCGTCGCGTCAATTTCAGAACACTGACAGAAGGCATTCCACTGACTGGCGACCCGCCTTTCAGTGGAGCGCAACCACGCAAGCTCGCGAGAAAATTTCCACCTCCAGAAAGGTCGTGTCTCCCGCTCTATTCGCTTACTAAAGACGACGGATTCTATGTCATCGAAGTCTATAACGCGAGTCATAGTTTGATCGCACGAATTCCGAAATATAGACTCCCACCAAACGACACTTCTAAGACGAAAGGCAAACAAAAGATCGTACTTTTGCGCGACTAGATCTGAAAATCGCTCTCGATCCACCGATCTCGCGCGAGCATCGACAAAATTGAGCTTCCGAAGTGCATGAACCCACCGTTTAATGACCGATTTTGAACTTTCATGCCGCCAAAATCTGTCTTCAGCCATCGTGGGCTCACGTTCGAGCACGATGTCCGCTGGATCATATCTATCGCGGAATTCATCGAGTGGTGGCACAATCATGGTCACGTGCCCCAGTCGCTTTAACGCGCGCAGATGCATGGCCGCTCGACGCTGCGAGCCGCTTCCCGTAGTTACAGGCACTTCATTGGTGACGAAGAGTATGTTCACGTTGAAATTTCCAAGATGAATAGCCAAAGACAATTTTTGACTTATTAATGAAGCATCTTCCGGATGCCCCTCCCTTTCAGGGACACATAATCGCTTCGCGTATTTCTTCAGTCAGAGCATCCAGCGAATATTTTTGCTTTTGAAGGACATTTGCTGAGAAAACGATATGGTCATATAAATCATCATCTGTACATAGGCGCACAACAGCTTCAGAAAATTCCTTCATATCATCGACAATTAACGCATGATCGCCAGATTTTATTTGCAAGCCCTCCGCACCTATTTTGGTGGAAACTACTGGTCGACCAAAGGCCATCGCCTCGATAATCTTGATACGGGTGCCGCTAGCATAGCGAATTGGTGAAATCACGAGAGTTGAATTCTGGTAGTAAGGCTCAACGGAAGGAACATTGGCATATAATTTACCGCCATTGTCCGCCACAAATTGTGAAAGCGCGAGGTCGGGATACATTCCTACCACGGTGAGCGTCGCTTCTGGAACTCTTTGCAGTATGCATGGCCATGCTTCGGTCAGGAACGTTCTTAAACCATCGATATTGGGAGTGTATCCGAGATGTCCGACAAAGAGGATATTGGGTTTGGTCGACCGTTGAATAGGAAGCAATCTGCGATCCACTACATTCGGGAATAGCTGTAACGCCGCGGCAGGGACTCGAGCGCGCAGCCATTCGAGCTCCTCCGCGACCGGAAGACCTACTGCGTCCCAGTGACGACAGATTTCTAGTTCTGCATTTCGGACTCGGCGTATGCTAATTCGCTGCAAAATTCGCCGCAACATACCTTGTGCCGCGCCGACCACCTTCAGCTCCCTTTCACGAAATCGAGAAATGAGGTCATCCAAGTCAGAGACGCGAGTTCGGGCGCGTAATTGCCCATTACTCATCAGCTGATTTACAATACATGCAGAGGACAATCGCCCTGCAAATATGACGTCGTAATCACTTTCGGGCAATACGGAGGCAATTTTCGAAATCATACTCGCGGAGAATCGAGGGGCATCTACCGCATGCAATCTGAAAACTTCTTCAATTTGTCGCCATTTCCATTTCCATTTCGAAACGGAATGTTTTGCGGGAGCCCATTCGGAAATTTCTAAGGCGGCAAAATTCCTAACGAGCGACTGGGCGGGCCCACTCAGCGTCTTGACGGCCTCGAGATCAGAGGATCGATGTAGCAGGACGAGATCGACAATCCCAATGGACGCCAGCGCTCGAAGCAATTGCATAGCTCGCTGAGTGCCTCCGGGGCCATCCGGATCGGGGGGAAGCCGAGTCACAAACAGAATCGTTGTACCACCTTCCGCGCCTGACTTTGAGACTGGGGCCGCAACACGATCGGCATCGGGCATTTGGTTCACGACGAGAGCCTCGCTATCGCCGGGGCGCCTGACACCCCTAAACATCCGATTGGTCGCCATCTTAACACAGGCACCCAACTTGATCTGCTCGTTCTGGCAGCCCTCTTTGCGTGGCGATCGGTCAAGAGGAAACCTCCATGTTGATTCAGAAAGTCATGCTGTTTCAAACATCGATAGGGCCAAATCGCTGCAGTGCAACACCGGCCGCCGAGATCTGGAACACCGCAACCCGTCCGCTTGCCCGGTCCCATGGCTCCGAATTACCACACGGGGCCCGCGGTCCGCCTCCAGCTCTGTTTGGCTGCTGATTTGCAAAAGCTCAGAGCACGCTGCGACGAGCCCCCTTAACTGAAAAACCTAGGGCCAAAGCCATCTGGCGGATCAACATTTTGAAAGCGTCAAACCAAGCGCTCAAGCCTTGCTCGCGATAGCGATGCGCGTAAACCCTGTTGAGGGCCTCAGCTCCTCTGTCAGCAACCCATTCATCAATCAACCTGGGCGCAACAATCGCCACTGCCCGCTTCGCGTCACCTGGCCAATAATGATACACGCAATCCGCCGCTTCGCTGAGCCGGCAGTTCCTGAACGCATAACCCGTGGCGAACTGCTCTGCGTGATGGATTTTCCCTCCATAGGCGCCACTGGAATCTGCGGTTCTCCAGATGTCGTCGCTTAGATGGAGCGCGTCCAGCAGAAGCTCTCGATCCGCCGAATCGACGCCGATAACGCCAGTGTTCCACATCTTCGTACGCTTTTCGAACCGTACCGGATTTCCTGATCGGAGTACAAGTGGGATCGTCTGAAGTTGACGCGCGAGAGCATCATCGAACGGCGTGCGGGTAGCTGCAACAAAACCTTCGCAAATATGAAATACAGCTTTCCCAGGCGCTATACGATCAAAGATCTTTTTTGGATGACAACGAAACCATGTATCGGAGTCTATAAATGCGATTTTACCGCCGAAACGATCCAATGCATCAATTATGACACATGTCTTTCGACGGTGAATATAATCCGAACCAGACAACCATTCGTTCAATTTAGACTTATTCAACTCTACGATTTCTACAGGAAATTTGGAAAATCTCTTTCCATCATCGGTGTACACGATAATATTTACATGACCATTTTCATCCCCGCAAACCTTTAACAACGTCAAAATTGAAAACATAGTCTGAATAAATATATCTTCCCTTCCGTAGCAAAAATATACGATGTACTCGCCTGAACAATTATTCACGTGTCAGCACTCTTCACGGAATCTGAATTATCGTATATTTTATTTTGGGTTAGAATTTTTATAATATGCATACTCACCGGCCTCAGATTTCGTACAATAGGCTTTTCAATCATCAAATGCACCACAATCCCAGTGGCAATAGCTGAAAATATCATAAATAATACGAGGGAACCACGCGATATCACGTCAAGATTGATGAATTTATCGGGAAAGAACGTTTGGGGCAATCCTAGTACAAGAACGTGAACAAGGTAAATTGAGTAGCTCGCATCGCCAAGCAACTTCAACGATGCAAATTTCTTCCTCTGGAATACTGGCTCCATAGCCAAAGCCGTTGCCACAATTCCCGCCGCATTCGCCATAACGAGCGCCATTGTCCAATTTAGCAGCCAAAACGATAAGGCCAACACCCCCCAGGCAACGGCGACGGAAGGAATGCTTAGGGTCCGACGACTAACTATCACTCCAATCCATAATCCGACCACAAACTCAGCGAGTATGGGATTAGTCGCCACAACCATGGGAGCGATTTTAAAATCCACCACCAAACCCATGCCAATAAGGGCAATAAGGAAAGTTGTTGGGAACATAACTACGCGCTTTAGCGAAATTCCAATTGCAAAAACTATGTAAAAGAAGAGTTCATACGTCAAAGTCCAGCCCGGTACCAGTATTGGCCATATTTGATCAGGATGACCAAAGCTATATCTGGGCCACAATAATATAGAGGCAAATAGCTCTCGGCCGCTTAAACCGTATGAGGTCGTACACAAAGAGAGGATGACCGTTAAGAGAAGAGCAATCCAGTATAAAGGATATATGCGAAATAACCTAGCCAAAAGGAAATTCGCAACGCCCTCACCCCTCGCGGCCGTAAACATGATGAACCCACTAATCACAAAGAAAACATCCACACCGTGGTGACCGTGATAAAATCCAGTCCAACCAAATAAGGAGTATCCGTCTGTGGTTGTCGCGTGAAATATCAAAACAGATATCGCAGCGAAGGCGCGCAAATACTGAATTGATAGGAATGTTTTCCTTCCTCGTTCGCCTGGCAACGGCAATCTTTTCATAGATTTATCAATTTTTGCAGTCATTGAAGCATCAGAAACGTTGCCGACCATTTATATTCCCCAGATCTGGAGCAGCTGCCTATCGGCCGACTGGCAGCCGGCAACGAGCCTGCAGAGATCCAACCATTGATCTCAGCGGACTTCTCCCTACCACCCTTTCGATCGATCCGTCATCATTTCAGACACCTACGGAGTGAGCTACAAAGGGCGGAATGGAGCCCTCGGGTCAGTTTCCCTGAGCCATCGGGCTGCCCGCTTCCAACGCTCCGCAGCGCCCGCGCCCGCCGATTGTAGCTCCATCCGATTTTACCCATGGGCGCGCCTCCGGGCTCATGCGAGAACATCAATTTCATGCGCCTCGACATCTCGGCCGGCGATTAGATTCTTCCGCGCCTGTTGCGCGAGGACTCAGATCTGCGAGCGCGCTGCCACACCGCAACTCCAACGCAGCGCGGCCTGCTCGAAAATGAGTTCTCAGATGGTTGCAGGCAGATACGATTTCTACAACCATATCAAGAACGGCATGCACGTGCGAATGCCTTGCGGATCAGGGACCACCGGACTATCCAACCAGTGGCCGCCGCTTGAGGTATGATCGTAATGTATCGCCTATTTTTCGTGTTTCTCTCGATGCTGGCCATGATACCCGCGAGCTGCGCGGAGCCTGCTCAGCGCAGCTCGCAGCCGGGCGTCAATCCTCGCACGATCCAGTCCGAGGACGAGTACCGTTTCGCTTCTGGCGATAAGCTTCACATCATTGTCTTTGGCGAGGACACCCTCACCGGCGACTACGTCATCACCAGCGGTGGCAACCTGACATTTCCGCTAATCGGGAATCTGCCCGCGAGCGACAAGACGGTAGAGCAGTTGCAAGCCGCCCTCTCGGCCAAACTCGCCGACGGATACGTCAACAATCCCCGCGTCAGCATCCAGGTCGTGTCGTTCCGCCCCTTCTACATCCTCGGCGAAGTCAACAAGCCGGGCGAATATCCCGTCTCGACAGGCCTTTCACTGGATCAAGCGGTGGCATCCGCCGGCGGATATACCTATCGCGCCAACACGCGTCGTGTCTATCTGAAGCGGGCCAACGAGACCCAAGAGCGGCTGATCGATCTTCGCGACGGACCGCCGGTGGTCGTTCGCGCGGGTGACACCATCCGCATTAGGGAACGTCACTTCTGATTCAGGCGAGAATGGCGCTAACGAGGGCTCTGCATTCCGGAGCTTCCGTTCTGAGTGCTTCTGCCGGCAGAGCTTTGAGTGCCTTTTGAAGGTCAACATATTCCGCATCGGTCAGGCGTTGCAAATACGCTGGGATCTCCGCTTCGGGATCGTCGATCACCACGCCGACCTCTTTCTGGGTTAGCCAGATCCCCGTTTCTACGCCGCTCAGAGCGATAGGAATCGCGCCGTTCTCGAGGGATTCGTACAGGCGGTTGGGCAGCAGCCAAGTCGAATTGAGACCCTCTTCGAAATAATCGATTGCCCAGGCGAAATGCACCGAAGCGTATAAGCGGGGCAAGTCGCTCGCGTCATATCGGCCCTTGAAGACCACGCCTGGCAAATCTGCCACCGTTCGGACAAAGTCTGGGAACTCCGCTTCCGAGGGAATGCCGGCGATGACGACGGCAATTCGTCCCTCAGACCTGCGAGCGAACTCCGCGAGGATCTCAAGCGTTCGACGGCACCGCAGCATTCCGAACCAGCCGATAACCCAAGGCCCCTCGTTCCGGCCTGTGATCTGTTGATCACGCACCGAGGGGGCACCCTCGTCGAGCGAGAGAACTTTGTTTTCGACCAATATGATAGGCGTCTCCAATCTCCGCATCCCGTGGAAATATGCGGTGATGAAGCGCGGCGAGCTCGTGAGAATAAGCTGCACACCTTTTAGCAGCCTGCCCTCCACCCATTGCACCATCTTCCCGAGGTGACCGCCCGAGCCCAGTAGCAGGCGATGAATGTCCAGACACTCGTAAATGAGACGGCGACCAGCCTTCAGCTTGGCCGCCAGGGCCACCATTTCAAGATTGCGGGCAACGATCACATCCGCCTGCTGGATCGCCCGTCGCAAAGGGCGATTCATGACGATGTGCCGCAAGACTGCAGCGATCCTCTGGCCGAAGCGACCATCGGCAGTCCGACCCAGATTAATGGCAACGGCGCCATCTATCGTCGAGGGCACGCGTTCGTTGCGGTGGAAACCGAGCACGATGACCTTCGCGCCACCTGAATGAAACATTTTCACGCGGCGAACGACGGCTGGATCATCGAGATTATGGACGAAGTAAGCTATCGTCTTTGCCACCAATACCCCCATCGGCGAACGGCATTTTCAAAGCAAGCGGCGAGGCGCGCCTCCCTCTACTTGGCGGGCTTGAACGATGGATCATAGGTTATCGTCGCCGCAGCGCGCAGCCGCTTGACCGCGTCTGTCATCGCTGTGGTCATTTTCTCCGATCGGAGGGCATTGCTCGCCAGGTCCGGCCAGGTCGCGGGGTCAGCGACCACAGGCTGACGATCTGTAATGACGCTTACGTATGTCTGACCGCCGGTCGAGAGTGCAAACGCTTCACCCGGCTTCAGCTCGACGATCTGCTTCGCAGCGGCGGCCCCAATCGTCGCCGTATCTAGAGCGGACGCCCCGCGGGAAAACTTGATGCCTTTCGCGTTCAGCTGGGCGATCACACCATCGATCGTAGGCATATCCGTGATTTGCTTGAGCACAGCGGCATCGCCGAGAGTGGCGAATCGCACCTGATCAAGCGCTAAATTTTGACGCTCTGCAAAGGCGAGCGGATGAGAGGCGATATAGTTTTTAATTTCCGCCTGCGTTGGAGCGCCAGGTGCACCCGCGAGCTTTCGCGCAGCCACATCGGCCAGCAAAGATTGCTCGAGCTGACGGCGACGCGCGACAAACTCCGGACCGCGATCGAGACCCTCTGCGCGTGCGTAGTCCGCCAACAAGTTTCGGTCGATTACCCGCTGCAGGAGATCAGCCGCGGCCGGTTTATCTTTGCCGCCCCCTGTCAGCTGAGCCGCTTGGGCCTCGGTTGTCAGCTCCTGCTGGGTGACCTCCTCGTCATTCACAACGGCGACGACCTGCCCACCGGGCTGCTTATGGCAGCCGGCCAGTCCCGCGACCATCGCAAGAGAAACCAGCGTCAGGCGCGCTGAATTCGACGGAACTTGGTTACGGTGGTGTTTGAGCATCGATCTGTCCTTTTGAACCATTGCCTCTGGGCCACATGCCGCCACCATTTGCAATCGCGGTTAACCGTCTGCTTGCCGCAGTGTTGCGATTTGGGACCAGAAACCCAGAGACCAAGCCGAGTGCATAGTCATCAGAGCTATTCCAGTCGCCGCCAAACACAGCGAACGCGACCGGACGGCCAGAACCACACCTGCAAGCAGGCAGATCGTCGACCATCCCAAGAATGGAAGCGCTAGGATCAGTGCCCAAAGCGAGGCTAGGCATAAGGGTGCCGCCAAAGCTGCTGCGACAACGATCGGTGCGATTCCCACCGGCAACATCTGTCGGAGCCTTGGCTTGATGCGATGCTTCTGAATGGTGCGTGCGCGACCTTTCCCAAAATTCCGGTATTGCCGCCAAAGGCCCGAGAGCGTCGCCCGCGGGAAATAGGTCAGGCTCGCGCGCGGCTCGAGCCAGATGCGATAACCAGCAGCTGTCAGGCGATAGTCGATTTCCGCGTCTTCATTGTGCGAGAAAGTTCTGTCGTATCCGCCCACGGCGTTAAACGCGTCCAGGCGCATCAAAGCGTGGTGGCCATGATCGACGTACTTGCCGGCGCCGATGTGCCGATGCGCTGATCCCCCCGTACCCAAAACGGAATTTTGCGCGGCGGCTACGGCGCGCTGGAAACAGCTCGCGCCGACCGTTGCCATGGGAACAACGACCGATTCAGCGCCCTGGCGCTCCGCAGAGGAGAGCAGTGTTTGCACATAGTTGTCCGGATAAGCGGCGTGCGCATCGATCCTGACGAGCCACTGGCAACCCGCCCCGTAGGCGGCCACGGCCTTGTTCACGCCTGCACTCTGGAGGCGCTCGGGATTATCCAAGAGATGCAGCGACTGCCACCGACTTTGTCGCGCCTCAACGATGGCTCGGCTCGCATCGGTGCTGCCACCATCAGCGACGACGACGACTGCGCCTTCGCTTTGCGAGCGCAGCCAGTCCAGCAGGTCCGGAAGATGAGCCTCTTCGTTCAGACAAGGGACAACAATGAGGATCTTTCCGACCGTGCTCATCAAGGCTCCAGATTTGGGTAGCGCAACAAGCGCCGAGTGAGTGCACCGCGACCGATTCACACGTTGAGCGAGCGAACCGCAGGATTGTAATAGCGGAAAAGCGTGGCATGGTTGAACTTGACCATTGCGGAAGCAGAGCTCCCGCCGTCAGGTCCTGGGGGAACATGACAAGTCGCATAAGCCGCAACCAGAGGCAACGCGCGAAGGCCGGATTCGTAGGAGGCTGGATTGCGATCGTCGCCCTCCTGCTCCTCTGGCAGGTGTTGAACTACCAGGGCGTTTTCGCATTCCTGGCAGAATGGCAGTTCAATTTTCTCGGGCGCTCCTATCCCGCTGTCACCTACCTTTTGCCTGTCCTCATTCTCGCGGCCCTCGGCCTACCGCTTTACTGGGGAATTCGCCGCCGCCAGTCGGCCGAGCGCATTGCTCTGGCAACATTGCGTTCGGCGCTGAGCTTCCAGAAGACGTTGAATATCGTAGCCATCGCAAGCGCGGTGGTTGCCCTGGGCTTCCTACTTCTTTCGCTCAAGAACAGCCCCCAACCCGCGCGCCCGCAGACCATAGACCTTTCTGCAGCGATCCCGCCCCTTCCTGCGGATGGTCAAGCGACCATTTCCGGCGACATTGCCACCACACGGACCGCAGTTCTCCGCCACAAAGTGCTCTTGACCACTGAGAGCCAACGATTTGCGCCCATCACGGCGCCCGGCTCGAGCGGCGAGGAATTGCAATTCTTTGTCGAACTCACGCCCGCGGTCAAAACCACCGATGGTAGTATCCATGGCGTCCTACGCCGAGACGCCTTGCCCGGCGAAATTATTCGTCTTTATCACTACGCAGGCTACCGCGTCGCCAGCCCTCACTACGTTCTGTTTCATGACGAAGCTTCAGCCAACCGGCCTTATCGGCGGATTGCGCTTCAGATCGCGCTGATCGCGCTCGTCTTTGCCTTGCTCGCCCTCTACCAGAGACGAAGGGTCAAACTGATCGAGCGTGACTTGGAGCCTGCGCGAGTAGACTCCGAAGAAACGTGAATTTGGGTTAACCTCGCCCTCTTACCCAGCGTTGATCGGCATGTGCGAATAATCATCGCATGTCGTGGAAATACGCCATTCCAACTGCTTCGATGCTCGTCATCGTATCGCAAGCCAGCCAGCAGGTTGGCGCATCGCAGCCGGCTGACAAGAGCCCCGATCTTGCCGCATACGAGATCCAGGCCGGTCCAGTCCCGGCTACGCCCAATATGACGGGGTCCGTTTCCGCGGATGCCCCTCTCCAAAGCCGATCAGCGAGCGATGGGCTGTTCTATGTCACTGCCATGGTGAACGGAAAGCCCGTACGTTTCGTCGTGGACACCGGCGCTAGCGTGGTGATTCTTACGCAGAGCGATGCTGCACGAGCAGGAGTCGTCAGCGGCACTGACCGGGCGATCGACGTAGAGACTGCAGGCGGCTCTTCGGCGATGCATTCCGTGAGCTTGGGCAGGGTCGACATCGCCGGACAATCCCTCACCGACGTGGACGCTGCGGTGATGTCCTCGGACTTGCCCGTATCGCTGCTGGGCCAAAGCGTATTATCCCAAATGCGGTCCGTCCGACTGTCGGGCAATCGCCTGCAACTCAATTGAACGCGCCCGCTGCCTCCGGAGCAGCGTGCCCAACACAAAAAACCCCAGCATCATGCTCAGCCAAGTGGCAGGCTCAGGAACCGCTCCGACAGGATCGGGGCTAGGCGTTGCCGTTGGATCAGGTGTTACGGCGGGGCTGAATTGTTGCGGTGTCGCGCCGGCGAGGGGGTTATCCCGAAAATTTCGTGCGACATCGCCGGGCGCCGTTGGATCGTTCAACGGGCCCGCCCCTAGAGGCACCAAGCTCTCCGGGACCGTCGGACTTGCGACGTTCGCAGCAGGGACAGGAGATGGCGGAATGACACCCGCCAGACCGCCTGGCCTCGCCAATCTTGCCAGAAAAGCCGAACGCCGTGCCGGATTCATATCGAACAGAGGTACACCCGAGTCAGCAACCGACTTGGGGATGACGGCGAAAACCTTGGGAACCTGCCTACCTTCAAAAAACAGGGCCCGTTCGGATGAGGGCAAGAGGCTCAACAGAAAAAGCAATAGAATGCCGACGCCCAGCAAGCCGAGCTGGCGCCTGTGATTCTTCACGTAAAAGTCGTTGGCCTCATCCACGTCTCATTCTAGCGCGAGATCACGCGTTTCGCGAATCAAAATCCGTCGTGTGATTGGGACGGAGCGGGGAAGTCCATGACGAAGGCTTTGATTGCTCCCAGCCACCGCGTGCGCGGCTTGCGCACCGGCGAAGACGGTGATTAAGATCGAAGCTTCTCGCCGACAGAAACGCCATCGAATGGATGCATATGAAACGTCGTCTTGAGGCAGTGCTGGTTTGCTCTTGGCTTGCCACCGGCTGCACGGCCACCTCGAATGCAAACGATGATGGCGCCCAGGTCCTGCGCGCGCTTGCGAGCACCCTCACGGCTGATCGCAAGGACGTTTGCGTCGATAACGAAACGACCGGAGACGCCTGGTCAATTTACCGGGCCATGATGGCTTTGCCGGGGACGTCGCGACCCGCTCTGAATTGGCATGAGCCTACATCGCTGCGATCGCCTTCCGAACTCAGCGGCAAACAGGTGCTCAATGGTGAGCTCCGATCTGATGAAATCGTGCTGCGTCGTCCCACTCAGTCAGGAGCGCCATTACCCCAAGCGCAACAACGAGTGCTCGACCTCGCGGCTCGACGCCTTGCGATCAAAGTGGATGATGAAGCCCGCCCCATCGAATCGTGGTCAGGTGCGCCCCGCCTCAAGCCCGCCTGGTGGGGTTCCAACAGGCTGAACGGCTCATGCAGTCCCAGGTACAGTTTCTCGAACCCTGCCGTGACGAATGATCTGGCGTTCGTTGCCGTTACAGCCGGTCACTGGGGTACGATTTACGCATTCGGGAAAAGCCCCAGCGGTTGGAAGACCATCGGGCAATGGACAAATTGGCTTTACTGACCCGGACTCCTGCAACCCAGTTTCGTCATGGGAGGCACTGAGCGGGATTTTGGCGAGCGACCTGCCGGCAGTTCCACAGCGCCTGGTCGGTACCGTCGGCTGACCGATCATAGTAAAAAGTGAGTGCCGCCTTTTGCGGCTCTGCCAGCGGCAATTGCTGTCCAATGTGGCTTGGATCTGTCCAGCCGAACACCCGGCAGACCTTCTTGTTCTTGCAAATCGCGAGGGCTGCGATCGCGAAGTTGCCGGGGAAATCGTGATCCTCGAGCTGAACGAAGAACACATTGGGATCTGGCTCGGACCGCACGACGTTACCACGCATCGAGCGTGCGGAAATGCCGGGTATCACGACAGCGGGCGCAACTGCCGGCAGCGGCTGAACCATCGCATTGGGATCCTGGACCGCCAGCTCTGCGAGCGGAGCGTCCATTCTGTGCGCCGGTGATAGTGCAGCTAGGGACGGGATTAGAGGTTCATTGGAACCAACGGCTTGCCGGAATGCTTTGCGCGTTCCCCAATACCCAGGCCAGCGGTAAAAAATGTGAGTGCGAAACTTGGTCAGTTTTACCAGCGATGGGCCCCAGTAGGGAAATACCCAGTCGGTATGATAGTGGGTCGCATATCCGACCTGCCGAAAAACCTCTCCACCAAGCATAGCACGACTGAGGGTCAGAGCTCTTTCCCAAGCTTGGTCCGAGGGCCTGCGCTTCATCGCGCCATCGCAGGTGAAGGAGAATTGGCAGCCGGTGGCGCGTTCTTGCCCCTGAAAGACGACACCGCAGACCGTAGACGGAAAAGCAGGATGTCGAGCGCGGTTCAAGACGACCTGTACCACCGACCTCTCACCGTCAGGATCATCTCCCGCTTCGTACCATGCGGCCGCAGCGAGACATGCGACCGCCCTCTCCATCGAATTCGCATCACCGACGGGAGCGAAAGAGATAGCAGGCGTGACAGTCTCGACATCGAAAGGTCGGGCGGCGTTCAGCTCACGAGCCGTATCCGCGGCAAGTGGAAAATTCCGTTGATCGGGAACTGCTGGCACCCTGTTTGCTGGGAAATTTTGGCTTGGCGCGTCAGGCCCAATAGCCCTCTTTCCCGATCGATTTCCGAGCCAATAGGCAAGCACAAGTACGCTCGCGACCGCCGCGCAAGCGGCGATCGCGAGAAGAATGTTTCTGCGTTCTAACGCGCGCCGTAGGAGCACGCGGAGATCTCGTATCGCCATCCCGAACAGCTTCGTTTCCACCAATCGTCGTCTGACGCTTCGTGTTACCGTTCTGGCCTCACCCCTGACGGGTAACGTCAAGCTAAGCCGGATAGCGCAACGCGATAAAGAACGTTTTTCCGCTTGATGCCGAAATTACGAGAGCGCCAAGCCCGTCTCGAGCTTATTACGGTTCCTGAGCGCAGAACCGATCAGGCCAAAGCCAAGGATCATCATCAGCCAAGCGCCCGGCTCAGGCGCTGCGCTGGCGACATCGTCAATCTCCATCGCGGCCTGCGACGAGATGAAAGATATATTGCTAATGAAGTTCAACGAATTTGCCGAAGAAACGTCGTAGGTCACCCGGCCGTCTTGCGTGAAAACGCCGCCGCCGATGATCTGATTTCCCGTGTACGAATCAGAACTGCCATTCGCGTAGTTGAGAATGACCGTGTTGTACGAGTCGAGCGTGCCCAGCAGGAACGAGACTACAGGCGCGGCGACGGGAAGATTGAGCGAATAGTACCCGAAGTTCGACGGAAAACCGGTTGCCGTATTACCGACTGCGAGAAAGCCGCCCGTGCTACCAATAGGCTGGGCGGCCTGGTTGGTAACGCCGCTGCTGTAGACAGCGGAATGCAAGCCAGTAGGCCCGAGAACGTCGAAGCTTTGAAAAATGATCTGGTTGTTGCCGAGGATATTGCTCCCCGGCGTGTAGCTGATGGCCGTGGCGGCCGCGGCCGGCGACGCAAGGAGGGCGGCGACGGGCGCCAAAAGGGCCAGTGTCTTACGCATCGTATTCTCCAGTGATTGCCGCGCCGAACCCGGCGACTCGACCAACTCAAAGACAGATAATAACCCAATTTGCTGCGCCGCACAATAAATAGTGGCGCGTCGCAATCGCGTATTTCGCCTTCGCGGGAAAGTGAACCCACGTCTAAAAATAGAAAAGGCGCCGACCTCGTAGAGGTCAGCGCCTTTAAAGTAAGTAGTTGCCTCAGGCGATCGCGAGCTTACCACGGCGACGATTTGCGCGAAGGCTCGCACCGACAAGGCCAAAGCCAAGGATCATCATCAGCCACGTGCCGGGCTCCGGCGCCGCGCTTGCGACATCATCGATTTCCATGGCGGCTGAGGTCGAATTGAATACAACGCTCGAGATGAATGCAACAGGATTCGACGTACCGACATCGTAGGTGACGCGACCGTCCTGGAAACCAGCACCCGTCACGCCATTCCCATCAACGATCTCAAGGCCCGTGAACGTTTGGCTTGTATTATTGACAAAATTGAGAACGACCTGGTTGTACGTGTCGAGCGTCCCCAGAAGAAACGAAAGGACCGGCACCGCAGTCGCAAAATTGATCTGATAGCTGCCCGATCCAGTGGAGCCGACAGCGAGATAGCCACCGGTGCTGCCAACCGGGCGCTTGCCCTGATTGGTCACATCACCATTAAAGACGTTGGAGTTGGTGCCAACCGCGCCGACGGTGTTGAACTTCTCAAACACCACCTGCGAGCCGCTCACCGCGCTCACGCCCGGCGTATACGAGATGCTCACCGCGGCGTTTGCCGGGGCAGTGGTTGCCGCAAGCGCGGCAAGCGAAATCAATGACAAAGCTACCTTGCGCATACTCTTGCCCCCAATGAACGAGCTGGCCGGAAATGTCATCGGTGCCCGCGGAAATCACGCAAGGGCAGAATCGCTCAGCCGATGCTTAACAACTTGTTATCGATCCGCGACGCTCTCCACAATCCCCAAAATGGAGGGTTTGGCCGATCCTGACCTCGCAGAGCGTACCATTTTGATACTGATTTGTTGTATTGCTGATACCGCAACCACAGCGAGGGGCAGATTGCCCACGAAGCCGACTCCTCGTAAGGCTCAACAACGGAACGATCTCAAGCCAAGAGTCCCAGCATGGAAACTGCCTTTGACTTTCTCACAATGGCCGTTTTCGCTGGCCTCATTGTCCTCTTCCTACAACGGTCCGTAGGTGACGACCCAACCGAGGACTCGATCTGGCAGTACCTTATCGCTTCCGTCGGCTGCGCAGTTTCAAATTATCTCGGCAACAATTCGTACACGCTGCTCGGGTTGATCGTGCTCGTCGTGACCTTGATTTTCATTTATTACGTGCTGCGCCCGCTCGATCGATGGCGCCAGCCATGACATTGCCGACCAGAATCGGCTTGGCGGCCTGAGCAGCCTCGATCAGGGAACTGAAAAACAGGCTCAATGCACGATCAGAGGCTGGGGTATCCCGTCCTATCGATGATAACCGGACGAGGACACCATCGGGGACCAGACCCTTCAGCAAGCTGCCGAGGATGGCGCGATACTCCTGGGCGGTGTTCCTTGGAAATGCGTCCGAAATCCTTGTCCAATAGATCAGTCGCTCCACCCGCTCGTCCCGCGTCGCCGTAAATCTGCGCGCAGGAATTCGCTCTAGCGGGCTGGGCTCAAGCTCGATGTTCGAAAACTCGGACAGCGAAAAGCCTTGCCCAGGATAGCATGTCTCCGGACGGTGAAGCTGCAAACTGCCCCCTTGAGTGCTACCGTAAGCGACCAACAACATGATCGATGGCAATCCCTCGGCTTCGTAGGTCCGCGACACGAGTTGATCGTAGCCATCTACCGGGCCCTCTTCGCGCGCCACGACAACGCCATCGGCATTCGCGAAACGCCACGGCCCGACGGACACTGGTATGAGGTCGCCCATCTTCACGCGCGCCAACCGATGCTCTGCTCTGCGCGGTTGGGCTACGGCTGCACCAACGGCGAATACCCCCAGGGTGCCGCCAACGAGGAGGGATCGGCGCGTCAAGCCAGGATCGACGCCCCCGCTTGACGAACCGCTTATTGCTTCAGTCATACCGCCTTCGCTTCCAGAGACCGACGCAATGGCCCAGCAACATGATCCAAAACGATAATTCCGCCGATCACCACAGTGAACATCGTGAGCCCCGCAAACTGATGAAGAAATCCCTGTGCCGCGCGATCCCCTAGATAATAGGTCGTCAATATCAGTATCAAAACCCTGACAAAATTAGCAGCTATCGCCATCGCAACAATCACGAAAAATAGGATGGATACATAGCGAGCGTTTGAATTGTGCCGTATATATGCGTAGAACAGGCCGATCGCGGTGAGACTGATGATTGAATTAAGGCCACCGCACGCGGCTTTCACTTCCAGAACGTACTGGTTGACATAAATTATCAGTCCGGCTCGCGCGACGGGATAGCCAAGCATGGCAAGAAAATTCACGGCTTGCTGCGATATCTCAAGTCTCAGGGGTTGGGTTGCCGCTGCCACCACACTCCCCGGCGGCGGCAAGACAAAGAGCAGAAATGCTAAGGGAAACCATGCCATCCGCATCGCCGACGCGCCGACAAAAAGGTGCAATGTCGCCAAGAACGCGGCGTACATCATAGCGCTCTCGATGGTGATGCTACCAACGAGTCTAGCCGCCATATATCCGATCAGTGCGATAGCGAGCATCGACCAGCCCAGTGCAGGGTTTCCGGGCCGCGCATTGTCCGCCAGGACTGACCATTTTCGCGCCAGCAGCCAAAGGCCGATCGCAAGAACGATCGGGCCGTGAGCACCCTGCTCTGTCGACCACGAAACCTGGGCGATACCCAAAAACGTAGGTATCGCTATGGCAAGAATCCCGCAGACCAACGGAAGCGCCCAGACGTAGGAACGCCATGGTAGGCTCAAACGGGGGACTGACGGCCTAGCGGAACCTGGCAACATATTCTCCGAAGCTTTGGGGAAGCGCTAGCTCGATCGCCTCCCGTTTACGCCGTCGCCACGCTCCTGTAGATCGCGCACCTATCGGCTGCAATCGTACGCTTCCAGAGCGCGCACCGATATTGGGAAGCCAGATAGTCGACAACGATCAAGCGCAGCTTTGCTCAAAAAACGAAGATGATCACGCCGATCAAAACCAAAATCAGCGCTAAGGGCCCAGCAGCTCGAGAAACGAACTGGATCGCCAGCTCAGGCACGTTCTCGCGCGTAGAATCCGCAGGTGAAGGCCTCTTCTCGATTGGAGGCTGACCATAAACGGGCCGATCGGGCTCATTACTCTCAAGGTCGTCATTGTCACCCGTATCGCACGGCGGCCATGGCTCGTCGCCATGCAGATCACGCTGCACCATGAAACGCCCCTTTCGGAAAGCCGAATCCCCCTCGGCTGCGAAGAACTAAATATCCGAAATCGTTTCGGTTTACCATCAGCGACGCACGGTTCGTCCGATTTTGGCACCTCTGCAGCGCCGTAGCCTCCGGAGTGACCGAGTCTCTTGCCTGAGCTCCCCATTGCCGATCGACTTGATCCCTCCGGCCAATGAGGGTTCCGCTCGCAGACGACGGAGAGCTAGCGCCTCAAACCGCAGGTCATGACGACACTCAGTCGCATGTTCAGGTCACCCACAAAGTCACTAGTGCCAGGATGACCCAATCGGATGGGTGTGCTCTCCATGGGATTGGAGATGGTGCGCCTCGATAAGCGCTCTTCCAAAAGCCCCCTCGATCGCGTCCAGCTCCGCTGCACCAAGGATGTGCTCATAGTCACAGTAGGAACATATGAGCGTAAGCGCCGACGGAACCCGGCCTTGTGCGGTGCGCGGATGGGGTGAAGTTCGCGAGGCAGACGGAGGCCTTGCGAGTGGATATCGAGCAGTCAAACGAGCCTCGTATGAGCGCTCGCCGGGAAGGCGGAGCGGTCGTGCGAGTGGAGCGACGCCGGCGTTGGAGCGACGACGAGAAGCTGGCCATCCTCAGGGAAACGACGCAGCCGGGCGCTATAATGGCGGTCGTTGCGCGCAGGCATGAGATCGGGACGGGCCAGCTCTACACGTGGCGCCGGCAATTGCTGCAGAGCGCGATGGCCGGGTTCGTGCCGGTGGAGCTCACAAATTCTGGCCCGCCGGCGAAGTCTGCCGAGATCGGCCGGATCGAGATCAAAGGGCAAGGCGACTTCACGGTGTCGGTCGATAGGCTGGTTGACTGGGCGGCGCTGAAGCTGGTCCTGGAGGTAATCGGGGAGATTGATCGTTGAGCCTGACGCTGCCGCCTTCGGCGAAGATCTACCTGTCGCTGGCGCCCTGCGACATGCGCAAGGGCTTTGATGGGCTGAGCGCGCAGGTCCGCAACATTCTCCAGCTTGATCCTTTCTCCGGCGCCGTATTCTTGTTCCGCGGGAAGCGGGGCGACAGATTGAAGGCCCTGGTCTGGGATGGATCGGGGCTTTGCCTTTATGCCAAGCGTCTCGAACGCGGAAAGTTTGTCTGGCCGCGCACGCGGGATGGAGCCGCGGCACGGCTCTCGGCGGCGCAGTTGGCGATGCTGATCGAGGGGCTGGATTGGAGGCAGGGGATCGTCCATGACGAGGTGGTCACGCCGACCCTCGCGTGAGCGAAAAGTGACGGAAAACTGCGATTTTATATAGGCTTGTGAGGCCGCCGCCGCTATAGTTCCGGGCATGCGGTTCGACCTTGATCGCCTTCCCACAGACCCAGTTCTCCTGCAGAAAATCCTGCGCGAGATGGCCAAAGCCATGGAGCTGGAGCGGGCCGAATTGCAGGCGGCGAATGCGACCGTCAAAGCCCAGAACCTGAAGATCGAAAAGCTCGAGCATCGCCTGGCCCGGCTGCTGCGTGTCCAGTTCGGCCGCAGCTCAGAGAAGATGGACATCGCGCAGCTGCGCTTGATGTTCGACGAGGTCGACGCCCCCGAACCAGCCAATGATGACGCGCCTGCAGCCGCAGCGGCAGCGGCAGCGCTGCAGTCGGCACGCAAGTCCGGCGTTCGGGCGCCGATCCCCGCCCACATCCCGCGCCAGACGATAGAGCATCATCCCGGTCCTTGTAGTGGCAGCTGCGGAGGCGCCGAGACGGTGATCGGCGAGGACGTCACCGAGGTACTAGTGGTAGCCGCCTGACATTTGAGTCCGATGGGGGATTCCCACTGGACTCAAATGTCAGGCGGCTACCACTAGCTTCAATCAACCTCCCAATGCAGATACAGAACTTGCCCGATGGTTTCTCGACTTCCCGGATGGGCAGGACCTCGCTCATTGGTTGACCGCCCCCGACAGCTTGCCGACGAGCTGCGCGCCGGCGGCGGTGGTGACGAGCACCTCGTCGCCATCGATCACGACCATGACATTCTCGAGCCCGATCACCGAAACCCGCGGCCCGTCGCTATCGACAAGGACATTGCGGCAATCGACCAGCTCGACGCGGCCGATCGCCACGTTTCCGTCGGCATCGCGCTCGCGGGCCTCGTGCAGCGACTGCCAGTTGCCGATGTCGGACCAGCCCATGTCGGCGGGGACCATCGCCGCGCGGCTGGTGTTCTCCATCACCGCGTAGTCGACCGATTCGCTCTTCACTTCGGCAAAGGCTTCGGGCTCGGGATAGAACCGGTGGTTGTCTTCCACACCGCGCTCGACCGAACGGCGCACGGCATCGAGGATCGCGGGACGGTGCGCTTCGAGTTCGGCCAGGAAATCGCGCGCACGGAAGGCGAAGATGCCGCCGTTCCAGGCGTAGATGCCGGCATCGAGGAACCCTTGAGCGCGCTCGCGGTCGGGCTTCTCGACGAACTGATCGACACGGAACCCCGTCACGCCGATCGCCTCGCCGCGCTTGAGATAGCCATAGCCGGTCTCGGGGGTCTTCGCTTCGATCCCGAACGAAACCAGCCAGCCCTCTTCGGCCAGCGATGCCGCCGCGTGGGCCGCGATCACGAAGGTATCGCAGTCGGCGATGTGATGGTCGCTCGGGCATACGAGCATCACCGCGTCCGCCGGCACGCGCAGCGCTGCCAGTGCGATCGCCGCGGCCGTGTTCTTGGCCGCCGGCTCGACGATGACGCGCGCATTGGGTGCACCCGCCAGTTGATCCTCGACATGCGGCAGATGCTCAGCGCCGGCCACCACGATCGCCGGCGCGAAACCGTCGGGCGGAAAACGGCTAAGCGTCGCCTCAAACAGGGTCGTATCGCCGACCAGCGGCAGAAAGGGTTTCGGTTTCACGGCACGACTGCGCGGCCACAAGCGAGTGCCGCTGCCGCCGCAGAGGATCACGGGAATGATTTGATGCATCACGAACTAAATTCCCTCAGAGCCTGATCGGAAACTAAGTTGAGTGGTATCAGCAGGTTAGCTTGACGGCTGAGCCTGTCGTTGATTCAGGGGTTTCGCTAAAAACTTCGATGGATCAACGATGTGGACTGACACCACTCGCGCCCTACATGCGCGAAGCGGGCTGGCGTTGCCAAGTGATTTGACCGATGCTGAGTGGGCGGTTCTGGAGCCGTTGCTTCCGCTGGCATCGCATGTCGGGCGACCTCGGAAATGGCCGCTCCGGCGGATTGTCGAGGCGATCTTGTATTTGCTGCGCGGCGGCCTGCCCTGG
>SDZD01000157.1 GCA_004172935.1 bacterium | reverse complement strand
GAAAGCATGGTGATGCCAAACGGCGCTATGCGGAGGAGAATCCCGAACCTGTCGGGTGGGATGGCTTCTATTCCCGACGTGGAGTTGCCCCCCCCTGACCGACGGCCGTTTATGGGTCGTTTCCGGTCGGCCAGCTTTGGGCGCGGTGCGATCAGCGCGGGAATGACCGGCAATGGGTGGATAGCTGCCGCAGCGAAGAACAGCATCGGCGACCCATTATCATTCAGGTGTATATAGAATTTCGACACGCCTGTTTTGCCGCTCACTAACACCCTGCTGCATCGTGACACGAAGGTTGGCTGCACCAAATGCGCGAGAGTGAACCTGCTGAATGCGCCATCCGCGCTTTCGCAAGTAACGCAGCACAACGTTAGCACGTGCGCGCGATATGCTAGCACGTTCTCGGGTGTCGCTGTGCCCCCCTATCAAGGCTGACCGCCATGAACAGGCGCTGTCGTTCGCTTTGACGATGAAATCCAGCGTTCGTTTTGCGTCGCGCGTCAGCGCCATTGATCCCGGATCGAAAAACACAATGAAGGGTGGCGGCACAAGGCAATGTGGGGGTGCGCCTTGCTCCTGCGCAGAAGCGCTCGACGATAGGATCGCTGACAGGAGTATGATCGTTTGCCGCATAGCTTGCCCATCCCTACTCCGCAGTGGGTATCGGCTGCCGTTTTAACGACTGCAAGTGGGTCGGTTCCTACGTTCCGGCATAGTTGCGTTAACGCGGAGTGCGCCGACGCGTACCAGATGGAGAATCCGATCCGTCGAGCAGATGAAGGAGTAGTTTGTCCACCGTCCGCTCATGGCAAAGCCTCGCATTTGCACAATTAAAGAAAGTGAGGAAATCAGGCATTTTAACGCTCGGGATTGAATGCATCACTGTAACTGATCCCACACGTCAACCATAAGTACGCTGGAAAGTGCAAGAGAGCTGACAATCAGAACGAAATTTATCGGCAACCGTCGCCTAAAACTAAAAAATGAATCATGAAATATCGTGAATATTAAAACCCTAAATCCATAAAATTGCGAGGCCATTACTAAAAAAAATAGCAGCTTGTAGTAAAGATCAATACTTTTAAATATTATAATTACCACACTTAATATAAACGCATAAAGGTACGTGAGTGGAAATCTCTTCGAATATTCTTTGACATAAGCAAACATTATCAAGAATGGCCCATTGCTGAAAGGCTGGGACTGGCAAGAACAATTTGGAACCGAGTCTCTGTTAAGGAAGATCGATTTAGAGCCAGGCTGCTCGCGCGAGCTTTTAGAGAAGCGTACCAGATGGAGAATGCCGACTCGCCGAGCAAATGAGAGGGTGGTTTGTCCACCGTGGTCTTATCGCGATTGAGCATCTTCGTAACTACCAAATTGGGTGGCTAGCGGAACGCCAGCTTTTGGAGTGCCGATCAAGGAAAGCGGCCGTGTTCTAAGACGTTGTTGGGCCCAGGGCACCGCGCAAGTCGCTCACAACGGCGCGTAGTGTGCGGTTTCGGGCGGCGTTCTTCCATGGATCACATCCGAAGTCGGCAATGTAAATGTGATCAAGGCCGGGGCCGATCCAGCGGATCGAGATCATACCGGCGTCGGTAACCTGCGGCGTATCTGTCGGGCAGCTCTCTGATAAGAACCGCTTAGACGTTTCAGCCGTCGGACCCGAAGCAGCCTTGAACACTGCGGTTCGGTCCAACAATTGCTCGTATGCGATACGATTAATCTTCAACAACGAAGGTGGTCGCCCTTCCTCCTCGGCGTTAACGACAGGCATCCCATTGCCTGTCGCCTCTACCGCGACGCTCAAGCCAGATGCTCGCACCTCAACCCTGCTGACCTGCGCCTTCGTTTTTTCGGCCCCGCATCCAGCAACCAATGTCGTCAGGACGTAAAGGATCAATGGCCGCATTTGGGAAGTATGCGGGTGTGTTGGAATGTCCGCAACTGGGTCGGTAGCCGACCGGCAGCTTTCAGTTCAACACGGTGCATATCGACGTTCCACTCGACGGCCAATCACGGCCCTGGAGAAGAACGATGGGACACTCGCAATACGACCCGGCCATGCAAGGCCGCCCCGCATGGAA
>SDZD01000010.1 GCA_004172935.1 bacterium | reverse complement strand
GACTTACCCGCGACTACGAGTTCAATCCCAAATCCAGCGAGGCGTGGATTACTATCGCATTCATTGGCCTCATGCTCAACAGACTCAAGAAATACTTTTGATACACCCTCTGAGCCTGCAAAGGACCCATACCTCCAATTTAGACACCCTGACACGGCACCTATCACTGTTTTGACAACAACCAAAAGGGCATCCCAATCGGGATGCCCTTTCAATTTCTCCCTAAAATAAAATTGAACTCCCCAAAGACTTTACTCGTCTCACTGAAACGAAAGGTTTTTGCCTCATATCCGCGACAGACTCCAACGCATCGCCTGAGAACCTGTAGAGGCCATGTCCGCGAGACGAAACTACGCCCGTCAAAAACTCTGCGAATTTGGTAAGCGTCCCCTCCCGCAAGTGGGAGAGGTAGGGTGGGGGTAAAAGCCAGATTCACCCAACTCTCCAACCCTCTGCGGTTTAAAAATCAAAACCCATCCTACCCCAACGAACCATGAATCAAACCCACCAACATTCAGCAAATCATCGGTGTCAAATCCGCGTCCATCGGCGGTCGAAAATGCCCCTTCCGCGTCTTTGCGCCTTCGCGAGAACCCCCAAACATTGAAAAAACTTTGATTAATCAATCTTTGGGTGGCTATAACACCTTAAACCTACTCAAATGCCCTGGAGAATCAATTTTCAAACATTGATTCTCCCCTCAAAAAGATTGATTAATCCCCCAAAATACGCCTCCCACCCCACCACTTGAAACTGTTTGGAACTCTTTTTCCATCGCCACAGTCAGACCGCCCACAGGAGCTAAAAATCTACTCAGGATTCAATGGACACACTCCCTTGTAATTACTCTAGATTGATATAGAATTAATATCAATCTGTATGTGTTTGAAGGAGTAGCAAGCGTATGGAACACAAGATGTTATGGGGTTCGTTGGCAGTCGGATTGGCTGGTTGGCTATCTCTTCTGCTGTTGGCGTCGCGGGGCAATCAAAATCCCTCCGATATAACTTCGCCACGCTCCAGTAATCCAGCCCCTTTTACATGGCTGGGGCTGGCATTGCCGGTTCTCGTTTGGCTCGCCACCCTGCCAACCAAAGCTCCTTTCTCCGCAGGACAGGGTTGGGGGCGCGGCTTCCTGCTAGGCGGCCTCATCGCCTTCATCTCCGCCTCAGTCGCCTTCCGTGCTGGCCGAGAAACTAACAGTGGCAGACACCTCGCCGTAATCTCCCTTTTCGGCTCCCTCATAGTGGCGTGCATTCCTCTACTATGGATGCGCCACGCTGTTATCGAAGCGCTCTTGGGCGCCTCGTTGGGATGGTGCGTCGTTTCCCTCGTCTGGCTGTGTGCGCCTCACGCTCCAACCGAGAGAGGCGCCCCGCCCGCATTGGCGCTAGGACTGCTCAACGGCTCCGCCTTCGTAGCAGCCCTTTGCTCCGTAGCCGCACTGGGCGTCTACCGCGACTTCTCCATCGCCGAGCTTCCGCGCGGAACACATTCCGCCATCGCCGTTGTTCTCGCTGCCAGCATTAGTCTCGCCCTTCTCTTGGGAATGCTCCTCAGCGAATCTAATAGGGAACAGGCCAAGTCGCCCGCCCCCCTCATCACATCTGCACTCTGCCTCATCGTTCCTCTCGGACTCGGTTTCCTCCTCGCCACACGAGTCCTCGACGACCTGAAAATGCTCTACTGCCTCGCCATTGGGGCGCTACTCGCCCTTCTCGGTTGGGGACTGCTTTGGGAATCCTCGCAAAGTGCGGCAGAGAGTTCCCGTCACACGACGATCCCCCCCGTCGCCATCCTTCTCACCCTGTGCGCCTTCATGCTCGCGTACTCGTTCCTTCAGGGCTTCGGCGTCGGCCTGATGCTCCTTGCTGCGTGGCCCATCTCTCTTCTGCTCTGGCCCTCGTCCCATACCGAAGAAAAAGCCCGCCTTGATGTCGCTCAAACCGCCACCTTGTTGGCCGCATTTCTGGCCGTCCTACTCATATCGCGAGTCTTCGCCACTCGCTTCCGCCTCGACCTGCGCGGAGTCAATCTCGTCGATCAGTTCGCCCTTTTCGGTTTTCTGCTTGGCGCCATAGTCCCCACTTGGTTAGCCTCGCTCTGGTTCGGCGCCCACGAAGCGCGCTCCCATCCCGTTTCCTCCCTGCTACAGTTCGTCGGCATCGGCATTCTGACTCTGTTAATCCCCAGCGCAGTTCTTTCCATCTGGGGCATCAAGGTTCTCCCCGCCGTCTTCGCGGGAATGGCTCTGGCCCTCGCAGGTTGGAATGGATCGGCAACATCTGCCGCCCGCTCTTCGGCCATCGCCCTTTTCGCTTTGGCCCTCTCGCTTGTCATAACCCAGTGGACGATTCGGTTCCTGCCTCTGGCCGAACTGTCCCGTTCCCAGAGGATGCATTTCCTGCTCTGGGGTCTTGGAGGCGCTGTCGTATTGGTTTTGGTCGTTGATTTAATCTCACGCGCGTTTCTCTGGTCTCAGGGACGCCAACACTCTTCTTCGGGAGTTTCGCAATGAACGCATTATCTGTTTTACCGCGCACAGTCGGCGCTTTATTGGCCCTCCTCGGTGTTGGGGGCGTGATGCTGGCCTCGGTTTCCCAGGAAAAACCGACCGGACGTGTTCACGGTCGCGCCATCCTCACCGAGACTGGTAAACCCCTCGCTAACGTCAAAGTCACCCTCGTCTCTGCCAACGAGGACGACGAACCCGACAGCGAAAACTCTGGTCAGGGTGTGCGCCGCTTGCGCGCCACCACCGACGCTAACGGCGAGTTCGAGCTATCGCACGTCCTGGTTGGCTCTTACCATCTCTCCGCCGCCACTCGCGCCCACGCCACCAACGAGCGCTCGGTCGTTATCAGTGAAGACGAAACCTCCGATGTCGCGCTACGCCTCAAACGCTCCCAACCCGATTTGCAGGTTTCCCAACAGCAGCGCGAATTTCTGCCATCCGAATCCGTCATTCTCCCTGTACATGGCTACGTTGATGGCGCCAAAGCCGCTGGCTCCGATTCCATCCGCGTCCGAGTTTTTCGCGCCCGTCTCGCCGACATCCTGCGCGACCCCAAAGCCGCCTCCGCTCTCAGCCGCGTCTCCAATCGCTACGAGACTATCCCCACCTTGCCCGCCGAACTCCTACACCCCAATGGCACGGCGGCTCCCCAACTTCTCGAAAACCGCACCGTCGCCCTCAAAGGCGCCGACATCGAAGGCTTCTACCACGAGCGACTGAAACTGGGCACTCCCGGCGCGGGCCTCTACCTGGTCGAAGTCGCCCACGGCAAAAACTCGGTGTGCGCCCAGATGAGCGTCTCCGACTTGGCCCTCGTTGTTAAAAAAGCCCCCGGCCAGTTGCTCGCCTACGCCGTCGATTCCCAAAGCGGCGCCCCCCGCCCCAACGCCTCCATCCGCGTCCTACAGGACGGCAAAGTTCTCACTTCCGCCCGCACCGATAAAGAAGGTCTGGCAACCATCAAACTCGCCTCCAACTCCGAAAGTGGCGGCGGGCGTCTGCTCTCGTTGGCTTCCTACGGTCAAAACGAAGCCACCGTGGGCCAATACGATGGCGGCGAAGATGAGGGCCACGGCGGTTACACTGTCCACGCCTACACCGACCGCCCCATCTATCGACCCGGTGGCCGTGTCTCCTGGAAAGGCATCGCGCGCCGCACCCTCGATTCCGGCCTTCGTTACTCCGTCCCCACCGGTCAAAAAGTCGATTTCGAGGTGCGCGACCCATCAGGCCAACAGGTCGCTATTTCCAGCGCCACAACCAATAATTACGGTGCCTTCTCCGGCGCCTTCGAGCTTTCGAGCGAAGCGCCCAGCGGCTACTATTCGATGGTCATGACCATCGACGGCGAAGAACACACCTCCGATTTCTCTGTCGCCTCCTATCGCAAGCCCGAATTCTCCGCGACCGTCACCCCCAACGAAAAACACTACTCCTTCGGCGATCAAGTCGAAATGATGGTCGAAAGCACCTACTACTTCGGCGCCCCCGTCGCCGGAGCCAAAACCCATTACACCATCACCCGCGCCCCCGATTGGGCCTCGCTCTATGCCGATGATAGCGACGCCTCCGATTATGAAGACGGCGAAAGCGAGGGTTCCTACGCCGACTACTCCGGCGAAATCATCAGCGAAGGCGATGTCACTCTCGATGCCAGCGGCCACGCCGTCATCCGCTTCGAGGCCAATCAGAACGATGGTCAACAAGAAAACAGCGACGACGAATCGGCGAACACCGACATCTTCGCCGACGAGCCGCAAGATCAAATCTACTCCGTCCAACTCAGCGTGAAAGACGCCGCTGGCCGCGAAGTCGAGGCGAGTGGGGCAGTGCCCGTTTCCTCCGGCGATTTCCGTCTGCAAACCCAGACCGAAGGCTACTTTGCCCTTCCCGGTCAACAAACCATGCTGACGGTATCCGCCAACGATTTCAACGGTAAAGCCATCCCCAACGCACCCATCGAACTCGCTTGCCTCTACCGCAACTGGGACACAAAAAACGACAAATGGCAGGAAGGCAAAACGCAAACAGTGCGCGGCACCACCGACGCCAAAGGCGTGGCCCGTATCCCCATTACTCCGCCCAAAGAAGGCGTCTGGACTCTGCGCGCCCAAACCCGCGATTCCAAGGGACGCGACATCGTCGCCACCCGCACCCTCTGGATTGCGGGCAACGAAGGCGGCGACTATGACGCCCCCTATTCATCGCTCGCCCTCCTCACCGATAAAAAGCGCTACCGCACTGGCGAAACCGCCCGCGTCCTGCTCAACGCCGAGCAAAGCGGCGGCACCGCCCTCGTCACCATCGAAGGTTCCAAACTCTTCCGCTCCTGGCTAGTGCCTCTCACTCACCGCAGCACCGCCATCACCATCCCTCTCACTTCCGATTACGGCCCTAACGTCACCCTCGCCGCTTGCACTGTGCGCGATAAAAAGTTCGCCTCCAGCGAAGCCTCGCTGCGTGTCGAAGTGCCCCAGCGTACTCTTCGCGTCAACATTCAAGCCGACCGTGCCAAATACGCCCCTGGCGACAAAATCACTTATCAGGTTCAAACCACCGACTTCGCCGGAAAGCCCGTCGCCGCCGATCTCTCTTTCGGTGTTGTTGATGAGTCCATCTATGCCTTACGGGAAGACGACCCCGCTGCTCTGCGCCGCGCCTTCTACCCTCATCGCCCCAACAGCGTTCAAACCAGCTATTCCTTCGAGCCGCTCTATTTGGGCGATGTTAATAAAGCCGAACCCAACATCGAAGCGCGCCGCAAATTCCTCGACACCGCCTTCTGGCAAAGCGATGTGCAAACCGACCGCGAAGGTCACGCCACCGTATCCTTCCAACTCCCCGATAACCTCACCACATGGCGAGCAACTGCAGTCGCCCAAACTTTGGGCACCTCCTTCGGGCGCCGTACCCAGAAAGTTGTCGTCGCCAAAGATTTCTTCGTTCGCCTCGAAACCCCGCGCTTTTTTACTGGCGGCGACCATGCGCAAGTCACCGCCCTCATCCACAACGAAACCGCAGAGCAGCAGCAAGCCAACGTCAAAATCGAAGCTCAGGGGTTAACTCTTACTGGCGACGAAACGCGCTTGGTAACTGTCGCTCCCGGTGGCGTCGCTCAGGTCATCTGGCCCGTCGAAACCGAAGGTTCTGGCCTCAACTTCTCCAACAGCGCCAATCTCAAACTCTCAGCATGGACGCCTAGCACCAACGGAGTCCAACTCACCGACGCTCTCGAAACTCAAGTGCCTGTACGCGCCCACGGACGCGAGCGCATCGATAATTATGTCGGCCACCTCGATAGCAACGGCACCTTCTCCCAAAAAATCAGCCCCAATGCCTCCGCCATCAATTCGGCGAGTAGGGTAACGATACGAGTCACCCCCTCCATCTCCGATGCCCTCGTCGGTGGCCTCAATTCGCTCATCGGCTTCCCTTACGGTTGCACCGAACAAACCATGAGCCGCTTCTTGCCCGACATTCTGGTGCAACGCACCCTCCGTTTGCGCGGCGCTCAGGATGCCCAAACCCAGAAAATGCGCGCGCAGCTCCCCAAAATGGTGCGCGACGGTGTCACTCGTCTCGCCCGCTTCCAACACGAAAGCGGCGGTTGGGGCTGGTGGGAAGCCGATGACGACGATCCGTGGATGACTGCCTATGTCCTTTATGGCCTGTCGCAAGCGCGCGCCGAAGGCTACTCCGTTTCCGACGACATGCTTTCGCGCGGACGGCAAGCGGGAATCCAGATGCTCGCGGCGCCCGCCAAACCGCTTCCGGCATGGCAGCGCCCCAACTGGGAAAACACTCGCGCCTTCTTGCTCTACGCCCTCGCCTCTTCCTTGCCAACCGACGCCGAGAAAGCCCAAATCCGCAAAGCGCGTATGGCTTTCCAAACCGCCTCGCTCGACCCACAGGCCCTCGCCTCGTTGGTATTGCTCGATAAGAAACTCGCCATCCCCTCGTCTGCCTGGGCAGACCTCCAATCCCAGCTCCAAAACGAAGGCGACCAACTTCTTTATTGGAAGGGCAGCGGTCACGATGAATGGTCCGACTGGAACGACAAAACCGCCACCGCGATGGGCTTGCGAGCCATCGTCGCCAACAATCCCAAAGATTCGCGCATTAATGGCGTTCTCCTTTGGATGATGGCGCGGCGCAACAACGACGACTGGGGCAGCACGCGCGACACTGCCTGGACTCTCGGCGCTCTCTGCGATTACTTGAACGCTAACCCCGCTCCCATTTCCGCCGCTGGCTCCATCAAAGTCCTGCTCAACGGCGAGTCCATCTCCAACCGCACTCTCGCTCCTACTACTTCCGCCCGCGAGTTCGTGGTCGATGTGCCGTGGCAAAAGCTCCGTTCTTCTGGAAACACCCTCGCCCTGCAACGCACAGGGACTGGTGCGCCAGTTTTCTATGCCGTGCAAATGCGCCAGACCCTCGGCTCCTATGCCCCGTTGCCGCCCGTCTCTGGTGCGTTGCCTATTACCATCTCGCGCGAATACCGCCGCCTCTTGCCGCGCGCGACGGGCGATAACAGCTGGAGCCTCACCACCGAGGCTACCAATAACAACCTCAATCAAGGCGACCGCATCCGTGTTCGCCTCACCTTCAACGTCCCACGCGACCTTAGTTACGTCCTCATCGAAGACGCCTTCCCATCGGGTTGCGAAACCACCGAGCGCGGCGACGCCAGCGAAGGCAACGACAACTGGGATTACTGGTGGTCGAGCACCGATGTTCGCGACGACCGTATCGCCTTCTTCGCCCGCCACATGACCAAAGGCAAGCACGTTATCGAATACAACCTGCGCGCCCAAACGCCCGGCACCTTCAACGCCTTGCCTGCCATGCTTCAAGCCATGTACGACCCGGATGTGCGCGCCGAAAGCGGCGAAACCAGCGTCTCCGTTCAGGCCGAATAAGCGCTTTGCGACCGAACCAAAAATCCAACACATAAAGGAGTCATTCGTGCAGCAAACCACCGAACCACTTTCTGTTCCCGCCGTTCTACCTCCCAGACACATCGCCCTGCCGCGCATCGTTTCCAACTATGCGCTCCCGCTCGCTGCTCTGGGGGTTTTGATGCTCGGCGGCGGCGCTTTGGTCGCGTCGCTAACCACGGCGCCGCCATCTCAACAGAAGCTCTCGGCTTTTAGCACCAGTCTCAAAGGGCGCAGCCTCAACCAACGGCGCAATGCGCTATTGGCCGCGCGTTCTATAGATGGGCGCCTCGTCGCTCCCCACGCCATTTTCTCATTCAACCAAACAGTGAAGTCGTGGTCTGTCGATCAAGGCTACGTCAAAGCTCTGGTTTCCTACGACGGCGAGTTGGTGCGCGCCTACGGTGGCGGCGTTTGCCAGACCTCGACCACCCTCTATAATGCCGCACTGTTGGCCGGATTGCCTGTTCTCGAACGCCATCCCCACGTCTTCGTGCCGCATTACATCGTTCCTGGACGCGATGCGGCGGTTGCTTTTCCCGGCATCGACTTGCGCTTTCGTAATCCAAATCCGTGGCCTATTCGCATTCATGCCATCGTGCGTGGCGATAGGCTCGAAGTCTTGCTGACGGGCGCCAAAGCTCCCGCTCAAAAAGTCGCCATCAAAACCGAAATGCTCTCCATTTCGGCCCCGCTGCGCCTCACGCGCATCGTCAACCGCGATAGTTCCGCTCCCTCTTCGGGACGGCGCGCTTACGTGCATTCCGCTGGTACAGCGGGTTATCGCGTCGCTACTTTTCGTGTCTTTTCTTCGGGAAGGCGCGAATCGCTCAGCGATGATACCTACCCAGCCATGAATCGCATTATTGCTCTGAACCGCGAGGTACCTCAGAGCCAGTAGGCACCTCATGGCAAACGCGGCTCTCTATCACGAATGCATCTTGCAAATGTCCGAATTGCTTGTGTGCTTTTTGGAATTAAGCTAAGATAAGCCGCGACGTTAGCTTGATATTTGAGGAATAAAGCAACGTCAATATCCCAATTTCCTTAAGGACGGTTCCGCGTGCAACGCATTATTTTCCGACATCTCAGCGGTTCTAAAGCTAATCAAGTTGAAGAGTTCCCTGCCGATTCTAGAACCGAATTCATCTTCGGTCGCGATGACATGGCTCAGGTCAAATATGACCCTGCGCGTGACGACCTCGTTTCTCGTCAGCACGCCAAAGTCATCCGTGATCCAAGCAATTCGAGCGCCTATTTCATTGAAGATATGGGTTCGCGCAACGGCACCTTTCTGAACAAACAGCGCCTCTCTGGTCGCGCCGCCATCGCTCCCGGCGACGTAGTGCAATTCGGCCCCGGTGGCCCCGAATTTCAGTTCGATCTCGACCCACGTCCCAACGTTCCTGCCCGCACGCGCGAAGCAGCGGCCAGCTCCGTGATGGGCGCTCCCGCCACGCGCGAAGGAGCCACCATGAACAGTGGCTTCGGCGGTGGCCCCGGCCCCTCTTCGGTGCCTCCCGCGACCAACGACGTTAAACCCACTGTTGGTAAAGCCACTGTCGAGCGCATGATTGGTGACACCCGCAAGCAAGGCCAAAAAACTACCCTCTTCGTCGGTATCGCCGGTTTGGGATTGGTCGCTCTGGTCGCAGGTCTGCTCTTCATGCGCGGCAATAAGTCCGAGAGCGAATTGCGTGGACAGTTAAATTCGGCACAGAACAAAATCGCCGACGCCAATAGCCAAATCGCTGATGCCAACGCGAAAGCCGAGGAAGAACGGCGCAAAGAAGAAGAGGACAGAAAGAACGGCCCCAAGACTCCTGCGGAAATCGTTGCGGCTAACGCCAACGCAATTGCTCAGCTTCAAGTCGGCTGGAAACTGATTTATACCCCTAACGGTAATCAGGTCTATCACCAGTTCTACACCAACCCATCAACTGGTAAAGAGTTGGCGCTCTACACCCAGACTGCGGATGGTAGCATCGAGCCGATGTTGACCGTAACTCCCAACGACCACCCCATCGGTGGCGAACATACGGGTTCGGGCTTCATCATCTCCAACGATGGCTTCATGCTAACCAACCGCCACGTTGCTTCCACGTGGATGACCGCCTATCATTTCCCCGATTATGCCTCACCCGGCATCGTCAAACTCCAGAACGGGAAATTGGAAGTGCTGCAACAGGCTCCTTCTGATTGGGTGCCCTCGGAAACCAAACAGGCCGGGCAAAAGTTGCAGGGCGGCTTTGAAGGACGCAACGACTATTTCTACGCGACCTTCCCCGGCCAGAAGACCCGCATCCCGGTTGGGTCGGTCTATCCTTCCGACCGTCACGACGTGGCAATGGCCAAAATCACTTTGCCGGGCACGATGCGTAAAGTCGAACTCAACGACAATTACGACACCATCAAAACCGGCGATGCCGCTATCGTGTTAGGCTACCCCGCCATTTCGCCCGGTGTCTACGGTATGGTACGTTCGCAAGACGTATTCAATCGCACTGCCAAAATCCGCGAAATTCCCGAACCCACCGTCAGCGTTGGCAACATCGGGCGTCTGCTGCGCGGCGACGAAAGCATGTCCAAGGACAAAGACCCAACAGTGTCTTTGTTCGGAGATGCTTACCAACTTACTGTCAACTCGACGGGCGGCGGCAACTCTGGCGGCCCTGTGTTCGATGACAAAGGCCGCGTAATCGCGATCTTCTTTGCTGGGCGTACCATGCAGGGAACCGCCATCACCTTCGCTGTCCCCATCCGCTTCGGTATGGAAATGATGAACGCGACCGGACAAAACGCCTCGCCTGATACTTCCTCTGCTGATAGCGGTGGAAGCAGCGAGGCTACACCTGCTGCCACCGAAGAAACGGCGACAGTGGAACCAACAGCGACTCCAGCGCCATAAGTTCAGAGTACTTCGATAGTCCTTGGAAAAGCGTGGGCGAGAATTCTCGTCCACGCTGCCATTTTTGAGGACTTGAGCCTCTGCGTTCTCTGAAGCGAATTCATTATTCGTGGAGTAATCAGAATGAGCAGACAACCTCCCGTTGTGCGTGTTGGTGACTATCACGTCCTCGATTTCGTGGGCGCTGGTGGCATGGGCGAAGTTTTTCGCGCCGTCCACGAGCGTTCCGGTCAGGTGGCGGCTGTCAAATTCCTGACCGGAGGCGTTGACCTTCCACCCGAAGCGCGCGCCCGTTGGCGTAACCGCTTCATTAACGAGGCGCGTGTGCAAGACAGCTTGCGCCATCCCAATCTTGCCGCCTTCTATGAATGGCATGAGGTCGGCTCGACTCCCTGCATTGTGATGGAGTTGGTCGATGGCTATACGCTCAACGAACGCCTCCAACGGGGCGCCATCCCCTGTGCCGAGGCCCTCGCGATATTCAAACAGGTTGTGGCCGGTGTCGCTTTTATGCACTCGCAAGGCGTCATTCACCGCGACATCAAAAGCAGCAATATCAAGATCAATGGGCGCGGCGAAATCAAATTGCTCGATTTCGGTATCGCCAAAACCAACGATATGGCTCGCCTCACAGCGACGGGAGCCTTCGTTGGCACCCTTCAATATCTTTCGCCCGAACAAGTGAAGGGCAAAGAGGCTGATGCCCGCTGCGATGTCTGGGCACTGGGCGCTCTTTTCTACGAGATGCTCAGCGGTAGTCCACCCTTCGAGGCGCCGACGTGGGGAGAGTTGGTCGAGAAAGTCACGCGCGCCCATTTCGAGCCATTATCCACGCGCTGTTCCAATTTGCCTCGCGAACTGGATTCCGTTGTGCGCCGCTGTTTGCAAAAGCAACCCGCAGCCCGTTATGCCAACGGCTCCGAGTTACTGGCAGCATTAAACAACCTCGATAACAAACGTGCAGCGGTTGTGGGCAATAGTTCGGGCGCTGAGGCCAAAACTACATCGTACATCCCCTTTCTTGCGGCAGGTGGAGTGGGCGCTGTCCTCTTTTTCACATGGTTCCTATGGCCAGCCTCTCCCACTGCAAACGGCATCACACCATCAGAGCCAACTCCGCCTCCAGTTGCTAACATCGCTGTCGTAACTGTCCCTACGACTGAAGCATCTAACGCTCCTGTAGACCAACCCCTGAACGGTAATTCCACCGACAGCACCCTGAAAACTATCACCATTGATGTTTTCGAAGGTGCCAGCCAAACGCAGGTTTATCGAGGGGATCAATTATTGGGTAATCCTCCCTGTAAAATAAGCGGCCACATCGGCGAGCAAATCGAATTTCGCCTTGAGCGCCCCGGTTTTGCAACAAAACACGAGTCCATATCTATCACCGAGGGACGCACAAACTATTCGTTTGTCCTCGAACACTCCTGAGAGGCTATTTCCTCTCGTCCAATTTTCTAACCCGCCTACTATTCACTGCCTCGCCCATGTTTTCCTTTTTCAGAAAAAGAGCCGCCGCGAAAATTCCGATAACCACCAAGGCTCCACCTGTCGCTAAAGCCGAGGAGGCGGCTTCGGAAGCGCCCGCCTTCGAAATCCGCATCGCTTATAAAACCGATGTTGGCTGCGTGCGCGAATTGAACGAGGATAGTGTCTATGTCTTGCGCCCCGATTCCACCGAAAAACTCGCGCAAAAAGGTGTACTGGTTGTCGTTTGCGATGGCATGGGTGGGCACGCGGGCGGTGAAGTCGCTTCTCAATTGGCGGTGCAGACCATTGCTGAGCGTTACATGAACTCGCACCAGTCTGTTACTGCTGCATTGCGGGCCTCTTTGTTAGCTGCCAACCACGCCATCTTCGATAAAGCCAAACGCAACTCGGCGTTGCATGGCATGGGCACTACCGGAACCGCGCTCGTTCTGCGTGGTTCACACGCGCACTATGCGCACGTCGGCGATAGTCGCCTCTACCTGGTGCGTGGCGAAGGCATTTATCTCATGAGCGAAGAGCATTCGGCAGTTATGGAGATGGTGCGCCGTGGTCTTATCGCTCCAGCCGAAGCGCGTGGTCATCCCCAGAAAAACGTGATCCTGCGTGCCATCGGAACCCAGCCTCAAGTCGAGGTCGCCGTTTGGGATGAGCCGTTTCCCCTTCGTTCTGGCGATAAGTGGCTTCTATGTTCCGATGGCCTGAGCGATTTGGTCGAAGATGATGAACTGTTGGTCGCTGTCAACTTGCATGGTCTGGAGGCTGCTGGCGATTCTCTCGTCGCTTTAGCGCGCCAACGTGGGGGCCATGACAACATTTCGGTTATCATTGTCGAGGTGCTTCCCTTGGAAACATCCCAAACTAAGACCGAAGGAAAAGAAACCACAACTGACACGGAGAACATAAAAGCGGGCGTTCCAGTCGAAACGCGCGAGGTAAAAATTCAATGATTGGTAGTACGATTGGCTCCTATCGCATCACGGGGCAACTGGGCGAAGGCGGCATGGGTGCCGTTTATCGCGCCACCGATAACATCGAGCGCGAAGTAGCGATTAAAGCTCTCCATTCGCAACTCACGCGCGACGAAAGCCGACTTCAGCGTTTTCGCTCCGAAGCTATTGCTTTGGGCCGTCTGCATCACCCCAACATTGCCAGTCTCTACCACCTGCACGAGCAGGACGGCAATTACTACATGGTGATGGAGTATGTCCAGGGAGAAACTCTCGAAGACATAGTGCGGAGCAAAGGCGCGATGCCGCCAGAAATGGCGCTCGCCGTCTTCATTGATGGCCTCAAAGGCTTCGAACACGCGCACACACGCGGCGTTATCCACCGCGACATCAAGCCCTCCAACATCATGGTGTCGTCCGAAGGTGTCACTAAAATCACCGACTTCGGCATCGCGCGTATGGCGGGTTCGGGGCGTATGACCCAAACCGGCAAGGTCATTGGCACGCTCGAATACATGAGTCCCGAACAGGTGCGTGGTCTCGAACAGGATGCCCGCTCCGACATCTATTCGCTCGGCATTTTGCTTTTCGAGTTGCTGACCGGACGAATGCCCTTCACCGCGACCAGTGACTACGAAATCATGCGCGCCCACCTCGAAGTGGTGCCACCCCCAGCGCGCTCCATCGTTGCCACTCTTCCGGCGGGCTTAGATGCCATCATCGCGAAAGCGCTTGCTAAAGACCCCGTAGCCCGTTTCCAGAGCGTGGCCGAAATGCGCCTCGCCCTCGAAGCCATCGCGCGCCAATTGCCCGCCCCGCCACCTACCCAGACGCTGCTTTATCGCCCAGAGCCAGCCCCCGGCGCGACACGGCAGGTTGTGCCTCCCACCTCCCTGCCTGCCACTGGTTTGGGCGAAGTGCAGCCTCTGCCACCTACTGGCAATAATCGTACTTCTTATCCACCTAACGTCGTTCCGCCATCGGACCGAAACCAACGCCATGTACCAACTCCCACACCGATGCCCAAGTGGGCATTGCCTGCCTCTTTGGGTTTGGTGGCTGTCCTTCTCGTGGGCGGCGCGTTCGCCTTCAAGGGGCGTGGCGGTGGCGATGTTACTCCCACAGCCGAACCTACTCCCATCGCGACTCAACTCGCTACGGTCGATAACACTCCAACTAGCAATGGCTCCTCGCCAGTTGGTTCGGAAATTACGAATACAGCATCCGGTTCCTCAATTGGGGAGTTGAACAACGTGGCTACCAATGTGCGGAATTTAAGCGAAACGCCCGTCGCCCCTCAACCCACGGCTGACATTGATATTCCTGATTCCATCCCCGGTTTCAGCGACCCAACGCCAATACCTGTGCGCCCAACGGCTGTTCCGACTTCCCCGCCTCCGCGCGTCGTAACTCCGCCACGTCCTCGTGTAGTCGAGAAACCACCTGCACCTCGCAAACGAGTCGTCACTACTCCGCCTCGGCCACGCAAACCACGAGTGCGTACTGTCGAGCGCCCCCGTGTGCGTCCGCGTGTTGTTGAACGGCCTCGTCCCAGGCCACGTGTCGTCTCACGTCCTGCTGCCAAGCGTCGTCCTTCAGGTGGAGGCGAAGAAGCGGCCCTGCGCGCCATCATCAAGGGCGGTTAACAACCTGTTCCCCCCAGAACCGGAATAATCAACCGAACACTTCCACTCATGAAACATTTCACGTTTGGCCTGCGCGCCTCAATTCTCGCTCTCACTACTGCATTATTGTTGTCGGTGGGGGCACCATCTCAAGCGCAAGCGACGCGCAATCTATCGTCCCAGCAGTTGGCATTGAACCGAGCTGGAGAAGCTTTGGATCGTGTCGTGCTGACCGCCAAAAAGGTCAACAGTAAACTCGGCTACGGCTTCTTCGAAACCGGATGCGTCTTTGGCGTGATGTTGCGCCCCGGAGCAAGTGCCTCCGAAAGCTTTACTCTTACCGCTGGGCAATCCTATGTATTCATCGGCGGTGGCGATAAGAGTACGCGCAATGTCGATATTTTCCTGCGCGATTCGAGCGGCGCAACCGTTATTAAGGACACCGAGCAGGATGCCGCACCTTTCGTGCTGTTTAAGCCCAAGAAAACGGGACGCTACAAAATGTTTCTGCGTTTGGCATCGTCCAAAAGCGGAACCGCATTTTGCGCGGTAACCATCCTTCGTAAAGGCGGCTACGATGTGCCTATCGAACGTTTGGCACAGGCTATCGTGAAAGCAGCAGCAGCATCTTCGCTCATTTTTCGCGGTGTCAATGGAGGACGCTTCAGCCAGGACCCCGACACATGGGCGCTCTATGGGGCTGTGCTTCAACCAAAACAAACTGTGACCAGCGATCCCAAACGCTACCACACAGCCAATCGCGGCTTTATGGGAGTCGGAGACGATCGTGTCAAAGACCTCGACTTGCTGGTTCTCAATAGCAAAAATCAGGTGGTCGCTTCCGATACTAAAAATGGCCCAGCCGCTGGACTTGCCTATAAAACCACGCAAGGCACCTATTCGATAGGCTTGGTTAACAATAGCTCCAATGGCCCTGCGCTCGTGATGGGGCTTATCATGGAATTGCCCGCCGGGATTGATATGTCTTCTGGCAACAAGCCCACAGCAAGGACGGGGGGCACAGGTAGTGGCCCCGCTTCCAACCGCCAATCCCCATTTATTGGTAGTTGGAGCGGAGACTGGCAGGACGACGGCAATATGCAAGAAGGCGGCTTCGAGATGAACGTGCGCGCCGATGGCACCATGACCGGCAACGTCATCAACTCGACAGTCAACGTCACCAGCCCCATTAAAGGTATAGTCCAACCCAATGGCGTCTTTGCTTTCGCGTACTCCTATCAGGGGCAAAACTACATAGCTAAAGGCACGATGCGCTTCACCAACAACGACGATGCCGACATTCAGGGACAGGTTACGTTTACGGCGAACGGCAGATCTTTTGGCAAAGCCGATTTTTCCCTCGACAAAGACTTTTAAAAGCTAAGAACCTTCCCATCCGCACCGCGTAAAAATACGAACAGGGAGCCGCTATAGCGGCTCCCTGTTCGTATTTTGGCCTTAAACCGTCCATATTCTCGCTATGAGTCACGACGGCGGCCCATTTTTGAATCCTCACTTTTGAGTCGCGGCAAAACATCACAGAAAAAACTTCATGCCGATGTTTAAAATCGCCGATGGATGGGTATAATTCATCTGCACATTCGTATACGCAACGGCAAAGATTATTTCAGTTTTTTGCGTATACGAATGTGCAATCCGATGATTACCGCTAAGGACATTGCCCGCGAGTTGAATCTTTCGCAGCCCACGGTTTCGCGCATTCTCAATGGCGACGAAGGCCACCGCGCTGCGCAAGCGACTCGCGAACGTGTTTGGGAGGCGGCGCAGCGTTTGGGCTATCAACCCAACGCTGTTGCGCGGTCGTTGCGGCGGGGCCGTACCGACATCATCGGAGTTCACACCAGCCACAACTACGATGTGCGCAACGATTTCCTGGGGGCCATCGTGGGGGCATTACAGTGCGCCTGTGCCGAGCGCCACCTTGATGTCATGCTGCATTCTGGTTTGTATGGTTCGCGCGCTGAAACCATGTATGGCAAGCTCCGCGACGGGCGAGTCGATGGACTGATTCTTCATTCTAGCGCGGGCGACCCACTTGCCGAATTGCTGCGCGAGTCGTCGCTTCCTGTGGTGGCCGTAGCCGATGCCTTGCCGGGTTTTGCTGCTGTCACATGTGACGATGCGACGGGTATGAAAGCGCTTGTCGATTTGCTTTGGTCGCGTGGGCATCGCAAGTTCGCCTATCTGGCGCCACACGCGAATTTGCCCTCAGTTGAAAAACGTCGCCACGTTTTCGAATCCGAACTGCAAAGTCGCGGTGTCGAAGCCGAAAATCGCGTTATTAAACGCCTCGACTTCGAAAATTCGGCGCCAGTCGTCGCTGAGCTGCGCGCACAGGGGCCGCTGGCCGTGTGCTGCTGGAACGACAAAACCGCCTACAATCTGCTTCACGAATGCCTTGTGCAAGGTGTTCGTGTCCCGCAGGAAATGGCGGTTGCCGGATTCGACGGTTTGCGCGACGAAAAACTCCCGGCCCGCGTCTTAGCGACTGTGCGTTGCCCGTGGGACGAGGTGGCTATGCGAGCGCTCGATGTACTTGTGCAACTCATCGAGTCGCGTGGAGAGAATGGAACGGCAGACATCGTCGGAGAAATCTGTCTGCCGGTGTCAGTGTTAGACGGAGATACGATCTAAATTTGGTGTTTCTCGTTTTCTACGGAAAACGTGCTTTTTAAAGGACATTCATGAAAACCCATCCCTGTGGCAAAAGCCGCTCTGCGTTCACTCTTATCGAGTTGCTGGTCGTCATTGCCATCATTGCTATTCTGGCGGCTATTTTGTTTCCAGTCTTCGCCCGTGCCCGTGAAAATGCTCGTCGTACTTCTTGTTTGAGCAACCTCAAGCAAATCGGTTTGGGAACAGCTCAATACATTCAGGATTACGATGGCCTGTATTTCACCCAGAACCCCGCCAGCCTTGGCGGTGCCTGGGCTGTTGTTCAGCCTTACGTTAAAAGCATTCAACTTTTCCAGTGTCCCAGCGAAAGCACGCCTCCCAGCACTAACCCCCTCGCCGAACCTTATAGTGGCACCTACGGAAACACCAGCTACGCCGATTACTTCTTTAACTCTGGACTCACCAATGGGACGCCGGGGCGTTCGGAAAGTGAATTGACCTTCCCATCCGTTACCATTCTCGCGGGCGATAACGGCCCTTACAATTCGGCGAACTATCGCCCTTACTACGAGAGCGATGCCAACAACGGCTATGGTTGTGTCGGACTTGTCGCTGCTTGCACGACGGCGGCGATTGATATGAATGCGGCCAAGCGTCATCTTGAAACTGCCAACTACCTGTTCTGTGATGGCCACGCGAAATCGCTGAAGCCCACACAAATCTACGGCAACGCGACCTCGTTTACTGTCTCTGGAAGTGCCGCAACCTTCCATCCGCAGGGCGGCTAACACTCGTCCCGCGCCTAAATTCATTCTATGTCACCTATTCTTCGCGGAATCACAATTATCGGGGCCAGTGCCCTTTGCAGCAGCTGTGCTAATATGGCCCTCGCTCAAGACACCCCTGTCAAGACTCAAATTGTGGCCCGCCCCGGTGGTTTTCAACTCATGCGCGACGGCAAACCCTATCTCATCAAGGGAGCGGGCGGCGATGGCCCTAAAGCCATGCTCAAAGCCGTTGGAGCCAACTCGTTTCGCACATGGGGCGCCGATTCGCTCGAAAAGCAGTTAGATGAGGCCCAGAAATTGGGCCTCACCGTTACTATCGGCATCTGGCTTGGGCACAAGGAACATGGCTTTAGTTACGATGATTCCAACGCCGTGGCTAAGCAACTCGAAACCGCCAAAGCTGCCATAGATCGCTACAAGAACCATCCGGCGCTGTTGATGTGGGGTATTGGTAACGAGATGGAAGGCTATGAGGTGACCACTAACCCTAATATGTGGAAGGCGGTGCAGGACATCGCTGCCTACGCTCATAAGGCCGACCCCAATCATCCCACCATGACTGTTGTCGCCGAAATCGGTGGCAGTAAAGTGCCCGACATCAACAAATACTGCCCCGATATTGATGTTATTGGCATCAACTCGTATGCGGGCGCGCAATCTATTCCTCAGCGTTACAAAGCGGCGGGTGGCTCCAAGCCTTATGTCGTTACCGAGTTCGGCCCGCCGGGAACCTGGGAGATGAAGAAAAACGATTGGGGGGCTGTTCCCGAACCGACCAGCACCGAAAAAGCGGACTGGTATCGTAAAACCTACGAAAAGGCCATCGCGGGCGAACCGCTCAGCCTCGGTGGTTATGCCTTCACCTGGGGCAACAAGCAGGAGGCTTCGGCCACGTGGTTTGGGATGCTGCTTCACGACGGCACAAGGCTTGGGCCTGTGGACGCCCTGACAGAAGTGTGGACTGGGAAGGCTCCTGCCAACCGAGTCCCAAAAATCGATAGTTTCAAACTCGAAACTCCCGCGAAGACTACTCCTGATGGCATTATCAAAGCGACTTTGAGTACCAGTGACGCCGAGAAAGACCCGCTTAAGGTTGATTGGGTATTACAGTACGACCCTCTGGAGGAATCCATTGGCGGTGCCACACAAGCGGCGCCACCTACTTATCCAGAAGCGATTCAGGTTTCGAGCAATAGCGAAGTCACTCTCAAGATGCCTAAACGTGGTGGCGTTTATCGCCTCTTCGCTTTTGTGCGCGATGATAAAGGCGGGGGGGCGGTGGCAAACATTCCACTTTTCGTTGAGGGAGGCGATAAGGCGCTGTATAGTGCCGCTCGTAAGGCCAAGTTGCCACTTGAACTTACCAGTGAAGATGGTGGCGATGGACCATATACCGCTTCGGGATATATGGGGAACACTGGCGCTATCAAGATGGGCGAGACCACCACGAACCCACACTCTGGCAAATCTGCTCTCAAGGTCGAGTACACCGCCAACGATAACTGGGGGGGAGTCGTGTGGCAAAGCCCGGCGAATGACTGGGGCGATGCTGTCGGCGGTTGGAACATGACGGGCGCTAAAAGACTGACTTTTTGGGCACGAGGCGATAAGGGCGGCGAAGAGGTTTCCTTTTCGTTTGGTCTTATCAACAAGGATAAAAAGTACCCCGATTCGGCTAAAGGTGAGACTGGCAAGGTCAAACTCAGCACCGATTGGAAGGAGTACAGCATCGACTTGAAAGACAAAGACCTGTCGCAAGTCAAAACTGGATTTTGTTGGGTTGTCGCCGGAAACGGCGCGCCGATCACGTTCTATCTCGACGGCATCAAGTTCGAGTAAAAGCAAGCGTCTTCGTTCAAGAACCCAAAGCCACCCTGCGCTTTGGGTTCTTCTTTTTGCCATGAAAATTCAATCGCTCTTAGTCGGTTTGCTGCTGGTTTGTGGCTGTTCTCATGCTCAACCCGAAGTCGTGGCTGTTGGGAAAGGTTCTTATGCTTCGTTCCCGCCGCCCGAAGTCGATAAGCAAGCGCGCGCTACTCTTGAGAGACAGCTTTACTTGACCGCCGATGCTGTTGACAAACCCGTTCCTACCAATCAGTGGTGGACGAACCTGTTGGTTGACCGTTACGCCGGGCAGATTTGGGCGTTTCCTCATCAGGTTTCGGCTAATGATAAAGGGATAAATATCGCCTTCCCTACGCGGTGGAACGAATCGGGAAGCGACCCCATTTCCGAAAACCCACTGCGCATTGGTGGGGAGGGCTTTGCCCCTGTCGATGCGCGCGCCAAGAGCTGGAGCGATTGGTTGGTTAGCTTTCGTCTGGGCGAAAACGACGGGAAATACTTCGACATTACGCTGGGACGCGGTTTGCCTTACGTGTGGATCGAACCCAAAGGTGTCACGCCGACCCTGCAAATGGGTGGCGAAACCAAATTCTTCTCGCCCGCAGGAGCCGAGCTGACGCTTCCAGTTCGCACGGCTTCTTTGGGCGTAGAATCGGGGGGGCGCAGTTACGGCCTGTTCGCGCCGACTGGCAGCACATTTTCGCGGCAGGGCGACACCGTTTCGGTGCAATTCCCCGCCGCGAAACAGTTCCTCGTGGTTTGTCCATTACCTTCCAAGACTGACCTCGCCACTTTTCAGCAGTTCGCCTACGCCATCCCGCGCAGTAGCCAACTGACGTGGACGTACTCTCCCGAAAAAGCGGCGGTCGAAACCAAGTGGCACCTCGAAACCGAGGCGTTGCAGGGCACCGAGAAGCGGCTGATTCAGGGCTGGTTGCCGCATCATTATCGCAACACGCAGAACGACCTGAAGTTCGGGGCGCTTAGCTACCTTACTCCGCGTGGCACGATGAAATGTGCCATCGGCACCGATTTCACGATCACATATCCGTTCAAAGGGTTTCCACCGATGTATCCTTCGCCGCAAAATCGCGAAGTGGGATTGGCGCACGACTACGAACCAGAACGGATGCACGATTATCTCGCCAAATACGCGACGCGCGATAAATACGGCGACGATACCTACTGGGGCGGTAAGAGCCTCACTCAAGCTGCGCAGTACATGTTCATCGCGCACCAACTGCGCGACAGCGCCGAACCAAAACTGCTCGCGAACCTCAAAGCCGCGCTGACCGATTGGTACACCTACACGCCCGGTGAGAAGGCCCATTTCTTCGCCCGTTATCCGAAATGGAAGGCGCTTATTGGCTTTAATACTAGCTACGGCTCCGAAGCATTCAACGACCAGCATTTTCATCTTGGCTACTTCACCAGTTCGACGGCGATGCTTGGCTTTCTCGACCCGCAGTGGCTGAAAGAATACGCCCCAATGGCTCGCCAAATCGCCAAGCAGTACGCCAACTGGGAGCGCGAGGACGCCAATTATCCCTTCCTGCGTTGCTTCGATGTGTGGGAGGGGCACTCGTGGGCAGGAGGCCTATCCTCACCTACAGGCAACAATCAGGAATCAAGCAGCGAGGCGATGCAAAGTTGGTCGGGGTTGTTTCTGCTTGGCACGGCGTTGAATGACCCGAAAATGCAAGCGGCGGGGGCTATGGGCTACGCGATGGAGGCGCGCGCCACGCAGGAATATTGGTTCAACCAGAACGGCGGCAACTGGTCGCCCAACTGGAAGCATGATGTCGTCGGCATGGTGTGGAGCGGTGGCAATAATTACGGCACCTACTTCTCTGGCGACCCTGCGTGGATTTGGAGCATCCAGTGGCTGCCGATGTCGCCCGCATTGTCCTACCTCGCCGAAGACCCGGTTTTCGCCAAAAAGAGCTTCGGGCAGATGTGGGCTGCGCGCAAAGCCTCCAAAGATGGCGAAATCGACCTCGATAAAGTTGGCACTGGGTTGGGCAACGTCATTTTGGGGCAAGCGGCGCAGGTTAACCCTGAATGGACAGTCGAGCAACTCGATGCGCTATGGGATAAGAACAGCGGCGTCGCCCATGATAACGACACGCCGGGATTGACTTATTTCTTTGCGCACTCGAACCGCGCCTGGGGGCAGATTGCTCCCGATTACCGAGTTAGTTCGCCTTTGGGCCGCGTCTACTATGATGTGCGCACCAAGACGACCAGTTACTGTGCTTTCAATCCCACCGATGCTCCACAAAAAGTCCTCGTATGGAAAGCCGATAAAGCGGTCGGCAGTTTCACTGCTGCGCCGCGCCAGCTAACCATCGTTTCCAAGCTCACCCCTTGATCGCATCTCAATTCACACGACACACCATTTCCATGAACACCAGCAGAAGAAGATTCATTCAAGGCTCCGCGACCGCCATTGCAGCCGGTCTTGCCGCTCCTAAATTACTATTGAATGCGCCCGCCGTGAGCGCCAAGCCACAGACCGGGATGCGCAACCTGACCCGCTTCGACCCACAGGTCAAAACGCTGCTCGCTCGAATGACCATCGAAGAGAAGGTGGGGCAGATGGTGCAAGCCGAGCAAAGTGCGCTCAAAGACATCAACGACATCCAGACCTATTTTCTGGGTTCGCTACTCAGCGGCGGTAACTCCGACCCCAAAGCGGGTAACAGCGCCAAAGATTGGGCTGACCTGTACGATAACCTCCAGTCGCACGCGCTCAAAACCCGTCTGGCTATCCCAATTCTATTTGGAGTTGATGCTGTTCACGGCCACAGCAACGTTGTGGGCGCCGTCATTTTCCCCCACAACATTGGCCTTGGGTGTACTCGAAACCCCGGCTTGGTTGAACAAGCCTCGCGCGCTACCGCTGTCGAAGTTCGCGCTACGGGCATTCAGTGGGCCTTTGCGCCCTGTGTGGCGGTGCCACGCGATGAGCGCTGGGGGCGCAGCTACGAAGGTTTTGGCGAGTCGCCCGAATTGGCCCGCTCATTGGGTGGTGCTGCTGTACGCGGCTTGCAGGGCAAAAATCTCAGCGACCCGCTCAGCGTTTTAGCTTGCGCCAAACACTTTGTCGGCGATGGTGGCACCACTTATGGGACGGGCGCCACACAAGAGAAAACGGGCCTGCACATTTTGGATCGCGGTGACACCCGACTCAGCGAGAAAGAGTTGAAAGCCCTTCACATGCAGGGCTACATCACTGCCATTCAAGAAGGTGTTGGCACCATTATGCCTTCCTACAACAGCTGGAACGGTCAGAAGTGTTCGGGCAGCAAGCGGCTTCTCACCGAAATCCTCAAGGGAGAAATGGGGTTCGAGGGCTTTCTGATTTCCGATTATAACGCCATCGACGAACTGCCCGGCAACTATAAAAGCCAGATTGAGCAATCGGCTAACGCGGGAATGGATATGTTCATGGTGCCTGAAAAGTACCGCGAACTGTATGCCCTGTTACTCGAACTTGTCAAAGAAGGGCGAGTGCCGATGGCGCGTATCAACGATGCCGTCACCCGCATCCTGCGCGTCAAATTCGCTGTCGGCGCGATGGATAAAAACCGCTCTCAACTCACCGACCGCAAACTTATGGGGCTGGTTGGTACGAACACCCATCGCCATGTGGCGCGCGAGTGCGTGCGTCAGTCGCTTGTGCTGCTGAAAAATGAAGGTAGGGCGCTACCACTCTCCAAGAAGGCAAAGCGCATTCATGTTGGCGGCAAAAGCGCGGATGACCTGGGGAACCAGTGCGGCGGCTGGACGATTAGCTGGCAGGGCGAAAGCGGTACTCCCACCAGTGGAGGCACGACCATTTTGCAAGCGATGCGGGAGTCTGTATCGGCTGGCACTCAGGTTACTTTCGCCAAAGATGGCACTGGTGGCGAGGGCGCCAATATTGGTGTTGTGGTTATCGGCGAACAGCCTTACGCCGAGACATTCGGCGACCGTCAGGATTTGAGACTATCCGCTGAAGATGTGGCCGCTGTACGTAACATGAAGCGTTCGGGTTTGCGCGTTGTGGTAATCATCGTTTCAGGGCGCCCGCTGATTATTTCCGACATCCTTGAGCATTGCGATGCTATCGTCGCGGCCTGGTTGCCCGGCACCGAAGGCTTGGGAGTTGCCGATGTGCTGTTCGGCGATTACAAACCTACTGGAAAGCTGTCGTTCACATGGCCGAAGTCGATAGCACAGTTGCCTATCAACGTCGGCGATAAATCGTATGACCCGCTCTTCCGCTACGGATTTGGGCTTACGTATAAGTAAAGGGGGATAAACCACCCTTTGACGGGGGAGCGAGGGCGAACACAAGGTTCGCCCCTACAAGGGGCAATTATGTTTAGAATTGAGTAAATCCAAACAGGTGGCGCGGGCATTTTGCCTGCGCCCCTAATTCATTTGGTTAATAGGTAGGGGGCAAGTGGATTGTTTGGTAAGCCCTGTATGCCTTCTACTACGGAGGCTGCGTTGATTTTGGCGCCTTCCATGCTGGTGTGGGTGCTATCGCCATGAAACAGTGGCTCGACCTGCTCGGCGCCCAGAGCATCGTAGCGGGTGGCGATGAGGTCGTTCAGGGGGATGAAGGCCACTTTTTCAGAGGTCGCGACTTCTTTCGCCCAGCCGCCGTATGAATCGGCGTTACGGTTGACTTTGCCATCCCTCCAACTTTTGCGCGGAATTGGTGAGCATACGATGGCCGTTGCTCCTTTGGCTTTTGCGTCGGCGATGAACTTACGCAAATACCAGCCATACGAATGGACGACTTCGGGTTTGTGTGTCAGCAGGTTGTCGATGGCCTGAGATTCCTCGTTTGTTCCCCGAATCGTCCCACGGGCGCGCGCGTCGTCGTTAATGGCGCTGGCATCGTTGTGGCCGAACTGCATCATCACGAAGTCGCCGGGTTTCACCATCGCTAAGGTATCGGTCCAGAAGCCGCCCGTCAGATAGGTTCGGCTGCTGAGGCCGCCTACGGCGCGATTAACCACATTAATCTTCGCGGCGTCGAAGTAAGTCGCGATAGGTTCGCCCCAACCCCATTGGCCGTTGGCTCCATCGCCCTGACCATTGCGAACCGTCGAATCGCCGATGAGAAACAGCGAGGGCAAAGCGGGGTCGGCGGGCACTGGTAGCGGGCGCTGTGCTTTCTGGGGGGCATTGGTGGTTTGCATCGTCGCTATGGCTGGGGTGGCAGAGTAGGGGGCAACCGCGAGTCCTTTTTCTGAAAACCAGTTCGAGAACGGCAAGTCCTTTAGGGTTTTAAGGCCCGCTACCACCGAGGTCGCGTTGAGGTCGGCGCCCTGTGGACTGGTGTGGACATAGTCGGGACCAAACATCGCTTTCACTGGTTCCTGCCCTAAAGCGTCGTAGCGGTCGGCGATGATGTTGGTTACATCTACGAATTCGATGTTCTGCGTCTTCGCCAGTTCGGCGATTTGTTCGCGGTAGTTGCCCGAACCGCGCTCGACTTTGCCGTCTTTCCACAGGTTACGGACTGTTAGCGACAGCATGATGGGTGTGGCACCTTTGGCTTTGGTTTCTACGGCCATTTTGCGCATGTACCAGCCGTAGGTATGCACTGTTTCTTTGCTGCCATCGGCTTTGGTTACGTCGCGGGTTTCTTCGCCCAAACCGGGAAGCGAGGCGCGAGCGCGTCCGGTATCAATCGGGCCGCCATCGTTGTGTCCCATTTGCAATAGTACGACATCGCCCGCTTTCATGTCGTGTACAACTGTGTCCCAGCGGCCTTCGGTGATGAAGGTGCGGCTTGAACGCCCAGCCATCGCGCGGTTAAGTACCGTCACTTTTGCGGCATCAAAGTAATCCTTGAACGGGTCGGCCCAACCCTGCGCGCCGTTGGCATTGTTGCGGGCCGTCGAATCGCCGACAACAAAGAGTGTTGGTATGTTGGGGCGGACTTCCTGTTGGGCGATGCTCGTGCCAGTCAGGGCGAAGCATAAGCCAACGACAGCAAGCCCAATGAACGCCGATGCGCTGATACGAAAACCGGTTTGCAACATGAGAGATTATTATTTTCGCTCCTGTGGACGGCGCGCACAACAAAAATTCTCTGGGAAGTTGTCGAGGCTTATTGAGAATTGAATTCTAGTTTTTAGTTGTTGGTTACTAGTGGTTAGTTTTGAGTCGCAATTTGCGAGTTTTGAGCGTGAAATCATGGAGTTTGGGGGTGTTGGAACGGTTGGTGTTCCGAGATTAATTGGGGGGATAATCAATCATTTCAGATTGATAAAATGGCGGTTTTGTGTAGGTTTAGGTGTTTAAAAATAGGCAAGATTGATTAATCAATTTTTATTCAATCTTTTAGGAGATTATTGAGAATTTGGCTTGTGGGGTAGCCGCGTCCCACGGGGTGGGTTTTCTTTCGGTAGAGAGAGGAAATCTACTTGGGAGAAGTAATTTTGTAAGAGAGGTCTTACTGCCATAAGCCCCTACAGAGGAGCCATACAGTTGTAAGAGGGCAGGGGATTTAGTTTTCAAGGGGCATAGGGAATTTGTTATTCTCCTATTTCATTTCAGTGGGACGAGTTTAAACGCGGTTGGGTTCAAGTTTTCTTTTTGGTGTTGGGAGGTATTCGTGTCTTTTCTTGAAAGTGCTTGGTTGTTTCGAATCGTAAAACTCTGTTTGTGCCCTTGAATGATGCTTTGTCGGAAAAGATTGCGCGTAATCCGCTGCGCTTTGGCATGATCGCTGGATTTCTTGGTATCCCGCTGCTGTGGATGGCAGGGGATTCATTGGTTCGTATCGTACAGGGGCAGGGAGCGCTTCCTGCCGATTCGTTTTGGAGATACGAAGCCAGTGGTGCCATTATCGGTGCATTTCTGGGCGGTCAGGGGATACGGATATGGGCGGCTTGGCGTGAGGGAAATATCGCCGAAGCGCGTCACCTTGCCTTGATCACTGGTGGTTTGGGCACGGTGTTTTATGTGGGACAAGCAGCTCTGTATGCGGAGAAGTCGTCGCTTTTTTGGTGGGCGGTTGCTGTGCGCGTCCTCTATCTCTTCATTGGGCATCATCTGCCCTTTTTGCTGTGCGTTTTGCTTATTCTAGGTGGTTTGTTTTCTCCGCGACGGTAGTTAGAGTTGTTGTGCGATGGGAAGGGGAGAATGTTTTTAACTGTTTGAGGGCGAACATAAAGAAGTCCCTACAGAGGGACACAACCTCTGAAAAGTGGCTGGCCCAATTGTTGTTTTATGCGAGTTCTTCCAACTCTAGCTGAGGTGGTGCTGCTTTTACTCGGCGTTTTTTGACTGGAATTGGTGGGGCTGGAATTAATCCGCGCCTAATCGCTTCGTCGCGTACTGGGGCGAAACTTTGGCGATGGATGGGACATGGCCCCAGTTCGCGGAGTGCCGCATAGTGGGGTGGGGTGGGGTAGCCCTTGTGTTTGGCGAAGCCGTAGCCCGCGAACTCCTGATCTAGCTCCTGCATCATGGCATCGCGGGTGACTTTGGCTAGAATTGAACCCGCTGCGATGGAAAGGGAGCGGCTATCGCCTTTGACGAGTGCTTCATGGGGCCACGGCCATTGCATTTCGCGTACAGACAGGCCATCGACAAGGACGTAATCGAGCGCGCCAAAGCGGGTTTCCAAATCTTCCAGCGAACGTCGCAGCGCTTCCCATGAGGCTATACGAATGTTCATCTCGTCGATTTCGGCGGCGCTGACTATGCCGATGCCCCAGTGGGCGCCTTCGCGGATTTCTTCGTAAAGGCGGTTGCGCTCTTTCTCGGAAAGTTTTTTGGAATCGTTCAGGGCATCAGAATGCTTGTGGACGAAGTCGGGGGGCAGTACAGCGGCACCCGCTACTACTGGTCCGGCTAATGGGCCGCGACCTGCTTCATCGACACCGGCTATACGCGAAAAACCCTGCTGTTGCAGCAGGGTTTCGTGTTCAAAATTTGGCATCCGTGCGAGCGATTATTTGTCGCCGCCGTGTTGGGCGAAACTCATGTGATCGACCAAGCCAAGGCGAGTTGGTGGCCAGAATACGCAGATCGCTTTGCCGACGATGTTCTCGCGGGGGGTAAAGCCCCACACGTGCCCATCGTTGGAGTTGGAGCGGTGATCGCCGAGGAACAGGTATTTGCCAGCGGGGACTTTGCCTGTTTTGGCGTCGGTGATTGCCTGTTGACCTGTGTCGTCCTGTGGCGAAATGAAGCCGTTCTGCGTCCAGTTGCCGGGGCGTCCAGTCGAATCATATTCGCGTGAGTAGATTGCACCGCCCACGATTTTCATGTCATAGGAGTAGCGACTAACACCATCGACACCGGGGGCGCGCTCGTCGGGAGCGGTGCCGTTGGTGATGCTGGGCGAAAGGTCGTTCCACTTGGTGTAAACCTCTGGCACCTCTTTGCCGTTGCGGAACAGGTGGCGATCTTTGATTTCGACTGTGTCACCGGGAGTGCCGATACAGCGCTTGATGAAGTCGACATCCTCGTTCGGATTGGCGTTGTTAATAAGCGCTGGTTTGGGCGCTTTGAACACGATGACATCCTGAAACGTGGGGTCTTTCATCCGGTAGACCAATTTGGAAACCAGCAAGCGGTCGGAGATGCGAAGCGTGTCTTCCATCGAGCCGGAAGGGATGAAGAATGCCTGCAAAATGAACGGTTGAATGATGAACAGCACCAGTCCAATCGCAATCGCGGCGGAGTCGATGGTTTCGACCAACCACTTCGATGTTTCCGAGCCTTCGGCCTGAGGATCTTTGGGGGACAGTAGGCGGATGAGTTCGCGGATGCCGATGAGTGCTGCGACAACGGCGATCTTCCACGGCCACGAATCCATGTTAAACGAACCAATTTGCATGATTGACTTTAAAATTTTACTCTGTGTCGGGAAGTTGTCGCCCAAACACTAGCGCCCGATGGTGCCGATTTGGCGCGGAGGCCAAAAAGAAACGAAGGCGCGGCCCACGATCGCATCCTTATTGAGGAATCCCCACACATGTCCGTCGAGCGAGGCGTTGCGATGGTCGCCGAGCATCAAAAACTTATTTGAAGGCACTGGCCCGGAAGCCGCTGCCGTAATCGCGTTCTGATCGGGTGCCATAACTTCGGCCTGAGTCCATAGTCCTGCTATACCCATCGAATCGTAGACGCGCGAGTAAACCGCGTTACCTACGAGTTTCATATCGTAGGTGATAGGGAATGCACCAGGACTCGACCAGATGGCATACGGTTCAGCGACAATTTTGCCGTCGCGCCATAGCACGTTCTTCTTGATTTCGATGACCTGACCGGGAGTTCCAATGCAGCGCTTCACCCATACCTCGCCTTCCTGTCCGTTCGATAGTTGAAGGGCTTTGGTTGGTGCATTAAAGACGAGCACTTCACCAGAGCGAACTGGGACTACCTTGGGGGCCAGCGGTGAGGCCAGAATGCGTGTGTTGATGGGCAACGAATTTTCCATCGAGCCGGTTGGAATCCAATAGGCTTGGGCCACGAACGGCTGAATCAAAAAGAAGAGGGCGAAGAGCGTCACCGAAACCGAGTCGCAGGTTTCGCGAGCATCGTTGATGCGTACGCGCATGGCCTCGGACGAGGGTTTCAAGCGGACGGTCAACACATAACGTGCGGCCAGCAACGACGCCACCACCAGAAGGTGAAACCAGAAAGAAGAGAACACGAGCATTATGTTGGATTGTCCTAGACCTCGAACGTTCCAATAACCTCGCCTCCGTCTCCAAAGTAGTGAATGCGTCTACTGGATGAACTCTCAATTCAGCTATTTTCCCCGAATAAATTCGGGGCTATAAGTCGCTCCGCAACAACTGTTCACCTTCGCGAACATAGCAGGGCGCTGCGCGCGGCTGGACAGTGGGTAGGCAACAAAAAAGGGACACGAAAACCGTGTCCCTTTAAGGCGCTGTCCTGCTTGTGCAGGACAACTTATTATGCAGCTACTTTGGCAGCGCCCTTGACGGGACGAGCTGTTGGCTTCTCTTTGATACGGATGGCCTTCGAACCCACGCGATCGCGCAAGTAGTACAGCTTGGCGCGACGCACTTTGCCCTTGCGGCGGACTTCAATTTTGTCCACGCGGGGCGAGTGCAGCGGGAACGTCCTTTCGACGCCCACGCCCGACGCGATGCGGCGGACGGTGAAGGATTCGCTGGTGCCAGCGCCGTCACGTGCGATGCAGGTGCCCTCGAACGCCTGAACGCGCTCGCGGCTGCCTTCGACAACTTTAACAGATACGCGCAGCGTATCTCCTGGCCCAAAGTCGGGCGTATCTGATTTCAAATGCTTCGCTTCAACCGAGCGGATGAGATCTTGATTCATTTCTCTGTGTTCTCCTCGTCAATGTTTTCCGGCGCCCCCGGTTTGCTCGCAATTGGCATGGTGTCCATTTGCGGCGCAAGTTCCGGTTGTCGCTCACTTTGCACTTTGTCCCAAATCTTTCGCTCCCGTTTGCTCATAGGGCGGTGTTGCCACGCCTCAAGCAAATCGGGCCTTCTCGCTTTCGTTCGGCGAAGCGCCTCTTCGAGTCGCCACGCTTCAATATTTGCGTGATGCCCCGACAGCAGCATCTCCGGTATATCGCGACCCCGCCAACTCGCGGGCCGCGTATAATGCGGCGCCTCAAGTAGGCCAGTTGCGAATGAATCGCCACTCGCTGAGTTCTCGTTGCCAAGCACTCCCGGTACGAACCGCGCGACCGCTTCAATAAGAATGGCAGCAGCGCCTTCGCCTCCGGTCAAAACGAAATCGCCAAGCGAAACTTCGAGCGGTTGCACCGCTTCGATGACTCGTTCGTCGATTCCCTCGTAATGTCCACATAGAAGTGCTAACCGCGAGTGGGTCGCGAGTTCTTCAACTAAAGATTGGTTTAAGGTACGTCCCTGTGGAGTCAAGTAGACGACCGGACAGGGCGGCGCCGAAACGCCAACGTTAAAATTTAGCACATTCTCGAGGCTCTTCGCCACGATTTCTGGTTTTAATACCATTCCGGCGCCGCCACCGAAGGGCGCATCGTCCACAACACGCCATTTATCGGTGGTTGCATCGCGAATATCGTGCAATTCGACCTGAATTAAATTGGCTTCTCGCGCCCGTTTCAATATCGAAGTGGAGAGTGGCCCGGAAAAATAGTCGGGGAAAAGAGTGAAAATATCAAAGCGCATGAACAAAATTTAGCGAACACGGATTTTATGAGGGCAGAGGCTCACTTTACGATTGGGTGTAAGGCCACTAGTTTCTTACAAACTATCTCCGTTCTATGAACCCCTTCGACGAACTTTGGCCGCGACTTCTTACTGTTAGAACTTTGAATTTCGAGTCGCAATCGCGTACTGGGAGCGGTTGGAATGGCGTTGGGACAGGAGAAGTTGAAGTTTCCGACCCGCAGGAGGGAGTATTGATTTGGAAGGAAAGCGGGCGGTGGAGGCAAAATGGCGGGCGCGAAATCCGGTTTACCAACACCTTCCGCTGGACTCAATGCGCCGAGCAGATTACTTTGGAGCATCTGCGCTTTGGCGAAAAGCAGCCCGTATTTCTGTTCCAACTCGCGCCTCTGTCGCCGTATGAGTGGCGCGATGTCGAACCTCATCTTTGCCGTCAGGACAATTATTCGGCTTCTCTTTTCGTTGAGGGGGAGCGTTTGATGTTGAGTTGGACAGTGTTCGGGCCAACGAAAGACGAAAGCATCAACTACATTTACAACTGAATTTGCCTGTACGTTGGCGCCGAGGTCTTATTTGGGTTTGGCCAGTGGTGGCGCTGTCTCGACGATAGCAGGAGGCGCCGGGGGCGTTTTTAGTTTCAATACTGAGGTGTAGATTGTGTAGCTTCCCATTACGACGGCGAAGATACCGAATGCCAGTTGCAGGGTAGGGCCTTTTAGTTGGTTGGCATATTTACCGCCGAACCACGCGCCAAATGCCAGTAGCACAGCGATGATGGTTGCTGCTGTCCAGTCGACGTTGCCTTTTTTCGCATATTCGTACACGGCGCCGATACCTAGCGGTGGGAGCAGGATGGCGAGCGAAGTTCCGGTGGCTTTGTGCTGGGAAAATCCCGCGAAATACACCAGTGCGGGGACAATGACTAGGCCGCCGCCGATGCCAAAAAATCCTGCCGCGATACCAGCAACTAATCCGGTCAGCAAAAACTTGAAATACACACGTTCATTTTTACGCAATTAGGGGATGAGCAAAAATAGCTGTTAAAAAAATAATGGTCTTTGCCTGAAATCGTGCTTCTTGTTGTCATGCGAATTCAGCGAATTGCCATGAAACGTTCGTTCCTTTTTCTTCCGGTTCTGTGTTCGGTTTTGGCGCTGGGGACTCTCGCACACGCCCAACCCGATCCCGATGCTGCTCCTAAGGGCGTTAACCCACCTGTGCAGGAGCCGGGCGGTGCCGCCTGGCAACGCATGACGGGCGCTCAGCGCCGCGATGCCATGCAGACGATGACCGAGCAAACGCTGCGCGGTGCAATGGCATTCCTTGGCCTCGAACCAACGGTACAAAGCGTAATCGTTGCCAGTGTCAAAGAGCGCGAAAAGACTTTGGCTGATGTTCGCGAGAAACACCGCATCGTCGCTTTAGGATTGATGGGTAAAAAGGATGACGCCGAGATGCAAATCGCTCTCGATAACCTGCGCTTTGCCCAAGATGACGCAGCGGAGACCCGCACCAAGCAAATCGAGGAACTCGATAAGAAAATTGACTTCTCCCACAAACCACGCCTCAAAGCCTTTCTGTCGCTGGCTGGCATCATCAGTGACGACTCCGCTGCCGTTGGCGGCGTACTCGGAAACCTCATGAATGCCTTCACCAATTTGGGCATGGGGGACACACCGATAGCTCTGCCACCATTGCAACCACCAGCCGCTGAACCTGCTGCCCCTGTGGCTCCGGCAGTCGCCGAGCCTCCGGTTGCTGCTGGTTAATAAAGGCCGAAGCTTTTGCCTCTGGCGGCCCTCACCCGGCCTTTGGCCACCCTCTCCCGCAAGCGGTAGAGGGACCGCCCGTTACTGACGAGCTTAATTCACTAGTAACTAATCCTGATTGTATCAGTTCGTCCCTCTACCGCTTGCGGGAGAGGGTGGCCAAAGGCCGGGTGAGGGCCGCGTCAGCTTTCCTATTCGATGGGGCGTAGGCCGGCTACATCGCGCACGATGACTTTGCCGGCTTCTTTATTCACTGATACGACGAACTCGGCTACGTCGGGCACCATAACCTGTGGAGTCACGAATACCTCGTGGCGCGGTGTTTCCAGAACTTCCTCGATTTCGCCGAGTGATTCGCCTCCTTCTGTTTCGATTTGCATTCCGATGTACTCATCGGGGTACAACTGGCCGTTGGGGAGCGCGGGGCGCATTGAGCGGTGGACAAATACCTCGGAGCCAATGAGCGCGTCGGCTTGTTCGCTCGAAGTGAGGCCGAGGCCACACACGAAGTACCCGGCTTTATAATTGGAGAACTCAATGGTGAAGAGTTCGCGGTTGTCGCCTTTGACGAGGCAAATTTGCGCGCCTTTCCCGAAACGCTTGGGGACATCGGAGAAGGGGACGATGCGAACCAGCGCCCTATCCCAGCGATCTTTGACGCGCCCGACGAGTACGTCCCAGGTTTCCGGCGGATAATTGGTGTCTGCCATGATAAATGTAGCTTAGAGTTAACACGCGGGCCTCGCCCGCTTCGTGGAGGGAATGACGAACCCAGAGGTTGGAGGGCGAAGAAAAACCCGGCGAATAATATTCGCCGGGTATGAAAAAGTCTCGCTCGGAAGCGGCGTTATTGCGGGGTGTCGCCAGCGACTTCTTCGGGGTCTTCTTCGGTCAGGATTTCGACGGTGACGTGTGTACCGGCTTTGAGGGCCGCCGCTTTCACGACGTGACGCAAGGCGTTAGCAACGCGCCCCTCGCGTCCGATGATACGACCAATGTCGTCGGGATGAACGCGCACACCATAGACCGTACCGGTCTGATCGTAGAACTCCTCGACTTCGACATCCTGAGGGCGTGTTACAACACCCTGCACGAGATAGCCGACAAGTTCGATGAGGCGATCCTCAACGCCCGCCTCGACGGGCAATTTGGGGGTTTCGCCATTTGAAAGTGAAGATGAAGCGTCCATGAGTTAAAGTAGATGAAGAAATAGACGGACGGAAACTCAAAAAGCGAAAGGTTGGAACGCCAAAAGTCTGTTCGCTCTTTTTGTTCCAACCTCTTGAGTTTAGACGGCGGCTTCGACTGGCTGGGCGAGTTTGCCTTCGCTGGTCAGAATGCCTTTTTGACGGAGCAACGCGGCGGCGGTGTCGGAAGGCTGGGCGCCTTTGCGAATCCAGTCGCGGGCTTTCTCCTCGTTGATTTCGAGGACGTGTGGGTTACGTGTCGGCAAATAGTGGCCGATGCTGTCGATGAAATCGCCATCGCGCGGAGCGCGCACATCGGCGACTACGATGCGATAAGTTGGGTTATTTTTAGCGCCCATGCGGCGCAGACGGATGCGAACCATGATCTCTTTGTTTTCCTACTCCAAAAGCAACTGAAAAAGTGGCCTTTATATTTTGACGTGTTGGGCCACTTCTGGCAACCCAAACGAAAGACTCATAACAATCTCTGATACAAATTCCCGTATTTCTCGTGGAAAATGCCACAGCTTTTTACAACCCAAGTCCTTACGATGATTGAAGGGTGATGTTCCTCAATTATGGATTATGCTGTTGGAGTTGTCGCCAACGCCTTCAATGCCGCGACCAATCCGTCCGGCGCATCAAAGCCCACTATAAAGGCAGAAGCCACCGAGGGCTTCGCGGCATAGTTCAACTTCAGGGTCGGCTCATAAAAGGCGCGCAAGGCAGTTTCTGGGGCGAGCGTCCCATTCGCGATCTTGGTTTTGTCTGCCGCTGTGAGGCGCCAGTCCCTGTATTCGCCCGATTCGGGTTCGATAAAGGCGGTAATGTCTTCGGCGGTTTTTCCTTTAAGCGATTGTCCGGCAAAGGTGAACGACTGGTTCAAGTGGGCGATGATGGAGTAGGCGGCGTTTTGTTCGTCGAGCGATTGTGTTGTGAAAGTTGGGATAACCGAAGCCTCGGTCATTAATACAGCCACCTTTAAATTCGCATCCTCGTCGCGCCGCATTATGGTGTCGCCGATAACCGTGTTCAACTCGCGGAACTGTTCGAACAGGGCCGGGGTGTCATGGCTTTTTACGGCTTTTGCGATGAGAGAATCGTGGATAACCAACAGGAAGGGCTTTTCATTGGACGAGAGCGTGTCAATTGCTGTTGTCGCCAGTTCGCTTAAGCCCGATTCTTGCGCGGGATTGCGGTCGAGCGAGTAGCTGAGGTCGGCGGGGGCTTCGGCGACCAATACACGCCCCTTCAACTCGGCATACATTCCATTTGATGAAGCCACGAATGTATCGTCGTTGGTCGCCATTTTGTCGGCGGCGCCTACCAGATTGTCCGCCCCGCCCCCGGCTATGAACTCATAGGGGGCATCTTTGGTGGTTAGGCCCGCCGCTACGTCATCTTGGAGCTTGTAGAACAGTGGCGCGATTTTGGTGACATCGCCCGTTGTGACCAGCCCTGTCGCGTAGCCATTATCGTGTGCGCTTTGTAGTAACCCGCTCAGCTGGCCTAATGCATTGGCGCTTACCGTGGCGGTTTTGGCGTTCTGTTTCAGGAAATCGAATGAGGTGGTGAGTTCGGCATCCTCATCGGCGCGGCGAAGGTAGCTCTTACTCAATTCAAGCACCTGAGGCGATAGACCCTCGGCGACGATAACTACCGTCCCTGAGGCAGCGCGCGCTTTTTGAGGCAGAGCGCCTAAAAGCAAAGTCGAAATGACACCCAGAGCTACTGCTGGAGCAAATGAAAGCTTCATGGCTTTCATAGGACGTTGAGAGAGTGGAGACGGGCTAAAGAAAAATTCCCTGCGACTTTTACCCCTCTAATTGTGCTTTTGGGCGCTGAAATGCCGTTTCAGTCGGTTGAAAATTAATAGAGAAATCTTATAGAAAAAATAAAAGGTTTTTTATTTTAAGCGTGAATGCGTTTTCTCGACAGGAGCAAGCAGTTCTATACGTTTAGAAGCCTCTCAATCCAGTCAGAATAGGCGTCGAAAAGGGCCGAAGAACGCAGATTTTAAGCTCTGTAACGACTTTTTTACGATTAATATGGATATAAATACGGTGAAAGATGGATAGTTATATCAAAAATTTAGTGGTGATGTGCTAAATTTGTGGAACATTCACAGATTCTAAATTTTGTAGCGTCTATTATAATCAATTTGGGGTAAAAGATTCTGGGAAGTCTCTGAAACTTCACGCCTCATACAACTAATGCAAGACGCACTTAGCTACTATCGCCAGAACTTGAAGAATGACCTGCCTGCTGGTTTGGTTGTATTTCTAGTCGCCTTACCTTTGTGCCTGGGAATTTCGCTCGCATCAGGAGCGCCCCTTTTCTCAGGAATCATCACGGGTATCATTGGTGGCCTGGTCGTTTCGCTGTTGAGTGGTTCATCTCTCAGCGTGAGTGGCCCGGCCGCCGGCCTTACGGTCATTGTCGCAGAAGCCATTTATGAACTTAAAACGTTCGAGGCATTCTTGCTGGCCGGATTCATCGCCGGAATTTTGCAACTCGTGCTGGGATATGCCAAAGCCGGAATCATTGGTATGTATTTCCCATCATCCGTTATTCGCGGTATGTTGGCAGCTATCGGCTTGACCCTGATTATCAAGCAAATCCCACACTTCCTCGGCGTTCCTGGAGAAGCCGACCTTGGTGAGAAGCATGGTCTGGGAGCTTTCCTCGGAATTTTTCAGGCGTTCAAATATCTCACGCCTGGTGCGACCCTGATTGGCGTTATCTCGCTGTTGTTCCTGATTGCATGGGACACGCCAGCCCGCAAAAAGATTAAGGCTTTCGATTTGGTTCCCGGCGCTCTTGTCGTTGTGTTTCTGGCTGTTGGCCTGAATGCTTTGTTCTCGTTGGTTGCTCCCGGTTTGATGGTTGCCAAAGAACATTTGGTCAATCTTCCAGTGTTCAGCTCGCCAAGCCAAATCGTTGGCGAACTCAAGTTCCCCGACTGGTCGCAGCTTGGTAACAAAGCCATCTACATCACGGCGATCACCATCGCCATTATCGCCAGCCTTGAGACGCTGTTGAGCGTCGAGGCTGTGGATAAGCTCGATCCTCTCAAGCGCAATACACCTTCCAATCGGGAACTGAAAGCACAAGGCGTCGGTAACATCCTGTGCTGCCTTATTGGTGGGTTGCCTCTTACAGCGGTTATCGTGCGTAGCTCGGCTAACGTTGGTGCTGGTGGCAGAACCCGCGTTTCTAGCTTCGTTCACGGTGTGTTGCTGCTTGTATCAGCTCTCTTTCTGGCACGCCTGATTAATCTGATTCCTTTGTCGGCTCTCGCGGCTGTGTTGTTGGTGGTTGGCTTCAAGTTGACTACGCCTGTGCTTTGGAAATCGCAGTGGAAACTCGGCTGGGATCAGTTCATCCCCTTTGCCTCAACCATTGTGGCCGTGCTGGCAACCGACCTTTTGATCGGCGTGGCGTTTGGCCTCGCCATCGGTATCTTCTTCGTACTGAAAGCTCACTACAAATTGCCCTTCCTCAAGGAGCGTCACACCCATCTGGATTCGGACACATTGCGCATCCAACTGGCGCAGAACGTGACCTTCCTCAACAAGGCCAGCCTTGTCGCTGAGTTGAGCCAAGTGCCTGAGCGTTCCAACGTCACCATCGACGGCTCGAAATCGGACTTCATCGACTATGATGTGCTTGAAGCCATCCAGCATTTCAAGAATACCTCCGAACACAAGCTCATCAACGTTCACCTTATTGACATCCCCAGTGTGGCTACCGTTGGTGGTCACTAATTGAAAACGGTGTAACGCAACATCGAAGGGGCACGAAACAATTGTTTCGTGCCCCTTTGATGTTTTTAGGGAGCCTATCTGGTGGCTCTTCTCTTTTGCTTAGAACGCCAGTTGAACGCCTGTACGTAGTTCGAGGCGGTCGTTACGGAAGTTCGCGGCTGGGTTGGTGGCGCTGGTTGGGGCTGCCAAGCCTCCGATGCGACGAACAAGGTTGATTTGAATCTTGTTCTGGCCCTTGATGTAGTAGTTCATGCCGAGCAGGTAGTCGCGTACTGTGGCGTTGTCGATTTTGTGGTCGAAATCGAGGGTGTCATAGCGAGCGAGAACCTCGAACTTGGGTTTGACGAAATAAGAACCACCAAAATAGTAGCCCTGTGGGTCAATGGCCGCATTGGTGGCTGTGCCTGCCAGGAATGAGGAGGCCGCGCCGCGCAGGAACTCGCCCTGAAGCGTGAATTTGTCGTGTTTGTAGCTCAAGAATGAGTTGACGATGTTGCGGTGGGCGCGCAGGTTCACTGTTGTCGCAGGAACCGTTGGCGTGGCGGTCGAAGTGAAGGTCACTCCGGTATTGCCCAAGCCGCCTGATACGCCCACTGTGAGTCCGGGGATCGAGCTGGGTTTATAAGCCAGTAAACCGATAACAGCTTTGCTATCTGAAGAGGCCAGAGAGTTCTGGCGGTCGCCAAAGCCGTTGAATACGCCTATTCGACCTTCCAGATCACCTGTGACGGCGCGGAACTGAATACCTGCATCGCGTTGGTCGCCGTAGGTGGTGTTGAATCGGTCGCGGCCTGAGAAAATCAGCGAACGCTCTAAAAATGCAACTGAGTTCGTGGGGGTCAACGCCGATTCATAACCCATTGGGACTTTGAACTGACCTGCGTCAAAGAATAACTGCGTCTTTTTGCTGGCCAGTGAGTTCATCCGATAGGTGATTTGGAAGTCCTGAAGGATATTGTTGGCGGCGCCTTGGAAAGAGCCGGGAACACTGGTTGAGTCGGGGCGGGCGAGGTCGAACATCACGGTACCCGATAGACGATCTGTGATCGAAGGGGCTGTGAGTCGGAGTTCGGCGCGACGCAAGCGGAATGTATCGCTTGAGTTTGTGCTTCCCGTTTTGACTGTTTCACCAAGATAGTTGAGTGAGTGAACCTGGAATAGACCGCCAATGGTCAGAGGAAATTTGGAAGTCGTTGCCGGGGCGGTTTGGGAAGTTTCGACAGCTTTCTTCTGGGAATTTTCCAATGTGTCGAGACGTTTTTGAAGTTCGGTGATTTGTTGGCGTAATGCGTCGAGTTCCGACTGTTGAGCGTGGGCTGGAGTGCCGTAAAAGGCCACACCAAGGCCTGCCAATGCGGCCACAGAGGCGACGCGGCGCGTGGATAGATGGAATTTCATACCAAAGGGAAATGCTTCCCCCCTGTTTTAACACACCTGTCACAAGACGCCATGAGAAAGGAGGGAGGCAGCTCCCCCCTTTTAAATCTTCTTAATCTTGACTTAATGTGATGCCATTAAGACGCTGTTTCGCTTGTTGAAGCCGAGAAAACGCGCACTTGACGGGGGTAGACCCACACCATGTCGCCAGTTCGCAAATTCAGCGCGGCTTCGCGTTCGTGAGGGAGTTCGACATCCAATGGTAACTGCCCGTCCTGGGCGAAGAGGGCTACTTTCACTATCGAACCTGTGCGGTTGACGCGCGACACTGCGGCGAGCATAGATTCGGAGCCATGTGGTTGGCGGTCGATTTCGACCTCATGCGGGCGAATGTAGGCGGTGAAGGTGTCGCCTTCGCTGCCGTGTTCGGCTTCGAGAGGGACTTCGAGTTCGCCGATTTGCGCCCTGCCATTTTGAACTCGGCCATGAAAGACATTGACGCGGCCCAAAAAGTCGGTGACGAAGGCGCTTGCTGGGCGGGCGAACACTTCATCGGGAGTGCCCATCTGCTCGATTTTACCCCGGTTCATCACGACCACGAAGTCGGCGACTTCAAAGGCTTCTTCCTGGTCGTGGGTAACGAATACGCTGGTCATGTGGATTTCGTCGTGTAGGCTACGGATCCAGCGGCGCAAGTCGGCGCGAACTTTGGCATCGAGCGCGCCGAATGGCTCGTCGAGGAGCATGACCTGCGGTTGTGCGGCGAGTGCACGCGCCAGGGCCACGCGCTGGCGCTGGCCGCCCGATAGCTGGGCAGGGAAGCGCTTTTCCATGCCTTCTAACTGGATGAGGCGCAGTAACTCCAACACGCGCGGGCGGATTTGGTCGTTCTTCCATTTGCGAACGCGCAGACCGAAGGCGATGTTGTCGAAGATGGTCATGTGACCGAACAGCGCATAGTGTTGGAAGACAAAGCCGATGCCTCGGTCGCGCGTCGAGCAGTTGGTGACATCCTGGTCACCGTAGAAAATACGACCTTGATCGGGAGCTTCCAAGCCGGCGATAATACGGAGCAGTGTGGTTTTGCCGGAACCCGATGGGCCGAGTAGGGCTACCAGTTGGCCCTGGGGAATATCAACCGAAACGTTGTCGAGAGCGCGAAAGGCGCCAAAGTTTTTCGAGACGCCACGAACAGATATTTGCATTAGAAGTCGTTGGATTGTTGGGGAGCTAGACGCTTAATGAGCGATTTGATTTCCAACCAGTTTTAATTTTGTCCTTCTTTTAACTGGCGGGCTGTTTTCCATTCCAATGCGGTTTTGATACAAAGCGTGATGAGACCCAGAAATGTCAGTAGCGAAGCTACTGCGAACGAGGCGGTGTACTGGTACTCGTTATAAAGAATCTCGACCTGGAGCGGGATGGTGTTGGTCTGGCCGCGCACATGGCCCGATACGACCGACACAGCGCCAAATTCGCCCATTGCGCGGGCGTTGCACAGGATGATGCCGGTGAGCAAGGCCCACTTGATGTTGGGCAGCGTAATACGCCAGAATGTCTGGAAACCGTTGGCGCCGAGCGTGACGGCGGCTTCCTCTTCTTCGGCGCCCTGCGACTCCATGAAGGCGATGAGCTGGCGCGCGACAAAGGGGAAGGTGACGAACAACGTCGCCAAAATGATTCCTGGCAGGGCGAAGATGATTTTCCAATCGTGCGCCGCTACGAATTGCCCGAAAATGCCGCGCCGCCCAAACATCAACACGAAGATGAGGCCAGAAATCACGGGGGAAACGGCGAAGGGGAGGTCGATGAGAGTGAGGAGTGCGCCCTTGCCTTTGAACTGGAAGCGGGTGATGGCCCACGCGGCGGCAACGCCGAACACCGTGTTGATGGGGACGGCAACAAAGGCGACGAGCAGGGTGAGTTTGATGGCCGACAGCGCATCCTCGTTTACAATCGACTCTTTGTAGAGCTGTAGTCCTTTGGAGAAGGCTTCGGAAAAGACCACGAATAGCGGCAAAACCAAAATGATGCCCATTGCCCCCAGAGCCATCACAATGAGGAACCATTGCAAGAGGCGCGGCTCACTGGTGGCGCGCGTCGCGGCAGTTTTTGCGGCGCGCGTTGTGGCCTGAGATGGGGCGGGCGAAACCGGCACGGGCGAAGTCACGCTGAGAGTTTTCATCTTTTCCTACTTATCAGGCGCTCGCACGGCGATTTGTCCAGCGCGATAGGGTGTTGATCGCTAATAACAGCGCGAATGAAGCGACGAGCATAACGACTGCGAGAGCTGTTGCTCCGGCGTAATCGTACTCTTCGAGGCGGGTAATAATGAGTAACGGAACGATTTCGGTTTTGAGGGGTTGGTTGCCCGCGATGAACACGACCGAGCCGTATTCGCCCAGAGCGCGGGCGAAGCCGAGCGTCCATCCAGTCAAGAGTGCGGGCCAGATGTAGGGGAAAATGACGCGCCGGAAGGTTTGGAAGCGATTGGCACCCAGACTGGATGCTGCTTCTTCGAGCTGGGAATCCAATCCGCCCAATACGGGCTGCACGGTTCGCACCACGAAGGGCAGCGAAATGAAGGTGAGGGCGATGACGATTCCGATTGGCGAGTACGCGAGTTTCAAGCCTTCGGGACCAAAATGCTGGCCGATAAGGCCATCGGGGGCGAAATGGCGACCAATGAAGCCGTTGGGGGCGTAGGCTGTGGTGAGAGCGATACCGCCAACCGCTGTTGGGAGGGCGAAGGGCAAATCGACGAGGGCGTCGATGAAACTACGGCCTGGAAAGCGGTAGCGCACCAGAACCCATGCGATGAGCATTCCGGCGAACAGGTTGATGGTGGCTGCAACGAACGAGGCACCAAAGGTAATTTTGTAGGAGGCGATTGTTCGTGGGGAGAAGGCCGCCGATTTGAAATGTTCCCATCCGCCGCCCCCTGCACTCCAGAACAGCAAGGACAGCGGGATAAGTACCAACACCGACAGATAGAGCAGGGTGATGCCCAACGATAAGCCAAATCCGGGCAACACCCGATGATAACGTTTCATTTTCTAAAGTCAGCACAAAGAGCAGAAAGCGAACCGAGGGCGGCGCTTTCTGCTCTTTGCACTATTATCTACCCGGCGTGTATATTTGGTCGAAAACGCCACCTTGAGCAAAGTGGGTTTTCTGGGCTTTGCGCCAGTCGCCAAATAGGCTTTGCAGTGACCACAGCTTGAGCTTGGGGAACTGGTTGGCGTATTTGGCCGCCACTTTCTCATCGCGCGGGCGATAATAGTGTTTGGCTACGATTTCCTGACCTTCGGGTGTGTATAAGTATTTCAGATATGCCTCGGCGACTTTCTCGGTGCCATGCTTCTTTGCAACCGAGTCAACAACAGCGACAGGAGGCTCGGCGATGATGGACTCGGACGGCGTCACGACTTCAAAGGCATCTTTGGCGAGGTCTTTGGTGGCTAGATCGGCCTCATTTTCCCACGATAGCAGGACATCGCCGATGTTGCGCTGAACGAATGTCGTGGTCGAACCGCGCGCGCCAGAGTCGAGAACAGGCACGTTCTTATACAACTTGGAGACGAAGTCTTTGGCTTTGGCGTCGTTGCCGCCGGGTTGGTGCAAGGCGTAGCCGTAAGCCGCGAGGTAGCACCAACGGGCGCCGCCACCAGTTTTGGGGTTGGGCGTGATGACCTGCACACCCGGTTTCACCAGATCGCTCCAGTCTTTGATGCCTTTAGGGTTGCCTTTGCGAACCAAGAAGACTATGGTAGATGTATAGGGCGAGGAGTTATTGTCCAATCGCGTAGCCCAGTTTTCGGGGAGTAGGCCACCATCAGCGAGGGTGTCGATGTCGTAAGCCAACGCCAAGGTGACGATGTCGGCTTCCTGTCCATCAAGGACTGATCGTGCTTGTTTGCCTGAGCCGCCGTGTGATTGATCTACGGTGACATCCTGCCCTTCGGTTTTCTTCCAATAAGTCGCGAAGGCTTTGTTGAAGTCTTCATATAACTCACGGGTTGGGTCATATGATACATTCAGCAATTTGACTGGGGCTTTGGAAGTCTCTGTCGAAGCTGCTGGGGGGGATGCTTCATTGGTGGTAGTCGTCTTAGGTGAGCAGCCGACCAAGCCAATGGCGGCGAAGCTTAAAAAGGCCGCCAGGGCGCCTGTGCGAGAAACGAGAGGATTCATGGAAGTGAGGGCATTCCAGCCCTTCGCTTTGAGAAGCGCCTTTGCTGGAATGCCCATATTGTTTATGGCTGGTAGATTTGGTCGAAGACGCCACCTTCAGCGAAGTGGGTCTTCTGGGCTTTGCGCCAGTCGCCGAACAGGGTTTTTAGTTCCCAGAGTTTGAGTTTGGGGAACTGCTTCTCGTATTTGGCGGCGACATCTTTATCGCGGGGACGATAGTAGTGCTTGGCGGCGATCTCCTGCCCTTCGGGGGTGTAGAGATATTTCAGGTAGCCCTCGGCGACCTTTTCGGTGCCATGCTTTTTGGCTACGGAATCGACGACAGCGACGGGAGGTTCGGCCAGAATGGATTCGGATGGCGTCACGATCTCAAATTCGCCTTCGCCCAAGTCTTTTTGCGCCAGGTAAGCCTCGTTTTCCCACGAAATGAGGACATCGCCCAATTTGCGTTTCACGAATGTCGTGGTGGCTCCGCGTGCGCCGGAGTCGAGGACTGGCACGTTCTTATAGAGCTTAGCGACGAAGTCTTTGGCTTTTGCATCGTTGCCACCGGGTTGGTGCAGGGCATAGCCGTAGGCGGCGAGATAGTTCCAGCGCGCGCCGCCTGACGTTTTGGGGTTAGGCGTGATGACTTGAAGGCCGGGTTTGATGAGGTCGTTCCAGTCTTTAATGCCTTTGGGGTTGCCTTTACGGACTAAGAAGACAATAGTCGATGTGTAAGGCGAGGAGTTGTCGGGTAAGCGCGTCGCCCAGTTTTCGGGCAATAGGCCACCATCGGCGAGGGTGTCGATGTCGTAAGCTAACGCCAGGGTGACGATGTCGGCCTCTTGACCGTCGAGAACGGCGCGGGCTTGTTTGCCGGAGCCACCATGTGATTGATCTACGGTGACATCCTGCCCTTCGGTTTTCTTCCAGTAGGCGGCGAAGGCTTTGTTGAAGTCTTCGTAGAGTTCGCGGGTTGGGTCATACGACACGTTCAACAACTTAACTGGGCCAGTGCTGACGGTGGTCGTCGCTTCGTTGCTGGCTGCGCCATTACCACTGGTTGCGCCGTTACCAGTGGAGTTGTTGCCGGAGGGGCAACCAGCCAAACCAAAGGCCGAAAGAGTCAAAAGGGCGCCCAGAGCGCCAAAGCGAGAAAATGTAAGTACCATTGCGAATTAGCGCCCCGGCCCTTCACCTCATTTTTGTGGTGCCTTTGCCGGAAACGAACCTCATCCTTTATTATAAAACTACCCTTCAGGTGGGATTTCAATAGGGGATTTTATGAATCGTGCGCCTAAGCGTCAAGTTGGCGTGTCTGGGAGTGTTGCTAGTTAACGTGAATTTAAAGAGAGGCCGAATTGGTATCTTTAAACTGACGAGGACACCACGTACTATGAGCGACACTATCCTGATTGTGGACGACGAGCGGATTCTCGCCGATACCATAGCCTTTAATTTGCGTAAGGAAGGCTTCGAAGTCGTTCTGACTCATGACGGCGAATCGGCCCTTGCACTCGCCAAATCGCTACAACCCCGCCTCGTTATTCTCGATTTAATGCTGCCCAAGGTTTCGGGATGGGAAGTGTGCCGTGCATTGCGGCAAAGCCCCGAATACCAGCTTGATTCGCCGATTTTGATGCTGACAGCGCGCGGCGAAGAGGCCGATAAGGTGCTTGGCCTCGAAATGGGAGCCGATGACTACCTTGTTAAGCCGTTTGGAATGCGTGAACTGGTGGCCCGCGTGCGTGCTTTGCTACGCCGTCAGACCAAAGCCGCTGTTTCGGAAGAGCAAGTGCTGCGCGCCGGGCGAGTCGAGATGGACGTTGCCAAGCATGAAGTGCGCGTGCAAAGCCCCGAAGGCGATGAGCGCGAAGTTAACCTATCGCTTAAAGAGTTCGAGTTGCTGCGCGTGTTGCTTGGCTCGGCAGGACACGCAGTTCCCCGCGAGATTCTGCTTGAGCGCGTGTGGGGCGACGATTTTTACGGCGATGAGCGCACTCTCGACGTTCATATTCGCTGGTTGCGTGAGAAGTTGGAGCAGAACCCCTCGCAGCCCGAATTTCTTCAAACTGTGCGTGGCGTAGGATATAAGTTCCGCACCTAGTTGCTGATACCCCCGGTGAGAATCGAATAGCCCCTGAAATCGAGTATTTTGGGGGCTATTTTGCCATCTACCAATTATCTTTCATGCAAAATTCGGCGCACGAGATTGGTTGTGTAGCAGATGTGTTCGGATTTAAAGTTTTAAATTTGTGCGAACCTTTGATTAATCAAAGTTAGATTCAATCTCAATGGCTTATTGAGAGGAAAGCCCCCCAGAGAGATGGGGTTATAGATTTGTAGTGGTCTTTTTGTAACTGAGGGGAACGTAGAGGGGCTATCATCCTCCACAAATGGGTTGGAAAAAATAACCATTACCGTTAAGCGACTGGCGAATTGGCCGCGTGCAATTACTCCGAGACGAGGAATCAAAAGGGGAAATGTTGACTACGCCAAGACACGTCAGAAGCTGATTCAGTATTTGCAGGAGTTGGGGGCCACCTCGGTTTCTCTTGGTGTTGCCGTCGATTCTGTTTCTCATACCGGGTGGCCCAATGCTGGGCATCGTCCCACGTTTCCCGGTGTATGTCTGGTAGCTGACTCGCCTCATGGTCAGTTGCTGTTTGCCTGTGACAAATTTTCGCTGTGGACTCACAACCTGCGCGCCATCGTGGACACGTTGGAAGGGATTCACAAAATGTTGGGTTTGGGAACGGTTGAACCCCAGCAGTTGTATGCCGCCTTTCAGTGGGATGGTCTGGAAGAGTGGATAGCTATGGGAGCGTTCAAGGGCGATTTGGGGCAACCCAGTGCTGTAGCGGATAGCGACAGTACAAGTCACTCGAAGGCGAAAACGGGAGCGCGTGCTAAGGCCAAGTCTGCATCCACTTCCGGGGCTTCGCGTCCGACGCCTCCTCCTCCGCCACCACCAAGAAGACAGCCCTACGTGCCTGTGAAGGAGACTTTCGAAACGCGCGGGCAAGCTGCCGATTGGCTGGCTGCACAGACGGGGGCTTCACGTTCTCGTATCTTGCTGATTGAAAGCGTGTTTCTAGAAGCCTATCGTCAGGCCGCCCGATTGCTGCACCCCGATGTTGGCGGCGACCCCGCGCAGTTCAGGCGGCTTCAGAACGCCAAAGCGACGATTGAGCACGGGGCGATGTGGTTGAAGGCGAGTTGAGAGGATGTGACAATATCTGTGGGGGCTACCTCACTCTACTGTGAGCGTGGGGGAAGCAATTCTATTGGCACGAACTCGCAGGCGATGGTGGCCTCGTGGCCGTTGAAGTGGCTATGAGAATGGAGGTGGAGGACGTTGTCGCCGACCTGACCATTATAGCTCACGATGACTTGGAGTGAGCCGTCGTAGAACTCCTCGTTTCTGTCGATTTCGCCGCCGGGACTGGCGGTTGAAAACGAGATTGAGAGGCCATCAAGGGTGTAACGGCCTTCCGAGAGTTGGCTTGTGTCTTTGTGGAACCAACGGGCGACTTCTGTTGCGGTGCCAGTGGAGACTACCGCCAGAACACTGCCGTCTTCGTAAAAGCGGAAGTAGTCGCGGTAGGACAACGCCTCGTCCTTTATGAGTGGCGAACAATAGATACCATCGAATCTGAGCATATTTCTTTGGGCTTCCTATTGCCCTACCTTCGGTACTAGTTTGATGGATAGCCTGATTATCATTGAGCAAGGGGAGAAGGGGTGTCAGAAGAAGAAGAACAGCAAAAGGGCGGGCGCAATTGCGCCCGCCCTTTTGCTGTTCTTCTAGGTTTACTGGCCCGACCAGACTGAGTCGAACATGGTGGAGACCGAGTCGTTCTGGTGGATGCGGAGGATGGCCTCGGCGCAGACCTTGGCGACGCTGAGCTGGGTGATTTTTTCGATACGCCGTTCGGGGGCAATCGGGATGGTGTCGGTGATGATGAGTTGTTCGATCTCCGAATCCTTGATGCGGCGAATGGCATCGCCCGAAAGTACGCCGTGGGTGGCACAGCCGTAAATCTTCTTGGCGCCTCGGCTGGCGAGTTCCTGAGCTGCTGCCACGAAGGTACCGCCGGAGTCGATCATGTCGTCTATGAGGACGCAGATTTGTCCTTCGATTTGGCCGATGACTTCGACAACCTTGACCTTGCCCGGTTCGGGGCGGCGTTTGGCGACGATGGCGAGTTCGGAACTCAGTTTCTCGGCCAGGATGGTGGCGCGCTCTACGCCGCCAACGTCTGGTGAGACGACGGTGACGCCTTTGCCGCAAATACCCATCGAGCGCAAGTGCTCGGCGAGCAAGGGTTGGCCGGGGAGATGATCGACGGGAATGTCGAAGAAGCCTTGAATCTGTCCGGCGTGCAGGTCGATGACGAAGATGCGGTCGGCGCCTGCGTGCGAAATCATGTCGGCAACCAATTTGGCTGTGATGGGTTCGCGTGGGCGCACCTTTTTGTCCTGGCGGGCGTAGCCGAAATAGGGCACGATGGGCACGATACGGCGCGGTGAAGCGCGCTTGAAGGCATCGCACAGGATGAGCAATTCCATCAAGGTATCGTTAACAGGGGCGCAAGTGGGTTGGACGATGAAGACATCGGCGCCACGAATGGATTCGTTGATGGCGCAGCGTGTTTCTCCGTCGGAGAAGCGCGTGATCATGATGTCGCCGAGTGGTTGCCCCAGAATATCCGCTATGTCCTGCGCCAACTTGGGGTTGGCGTTGCCCGCGAAGATTTTAATTGTGGAGCTATCCAGTTCGAGCGAACCGCTCCTGACCTGTTCGGTGCGCAGTTCGCCTGCGTTTAAATGTGCTTGTGCTTCGCTCATGAAGGCATCGCCTCGTTTTCGGCCATTAGTCGTTCTTCTTCTTCGAGTTGACGTTCGAGTTCGGCGAGTTCGGCGCGGGTGTTGATGCCCGTCATTTCGCGCTCGCTGACCAGAATGCCAACGACCTTTTCTCCGTCTTGACGGAGCAGGCCGATAACGTCGGTGAGATAGTATTCGCCGCTGGCGTTATCGTTGGTGACGCGCGCCAGCTGTTTCCATAAATCTTTGGAACGAAAAACATAAGTTCCGGCATTGACGGTTTGGACGGCGCGCTCTTCTTCGGAGGCGTCCTTCCATTCGACGATTTTCTCGACTTCGCCGCCCTCGGCCATGATGACACGCCCATAGCGACCAGGCTCATCGATTCGGCCAACGAGCATGGCTGCTGCTGCGTCGTCCTGACGGCGCCGCGCGACTAAATCGGCCAGCGTTTCGCTGGTTAGTAGCGGGGCATCGCCGCATGTGACCAGAACTTCGCCATCGAAATTTTCCAGCGCAGCTTTGGTTTGCGATACGGCGTGTCCAGTGCCGAGCATCTCGCCCTGATTGACGAATTCGACCGAAGCGTGGGAACGCTGGACTTCGGATTCGACCAATTCGGCGCGATGGCCGACAATGCAAATCAAACGGGTAGGGTCGAGCGTAAGCGCGGCATCAAGGACGTGCGCCACGAGCGGGCGACCGCGTAGCGGATGCAGCACTTTGGGCAGGTCGGATTCCATGCGAGTGCCCTTTCCGGCGGCTAACACCAAAACGGCAAGATTCATTATCGCCGAAGATTTTAACGTACCTGAACTTCAAAACCTCGATTTTTGCACCACAATAACCCTCATTGAAGTTTTCCTGTCGCGAGGAGTTGGCCTGGAGCGAGATAAGTTGGGTCGTCCGATCTGGCAGAGTTAGATGAAATCAAAGCCCCAATATTAGAAACATGTTAGAAATCTGGGGCGATTCGTGGCGCGATTTACTTGCCCTTGTACATTTTCCAGATGATTGCCCCGGATAAGGCGCTGAGGGCAGCAACTGCTCCCCATATTCGCCACGTCGGGAGTTGGGTTTCTTCGACTACTGGTTTGGCGAGTTTTTCCTTGAGAGCATTAGCCAAAGAGGCTTTTTGTGACTCGCTGGGGACCGCGACGCGCAGTGCTGCTGGGCGCACTTCGACGTGGAGCGGAGGATGAAATTTCACCTTCTCGCCATCGATTTGTAAATCGAGTGGGGGATTGCTGCTGATGTGGATGGTTTTACCGGCCACGCATGTCAAGGCTCGGTCGGTTTTCTGAGCGCCGAACAGGCTTTTGACGAGAAGGCGGGTTAGGTCACGCGCGTACAGACGATGCAGAATCACTAAGTCGAGCTTGCCGTCGTCCATCTGGGCGCCGGGGGCGAACTCGATGTTGCCGCTGAGCGTTCCGGCATTGGCAACCACCACGGCTACGCCTTGTGTGGTCTGTTCCTGGCCGTCGTCCAAGGTATAGGTGAAGGTGGAAGGTTTGGCGCCGACTTCTTCAAGTAGGGCTTTGACATAAGCCCATTTTCCGAGGCGCTCCTTTTCTTCGGCGCTGGCTCCTGAAACCAGTTTCTCGGTGAGGCCAAGACCCAACCCCAGCGCGAACAAGGTGTCACTGCACTCGCCCAGGTCGATGCGTCTTTCGTCGCCTTCGAGGGCAACGGCCATGGCTTCTTCGACATCGAGAGGAACTTCGAGCGCACGAGCGAGCAAATTCGCCGTGCCGCCCGGCACGATGGCCAGTTTGAGGTCGGCGTCCGCTTTGCCTAGCGCGTTAACGGCGCTCATCACTGTGCCGTCGCCACCACAGGCGATGACGGTTTGGACGCCGCTTTCCATCGCTTTTGCGACGGCGGGTTTGGCGCCCTGGTCGGGGTCGGTTTCGAGACAGATGAAGGGGCGTCCGCTCTTTTCTAGAGCCGCCCGTACTTTGAGAACCATCTCTTCGCTGTGAGATCCGCTTTCGGGATTGAGAATGATGGCGATTTCCGGTTTTTGCATAAGTTTTTGCTTTTAATGGTGACTCTTTCTCGCCTCTGCTGTCCTCGAATAAAGGGCGCTTGAGGTGTGGAAGAATGTCTTCGCCAATAGAGGTGTCAACGCTTTGTTGAACTGTTTTGTTCAATTTTGCTGTTTGTAGTGCGATGTGCGGCACATGGAAGTTACCAAATGACGAGTTGGCAGAATTGATTTCAATAGACAATGCGGTTGAATGTGGAGAGATGTTGTCCGGGCACTTAACAAGATTATCCATATCTAGCAGATTAATTTGAGTTTTAATGTGAATGCGCTAAGGTTTGTGACCTCTCTTCTCATCCCGATTCTGTTTTCTAGCGCTCGTGTTGCGGCGCCTCGAAAGGCGAAAGTGCCGCGCCGATTGCTTCTGCCCGCTGAAATTATTTCGGTTCTGCGCACCTATCCGGCTATTCGTTGGAAGACGACGCTGGGGTTGGATGCCGATACGAGGTTGGCTGTTGCCAACCTCGATTTGGATGGGCAGGTCGACCTTGTGGCGTCCGCCTTGGAAGGTCTGGCAGTGCTGAGGCTCGATGGGCGTGGGCGGTTGTGTGGCGCTTTCCACTTTCGCGCCCGGCGACGGCGGGGCCAGCGTTGGGCGATATCGATGGGGACGGTACTCTCGATATTGTGGTGACGGTGGAGAATGTGGCCTCAACGCGCGCGGCGTGTTGAAGTGGCGCGTTCAGATTGCCGGCAAACAGGATGATGGAGAGAACGTGCCTATTGGGGCGGCGCCGACTATCGCGCATTTGGATGGTGAGGGCACGCCCACTGCTTAATCTGGTGATGCGAGAGTGGATGGTCGAGTTTTCGGTGCGAAGCGACGAGCAATTGGCGTTTATCGAATCGATACCTGAGAACGCCCGTTTGCAAACGGCTTCGCCCAAACCGGATACCAGTGAGCGCAATGTTTTGCGGTGGATTTTGCCGAGTGCGAATGAGCGAATCACGGTGAAATACACCATCGAAATTCCGGCCTAAAAAAATATTTTAAAATATTTTAGGAGACTGTTAAATCTGGCACGGAATCAGCAACTAATGAATTTCGAAGTAGGGAAGGGAAATGGGAGCACTAAGCCCGCCGCGCAAGTGGCGGGCTTAAGTGTGTTTTGGGGGTCATATTTCTATGAATTCTTGCTGTGGGGCGCGGGTGCGGCGGCACTCGAAGGCGCTGAGCAGAGGTGGGATTAAAACGACCCAAATCAGCAACGATAGAGCGGGCAGACGGGCAGATCCCTGAATTGTGGCGTCGCGGGCATCATCGGAGAATTCGAGTCCTGCGAGGGCGGCATCACGCGAGGCATGACCCGCGCGCGATTGCTCGATGGTTTCGCCAGGAGCCTGGGCGATGCGGGTTTGGTTTTGCCTGGATAGGATACGGGCGTGGTGAAGCGCCTCTTTGGAGACGATACCGCCGTAGAAAGAGGAAAGCCATAGGGCGAGGACGACGCCCCACATGAAGCCGCCAAAGGCGGCAATGGTGCCTGAGGCGCGCTCGCCATGCCAACTGCCTACAACCAAGCCGAGGAAGACCGCGCCCACGAAGGCGCCCACAACCCCAACCCCCAAGGCCCATAGACCGTTCAGGGGCGGCTCTCCCAATTCGAAGTGCGAATGCATCGCAAAAATAATCGGGAAGCAAATCCCAATGGCGAGCACGCCCAGTAATGCGGCGCGCAAAAGTGGCCAACCCCAAGAAGAAGAATTCATCAAGCTACTTAAATTGGTTTCAGTAAAGCCTTTTTGGAGAAATTGTGACGCCAGTAGGACAAAAACAAAAACACCTCTCAAACGCTTGAGAGGTGTTTTTGTTCTGATTTTTGGGAATCAGGTGGTTGCGTTGTAGGTATTGGGGATGGCGTTATATGTGTTCTTAATTTTTTGACCCAGCAGGGTTATAACGCCAATAACGACTAGAGCGATGAGTGAGATAAGAAAGCCGTATTCAACGAGGGTTTGGCCTTCTTCTTCTTGTAAAAACTGCTTGATCATGATGATTTATGGTCCTGAACACCTGCGCTTGAGCGGGGATTTGCTTGCATGTACCTTTGCCGCAGGACATGGCACGGTTGTTGCCAGTGACGGGGGTGGAGAAAAATAAAAACGCACACGAAATTGTATTCGTGTGCGCTTCTGGTTGAAGTTTGGGTTTAGTAGCGAGGTACGGTTGGGTCTACCGAGGTCGACCATGATTCGATGCCGCCGGCCATGTTCTTGAGCTTGGTGAAGCCGAGCTTTTGCAAACCAGCGATGGCTTTTTGAGAGCGTGTGCCGTGGTGGCAGTAGACGATGGTGTTATCGGCTGTGTCCAACTCGTTAACGCGAGTCAGCAAATCGTCGAGTGGGATGTGCTTGGCGCCAGGCAAGTGGGTGATCTGCCACTCTTCGGGCGAGCGCACGTCGAGGAGCGTGATTTTCTCGCCGGAATCGAGTATTTGTTTAGCCTGCTTGGCCGAAACCTGTTCGATTTGCGAGGATGGTACTTCGCTGGCTTCGTCGGAGGCGCCGTAGCCGCACAGGAAACGATAATCTTCGGCGGGCAACAGCGACTTGATGGTGGCATTGGGGCCGCAGATGGGGCATTCGGGGTCCTTGCGGATTTTGAATGTCTTGAAGGTCATCGCCAGAGCATCGTAGGTCAACAGGCGACCAACGAGTGGGTTGCCCTTGCCCATGATGAGCTTGATAGCCTCGGTTGCCTGAATGGTGCCGACGATGCCGGGCAAGATGCCGAGAACGCCACCTTCGGCGCACGAGGGCACCATGCCTGGGGGCGGCGGGGTGGGGTACATACAGCGATAGCAGGGGCCGTCTGGGTCGCAGAACACGGTGGCCTGTCCGTCGAAACGGAAGATCGAGCCGTACACGTTCAGCTTTTTGTGCAACACACAGGCGTCGTTAACAATGTAGCGCGTTTCGAAGTTGTCGGTGCCATCGACGACGATGTCGTGCGAGGCGACGAGTTCTTCGACGTTCTCAGTAGAGACGGCATCCTGGATGGCGTTGATTTTGACGAAGGGGTTAACTTCGTTCATGCGCTTCTTCGCCGATTCGACTTTGGGCACGCCGACGCTGGACGAATCGTGCAAAATCTGACGTTGCAGATTGGAAACGTCCACGGTGTCGGGATCGAGGATGGTAATTTCGCCGATGCCCGATGCGGCCAGATACAGACCGGAGGGGGAGCCGAGGCCACCCGCGCCGATCATCAAGATTTTCGCGGCTTTGAGTTTTTCCTGTCCCTCAACGCCCACTTCGGGCATAATGAGGTGGCGCCCATAGCGCATGATTTCCTGGTTGTTTAACATGATTTTCTTCTGAATTGGGCGAAGTCAAGCCTCAAAACGCCTGAATTTGCCCCTCGTTCCGTCTTTAATCCTACCTTTCGAATAGACTATGCGGCTTTTGCTTGCCCCCGTGAAGGAGCAAATGCGCGCAGTTGTAGTGCCATGCCAGCGGCAACGAGCATGATGAGTGCCCCCATTACAAAGGGAGCGCCCGCTGCGATGTTGCCAAAAGCAAGGCCACCTAAGTTTGGCCCGACGATGCGACCCAGGCTTTGTGTCGATTGGTAGACGCCCAACGCTTCGCCACGCTCGGCTTCGGGCGCAAATTGTGAAGCCAGACTGGTGAGGACTGGCGTAGAGAGTCCGTTGCCAAGAGTTAATATCGCGCTGGCGAGGAATTGCCCCCACAGCATGTGCGGCGCAAGGTGGGACATTAGCGACACGCTTAATAAGCCCGCCGCCATAATGACGGTGCCGACTATCACCAGAGGCACTTCACCCACTCTTTGAGGCAATTTCCTCATCAGACCGCCTTGGATAAGCAGAGAGAGCAAGCCGATGACGCCGAAGATTTGGCCGACCACGCGGGCCGATTCGGGGCGAACCAACAGCTTTTCGATGTGTCGCCAAGACAAACCTTCTGGGGAGGCAACGCCTTTTGGTCCCTGATAATCGCCGCCGAGCGATTTATCGTAGGGGGTAGTGATGTCGCCTTCGCTGGAAGGAATAAGAGAGGCGCCTTCACCTGCAGAAGAAGATGTTGGCGAACTCTGCTCGGCGGTAGCGAGTGTTCTAGCCCGTGTGATGGCCTCCTGGGGGTTACGCGCGATTTCCTGCTGCACGAGTGGGCGCGTGTATTCCTTGAGGATGTAGACGGCGTAAATGCCCTGGATGGTAGCAAAAGCCGTCGTCGCCAGAAAGCCGATGAGGATGACGGTGTTCAGCTTGGGAATGGCGAGTGTTTTGGCGTAGCCCGAAATAGGAGAGGGCGGGCTGGGACGGTCGCGATTGAGTTTGAGTACGGTGGGGGACAGGGTTTCGGGCAAGAATTTGGCGGCCATGGCCAGGTTCAAAAAGCCCAACGTCATCGAGAACATGCCGAGGCCGAAGTTGCCGCCCCATGCACCGGGAAGGTGGCTGAGGGCCGAACCGATGAGAGGGCCAACCGCGAAGGCGATGCCGAAGGTCGCTCCGAACAGGCCATACGATTTGGAGCGATCTTCGGGAGGGGTGATGTCACTGAGATAGGCCTGAGCGGTCGAGATGTTACCGCCCGTAATGCCGTCGATGATGCGCGCCAGAAACAGGAACGGCAACGAATGGGCGAGCGCGAAAGCGATGTAGCCAATCGCGGTGCCGAAGATAGATACGAGCAAGATGGGACGGCGCCCGTAGCGATCCGATAGGCGACCCCAGACCGGAGTGAACAAAAAGCCCATCATTGAATAAACCGAAGCCAGAACTCCGGTCATCCAGGGCGTGGCGCCAAATTGGGCTGCATAAACCGCAAGTTGCGGAATAATGATGGAAAAACCAAGGATGTCGAGAAAGACCGTCAATAAAATAGTGTATTGGGCCTTTTTGCGCGCACTGGCATCCATCCATTCGGGCGCATTGGATGGGAGAGGCGCGTTCGATGAAGAATCGGACATGAAAAAACGGTTAAACAGGTTAGCAAGCGGGCGCCTCCAGGCTGAACTACTCTCTGAAAACCCTCACCCAATCGGTTATCACTCTCCGTTTATTGCTGCTTTTGATGGAGGGAAGTGGATGCAATAATAGTGAACATAGTTTGTAGGGGCAACCCACGTGGTTGCCCATCACAAGAATTCCCCATACATCACAGCGTTGCTAAAAACGAGCAACCGAAATGATGGGTAACCACGTGGGTTACCCCTACGGAAGGTAATAATTCAAGGTTCACGATGCTAGTCAGTAGAGAAGAACCCAGAAATGCGTTTTTAGTTGTCCCAGCGTGATAAACAGAGCGGCCTACTCCTCATGAATCCTCTTCTTCTGATTATACGGCGCTCTCCGGTGTTCTTTTCGGCTTCGGCTTTGGTAGGAATCGCGACGCTTTCGGCTTGTGGTGGTGGCGGTTCGGGGGCGACTGTGCCGACTGCGACTCCGATTGGAACTGCCGCTCCTACTTCTGCGCCGACTGCGACTCCGACCATACCTCCGGTTGCCGGGAGTGGGGTGTTGGTTTTTGCGATGGCTCCCGATGGGGCGACTGATGCGGCACAAACCGACATTTTTTCGGTTAATCCGAATGGCTCGAATTTGCGGCGGTTGACGACTGCGACTTCGGATGGAGCGGGCAATGTACAACCGAATGGTAGTCCGACGCTCAATCCTTCGCGCACGCAAATCGTTTATGTAGCGGTGGCAGTGATTGGTGGAGGTAGCCAATCACAGTTGCGGATTATGAACGCCGATGGCAGCAACAATCGGCTTTTGACCTCTGATGTCAACGCGAATGGGGCAACGTCGCCGATTTGGGGCGCCGATGGGCAGCGCATCGCTTTTTCTAAAGGCAACGACGGCATTTACGTCATCAACGCTGATGGCAGCAACCTGCGTCAACTGACGAACAGCGGGGCTAACCCATCGTGGAGCATTACGAACCGTATCGCGTTCAATGCGGCGCCGGGTGTGCAAACCGTGGCGGCGGGGACGCTGACTACACGCAAACCGCGCGCTGTGTTGCCGCCGGGCACTTCGGCTTACACCGATATTTATACGGTGGGGGTCGATGGCAGCGGACTGCGGCAAATCACGCAGCGCTCGCAAACCGAAACCGGACTGGCGAACATCAATCCGGCGTGGAGTCCCGATGGACAGACGCTCGTTTTCAACTCGCTCCCCGGTTCGGGCGTGTCGGCGCAGTTGTACCTTATTAGCGCCGATGGCACCAATCGGCGCGCGTTGGGTTCGCTGACCGGAACCGATGCGGTGTGGAGTCCCCAGGGCAATCTCATCGCTTATTCGAGCGAGGCGGGGCTTTATACCGCCAAAACAGATGGCACTGGCGCTACTCCTGTGGACGCAACCGATGGACTTTTCGTGGAAGATACCGACTGGCGTTAAGCGCAACCAACCTCATCCCATGCATACCCTTTTCAAAAGCCTCGCTTTGCTGTTGCCCGTCGCTGCAGGAGTGGCACGGCCCGTTTCTGCTCAAACCGTGTTATTTCAGGAGCAGTTCGATACTCCCTCACGTTGGTCGACTGTAACGAAAAGCCCTGCCAACGTCGCGCGTTATAAGGGCACCGACTGGTTGCAATACCCGCCGTTGGGCAATATCGCGCCGACTTCGTTCAACTTGCTGTACACCGAGTGGGGCAATGCACCCGTTCAGATGTCGGGCGATGGTGCCGAGGGGAAATTCCTTCGCCTGAAACTTTCTACCTATAATCCCAACAACTTCAAGCCAAACACTGCGCGCAAGTATCTATGGGGAACTGAGCTACAAACGCTGCGCAAATTCGGGCCTCCCACGCCCGGCCATGCCATTGATTTTGAAGCGCGCTTGAGGTTGCCTGTATCGGCGCCGCAGATGATTTCGTCGTTTTACACCTACTCGCAAAGGTTGAACGCTGGCACGGTGTATTCGGATGAAGTGGACTTCGAGTATCTGGGCAGCAATACGGGGAAAGAGGTTCAGGTGGTGACATGGAACGATTGGGCACGGCGCAACGACACCGAGAACATTCCCGGTCAGGGCTACTACGACGGTTCGCACCACTGGGCTACTTTGACTGGAAGCGGACAGGCCAACAGTAATCCGGTGAACCCTGCGCAATGGCATCTGCTCAAAATTCGCTGGATTTGCGTTTCGAGCGGTGTCTATCGCATCGAGTTCTATTCCAAGCAGAATGCGGCATTGCCCTACACAGTGCTGTACGGCGAAAATGGCGTTCGACCCAATGAAGGGATGGAAGTGCATCTCAATATCTGGGCGACTAACCCCACGCCCGCACCGACGAGCGCGCCGGGAACGAATTATCTGATGGATGTGGATTGGTGCCGTGTGAGTGATGTGACTTTGAGTGCCGCTGAACTGCGCAAAGCGAAAAGTTCAGTGTCGAGTGGGCGGAGTTAGGAGTTGTTTCTGCGTCCACGCAGAATATGACAACGCCACTACGGTTTGACTTTTAAACTTACTTGCTAATTATGCAGCGCTTGCGGGTGGGCGTCATTGGGACAGGGAGTGCCGTCGAATGGGCGATTTTGCCGTGTTTGAGTGGCCCTGATGCACTCGCGGCTCCTGACGCTGGCGCGTGGTGGAGTCGGCGGCCCGCGCCATCGGGGGACATTCGCTACAACCCGCCCGCTTTGCCCGAAGTCGTGGCGCTGTGCGATGGGGACGAACCCGCGCCGTTGCGCAATTCGGCGCCAACGAAGGTTTCGCCTCGGTTGGAAGCATTGGCACGTGCTACGCGCGGCACTGCACTTTATTCCGATGCGCGCGCGATGCTACGCGAAGCCCAACTCGATGTGGTGTTTTTGGGCGACGAGTGCGAGTTACAGCCCGCCGATCTTGTCGATTTGATTTCGAGCGCGCCGGGAACGCCTTATGGTGTCGCGCCGCCGAAGTGGGTTTGGGTCGATGGTCCCCCCGCGCGTTCGTGCGCCCATTTAAACCCATTTGCGCGTGTGGCCGGGGCGCCCTCGCTGTGGATGGCATTGCCACTACGCCGCGCTCCTGCGCACCGCGCGGCGCGGCGATTGATTGAGCGCGATGCCATTGGCACCGTGACTGCTGTCCAGGCGCGTTTTCCTTTTCCCCTTGATGAAGCGCGATTTTCATCGGCTTATGCCGCGTTCGATTTGATGCTGTCGTTTTTCCCCCCCGCTCAGGTGCCGCGTCAGATTTGGGCGACCCGACATGGTGACGGGGCAACTCAGGTGCTTCTTTCGCTTGGTGGCGGCGCCCATGTGAGCGCGCTATTTGGTGCTGCCGACACCTGGAACTCGCCTTTACCTCGTATCGAGGCATGTGGAACTCAGGGGCGCTTTCTGGTGTGTGAAGCGGGGCGCAGGGTAGTGCATTATGTGCCGCGCGAGGGCACGCGCACCTTCGAGCCTCCCGGTTTGGCGGCGCACGTTTCGGGTTCTAACCTGAGCGGCTATGGCGAAGATATTAAGGCGTTTTTGAGTGTATGTGCCGATAACCCGGCGCCTTTCAACGCCGAGCGTGCGCTGGATGATGCGGCGAGGGCGCTCTCGGTGCTGGAAGCGGCGTTTCTTTCGGTGCAGGAACACATTCCGGTTAGCGTTGAGCCGCGTGGCGTGAGATTCGACCGCGAAGTGCTGCAAAGCGAACCTTCTCCGCCCGCTCGTAACCTGACCCTTGAGTTGATTTAGATTTGTGGCGAGAGAATATGAGGCTAATTTGTTAGCGGTAGAGGACTGAGGGAAGGCGAACACGAGGTTCGCCCCTACAGAAGTGACACGCGGATGAAATTAGCTGTGTCCTATTCTGTTGAGATTGCGATTGGCCTCAGACTTGACCTACAGCATTTTCTATCATGGCTCAATTTCCTATGCTTGTTCAAGGCGAGTCCGGTTCTCCGACTCTAGTGTTTTTGCCTTATTTCGGTGGTTCGGCGCGTTCGTATTCGGCGTTGTGGCCGTTGTTGCCCGCGTCATGGAATTTGCGCGCTTACACGCTGGAACATGTCGGTGTGAAAGATGACCAATATTCCTTACCTGTTGCTTATGAGCAGATCGCGCGTGCGATTCGCAGCGATGTGAGTGGCCCATTTCATTTGGTCGGGCATTCGATGGGCGGCAAAATCGCGCTGGGTGCTGCGTCGCTTGGATTGGATGGGTTGGAAAGTGTGGTATTATTGGCGCCCTCGCCACCATCGCCTGAGCCTATTCCCGAAGCGAATCGCACCGCGATGCTTGAGCGACATGGCACGCGCGAAGGGGCGCTCGAAACCGTGCGATTGGCTTCGGCACGTCCGCTTGCACCCGAATTGATGGAGCTTTCGGTAGAAGCCGATTTGGCGACCAATGAGAACGATTGGCGCAACTGGCTCGAAATCGGGTCGCGGGTCGATTCGTCGGATATTCTGAGCCATATTCGAGTGCCCGTTCGCATTTTGCTCGGAGAAAAAGATGGCGGCATGACGCCCGAACTGATGCAGCAGACCATTATCGAGCCGTTACGTTCGTTGGGAGCGCCCGAAACCGAGATGCAAGTCGTCGAGGGATCGGGGCATTTATTGCCGCTCGAAGCGCCCGAAGAAGTGGCGCATTGGTTGCGCGCGTGGATTGCTTAACAGGCAGAAGAGGAGGTTGGTATTATGTTTGTTGTAGTGATTAATGGGCATTAGTAAGCGGTAATGTAGTTCGCGCTTTGTGTTCGTAACAACTTTAGAAAAAAGAAAGAAAAGAAACGACTGATGTCACCCCAAAAGTAGCGTCAGAAAGTGGTAGAATGGAACAGAGCCTTCGGATTTTGAGCGTGGCGAACGCCTAATTCCCGAACTTTCAACCATCGCACTCGGCGCGAGAAATCGTGCCAATCGCTGCCTAACTGCCGTCATGTCGCCACTGTTGCCGTTCGTCTCGTCGCCTAAACCCCCTGTTTCTTCTCCGCCGCGCCGACTGGTTAAACCTCTTCGCCGCGCCCACGATCTCGATTTTGAACGCGCCCGTCGCGCCGCTCAGCGACGCGGACGCAAACGCCGTCGCCAAATACAAAAGATTGTGCTGACTGTGGGACTTCCTGTTGGAGCCTTATCGTTATGGCTGGGTGCGCGCGCGATGGCCAGCTATCGTTCGGTATGGTTCGGTGGTCCCAGCATTGTCACGGGTATTTCCTGTCAAGGGGCACCTGTTGGAGTTGGCTCCAGTTGGTTCTTCGCCTCGGAAGAAGGCGCCGTTTGGCGCGCCGCCACAAAAACCTCGGTACCGCAGAAGGTGTGGCCTGGGACATTTCCCGCGCCCGCTCAGGTGGTAGGTATTTCCAATGGTGTTGTTGTGGCGAGCGGTGATGGCACATTGGCGCGCCTCGATAGTTCGGGGCACGTTCGTTGGAGCGTGAAGCATTCGGGTTCTTTGTTTCCTCGCCCCGCTCTGATGAACACTGGCGCCAAGTCGATTATTGTCGGGGGCGATGACGCGGGCCGTGTGTGGGCGCGCGATGCCCGCGATGGCAAAACGCTGTGGGCGCAGGAAGCTGCCGCGCCGATTGGCGAAGGCGTGACCGCGACTCCGTGGGGTGTTGTGGTGCCGTTGTTGGGGCACACGAACTCGCGTGGTGGTTTGCGCTGCTTCGAAAGTGTGGGCGGTAAAGTGCGCTGGAGTTTTCCGACCAACCCGCGCGACCGTGCGGCAGGTACGGCTATTCCGCGTTTCGATGCTGCTACTGGGCGTGTGTACTGGTGCAATGATCTGGGCGCTGTCTTCGCGCTCGATGCGCGCACAGGCCGCAAGATTTGGAAATCTTTCGTGCCGCCGCGCGTCGGGGCCAAAAATAGCGTTGTGTTGCGCGCGTCGCCGATTTTGGTGGACGGCCTTTTGGTTGTGGGCGGCAACGATGGTGGGCTACGCGCCTTCGATGCCAGTAATGGGCACCTGATGTGGACACGTTGGTTGAAGCAACCACTTTCCGAGGCTTTGGGGAAAGCGCGCTTAGGTGAGCGCCTTGTTGTGGTCGCCGGAGAGAAGCCTGTTGTGATGGTGGACGCGAAGAGTGGACAGGTCGCGCGCCAGTTGGGGACAGGGAATGTTGGGTGGAATGGGCACGAATTTGCCGCCTCTGATGAGGTCGGTACATGGCATTTTTGGGAATCTTGAGTAAATTTTATGTCAAGTTTTTTAGTGCATGTTTAAAAAAGCCGCGAACTGGGTAGAATACGCCATCTCAAACCTTTGGGAGGATTTAGATGACGGATAATTCAACTCTTTCTCGCGGCGTCGTGGTACGGCTACTACCTTATGGAGCGATGATACGTCTTGAGGACGGCACGACTGGCTTAGTTCACATTTCAGAAATCGACGAAAAATTTGTTGCCAATGTGGCCGATTACCTCGCAATTGGCACGCGCGTTATGGTGAAAGTCATTGCCGTCAAAGAGGACGGCAAAGTTGAGTTCTCCATTAAGCGTGCTAAAGGCGCAGCTCCTTTTTCCGAGGAAATCGAGGAGTTCGGTTCACAGGAACCCATTTTTTACGAACCCATTCATGCAACTCGCACCGGGCGCGCCGCTCTGGACGAAAAAGTTCGCGAGTTCCTGGCAGATGCTACCGAGCGTCTGGGCGATGTGCGTCGCCACAACGAGACGAAACTCGGAATGCGTCGTCGCTAAATTTACCCCGAACGCCTTATAAAATTTTTGAACCGCCTCAATGGATATTGGGGCGGTTTTTGTTGTGTGGAATGTCTAAAATAAGGGCTTCATGTCCGATTCGAACATCAAGCCGTTGCGGTGGGGAATTTTAGCCACAGGGGCCATTGCGCGCACTTTCGCCAGAGCGTTGCCTGCGTCGAAGAACGGGGAGTTGTGGGCCGTCGCCTCCCGAAGCACCGAAAGCGCTGCTGCCTTCGCAGCCGAGTTCGGAGCCAGCAAGTCTTACGGCTCTTACGCCGAACTCCTCAATGACCCCGAAGTAGACGCGATTTACATCGCCACGCCGCATCCGATGCATTTTGAGTGGATCGTGAAATGCGCCGAGGCGGGCAAGCACATTTTGTGCGAAAAGCCGCTGACGTTGAATTCTGCCGAGGCTTCGCGCGCGGTCGAAGCGGCGCGTGCCAAGGGCGTGGCTTTAATGGAAGCGTTCATGTATCGCTGCCACCCGCAGACGACGCAGATAGCGGAACTGGTGTCGTCGGGCGCTCTGGGGAAAATTAAGGCCATTGAAGCGACGTTTAGCTTTCAGGCGCAGCCCAACCCCGCGTCGCGATTGTTTGCCCTTGAATTGGGCGGTGGCGGCATTCTGGATGTCGGGTGTTATGTGGCGTCGTTTAGCCGTCTTGTGGCCGGAGCAGCCAATGGAAAGACCTTCGCTGAACCGCTTGAACTGAAGGCGTTGGGCGTGTTGGGCACGACGGGCGCCGACTTGTACAGCGTCGCAGTGGCGCGATTTGAAGGTGACATCGTAGCGCAGTTGCAAACCGGGGTTAATTTGAACGGTGGCAGCCATTGCCGCATTGTTGGCGAAAACGCCACGTTACGTGTGCCTTCGCCGTTTTTCTGTTCGCCTGTGCAGGGAAGCGACGAAACCATTTTGTATCTGGAGCGGGGTGGGGGACAGGTCGAGGAAATTTATGTTCCTTTCGACCGACCACTGTATGCCTTCGAGGCCGATGCAATGGCGAGCATGGTGGCGACGGGCGAAGTGCTTTACCCCGCAATGGGGCCAGACGACGCGCTGGGTAACATGAAGATGCTGGACACATGGCGAGCGGCCATCGGACTTTCTTATCCCGGTGAGCGCGGCGAAAATGCGGCGACTGTAAAAGTGAAAGAGAACGTGATGCGCACTCGCGAGTTGCGAGGCGTGGTGAACGAGGCGGGGGCACCGAAAGCCGTGTCGCAAATTGTGTTGGGCACGATGCTGGAAGGCGCTATTGAGCCTTATTCGCACGGCTTGGCGCTGTTTGACGACTTTTTCGAGCGCGGTGGTACTTGCTTCGATACGGCGCATGTTTATGGCGGCGGGATGGGCGAACGTGTATTGGGGCGTTGGCTGAAGTCGCGAGGAGTGCGCGATGAGGTGACGCTCATAGTCAAGGGCGCGCATCCGCCCAACTGTTCGCCCGATGGGATGCGACATCAGTTGCAGGAGTCGCTGGACCGATTGGGCATTGAGAGCGGCGACATTTACATGCTTCACCGTGACAATCTGCAAATTCCTATCGGCGAGTGGGTTGAGGCGCTGAACGAAGGTTTGACCAAGGGGCTGTATCGTGCATATGGAGGTTCGAACTGGTCGCTTGAGCGTTTGAGCGAGGCCAACGAATATGCTCGGTCACATGGACTACAGGGCTTTAGTAGTGCGTCGAATAACTTCTCGCTGGCGCGCATGGTCAAGCCGGTGTGGGGCGGTTGTATCTCGTCGTCGGATGCCGAGTCGCGCGTATGGTTCGAGCAAACTCAGACGGCGCTGTTTTCATGGAGCAGTCAGGCTCGTGGCTTTTTCGCGCGGGCCGACCGCGATTTCACGAGCGATGCTGAGCTAGTGCGTTCGTGGTACAGCGACGACAATTTTGAGCGGTTGGCGCGTGCGCAGAAGTTGGCCGATGAACGTGGGGTCTCGACTGTTGTGGTGGCTGCGGCTTACGTTTTGGCGCAACCATTTCCCATTTTTGCGCTGATTGGGCCGCGCAGCGTGAGTGAGACGCGCGATTCGTTTGAGGCGCTTGGCCTCGAACTTTCGCCGCAAGAGATACGCTGGCTGAATTTAGAGGATTAGTTGTTGCAAACGGAGAGGAGAAAAATAGAGTGTGTATTTTTCTTTTGTTTCCCTCTCCGTTTCTTAAAATTTGCGTTTAAACGAAATTTAATTTTCATCCTGCCAAACGCCCTCGAAGGCGATTTGGGCCGGGCCGATTTTCCATATTTCGCCGCTTTTTTCGTCCCATTCGATGTCGAGTTCGCCGCCTTTGGAGCGTACCGATACCATGCCCGAAGCACGCCCCGTGCGGCGCGCAGCCACGGCCACTGCACAGGCTCCGGTGCCACAGGCCAGCGTTTCGCCCGCGCCTCGCTCCCAGATGCGGACGCCAACGCGGTTGGTTTCGAGAGGGTATGCCCACATAATCGAAGTGCGTTCGGGGAAAAGCGACGCTACTTCAAGGCGCGGACTCCACTTCTGAAAATCAGCCTCGGAAACGGGCGTTTCGCCGAAAATGACGGTATGTGTTGAACCAGTCGATAGGCTGGTTACATGTTCGAACACGTGTCCATCGAGTTCAATGCTGCTTTCGATGAGGGGCTGGGGGCCAAGGTGGGGCACACGCTCCGGTGTCCAGTCGGGAGTGCCCATCGAAACGCGGATTTTACCCGAAGGCAGGGTGCGAATGCCGCGTGGCCCACTCAGGGTTTGTACTGTGAAGTCGGTTCCGACATCGCCGCGCACATGGGCCAAGTGGGCGATGCAGCGCAGCCCATTGCCGCACATATCCTCAGTGCCGTCGGGGTTCCACATACGCATTCGCACATCGCTCTCGTCGTGCGCACGCTCTAGAGAAAGCAAGCCGTCGCCACCGATGCCAAGATGACGGTCACACACCTTTTCGGCAAAAAGTGAGAAATCGAAATGAGCCGGGAGAGGGTTGCGCAGCAAATCCAGCACGACGAAATCGTTGCCGATCCCATGCATTTTTATAAAGGGCGTTCCGTTGACCATCTGAAGCACAAACAGAATCGTTTCTTTCGTTATTCGTTCCCTCAGATATAAGCGAGTGGGAGCTTGGGCACGATTTGGCTATAGGTCTTCGATGAAAGGAAGAGGAGAGGGCAAAACCCAAAAAATAGCTCTACTAATCAAAAAATTTAGAGTGAAAAAGGGCTTACTTCGGCGTAAAAATTGGTCGTGAAGAGGTGTCGGACTAAAAGCGGGTTGACAAGACGCGGCCCGGTGAAAGAAAATTACGGCCTACTTCGCGCCAATCTGTGTCGTTGGAGGCTGGTTTTCGGGTGCAACATTGTGCGAAAACGGTTTTCTAACGCACTGATAATTTCGGTGTGAAAGGCTTCTGGATGTCCCTTGCCACTTTGATGCGCCCCCGGATTCAATTCCGGCATGAAGCGCCCTGGATGCGCCTATGTGCGCGTGCCGTCCTTGCGGGATGGCTGCTGCCTTTGCTGTTTGCTCTGATGACCTCGCTTGGCGTTGGCGTTAGCCCCGCGCAAGCGCAGGATGCGACTGGGCAAACCGTCGTGGTTCTCGATTTCGCCACTCCAAACGGAACTGACCCCCTTTTAGGTCGCAAAGCCGCCGACGCTCTTGCTGTCGAGCTTCAACGCACTGGCGAATACACGGTAATTACCCGCCAACGTGTGCAAGAAGTCGTGGGCCAGCAGGCCGGACTTCAGCCGCCCTTCAACGACACCGCGCAAGTCCGTCTGGCACAAGCCCTCGGCGCTGCCAGTGTGTTCTCGGGCGAAGTTGCTGCAGTTGATGTTACTCCCGGCCAGAGCGCACGAGCACGTGTTGTTGTGCGTCAGCTCGACGCTGCAACGGGCGACTATATCAACGGCACACAGAACATCGAAAGCACCGAGCAAAAATTGACGACTGTCGCCAACGAAATCCTCGTTGACGAAGCCATCAACAAAGCCGCCTTCTCGGCTGTGCGCTCGATGCGTCAGATCGCCTTGCCCGCAGGTAACGTTCTCAACGTGACCCGCGATGAAGCCGAGCTTTCCATTGGCACCCGTAATGGTGTCGCCGTTGGTCAGCGCTACTCGGTCTTGCGCGATGTTTACAACGCAGCGCGTAACGTGACTGAGCGCGTCAAAATCGGCGAAGTCACCATCAAGCGTGTCGAAGCCAACCAATCCACCTCGGTTCTGTCCGCTGGTGGTGCTCAAGGCGTGCGTACGGGAGACCGTGTTCGCCAAGTTTTCACTCTCTCGCAGACTCCAGTCTCGTTGTCGTCGAATGGAAATTCGAGCAACCCAGTTACTGCACCTCCAGTTTCTAACCGCACTGGCGGCGGCGGCATTGCTAAGAGCAAGACCGGCAAAGGTGTGTTTGGCCTTCTGGCATTAGCCGCACTTGTCGGCCTCGCAGGTTTTGGCGGCGGCGGCAATAGCTCCACGCCCGATGCTGGTGATGCTTACGAGGCTAACCCCCGTGGCGTCACACCTACAGGTGCATTTACCTTCACTTCGGGCTTCTCTGGCTTCGATAAGTCATTGCAAAACGAAACCGTTGTTGGTTACCTCGTTTATCGTGGTACTACCCCCAACTTCACTCCTGCGATCCAAAACCTGCAGTCGTTCCTTGATGCGCGTGCCGTGTCAGGTGGACAGCGCATTCCTTACACCGATCCGTTGATCAACACTGCGGTATCGCTTCGCCAGAAGGTTGAAATCACATCGACGGATTCTGATGCCTCGACCGGTATTGGCGCTTCGGTTTCGGTTAACTTCACCAATGCAGACGTTGATGGTACTGACAATCAGGTCATCGAGACTCAGACCGCTACGTTCGAATATACACAGCGTCCGCTCGAAATCGGTACGACATACTACTACCGCGTTGGACGTATCACTGCTGTGCGTTCTACAAGAACTGGCACTGGTACAGGCACAGGAGGTGGCACCACCAACTCTACGACTGTTACTTTGAACTTGTCACAGTCCGGTACATCCCCCACAACTGGTGGATACACCCCCTTGTTGCGCCCGCTTATCGTTCCTGCCACTCCTGACGAAACGACTGGCATCGCCTACAACCTGTCGAACTTCTCGGTGCGTCTCAATGCTCAGAGCGACATCGACCAGTTGAACTCGAACGCCAACTACACCTTCCGCATTAACTCGAACGTTTCGACTGGTGTAGACATCTTCCGCATTCAGGTCTCGACCTCGCCGAACTTTACTGACGCCACGACCTTCACCTCTGCTGACACGGCACCCACAACTGCCAACGCAACGGGTGACGTTGTTCTTAACTTTGGTCTAGTCCAAATTCCAAACACCACGTTGGGCCAATTCACTGGCGGCACAACCCCGGTCTACATTCGCGCTTTGTCGCGTCGTTCGACCGATGCTGTCGAAGTGTTCCGTGTAAGCACCACAGTCACTGTGGTTCCCACCCAGCTCTCCGACACGCCCGACTCCAGCTCGGCCATTCTCGCGTCGCGCTTCCTGCGCTCGACGGTTGATAGCCAGGGTATCCGTATCGGACGTAGCGGCACACGCGGCACCTCTGGCGTCGCTGTCCCCCGTACCCGCGTTGGCAAGCCACGCGGCTAAATAGACTGCTTTTCGATGCCCGACGCCCCTTTCAAGAGACGTCGGGCATCGGACGTTTAAAGAAGACTTTTCGAGAGGTCGAATCCGCAAGCGGAGACCGGCCTCAGATTTGACAAACTGCGAGCCTCTTTGGCGTTTTGCGCCACACTCCATGAAAATCAATCTTTTGCGCCCTTGTGTTCTTGGGGTAACTCTTTGTTTGGGGACTGCTGCATTGGTGTCCACCTCTTATGCGGCTCCCAAAGAAAAAATACGTTCGACCCGTCTCGAAATCTGGCCCGGCCAGCGCGTTCTTGTCGTGTTGCCGCTGACGGTCAGCAACGGGTTTCTTAATGGAAGCACGCCTTCCGCTCCAGCGGCAGCGGATGCTCCTCCTGTTGCGATGACTCCCGCCGCTGGCGGAAGTGCATTGGCTTCAGCGCTTGTTCCATTGCTGGCACCGCAACTTTCCGAGGCGTTCAAGGCCACTGGCAAGTTTTCGATCTCACTGCCCTACAAGTTCGATCCGCTATTGCGTCGCGCTTTAGCTGAGCAGAAGATTACCGATGATGCTGCCAATGCCTTCATCGAGGCTCCTGGATTGTCGAACGCTCAAAGCCTGTTGGGTATGTTGGGTTTTGATCAACCTGCCATGGTCTCTCAGGTTGTTATTGAGTCTTTGATCGTTGGTGGTACTCAGGCGGCCCCGACAGTGCAGCTGTCGATGCGCGGTGACCTTTATCAGTCTGGTTCTGCTGAACCATTCCGCTCCATTCAGGTGACGAGCAAACCCTTCGGCGGCGCTACGCCCGAAGAGCGTTTGACCGCTGCCGCTGGACAGGCATTCGCTGATATTGCAGCTGCCTTTGTCGAGGCACCACGTGAGTTCGAACTGCCAATGCCTGTTGCAACTGGCATGATGACAGGCACTACGCCCGGTGCTTCGGGTTCTGCTGTTGGCACCACGCCAATGGCTCCCACAAATTCGGTTGCTCCTCGAATGCCTAATGGCACTTTGGGAACCCCAACTGTACCTGTATTGCCCGGCACTATGCCTCCTTTGGGCGTCAACGTCCCCAACCAATAATCGTTTCTTTCGGAGCTTTGTTGCTCTGACAGAATATAATACGTTAGTTCCTTTGGAGTGGTGCCTTCAGGCACCGCTCCTTTGTCGAAAGTGTGGGTCTTGTTTTCTTCGTTGCTTGAAAATGTACAGACCCCATTTTCCTTTAGGTTTCGTTTCACCTACGCTCGCAATCCCTGCGCGCCCCGTTCCCATGTCCCTTCGTTTGTCGGCTCCGTTTGTATTGATGGGTGGGTTAGCTCTCGTCGTGCCCGCGCACGCGCAAAATTTTCGCTTTAACCTGCGCGCTGAACCCGATGTCATTCCGGCCAATGGTCTAAGTACGACTTCTATTTTCGTGCAGCTGCCGCAAAATCAGTTGGCGATTAACCCTGTTTCGTCGGTTCGTTTTGCGACGACCGCTGGAACTATCGAAAGCCAGGCGATGTTGACGGGTGGTGTCGCGCGCGTTTTATTGCGCTCTTCAAGCACACCAGAGACTGCAACCATTACGGCTTTCGTTGGAGCTGCTCGTGAAACCATTACCGTCGAGTTCGCTGAAGATACCGGACTGCGTGAGCGTTATCTTGAAGTCGCTTCGCCCTATGTGGCTTATGGCAAAGATACCAACATCATTACCTCGTCGGGCAAATCCAGCATGGATTTCGGCGACCTGCATGTCGAGAGCGATGTGCGCCTTGATGTCGACTTGAATCAGGAGCGTTTGTGGGCACAGGGTACCGCTGGCTCAGTCATCATTTCCAACGGTCGTGGCGAAAAGCGCGTCGAGTTGCGCGGCGACCGTTTGTTCTACGATATTCGCAAACGGCAAGGGGTTATTCGCCGTTCTGAAGGCGATACCTCGAATACGTCTAAAGGTGCCCGTCAGGAATTTGTCGGCACTAAGTTCGAGATGCCCCCCGCGTTGGCTCCCGACGAGAACACGCCAATCACCCCGGCCAAGAACTCGGATTCGCCCGCGATTATCTCACCACCACAGGCTCCGCCCACTTCGATTCAAGGTCGCGAGAACATCGCGGACGGCACTGTTCCTCCTGTGCCAGATGCGACCGCACCAAACACTCCTGATGGCGCCAAGACAGTCACCGAAATAGTGCCTTCGGAAATAGTTCCGTCCGCTCCCGATTCTGAGCAGACGTTGCCCCCATCGCCTGAGAAAGAAGAGGAGAAGGATGCTCCGGTTAGCACTCCCGAAAATCCGCAATTGGCAGGATTACCCACACCGGAGAACATTTCGCCGATTGTCCCTGGCTCACTGGCTGACACCCCTTCCGATCTGGTGAAAAACGGTGAAATCCGTTCCAACCCGCTGTTTGGCAATCCCAAAACCGTCACTGGTAACGACAATGGCCCAGAAGATTTGCGTGCCTATGTGCCCGATTATAAGCCATTGCCGGAAGGTGACTTCAACCCACGCATCGTAGAACTGCCGCCCCCCAATTTCAATGTGGTGAACGGCTACTGGGTTTCTTCGCGCCGCTTGCGCGTGTTCCCTCGCGACAAAGTGCAATTCGAGCGCGCCTCGGTATATTTCAACGGTAAAAAAGCCTTCGGCTTGCCGCTGTACGTGTTGCCGCTCGATGGTTCATTTAACCCGCAGACCGACATGTTCTCGTTCAATTCGAGCGGCGGTGTCGGTGTGGCCTTCCCATTCTATTATCAAGCCTCCAAGCGCGGTACCGGAGCGGTCTTTTTGCGTAACTCGATGGGCAGCGGCTTTGGCACTCAGGCATCGGGGCCATCACTCGAAATTCAGCAGCAGTATTGGTTGTCCTCGAAATCGCACGGTAAATTCTCGATGGACCAAATCGGACAGGGCGACTTCAACGTCAACCTTTCCCACGAGTTGCAGGTTGATAGGCGCACGACGGCGAACCTCTTTGTCAACGCGCCTCGCCACCGCGACCTTTATGCCCGCACCACCATCGCCCGCGATTTGACGAAGATGCAGATCGGCTTCGAAGGCTTCTTCGACCGACCTGAAGGCGAGGTCGGCAATCTGCGCGGCCAGTTCTTCGCTCGTATGCGTCCCAAGGGACTCGGTAAATCGGGTTGGAACTACTCGTTGTCGGCGAACGCTCTTGCTGTCCAGCGCGTGGCCTTCCAGTTGTCGAATGGTGGGGCGGGCGGCACTGACCCGAACGGTGGTGGAATTTCGATTGGTGGAGATGGCAATAACACTTCTACGATTGGATACCGCTCGCTTGTCGGGCAAACCTTGAATGCCTCGCTGAGTTCGCCGAGCTATTCGCCGTGGCGCGGCTCCACTTTCAATGCCAACATTCTGGCAACAGCGTTCAACTATTCCGATAGCCGCCGTGGTTTGGCTCCCGGTGTTAACCTGTCGTTCGGACAGGCTCTAGGCAAACGTGCAAACCTATCTCTGAACTACACCTACGACCGTTCCAGCCTCGGTTTGTACGGTACTACCAGCCAGTCGTTCACGCACTACTTCACGGCCAACCTGAATGCCAACCTGACCGATAAAATCACGATGTCGGCCTTCGCCTCGCGTTCGTTGAGCGATAAGTCGCTGTACGGCAGTGCTGGCATCGACTACTACTTCGCTCCCAAATGGCGCGCTGGCGCGTTCCTTGATTACGCCAACTTTGCGCTCGGAACCACTGGTTTGCTCGGTTCGGGAACTGCACTGGCGGGCAGCAGCACGCTGACCACTGGGTGGAGTTTGGGCCGCACCATCGGCAACCGCGAACTGTCGCTCAACTACGACACGCTTCGCTCGAAGGTGTACGTCTCCTTTGGTGGCGCAGGCTCTTACTAATTGGAACCGAAGGGACAGGGCCATATAGCCCTGTCCTTTTTCATTTCAGGTTGTCCTGTATTCGATTGGCCGCACTGGCTTATCGGTGTTTGGAAAATCCGCTAATAGGAGTAAGATGAATGGTCGGGGTATTCGTTCGCAGAATGCCTCAAGGGAATGCCATTTACCCTCTTGACTAAAGGGAAGACAGAAGGTATAATTTTTCTTCGCTATTTTTGCGCGAGTGGCGAAATGGCAGACGCGCTAGCCTCAGGAGCTAGTGCCCGCAAGGGCGTGGAAGTTCGAGTCTTCTCTCGCGCATCAAAGAACCGCAGTCTTTCCAACCCTTGGGCTGCGGTTTTTTGTCGTTTGACCGAAAAATATAAAACGCGGAAGTCGGAAACCGAAACGCGAAAAAGGAGAAGTAGCTAGGGTGCAACAGGCCCTTTCTCGCGGTTGCCCGACTCTATGAAAAATAAAGAGGCGCACTTTTCAGCGCGCCTCTTCACTTCTACCACTTCAGGTTTTTGATGCGCTCGGCGACTTCGAGAACGTTCGCGCGCGAGTTGAACGCGGAAACGCGGAAGAAGCCTTCGCCGTTCGAGCCGAAGCCCGAACCGGGAGTAATGACCACGTTGGCCTCGTGCAGCATCTTGTCGAATACGTCCCAACTGGTGAGGCCGCTGGGGGCTGCAATCCAGATGTAAGGCGCATGTTCGCCGCCGTAGACCTCCAGGCCCGCTTCTTTAGCGGCTTCGCGCAAGATGGCGGCATTGCCCATGTAATGCTCAACCAAAGCGCTGATTTCGGCTTTGCCTTCGGGCGAATACAACGCTTCTGCGGCGCGTTGGATGGGATAAGAGACGCCGTTGAACTTGGTCGAGCTGCGGCGCGACCACAGTGGGTGGAAGGCGTAACGGTCGCCTGTTTCCGTGCGGCCTGTGACGGTTTCGGGAACGATGGTGTAGGCGCAACGAACGCCCGTGAAGCCGCCCGATTTCGAATAGGAACGGAACTCTATGGCGCAGTTGCGTGCCCCCTCGATTTCGTAAATCGAGCGCGGCAATTCGGGGTCTTGGATATAGTCCGAGTAAGCGGCGTCGAAAAGTAGCAGGGTGTCGTTCTTCAGGGCATAGTCGACCCATTCCTGAAGCTGCGCTTTGGTCGCTACGGCGCCCGTTGGGTTGTTAGGGAAGCACAGATAGGCAACGTCCACTGGTTGCGATGGTGGCCCCGCCACGAAGCCGTTCTCGCGCGTGCAGGGCAGGTAAACGAAGCCCTCATAGCGGCCCTGATCGTCCGAGCTGCCAGTGTGGCCCGCCATAACGTTGGTATCGACATAAACGGGGTAAACCGGGTCGGCGACAGCGATGATGTTGTCGTCGCCCAGAATGTCGAGGATATTGGCGGTATCGCACTTCGAGCCATCGGAAACGAAGACCTCGTCATCGGTTACGAAAATGCCTTTGGCGCGATAGTCATTCTCCGCGATGGCGGCGCGCAAAAAGTCGTAGCCCTGCTCTGGGCCATAGCCGCGAAAGGTGCTGCGGTCGCCCAGTTCATCGGTGGCTTTTTTCAGTGCGTTGATGGCTGCTGTGGGCAGCGGTTCGGTAACGTCGCCGATACCGCAACGAATGATGTTGGAAGCCGCGTCGGGATGATTCTCGGCGAAGGCGCGCACACGACGCGCGATTTCGGGAAACAAGTAGCCCGCTTTGAGTTTCAAATAGTTGGAATTGATGGAAGCCATGCTGTTAAAAGTTAGCAAACGTCGTGCTGTTGCTGGCCAAAAACGACCACTGCGCGATGTTGCCTTGAAAATTGGGTGCTAGATGGTCTACCGAAATGGAGACCTCGCTGGCTTCTTGTTGCGCGAATAACAGCCTTACAGCGGCCTTTGAACGATGTCGCCAGTGGCACTGGCTTCGATAGTTTGAATCTCGGTTCCGTTCTCATCTATGCCATTGAAGCCGACAGAGTAGAGCAGGTAGCTGGCATCCGTTTTTCGATAGATGAGAGGTTTGTCCCCGGCTGCGAATGGGTCGATGGGCGCTATGAAATTTTCGGGATAGCCGCCGGTTTCTAGCTTCTGTACACGCAGTTGAAGTGCCGCTCGCAGTAAGCGATTACGAGCGACGCCCAAATCATAGGAAAATCGGTAGTGGGCTTTATCCAGATACATCAGCGCCGATTTGGTGAATGGCTCGATGTCTTGCGGAAAATGGAATTTGGCGCTCTGAAAGAATGGGAGTTTGGCCGCTTCAATGGCCGCACCAAAGAGGCGCTCGTTATTTTCGGTGAGTTCTTCGGGCGTGAGAGCTTTGAACTGGTCGATGTCCTGCGCGCTGTAAAATCCGCCATCTTCAGTGGATTTGAGTTCGGCGAGAGCTTTCGGATCGCCTAATGTCGCCAATTTCTTACTCAGAGAATGTTTCTGTTCGCATTCGAGCGCTTCCACCAGAGTTGTGCGACGCTCTTCGATTTTTTCCAAACGTGCGATAGCCTCACGACACTGCGGCGCATCGAGTTTGGCGGCGATGTTATCAATAGCCCTGCTTGTGATTAACTCGATTGCCATGTTGACCAACATCGGGATGATGAATCCGCGCCCTATCGTCGTACCCATCTCCATCGCGTCCAATCTTGAAGACATCGCAGTTTCGTAATCGCCATCGGCAAAACGTACATCGCTTTCCTGTATGAACTGGCGGGCGACTTCGCGCATATTGGCGTAGAACGCGAACTCTTTCTCTCCTGGCATTACTTCCAGTATTTCAACTGGCTTTTGTAATGCGAGCCGAACCAGAGCCAACGCGGGGGCATTGCGCTCTACAGCCAGCCGTTGGTTCTTCAGGTTTTCTTCGGGAGATAACTGCTCAGAAATTGAGGGGCTGCCGTTGGGGCCGGGCAATATCGTTTGGCCCGCTTGCACGAGCAAGTCATAACCGCTGGATTGTGGTGTCATTTGCGTTATCCGTTGGGGATGGGCACGAATTCAAGCGGGCGCGCTCAAATTGAGCGCGCCCGACAGGAGATGGATTCATTGGGACGTTAGTCGTTCCAGAATGATGCCATGATGAGGCGTACAATGAGACCAACGGGGAGGATGATAAAGCCGCCTTTGGCGCCGGCCAGCATGACGGCGCCAACGACCAGGATGACGGCACACACGCCGACAATGGGCAGCACCCACGAGGCGATGTTTTCCATCGTTTCGCCCGCTTGCTGCATCGTTGCCTGACGGTTTTGTTGGGCTTGGAATGCGGCTTGGTCGGCCTGATGTTGGCGCTGTTGGGCCAACACATTTTGTAGGGCATCGGCCCACGGTAAACGCGCTCCGCACATGGTGCAGGCGCCCATTTTGGGGGAATTGAAGGTGCCACATTTGGGGCACGCAGTTGCTGAATTAGGGATGGAAGAATTCACGGCATAGTATTGTGACACAATTGAATGTATCTGTGGACTATGAATGTGGCAAGAGTGTATTAACGCGCGGGTTCTAATATGGCGGTCATCGAGCCTTGCGAGATGTCCATACGCCAATCGGGGCCGTAGTCGTGAATTTTCTCTTGATAGGCTTCGGCCCGTTCGCGGGCGCCAGTCCACACGATGACTCGCTTTTTCATATCGACCTCAATGGCGAAACCGTACGCCTGAAGAACATCGTATCCGAATACATCGCCCAACATCTCGATGACATAGTCGTAGGTGTGGTGGTCGTCATCAAGCAAAACCACATTCCAGTCGGAGTCGAGATCTGTGTCTAACTCCTCGATTTCCTCCAGAGAGGGCCGCGTGACGGTCTGCGTTTCGCAAGATAAAATCATGGCGAGGTTTTCCCTTGCAAATAGTTTCCCCTCAAACACGCGCTCTCCTTCAAGTGTTCGCCCGCTTTTTTGTCTGGTTGTTCGTCGCATTTAAATCAAAATGGCGCGGATTTTTGCTCCGCTTCGCGCCTCTATGGGGGCCGTTGCTGCTCATTTGGGCGCTTCCCATGCCACAAGAGATGACGAAGAGCAATTACCTTGGGGGAACTGGCTATGAAAGTTCTGCTTATATCCGCGCGCTTCCCGATGTGTTGACGCACGCTTTGGCCGAACCGGATAATTTGGGCGCCCAACTCAGTGCTATCGGACGTACACGAGATTACCAGTATCAGGGCTATTCTTACACTGAAAATTACAGACCATCCGATTGGGTTGCACCCTGGTACGATGATGAATCCGAAGAATCATTGGCTATTCCCGAAACCAGGGAATGGTTCAAGCGCATTCAAACGCGCTTTTCGGAACCCTGGCTACCCGCCTATCTGGCTTCGATTCAGAAGTGGAATGAGTCGGAATCGTTTTATTTGTTCCCCTACAATGATAGTCGAACTGATCAACTTCAGTGGCTCCGTTTGCATCGCGTTCTCTCGCCACAAACAAGGCAACTAAGGGCCGATTTAGAAGCCTCGGCTCGGCGTGAACCTCAAAACGCTTTCTGGATTTTGAAGCTCGCTCAGTGGCATTTGGCGTATGCCCCGCGCTCGTTCTATCCGCCACCACCCTCTAACTTCGCTTTCGCTTCGCCTGCATCGGCTGCAATGGCTCCCGGCGCTGCCTTTCCTAGCCCTCCACCAGGTCCTATGATTGGAACTCCTGGAGGGCTTGCTTCACCCATTGTTTCTCTTCCTGCTACATACCCCCTTGGCCCTCATCCTTTGCCACCGCTTGTGCCTAACGAGGATGCCGTTCTTAAGCACGCTTTCGCGATTCTTCTGCGATCCCACTCCTGTACCTACTTTGAGGATGGTTATTGGCAAGCCAATCTCCACATAAAACGCGACCTTCAAGCGCTACGCCCAATGTCGCTCGAAACGTCGAGTGCCTTCTTCGAATCGGTTTCTACTGGCAGGGAATACATCGCCACGGAGTTTGTGCGCCGACTACAGACGTCTTTGTGGGGCCAGCGTAATGTGTACGCTTATTCGTATCCCTCAGTGGCCATTCCCTATGCGCTTGGTGTCCCGCCTCTCTCGCTTGGTGATCGTACCCCACCTCGCGAGATGTTAACGTGGGCAGCCGGGATGGCCCATATTGCGCGATTGAAAGAACGTGGCAACCCCTTCGCCAATTCATGGCGCAATAATACAGCCTCTCGGTGGCTTGAATCGGCGTGGGAACTCGATACCCCGCCTCTTTCCTTGAGGCTACGGATGAAGAGAACTACTAGAACTGGCGCGACGACATTCGCCACTAGAGTGCGCCAATTGGGGCTACCCGATTTGGCGCGCGAGGCATTGGCGACCCAACAAGAGTTCAGCGCTCGCGACACCTTGTACACCAAGGCCGACGCCCATCAATATTATGTTCTCAGTGGCTTGCGTGGCCTTCGAGAGCAACGGGGGGCCAATGCGTTGACGCCTAAATTAGCGCTAACCAGCGCGACAATGTGCCTGGGAATTGCGACCACATTCGTTTTTTTGTGCCCTGTGTGGATGTTCCTCAATATCTGGCTTGCTCGTGGTGTTGGCGCTCCCTCGTCGCATCCTTCCCGCTGGTGGCCTGCCCTCGTTCTAACTATAGTGCTGGGGCTTCCTCTGTTGTGGAATTTTCAGCATATAGGCAGTAGTACCTCTGCCTGGAATCAACTGTTGATGGAAAGTCCCTTTATATTCGCCGCCACTTTAGTTGTTTTGCTGGCCCTCTGGTGTGTGACGCTAACTGTCTATTTCCGACGGAGCGAACTCGTCTCTCCCGAAAACGAGCGCTGGCACACCCATTTTCTGTCTCGTGATTTCCGTCCCTGGATTGAACCCCTGCTTTTAGGGGCCAGTGTTCTGATCGTGGCTTTTGCCAGTGCCGTACTTTTCTACTTTATGCAAGTACCGGGGACTGGCAGTGCGCCATTACCTCTATCGAGCATCGGGATATTCACCGTCGAAAATGCTGTCGGCGCTCTAGCGATCTATGGTATTGGCGCAGGATTCATCGCGTTTCTCATCCTGCTTTTCAACTGGCGTTGGCCATTAAAATCAGTGCGGCCCGTGACACATGGTGGCTTGCGTTGGTGGAAGGAGAGTATTGGCGCCTCTATTTGTGTTTTGGCGTGGATGTATCTGGGGGTGGCGCTCATGGCTTGGCCCGCTCGGAATCAGGCCAAGCAGATGATCGAAGAGCGCTGGCAGATGGGCGACTGGGTGTGGCTACAGAAGAATTTGTAACGCTATCTATTTATTACGAATGCTCGAATTATCGGAGGTCTCCCTTGCAAATCGTTTCTCCTCAAACACAATCGTCTTTTCAATCTCTAGCTCGCTTTTATGTCTGGATTCTTGCTACCTCGAAGGCAAGATGGCGCGGCTTTTTGCTGCGTTTCGCGCCGCTGTGGGTGCCGCTACTGCTTATCTGGGCGTTGCCGATGCCGCGTGAGATAGCGCAGAGCAATGCCAGTAAAGGCAACGGCTACGAATCTGTGGGAGGGCCCGAAAGCACTACATACATCCGCGCACTGCCAGATGGACTTGCTCATGCATTAGCCGAACCAGATAATTTAGGTGCCCAACTCAATGCCATTAGGCTTACAACTGACTATCAGGCTTTGAGTAATGTGTATTTCGAAGCTTCTGCATCATACATGGTTTCGGTGCCTGTTGCTCCTTACTTCAACAGTAGTTTTCGTGCCGAGTGGGTTGGGATGCCTCATGATGATTCGCAAGAACTAACAGTTCTCCCTAACACCGTAGAATGGTTCAAAAGCATCCGGGGCCGCTTTACTGAGCCGTGGATACCACCTTATTTGGCTTATATGCAGCGTTGGAATGAGCGAGAATCATTTCTTATGTTGCCCGTTTTGGGAGAGCGAGGTAGCCAACTTCAATGGCTTAAGCAGCATCGGATTCCCTCTCCGCGAGTAAGACAAATTCGTGCCGATTTGGAAGCTGGGACTCGGCGTGAGCCACAGAACGCTTTCTGGGTTTGGAAGTTGGCACAGTGGGAGTTGGCGTATTCGCCACGTACATTTTTCCCACCGCCGCGTTCCAATTTTGCTTTTGCCCCTTACAGTACAGCGTTGAATGGGTATCCCGGCTATGCTCCCGGTATGGGGGCTCCTATTACTGCCTATGTTGTCAATTCTCCCATCGGTCCATTTCCTTTGCCCCCGCTTGTGGCCAATCAGGAAGAGGTGCTGAAACGTACATTTGCGATTTTGCAGCGTGCTCGTTCCTGCACTTACTACGAAGATGGCTATTGGCAAGCCAAGAGTCATATAAAGCGTGATCTTCAGGCTTTGCGTCCGATGTCACTCGAAACTTCGAGGGCGTACTTCAAATCTGTTTCTGAAGATAGGGAGTACGGCTCTGTACAATTTGTTCGAGAATTACACCGGTATTTGTGGGGGCAAGATCATTATTCCAATATAGTCGTGCCTTACGCCCTGCGTTTCCCACTTCATTCATTGGGAGAGCGTACATCTCCTCGTGAGATGTTAACGTGGTCGGCGGCAATTGCGCACGTCGCTCGTCTTCGCGAAAAGAATGAGCGCTTCTCCTATTCTGGACGTGAGGGCACAGTTTCTGAGTGGCTTGGGGGCGCTTGGGGAATCGGTGTGGCATCGTCTAAGTCGCTACCTTCTCCTATACGCCGTAGTAGCAGTGCAGCTGCATTCATTACAAGAGCCAAGCGATTAGGGCGCTCCGATTTGGCGCGCGAAGCTATGGAAATACAGGGAGAGTTCGTCGCTCACGATACTCTCTACTCGCGTGCCGATGCTCAACAATATGTCCTCAGTAAAGGAGAATACGGTGTTCTCAACCAATATGGAGCGGACTCGCTTTTGCCTCGCTTCGCATTGTATAGCCCCACACTTTGTCTGGGAATAAGAACCGTATTTTTGTGTCTGTGCCCCGTATGGATGTTTCTGAATGTTTGGTTGATTCGGGGTGTTGGGGTACCCTCATCGCGAATTTCTCGATGGGGATCAACCCTGTTTTTGAATGTGGGGTTAGGAATTCCCCTTTTATGGTGGATATGTCAGTTTGCGACCAATAGTGCCTTTTGGATACGAACTCTGGATGTAGTGACATTGGTGGGGAGTGCCATTTTGGTTGTTCTTCCCGCGTTATGGTGTGTGTGCTCAACGGTGAAGACTCGGCGAAGCGTCCTTGTCTCGCCCGAAAACGAGCGCTGGCACACCCATTTCCTGTCGCGCGATTTTCGGCCTTGGGTTGAGCCGCTGCTTTTAGCTGTCAGTGCTTTCATCACAGCTGGGGCGGCGCTCTTTGTTTTTTGCCGATTCGGAATAGGCATGACCCCCGTACCTCTATCGGCTGTCAACATCTACTCCGTCGATGAAGCTGTTGGGACTCTGGCTGTTTATGGTGCTGTAACCGGAGCAATCGCGTTTCTTATCCTGCTTTGTAACTGGCGCTGGCCTGTGAAATCGGTTCGCCCTGTGACTCATGGCGGCTTACGTTGGTGGAAGGAGTGTATTGGCGCTTCGATTTGTGTTTTGGCGTGGATGTATTTGGGAATCGCGTTGATGGCGTGGCCCGCTCGTAATCAGGCCAAGCAGATGATTGAGGAGCGCTGGCAGATGGGCGACTGGGTGTGGCTACAGAAGAATTTGTGAGCTTACTGTTGGCTTTGGAAGAAGGCGATGCTTTGCTTAACCTCTTCGGGCACGGCGGTGAAGTGATCGCCTGTTACGGAAACGGCTTCGACATCTAGCCCTTTGGCTTTTGCTCGCTCTGCCGTCGCCTGGCTGGGTGTCGCGCACCAATCTTCCTCGTTACCGTAATAAAGGCGCGTCGGGCACTTGAAACTGGTGGCATAGGCCAACGAGGAGCGCATTTGGAACTCTTTGGTCTGGCTCGTGTTGAAAGGAACGACTTCAGGTTGACCCTTCGACCACGAAATGGGGTCGGTGGCCCCAGAGAAGGCTGCTGCGGCTTTTATGCGCGGACTCGTTAGCGCGCTGAGTTGAACCATCGTGCCTCCTACGCTATGTCCGGCGAGATAAATGTGGTTTGCATCGACGTAGGGGACTTGAGATAGGTATTCTATCGCGGCTACCACATCGTCGACTTCATCGTAGAACATCGAATACGAACCCGCCTGCGAGTTTTCGCCGCGCAACACTGGCATCATCACTACAAATCCAGCTTCTTGGTAGGGGCGTCCCATATCCCAATCGCCGTCGCCGATGGCAAAGCCGCCGTGTAGAAAGAGAACTGCCGGATGTTTTGTGCTTGCAGCGCCTGTCGGAGCCGAACTTAGCCACGCTTTGAGCGAGAGGGTGGGCGAATAAACCACTTGCTGTGCCGATGCAGGCGCTTGCAATGCTTCGCCTTGCTGAGGGGCTGGCCCCTGACGAATGAGTTGGGTTTGGAAGTGGCTGCGCGCTGTCGCATAGTCCTCCTTTTGGAGTTCTAGCCCAGGCGTTGTTGGCAGCGAAGACCCGCAACTGGACAGCAGTGGGAGCGCGAGGGACAATGTGAGCGACAAGCGTGCTATTGGCGAGGCACGACGAAACGCCAGAGATATGTTATTGAGGAGAGGCATGAGGGGCTAACGAGTCGGATAGTAAGCGGGCGTTAAAAGGTCAAATGCCCTTTTTGCTACTATGGGTGAAAAAGGGGTGCCTCATAAAAAGCACCCCTTTCCGACTTTTATTTCAAGAATTCGCGTCCGAGCGCGCCTTCGAACACGGTCATGGCGGGGCCGGTCATGTAGACCTTGTCGTTCTGCGCCCATTCGATGTTGAGGTCGCCACCGGGCAGGTGTGCCAGAGCGCGGCGGTCGTTTTCGGGCAATTTGCCATTGAGGGCTGCTGCAACAATCGAGGCACAGGCGCCGGTTCCGCAGGCCATTGTATCGCCCGCGCCGCGTTCCCAGTGGCGCACCCAGAATTTGCCGCGTCCCATTTCCTGTACGAAATGGACGTTGGTGCGGGCCGGGAACAGCTCGTGGTGTTCGATTTCCAGGCCGATTTCTTTCAAGGGCACGTTTTCAACGTCATCCACGAAAATGACGACGTGCGGGTTGCCCATCGAAACTGCGGTGATCCTGTACGTTTGGCCATTGACTACGAGCGGGTAGTTGATAACACGCGAATCGCCGCCGTTGCCTTCAACAATCGTCATCGGAATCTGCGAACGCAACAGGCGAGGAGCGCCCATGTCCACGCGCACCTGCAAGGGGTTTTGACCGCGCGACTGACCCGGCGAAACCTCGATGTGCTGCAAGCCCTGCATTGTGGCGACCGAAATAGCCTTCGCTTCAATGAGTCCGGCGTCGAACAAGAATTTGCCGAAGCAACGGATGCCGTTGCCGCACATCTCCGATTCGCTGCCATCGGGGTTGAACATACGCATCCGGTAATCGGCTTCGTCGTCTTCGAGAATCAAAATCAGACCGTCGCCGCCAACGCCAAAATGACGCTCGCACACTCGCTGAGAAAGGTCGGAAAGGATTTCTTCGTCGGGAGCTTCGTTGCGAATACAGTCGAGCATCACGAAGTCGTTGCCAATGCCGTGCATCTTCGTGAATTTCAGGCTGGATGGCGTGTTCAGGTTGGTACTCATGATTTGTAGGGTGCGGTCAAACGCGATGATTTAGTTTAAGGTTGCAGCGCAGTTGTAAAGCTACGCGCTCGTGGATAATGCTTTTTTGATGAATATCAAAGCAATTAATCGTGTCAAATTACCAAGACACAAAATAAATGCGTAGGTTCAGTGCTTCGACCAAATAAAGCCGCCTATTTCCAATCCACCCCGATTCCTTTCACCAACACGCGAGACAGATTTATTCAGAGTATTCATAGAATGCAAGCGCCTGTTGAGTGGCACGTCTAACTCGATGAATCGTTAGTAATAGGGATAATCAGCATGACTGACGAATTAAAAGAAGATGGCTACGAAGAAAAGCGCATCGTGCCCGAACCCCTGATGCGCTGGACAGGAGCTATTTTGGGCCGTGCCTCTCAAAAGGTGCGTGATTCCTTTGAGAATCGCATGAGTGGTTCTTGCTTGAAATCGAGGCACTATGGCGCTTTGATTTTGTTGGAAGATGGCGCCAAAACACAAATCGAGTTGGGGCGCCTGTTATGGATTGATCGCACTACAATGGTCGCCTTGGTCGATGAACTTGAAAAGAGCGGCGATGTGAAGCGCGAACGCCACCCCGAAGATCGACGCGCTTATCTCATTCAATTGACAGAGCAAGGCCAAGTCACATTGGCGCGGGCGCGCCAAATCGCCGATGAAGTCGAAGACGAAATCTTCTCGGCACTATCCGACCAGGAACGAGAGCAGTTGCGGGAGTTGCTGGGGCGCTTGATTTAAGGAAGCGAAATACGATTATGGCTGAACAAACTTTAGAAAAGAGCGCGGCCTCAGCACCCGCCCCAGCTCCTGCGCCTATTGAGGACGAAGAGGAGTTATCCCCCTACCGCTGGCTGATTCTCGCGGGCTTAATCACCGCCGCGATTTTGGAAGTTCTCGATACCACCATCGTTAACGTGGCTATGCCACAGATGGCGGGCAACCTTGGCGCGACCTCGCAGGAAATCGGCTGGGTTTCGACCGGCTACATCCTGTCGAACGTGGTGGTTTTGCCAATGACTGCGTGGCTGTCGGCCCGCTTTGGTCGTCGGCGTTATCTGAGCGGCTCCATCATCCTGTTCTTGATCGCCTCGTTCTTCTGCGGCACGTCGCGTGAATTGGGCGAATTAGTATTCTGGCGCATCTTGCAGGGCGCTGGTGGTGCAGCGCTGTTATCGACGGCTCAAAGTACCATCCGCGAAATCTTTCCGCGCGAACAACAAGGTACAGTTCAATCTATCTATGTGTTGGGCATCATCGTGGCGCCCACCATTGGCCCAACTTTGGGCGGTTACATCACCGATAACTATTCGTGGCCGTGGATTTTCTTCGTGAACTTGCCCATTGGCCTGTTCTCGCTGGGTATCGTCGCTTCGTTTCTGACCGATTCCAAGCACGCTATGAAAATATCGAGCGTCGATTGGTGGGGTGTTGGGCTTTTGACGGTGGGGTTGGCCAGCTTGCAGTATGTTCTGGAAGAAGGCAACGCCGATGACTGGTTCGAGAGCGCAATGATTTTGCGTCTCACCATCATAGGCATTATCGCCCTCGGCATATTTTTGTGGTGGGAGTTGTCGCCGCGTAATAAAGCGCCCATCGTGAACCTGCGCGTGTTGAAAAACCGCGACCTCAGCGCCGCGATGGTTCTGTTCGGTGCGTTAGGGTTCGGTCTTTACGGTGGTATCTTTATCTTCCCGTTGTTCGCTCAATCCATCTTGCGTTTTACCCCCACCGTCACAGGATTGGTGCTGATGCCCGGTGCTATCGCGACAGGATTTGCGGCCATCGCTTGCGGACGCTTACTGAACGGCAAAAAGCAGGTGATCTCGCCGCGCATCATCATCATCGCCGGAATGCTACTGTTCGTGTATTCGATGTGGGATTTGGGGCATCTGACGGCGCAGAGTGGAGAGGCCGATACACGCTTCGCTCTCATCATTCGCGGTCTAGGACTGGGAATGTTGTTCACCCCCATCAACCTTGCGGCGTTCTCGACCCTCAAAGGCCCCGAAATTCCTCAAGGTGCTTCTATGCTCAACCTGATGCGTCAGTTGGGCGGCTCATTTGGAATCGCCTCGCTCAGTACATTCATCACCAACCAGACGCAGGTTCACCGCGCCGATTTGGTTTCCAACGTCTATCAGGGTAATCCTGCTTTCGATACCATGTACAACGGCCTTATCGCGAACTTCCAGGCTCGTGGCTTTGACTTGCCCACAGCTCAGAGTGCTGCCCTGTCGATGATCGAGCGCACCGTGCAAACCCAGGCGCAGGTTCTCTCGTTTGCCAACTCCTTCTTGTTGATTGGCGCTGCGATGTTGCTCGTATCGCCCTGTGTATTCCTGATGCGGTCGAAGACCAGCCCATCGGCTGCCGCTGCTGCTGCCGACGCTCACTAAAAAAGCTGAATTGAAAAAGGGCGCGATTTCCACGGGAATCTCGCCCGTTTTCTTTGCTCGTTGTGCCCATCTCGACGCCAAACTGGAAGCGATGCCTCGGCCCATCATTCTCATTTCGAGTGGACGCACCTTATTCCCTTCGCGCGGCGACGACGCCCAAAGCACCAAAGTCGGCTCCGACGAGCAGTATGTCGCGGCAGTCATTCGCGCAGGCGGAGTGCCGCTGCTATTGCCGCCACACGGCGACAAGGACGCCACGCGCGCTTCGTTGGCTGTGGCTGATGCCCTGTTATTGACAGGTGGCGGCGACATCCATTCGTTGGTTTATGGCGCCCAACCACACCCCAAATCGTTCGACCAAGACCCGGCGCGCGATGCCACCGAATTACTCGCCGTCGATTTTGCGCTCAAGAAGCGTTTGCCGATTTTGGGCATCTGTCGCGGTTGCCAGTTGATTAACATTGCCTTTGGCGGCGACCTCGTTCAGCATATTCCCGCTGGTGACGAGTGGGTTAAGCACGAATCGCAGGGCATGGCCGGGCTGTTGCTGCACACCATCTCACTGGAGCCGAACACCATGCTGCACAAACTGTTCCCCGTCGATTCGATGGCGGTTAATTCGTTCCACCATCAGGCACCGGGGCGCATTGGCGAAGGTTTGCGGGTTTCGGCGCGCGCCACCGATGGCACCATCGAAGCCCTCGAAGCCGATGATGGGCGCCCCATTCTCGGTGTCATCTTCCACCCCGAAGAGTGTTCTCCCTATTATCCGGCCTTCGATGCCATTTTCAAATGGCTGATTTCCAAGGCCCGCAAAAAGTAGGCGCATGGAGTTTTATGCCATTAATGCCGACAATTTGACGCACTGCGTCGAGTTGTTCGTGACTGTGTTCAATAGCCCGCCCTGGAACGAGAGTTGGCGTCCCGAAGCCGTCGTGCAGCGATTGGACGAGTGTTTTCGCACGCCCAATTTTTATGGCCTTCTCGCCAAAGTCGAGGGCGAAACCGTCGCCTTCGCGTTGGGATACGGTGAACAATGGGACCAGAGCCAGCACTTTTACCTGAAGGAGATGTGTGTTGCCACGCAGCAGCAACGCAGTGGAGTTGGTACAGCTTTGATGGAGCAACTGGAGCAGAATTTGAAGAGTAGGGGAGTCGAGAAAATTTACCTCTACACAGCGCGAGATAGCGGTGCGCAGAGTTTTTACGAGAAGCAGGACTTCTACGTCAGCTCGAGAACGATTATGATGGCGAAGTGGCTCAAACCGAAATAAAGGGCCTCGTGGGAATCAGCGGCGGAAGATGTGTAAATGCTCATTTTTCACACGAGACCCCGCTACTTTGCAGGACAAAGGATGTACTGTGACAAGGTGGAACAGGCTTTGCCAAACTACGGCGCTTTCCCAATATGGATTCACCTCAGTCGCTACACCGCCCCCGTTCCAAGTGGCCAGTTTTTCTGGTCTGGCTCGTAATACTCGGAGGCGTTGGATTTGGCGCGTTTTCCTACTGGAAACGCCTAGAAGAGAAGCGCCATATCATGCGGTTTGGTGCTATGCCCATGCCTGAACTCATCGCGCGTGTTCCCGCCGATTGGGGCGTTTCAACCCTCGCAGGACGATTGCAAAAGACTGGCAAAGTGCGCGATGCCTCAGCATTCGAGGAAGTCGCCACCACTGTTGGTCTGGAAACCATCCGTAAGGGCATTTATGCCTTGCCCGATGCGGCGTCGCCGCTCGACCTCGCCAAAATTTTCAAGGCAGGCCCAACGCTGGGGCGCGTCACTTTCCCGGAAGGCTTCACTGGCTTTCAAATGGCTGCGCGTCTTAAAAAGAACGGCTTCGTTCATGCCGATGAGTTTCAGGACTTGGTGTACCCCGCCGGAAAAGATTCGCCTTACGAGGGCACGCTGTTCCCGCAAACCTACGACTTGCCCTTTCAAGGCAGCGCTAAAAGCCTCACTGCTCGACTGCAAAAACAGTTCGACAAAACCTTGAAGGAGCTACCACGCCCCTTCCCTAAGGTGAATGGTAAAGTGTTGACAACGCGCCAGATCGTCACTATGGCCTCGCTTATCGAGCGCGAAGCCGCTTCCTCCGAAGAGATGCCTGTCGTCGCGGGCGTCATCCTGAATCGCCTCAACGCGCCGATGCGTTTGCAAATTGATGCTGCCATTCTGTACGCGCGCATTCTGGAGGGTAAAGGCGCCAAAAAGCGTATGACCTACGCTGACTACAAATTCAAGTCGCCCTACAACACCTATCTCACCGATGGTTTGCCCCCCGGCCCGATTTGTAACCCCGGCGCTGCGGCCCTCAAAGCCGCCGCCAAACCTGCTACCACCAACGCGCTCTATTATGTGCTGTCGCCCAAATTGAAACGCCACCGCTTCACCAACTCTTATTCGCAACACCTGAAGAATATCCGCCTCGCCGAACAAGAGCGCGCTGCCGCACCGTAAATAGTACGGTTGTGTCCTCGTGATTCCCCTCACGCTTGTAGTGATTAGGGAACTCCCTTTGCTAACTCCTCCCCAACATGAATCGCCGTGATTTTTTGGGAAGTGCTGCTGTAGGCGCGGCGGCTTTCGCTGCCTCCGAAACTCTCTTATCCGCCGCTGTTGCTGAAGCCGCGCCGTTGTCGGCGACTAAGATGCCGCCTATTCCGCGCACCGAAAAGCGTGGCGACATGCCCTATCGAGCGCTGGGCAAAACGGGCGAGATGGTATCGCTGATTGGGCTGGGTGGATTTCATATTGGCAAGCAGAGCGAAGAAAACGCCTCTATCCGCATCATGCACGCCGCCATAGATGCTGGAATCAACTTTATGGATAATTGCTGGGATTACCATGATGGACTCAGCGAAATACGCATGGGCAAAGCCCTCGCGGGTGGGCGGCGCGACAAAGTGTTTCTGATGACCAAGATTGATGGGCGACCCAAATCGGTAGCCTCCCGTCAAATCGACGAATCGTTGGCCCGCCTAAAAACTGACCACGTCGATCTGCTCCAATTTCACGAGATTTTGCGCTACGAAGACCCCGACCGCATTTTCGCCCCTGATGGTGCCATTCACGCTGCCCTCGAAGCGCAAAAAGCGGGCAAGGTTCGCTACATCGGATTCACAGGCCACAAGAACCCTAATATTCATCTGGAGATGTACAATGTGGCCGATGCACATGGTTTCCACTTTGACGCTGTGCAGCATCCCGTCAATGTGATGGACGCGCATTTTCGCTCCTTTACCCGCAACGTCATTCCCGTTTCTGCTGCGCATGGCACCGCGACTCTGGGCATGAAAACCTTCGGCGACCACTTCATCCTCGACCACATGAAGAAATCGGGCACTGCGACCGCCACCCAACTGCTGCACTTTGGCATGTCCCAGCCGCTGTCGGTGCTCATCACCGGGTGCGACTCGATGGCGGTACTCAATCAGGCGCTCAACGCCGCCAAGACTTTCCGCGTCATGACACCCGCCGAACAGGACGCGCTATTGGCGAAAACTAAAGTCCCCGCCGCACAGGGCAAATACGAACTTTTCAAAACCAGCGAGCGCTTTGACGGCACCGCGCAACATCCCGAATGGTTGGGTAATAAGGGTTAACTGGGTTTCATGTTCGATTTGACGCCGCTGTGGTTGCGCTCGATTGAAATTGCGCCTTCTACCGAGGCGCCCACCACGCAATTCCCGTTCAATCTGCCCCTCATCAGTGCGGGTCTTCAGGTGAAATTGGAATGCCCCGTCACTTTCTTCGCGGGCGAAAATGGAGCGGGCAAATCAACTTTGTTGGAAGCGTTGGCGCTCTCGTGTGCCTTACCCACTATGGGCGCGCGCGAAGTCGAGCAAGACCCCACTTTGAGCGGTGTCAATCGGCTGGCGAATACTATGCGTCTCGTCTGGTCACGGCGTGCGCGCCACGGCTTCTTTTTTCGCGCCGAAGATTTTTTCGGTTTTCAGGGCCGCATCAGCACCATGAAGCGCGAGTTGCAGGAGCAAATCGCTGGCTATGAAGCAGAGATGGGCGAGAATGTCGAAGCCAACAAAGCCATCCAGCGTGCCATCGGCTTTATTCGCGGGCAAATCTACGAACTCGACGCCCGCTATGGGCGTGACCCCGATGCCAAGTCGCATGGCGAAGCCTTCCTGAGTGCCTTCCGTTCTCGTATTTCGGCGCCGGGATTGTATCTGCTCGATGAGCCCGAAGCCGCGCTTTCTCCACTACGCCAGATGGCGTTCCTCAAACTCGTCAAGGACGCCGTCGAAGCAGGTAGCCAATTCATCATTGCCACCCATTCGCCACTGGTACTGCGAATGGATGGCGCCCAGATTCTCGACTTCGATGCCGCCCCGCCGAGCAAATGCGAGTGGGAAGACCTCGCCAGCGTGCGCCTGTGGAGCGCTTTTTGGAGTGCCCCCGAATCGTTCTTACGCCGTTTGTGAATACCAAGTCACACTACGCCTACCTCCGCGAAAATCTCTATGAACGTCGAAGTTGTCGAAGGCGATTTGCTCGATCAGGATGTCGAGGCTATCGTCAATGCCTGGAATCGCAATATCATCCCCTGGTGGCTGCTATGGCCGCACGGTGTTTCGGGCGCCATTAAAAAGCGTGCTGGTTATGCCCCGTTCCAGCAGTTGCCCAAACGCCCCATTCCCCTCGGCGATGCCGTTCTCACAGGGGCAGGCCGCCTCCCATTCAAGGCCATCATCCATGTTGCGGGTATAAACGGTCTGTGGCGCGCCAGCGAATTTTCTATTCGCGCTTCTGTCCGCAACACCGTTCAATTGGCGCTACAACAGGGCTTCAAATCGTTGGCTCTGCCCATAATCGGGGCCGGAGCGGGTAGTTTCTCGCAAGATAAAGCCCTCGATTTCATCCTCGACGAACTCAAGAAACTCGAAGGCGATTTGCATATAAAAGTCGTCAAATTCCGCCCACCCAATTCTAAAAATCGTCAACCGTAACCAATCCCGCCGAAACCCGAAATGATAGCGAGGGAGGCGCTAAAGCGGGCGAGACCTTGAAGTGAAATTTGGTGTCGTTAGTGATGACGTAGCCGCCGCCGCTACGAAATTTGCGTACCAGCACCTCATCGGCTTCGGTGCCGGGAGTGACGACCTCGACTTCGCCGCGATTAACCATCTCGTTGTAGGCATTGATGTCGTCCACGTTATGACGAAGCGAGGCATCGGCGACCATTTCGATGGGGAAGAATCCGAGGCGTCGTAGCTCGGTCTTCAGGTTCAACAGGTTACGCAGCTCGCCCTTCCCATAGCGGGTTTTCGTCGAGCGAACCACATTCGATGCATCGACCAGAGCGCGCTGTGTCGGTTCGGTTAGCACGCGCACATAGTAGCCGTCCTGTTCGCGAATCCGGGTCAGGAAAGCGTTCTTTTTGGCGATGTCGGCTGGGGCGACGCCTTCGAGTGCCAGTTGAGCGCGAAAGGCGAACTCGGCATCGCCTTTGTCGAGGTGACGTATCGCTTCGCGTGCTGTGATGCGGAACTCGTGACCATCCGCCATCCAACGAAAAATTTCATCGAGCGGCGATATTTTCGTTGCTTTGGTAGGCCCAGTTGCTGCTTTGCGTACGGGCGCCACTTTTGGAGGTGGCTCGACAATGGGGGCCGCTAATTTCGCCTGTTCTTCTTCGATTTTCGCTAAGCGGGCTTCGAGGGCAGCATTCTTCTTTTGCTGTTCCTCAAGTAGTTGGCTCACATGGCGAAGCTGTTTGCGTAGTACCTTGACGGTCGAATCGAGTTCGTCGCGCGTCTTCTCGGCGGCATGGAGTCGTCTCGTTTCCCGCTCGTCATGCTTCTTCAGCCCATCTAATTGCGTCAGCACTGCTTTTTGTGCCAGCTCAAGCTTCTTTTGCCATGCCGTTTCGCGGCCTTTTTCCTCTTTGCGTACTTTATCGAGTTCCTTCTGCGAAGCCCGCATACGTTCTCGTAACGTGGAGATTTCGGTGTTTTCTTCGCGTGCCAACTTTAGTTCGCGTGCCCGAATGTCTAGTTCACGTTGCAACTGTGCCGCGCGTTCATGCCAGAACTGCGCTGCCTCAGAGTCGGCTTCCGGCTCACCTACTGGCCCATCCTCTTCCGTTGTCGGTTCACTCTTTTCTTCTTCTATCGCCCATGTTTCGGGATGGGAAAGTAGCCGCTCGACCTCCGCGAACACACGCTCCGAGCCAAGATATGCCGCGCCCAGCCACGGCGCCAGCGCGCCATATTTCTTCAATACATAGATGAGCGCTGTTTCATCTACATCCTCATCCAATGCACGCACCACTTCGATGTTTTTCTGCTGCCATAGCAACAGGAACAGGTGGGCTACTTCGCGGTGTTTATCGAGCCATGTTACCAACCGATTTTGAACCGTGGCATGGCGAAGGATGGAAGGCGTCTGCTGAAAGCCACGCAACGCGATTTGCCTACCATCAATGCGCAGTTGGTTGAAATCGCTTTTGCTCTTCGGATTTAAAAATGCCCATAATATCGTGGCCGGAACTTCGCGTACCAAGGCGCGAAGCCACGTTTCGGGCGCGTTTTCGATGAGGAGTTTCTGCTGTGTTCCGTTGTGTTCGAGCTGTTCGACATCTCCCTCCCACACGTCTTTCCAACGCCGCGCAAAGTCGCGGACATTGAAGTTGGGGAGTTCGTCATCTGATCGTGGCTCGGCTACTGTCATCGTGGATAGGGGGTCTAGTTTGAGTGACGAGGCATAATAAGACGACAGAACACGTAAAGCCCAGCCACGAGAAAGAAAACAGTACCAATCAAACCTACCTCGATCAGTACATCATGCGCCGTTGGAATAATCAGTGTGGAAAATGCCGGATTGCTCTTATCGTAGTAGATCGGCACCCGTTCTTTAGCAAGTAATTCCAATGAGGTCGCACATGCTTCGGCATGTGTCAGCTGAGGAGTGACTTGGAATAGAGTGCCCTCAAAATGTCGCCCACCCACCTCATAAGAATAAAGTGGTTTCACCTGCCAGTAGCGTTGCTTAGCACCATAGTACGATCTCGCGACAGTCGCCGAGCGCACGACCCCTTCGGTCTGACCCCACGACGGCACCAAATAGCACGCGCGAAAATACGGCCACAGTAGCCAGCTGCGATAACCCATACCCACGGCAACAACCGTCCCGTACAGGAGCAATTGAAGTGAGAATCCTCGCTTCTTGTTCTTCGCGATAGAGACGTTATTTGGGGAGATAGTCGCGGCAGGAGCCGACTTCTTGATGGCACAAATACGCCTCACCTTATCCCAGACCGAGAGGAGAATATGAAAAACGAACGTCAGCAATGCCAATCGCGATAGGATGCCTATCACGCCGCGACTTTCCGGTTGTCTCTTCTCGCCAAGCATAGGGGATTCCACAAACGACAAACGCCGGAGGTTTTTAACCTCCGGCGTCTTAAGTAAGCAATTACGCCATCAACTGACGCAACACGTAAGGCAAGATGCCGCCGTGCAGGAAGTATTCGACTTCAATTGGTGTGTCGATGCGAAGTGTGACGACCACTTCGACGCTTTCGCCGTTGGTGCGGTGAATGACCAGCGTGACATCGCTTTGTGGCTTGAGTTGGGTCAGGCCCGTGATGTCGAAGGTTTCGGTGCCGTCGAGTCCAAGCGATGCCGCATTGACGCCCTCTTTGAACTGGAGTGGCAACACACCCATGCCAACGAGGTTGGAACGGTGGATGCGCTCGAAGCTCTGCGCGACAACCGCTTTGACTCCCAGAAGACGGGTGCCTTTCGCTGCCCAGTCGCGCGATGAACCGGTGCCGTACTCCTGACCCGCGATGATGACCAACGGGATACCAGCGGCTTGGTACTGCATGCTCGCATCGAAGATGCTCATAACTTCGCCTTCGGGCTGGTACTTGGTCACGCCGCCTTCGACGCCGGGAACCATCAGGTTCTTGATGCGAACGTTGGCGAAGGTGCCGCGCGTCATGATGCGGTCGTTGCCGCGACGCGAACCATACGAGTTGAAGTCTTGAATCTCGACGCCGTGTGTCTGCAAGTATTTTCCTGCGGGCGACGAGGGCTTAATCGCGCCAGCGGGCGAGATGTGGTCGGTCGTTACTGAATCGCCGAAGATGCCCAGAGGACGCGCCTTTTTGATGTCCGATGAGGTGCCCGCATTTGGCGAGAACTTCTCGAAGAACGGTGGCTCCTGGATGTAGGTCGAGGACTCGTCCCACTGATAAAGCGCTCCTGTGGGAGCCTCAACCGCGTTCCACATCGGGTTCATTGTGTCGAACCCGGCGTAGGAGCGGGTGTAGGAATCGTCGTCGAATGCGCTGCCCAATGCGTCGGCAACTTCGGCACCTGAAGGCCAGATGTCGGCGAGCATAACGTCGTTGCCGTCTTGGTCCTGACCGATGGCGTCTTCGTATGGGTTCCAATCGACGTTACCCGCCAAAGCGAAGGCGACAACCAGCGGAGGACTCATCAGGAAGTTGGCTTTAACTGCCTGGTGAACGCGCGCCTCAAAGTTGCGGTTGCCGGACAGTACCGAAGCCACAACGAGGTCGTTATCAACGACGGCTTTCTCGATGTGCGAATCGAGCGGCCCGGAGTTACCGATACAGGTCGTGCAGCCATAACCCACCGTGTAGAAGCCGAGCTTGTCGAGGTAGGTCTGCAATCCGGTTTTGTTCAGGTAATCGGTCACAACGCGCGAACCGGGAGCTAGTGAGGTCTTGACTGTGGGCTTCACTGTCAGGCCCTTCTCGACGGCTTTCTGAGCCAACAAGCCCGCTGCCAGCATGACGCTGGGGTTGCTGGTGTTGGTGCAGCTGGTGATGGCCGCGATAACCACGTCGCCGTGGCCCAGATCGGATGTCTGCGGGATGGCAGCCACCGAAGCCGAATCAATGCGGTCGGGCGTCGGACGATTCGACATCATTTCGACTTCCGTCACAACGGATGTGTCTGTAGCCGTATCCTGACCCGATGCGTCGGTCGGAACAGGCACGGTCGCCATGTCCTGATTGCCGCCACCCGACACCACAAAATCGTCCTCAGGCCCGATTTGCAACGGGAAGCGGTCGTTGATCTGTTCGAGCGATTTGGCGTAGCCGCTCTGCGCGATGGGCTTCTGGAACAGGTCGAGGAAGGTGTCCTTCAGTTCGGGCAAGTTGATGCGGTCTTGTGGACGCTTGGGGCCAGCAACAGCGGGCACAACGTCTGCCAAATCGAGTTCGAGCGCCTGTGAGTAGTCAACTTCGCCCTTCTTGGGGATGCCGAACAAGCCCTGCGCTTTATAGTAGTTGCGAACCGTGTCGATGAGTTCGGGATCGCGGGCGGTCTGGCTCATGTAGTTGAGCGTTTCTTCGTCCACTGGGAAGAAGCCCATCGTCGCGCCGTATTCGGGCGCCATGTTGGCGATGGTGGCACGGTCAGGCAACGTCAACGACTCGGCGCCCTCTCCGTAAAATTCGACGAACTTACCAACGACTTTGGCGGCGCGCAGCATCTCGGTGATGCGCAAAACAAGGTCGGTCGCGGTAACGCCTTCTTTGAGCGAACCGCTCAAATGCACGCCGACAACGTCGGGAGTCAGGAAGTAAACGGGCTGACCGAGCATACCGGCTTCGGCCTCGATACCGCCAACACCCCAGCCAACAACGCCCAGACCGTTGATCATGGTGGTGTGCGAGTCGGTCCCAACCAGAGTGTCGGGATAGAAGACGCCGTCTTTTTCGAGCGTCAACTTCGCCAGATATTCGAGGTTGACCTGGTGGATGATACCGATGCCGGGAGGAACAACGGAGAAGGTCTCGAACGCGCCCATGCCCCATTTCAGGAACTGATAACGCGAGGCATTGCGCTTGAACTCCATGTCCATGTTCATTTGTAGCGCATTGGGCAGGTTGGCGAAATCGACCTGTACCGAGTGGTCGACCACGAGGTCAACGGGCACAAGTGGTTCGATAATGGCGGGGTCTTTACCCGCGCGTGCAGCGGCGCTACGCATCGCGGCGAGGTCGACGAGTAGGGGAACGCCCGTAAAGTCCTGCAATACGATACGCGCTACAACGAAAGGAATCTCTTCGGTGCGCGTCGCATTGGGTTGCCACGAAGCCAAGTTGCGCACGTCCTGCTCGGAAATTTTCAGGTCGTCATAGTTGCGAAGCACCGATTCGAGAACGATACGAATCGAAACCGGCAACCGCGAAATGTTAAAACCATGCTTTTCAAGGGCGGGCACTGAGTAGAACTGGCCGGTTTGGCCGTCCCCAGTCGGGAATGTTTGAAGTGAATCGAACAGGTTATGTGGCATGATGAAATGCAAACTCTACATTTCAATTTACGGCTAATTAGGGGGTAGGGGCAAACGATTTTGCGAATAAACACCCTCAATAGATTGGAGCAAGCCAATCTATATCAGTAAAATTGGCGACATAATTTTGTAACACGTTGACCCATCATTGCGCACCCCATTCCCACACCATGAAGCATCACACTATTAGCACATATTGGGAGGACGCTACGCTAAGAGCGCAAATTACAGAGATGAACTCATAAATAAAAATTTATTATCAATAGAGCTGTTTAGAGAGAACTCAAGAAGGGTATCTTTAAGCTATCCAATATTGGGTAAGCGCTTAACCTTGCTCTGAAGGGCAAACGCTTAACCTGCTTCGCTAATCGAGAAATTCCATGAATAAAGTGCTCTCTTTTCGTAAAACGAAACTTGCTTTTACCTTGATAGAATTGCTGGTAGTTATCGCTATCATCGCGATTTTGGCAGCGATTCTATTTCCGGTTTTTGCCCGTGCCCGCGAAAACGCTCGTCGCGCTTCTTGCCAGTCCAACCTCAAGCAAATCGGACTTGGAATCTTGCAATACAGCCAAGATTATGATGAGCGCTTGCCTTCGGGCGAGCTTTACACCGGATACACAGGCCCGGTCAATATCGGCGGCGTCAACTATGGCTATCCGTCGTGGCATTTGTTGATTCAGCCTTATGTCAAAAGCATTCAGTTGTTCAAGTGCCCGTCCAACACATCGAACGCTTTCGTCAACAACTCGAACAACACTGTTCCTGTCTCCTATTTGTGCAATGGCTCCGACTACAACGCCGCGAACCAGATCAACACAGGAGGCTTCCGTCCGCTGAATCGAGGCGAGAGCATTTCTCAGGCGCGCATCGCTTCGGTCGCTCAACTCATCCTTGTCGGAGAGACACCCAGCCGCACCCAAAACGATTTCACCAATGTCGGCTACCCCGATAGCTTCGCTTTCCAAAACCATCTGGGCACCACTAACTTCCTGTTTGCCGATGGCCATGTCAAAGCGATGAAGCCCCTTGCTACAGGTACGCCGCTCAATATGTGGAATGTCGATAACACGACTAACAACGGCGATGCCAACCCCGGCCCTGCTTCTGCCGCATTTTTGGCAGTGCTTGGACAGGCACAACAAGCGCTCAACTAAAACGCTATTTGCGTGTAACTGTGGTTGGGCGAATCGAATACTGAGCCGCTCAGTGTTCGATTCGCTCTGGCTGTGTCAGATAACACTTTCAATTCAATATGACGAAAACAGATACTGTCTCCTCATCCAATGAGGCGTAGTTCTAAAACAACCATCGAAGATGTGGCCCGTGAAGTCGGACTTTCAACCGCCACTGTATCGCGGGCGCTTCACCTTGATAAAACAACCAAGGTCTCGGAAGAAACGCGCCAGCGCATTCGCGAAGTGGCGCGCGCCCTCGACTATCAGCCCAACCTCGCGGGCCGCTCTCTGGCGACTGGCCGGGCCAACATGGTTGCCTACTGCACGGTCGATACATTTTCCTACTACTATTCGCGCATCACCTACGAAATCTACGTTCAGGCTTCCGAGCGCGATTACGACCTCATCGTCAACACGCCCCAACATAACGTGCGACCATCGGGAGGAATCAAGCCCATTACCGCCCATTGTGATGGCATCATCGCTTGCGATGTCAACCAATCGAGCCAGTATTTTGCCAACTTGCTCCAGTTAAAAAATACGCCACTGGTCGGAATCGGCATGTACTATCCGCAAGACCGCGACCATGTCGGTTTCGATCTCTATACGCCCAGCGTTGCGGCCATGCAGCACCTGTTGGCGCAGGGATGCCGCCGCGTACTTCATGTCACTGGCAATTCTGATGGGCAAGACCCGCGCTCGATGGCTTATTTGTCAGTTCTGGGCGAGGCGGCATTACCCTCCGAAATGCTGCTCGTCTCACAGTTGACCCGCCATGAGTCTCGCGAGGGCATTAAGGCTTTCGTAAACGAGCAACGTGCCCTCGCTAAACCACTGCCAGATGCGCTGTTTTGTATCAACGATGAAGTTGCGCTCGGATGCTATCGTGGCCTGTGCGATTTGGGGATTCGCGTTCCCGACGACATTATGCTGGTGGGATGCGATGGTATCGAAGACACCGAATATCAGGTTTGCCCGATTACAACTATCGCGCTCCCCATGAGTCAGATGTGTTCCACCGCATGGGATTTCTTGGAAAACCGCATTAAAAATCCACAATTGCCCCAACAGGACATTCTGCTCCAACCCCAATTAATTATTCGCCAGTCCACTCAGCCTGTTCGCCTGTAGAAACGGGAACTCTCCGAGTCTGTGACAATAAAAATTTCCTGTGGATGTTTGAGGAAGATATTTTGTTGTAAAGCAACTGGTATTCCAATGATGTGTCCAAGGAAATACGCTCATCCGAAATGCAAAACCTATCTAACCTCCGCAAAGCGCGTCATAGTTCGTTACTGTACCTTTGTTTGGCAGGTCTTACCCTTATGACTGGATGTTCCGAAGTGGCTCACGCCGATTACACCGTTAAAGCCGACCCGCAAGATAAACGCGGGCAGTGGGAAGGGTGGGGCTGTTCGTTCGCGTGGTGGGCGCACGCAGTCGGCGCCAAAAATCACGAGTCGTTGTACGCCGACCTATTCTTCTCCACTAAAGCCGTGCCCTTTCTCGACCAGCAGTTGCCGGGGCTGAACTTCAACATCATCCGATATAACGTCGGTGGGGGAGGGCGCAAGGAGACCTACGAGGACGCCGTCGAGAAAGTGCCCGACATTCTGCCGTGGCACCGCGACATAGACGGCTACTGGATTAACTGGGCCAGCAAAGACCCAACTTCGGCCAGTTGGGATTGGTCGCGTGATGCCGGACAGCGTTCGATGATGCAAGCCGCCGTCAAGCGCGGCGTTAACCACGTCGAGTTCTTTTCCAACGCCCCGATGTGGTGGATGATGGATTCCAAATCGTCGGCGGGAGGCCGCATTCAGTCTTGGAACAAAGCCGACTTTGCCTTGTATCTGGCCAATGTCGCCGAACACGCTCAGAAGAACTGGAAAGTCAAAGTGGACTACATCGAGCCCTTCAACGAACCCAGCGCCGGATGGTGGAACTACCCCAAGAATCAGGAGGGTGCCAACATCTCGCGCGAAGACCAGGCCGATGTATTGGCCCTGTTGCGCGAAGAACTCGACAAGCGCGGCCTGAAAATCCCCCTCACCGCTTCCGATGAGAACTCGATGCAGTCGGCACGCACTACTCATGAGTTCTTCAAAACCCGCGATGTCACGGTCAAAGGCCAAACCAAGAAAGCTGTTGATCTCATCGACAAAGTCAACGTTCACTCCTACAGCGGCCTCGAACCAATGCGCGACAACGGCGCCCGCGAACGCCTACGCCAGAGCGTCGGCGACAAAAAGTTGTGGGCCGATGAGTACGGCGATAACGATGGCAGCGGAATGAAGCTGGCGCAAACCATCACCGAAGACATCAACTTTCTGCGCCCAACAGCCTGGGTCTACTGGCAACCGCTCGAACCTGGTTCGGCATGGGGGCCAGTGAACGGAGTCTTCGGCGACACCGAAAGCCCCGATGCCGGAGCACCCAAATGGGCCTACACCAAATATTATGTGCTGGCCCAATTCACCCGCTCCATCCCGCAAGGTGCCACTATCCTTGGCTCGACGGATAGCAACACCATCGTTGCTTACGACGCCAAAAAGCGTGAACTCACCTTCGTCACCACTAACTACGGCAACGCCCAAAGCATTGACTTCGACCTGTCGAACTTCAAAAATCTGTCGCCACAGGCCACGCTGCTAACCACCAACACCGATGGTTCCAAGCGCTTCGAGACATCCCAAATCGCAGTTGAAGGCAAAAAAGTCACTCTGCCCGCAACCGCGAACACCATCTACTCGCTTACTTTAAGTGGCGTCGATTTGTAGACCCAACGAAACAGGCGCGCCGAAGCGCGTCTGTTTCGTTAATTAGCCCAACCCCCTATTACCACTTTTTGTACGGCAAAAACTTCCCATTCAAGGTCAGCAACACGCGGTCGCCTTTCGGGTCTTCCTGCTTATCGACGTGCATGGTGAAGTCGATGGCGCTCATGATGCCCTCACCGAACTTCTCCTGAATTACGTCTTTGAGCGGGTAGCCGTACACCTGAATGATTTCGTAAAAGCGGTAGATCAACGGATCGGTCGGCACCACTGGCCCCAGACCCTTGGACGGGTAGGTCGATAACTCGTCGGCCAAATCGAGCGGCAAATCCAGGGTTTCGAGTAGAGTACAAGCCTGCTCCATGGAGGGGGTGGCTTGCCTGTAGAAAATGGCGGCGATGATAACCTCGTCGAGTCCAAGAATCGGTTCGAGATCAGCGAACGTCATTTTCTTGGCGCGCTTCGCGGCTAGCAACTGCTTGGTGATAGGTTGAATATCGGACATGCCCTTGCCACTTTAGGCGCGTCGCGTTTCGGGGGCGTTGCCCCAATGTTAAACATCCGTCAGGAATAGGAATGGCCCGACTCGAACGGGCGACCTCAGCCTTCGCAAGGCTGCGCGCTTTCCAACTGCGCCACACTCCTAAAAATAAAGCGAGGAGGGAAACCTTCGCTTCAAGCGGGAACGAGGAGAATTGAACTCCCGTTTGCGGTTCGACAGACCGCCGTCATGACCATTAGACCACGCTCCCTGATTTGAAAATTGGAAAACCAACAAAGCTTCGAGCGGGATTTGAACCCGCGATTTCTGGATTTGCAATCCAGCGTCTTCCCACTCGACCACCGAAGCAAAAAAGAAAAGGCCCGTTGCTCCTACGAGCAACGGGCCTTGGAAAAACACACTGAATGGTTCGTTTTATCCTCGACGACCGATGCCTCGATACGAGCGACGGCAATCACAAGCGCAATCGCGCTGTGCGTCGAAATCGAATCGGAAGAAGTTCTGCATCGCAGTGAGGATGTTCGCCAAACGAACAGCAACAGCATAAATATTCCTATGCTCGGTGTCAAGAGTGCTATTATGGGAAATGAGAAATCGAGCTGTTTTCCCCACCCACGCGGCGCGCGCCTTGCGAATTAACCGGGCAAATGATTCTTTTTTCGCGTCGTGGTCGGATGCGCCATCGTCTACGCGAAACCTTCGTATGGCGCGAAAGCGAGCTAGAGGTCTGGCATGGTGTCAAGTTCGCCCTTGATACCGCCGTTCCAACATTGGGTGGTTTGCTATTGGGCCAGCCCGAACTGGGCTTCATTGGCGCTCTCGCGGGTAGCCTCTTCTCGTTCTCCGATTCGACCGACCCCCTCGCCATCCGCTTGCTGCGCCTCCTCGAAATCGTGGTCGCCATGCTCGGCTTCGGTATTCTCGGTTTCTTTCTGGGGGCTCACTCTCCATTATTCTGGGGGTTGCTGACGGCATTGGTTTTCGGTGCGGGCTGGCTGCAACTCATCTCGCATGGTTACGCCTCGCCGCTGCGCTGGGGTGCCATCGCGTTGGTTTCTACTGCCGGACTCCCCGGCGCGACATGGGCTTTAGCAGGCATGGTTATCTTCGCCGCCGCTGTAGGCGTCGCGACTCGCTTCATCGGCGACCGATTTTTCCCTGAAGCGGCCCCCGTCATTCCCCCCGCTGATGAGGTCGCAGAGCGCTCCCGTTTCCAACGCATACGGTTTTGCGTTATGTATGCTCTGGCTGCGACGCTGGCATTGGTCATCGGTCAGTCGCGTGGTCTGACCCATCCGATGTGGATTACCACCACTACTTTGTTAGTGATGCAGCCCGCCGCATGGACTTCCGTCGAGCGCATTATCCAGCGAGTTTTAGGCACTGTGTTAGGTGTCGTGGCAGCAGCCGTGACTGTTGCACTGTTCCAATCGGTGTGGGCGTTGTTCGCCATCATCGTCGTGTTGAGCTATGCGCTGCCCTATGCCGCAACGCGCAACTACTTGTTGCAAACCGCCCTCTTCGCGTGGCTTATTCTGGTTCTTTACGATTTTGCCTCTGTAAGCAACTTCAACCAGCATCTGCTCGGCGAACGCCTGGTTGATGTGACTCTTGGTTGTGTGATCGCATTTGTTGCCACTGCGTTGGCCTTCGTGCCGCTGCCCAAACCGCGTGTGCGAGTGTGAACCTTCCCAGAAGCTAATCGCTCCCTTTTCACAAACTGAAGACGTGATTCCAAATTCGGCTCCGCGCGTTCCGCCGTTTCATGGCTCATGTCCTCAATGCGAACATGGCACCATGTTCCCGTTAGTGCGCTTTTTCGAGAGCGATGTCCACGAAAAACCGACCATCGATTCCTTTACCCCAACTCGTCCCTTCGCCCGCCTATTCCCCGGTATGAGCTTTGTGCTGATGGTGACAACATGGGTAGGTTCGCTACTCTACGGCAAAGCACGTGTCGCCAAAGGCCGCGCCAAAGTCGCTGCTGCGCGCAAAGACATCCTGCCCCGTTCCCCTAACGCCGTCATTTGCCCCAACTGCTTCGAAGTGCTGGAACGCCTTTGAGCGGCCTATTCAGATACGCCCATTAAAGCTGGCGTTCTGGAATCGCTTGGCCGTAACATCGTATTCGATGCCCCAAAAACTGCGCCCGCCATCGCACACAATCGTTGGTATGCGCCGCCACAGTTGGTCTTTGTCGTTCATGCCGTCGTCTGCCGCGAGTGCATTCACATAAATCAGCCGCTTTTTGCCGCGCACTAAAGCGCCATATTGATAGTAGTAAGTTGCGAACGAGGCTTTCCAATCATTCAGTTGGTGAGACTTTATCCATAGTGGGAGCGCCGCCTCCACTGCTTTGATCTCAGCTTTCGAGGGCGCTACCGGACTCCACCAGCCCGTCGGCGATTGCCGTGAACACTGCTTACCGAATTCGCGGGCATCGGAAGCCTTGAACACAACCCCGCGTTTAGAAGGTGTTAGCGGCTGTAAAGGCTTGCGCAGCAATGCGTTATTGCGCTGGGCCATACCCTGCGATGGCATAAGGCCAAGTGCCACAATAACAGCGCAACTGCGCGAAGTAAGCAACTTCATAACATGAGTGTGCGATTACTCAGCGGTTTGTGTCGCATACATTACGTCGCGTACAGGGGCGCGCGCTTAAACTGACCTTTAACCAATGAACGCTCTTTTCCGTTCTTTTTTCGCGGTTTCACTTTTGGGTGGAGCTTTGCTGGCAGGATGCGGCGGTCAGGAGAAATTCGCCAACTCTAATGTGGCCATTTCCAACCAGGACCGCACCGATAAAGACCTTGCTATTGCTCAGGATGGCGCCGTTGTTGAACCAACCTCCATGCCCGGCAAATATGGTGGCAAAATGATCGAAGCCTCGCCGGGAGATCCTAAAACCTTCAACCTTTGGGTTTCTGGTGATGCGACTTCTTCGGGTGCTGCTGCCCTAATGTCTTCGGCACTTATTGAACGCAATCCCTATACGCTAGAATGGGAAGGCGCACTCGCCGATCTTCCTAAAATATCAGAGGATGGCCTTACTTGGACTCTTACGATGAAGCCGGGACTGAAGTGGAGCGATGGGGCTCCTATCACGGCAGATGACGTAATTTTCACGCTTGATGTCATCTACGATGAAAAAGTCCAGACCAACTTCCGCGAGGGCATGATTTTAGATGCGCCTGATGGCAAAGGTGGCTACAAGCGTGTACCTTTGACCTACAAAAAATTGGACGAGCGCACTGTCGAATTCAAATTCCCTGTTCGTTACGCACCAGCGCGCGAGATTTTGAGTTTCGCTATCGCTCCCAAACACATACTGGAAAAATTCTGGAAGCAGGGCCAACCTAATTCGACTGCTTTCAACCCTGCATGGGGTGTCGATGTGAATGTGAAAGACTTGGTATCAAGTGGCCCCTGGATCATCACTGAATTTAAACCGGGCCAGCGCATCGTTTATGGGCGCAACCCAAATTACTGGAAGAAAAGCAAGACTGGGCAGCAGCTACCTTACCTTGATCAGTACATCAACCTCATCGTCCCCGACTTGAATACAACCACACTCAAGTTTTTGGCTGGAGATACCGATGTCTTGAATCCGGTGAAACAAACGGATTACAAAATTATCAAGGCGAAAGAAAAGGCTGGCAACTTTACTGTTCGTAATCTTGGGCCTACCTTTTCGACAAGCTATCTTGGCTTCAATATGAATATGAAGTCCAAGCCTGCGAAAGAGAATCCAGAGCTATTCAAACTATTCAACGATACGCGCTTCCGTCAGGCTGTCTCCTATGCTGTTGACCGCGATAAATTGGTGCGTAACGTCTATGAAGGTCTGGCACGCCCCGGTTATGGGCCTGAGTCGCCTGCCAATAAAGTCTTCTATTCGGATGACGTGCCTAAGTACGATTTCGATTTGAACAAGGCTAAGGGGATGTTGGCCGACATCGGTCTTAAAGATAGCAATGGCGATGGCATTCTGGAATTGCCTAATGGCAAGCCCGTAACTTTCAACATCTTAACTAACGTCGAAAACTCACTTCGCGTTGGCATGGCAACGATCATATCGTCGGATTTGCGCAAGATTGGTATCGATGCCAAATTCACCCCTATTGCATTCAATTCTGTCACTTCGAGACTATCGAATCAACCAGAAAAAGGGAAGCCTTATCCTCCCTTCGACTGGCAAGCAGTTGTTCTTGGTTGGACAGGAGGAATTGAGCCTAGCAACGGTAAAAATATCTGGATGAGCGCAGGTAACTTCCACCAGTGGGATCCCTATCAGGAGAAACCTCATCGTCCGTGGGAAGCCAAAATCGATGATCTCTTCCGTAAAGGTGCGCAGGAAATGGATGACACCAAGCGTAAGGCTATCTACGCTGAATTCCAAAAGATTGTCGGCGAACAGCAGCCTTTTATCTACACAGTTGTGCCTGATGCGATTGCCTCAATAAAAAATAACTACGGCAACCTGAAGCCCTGCCCTGTGGGGGGAGTGACTTGGAACTTGGATGAGATATACGACTTGAGCGCAACGCGCAGCCAACCTTAAATGACCCGTTTCATTGCGCGGCGTTTGCTGCAACTTATTCCGCTTTTGCTGGCTATCACCATAATTTCGTTTGGCGTCATGCAACTCGCGCCAGGTGACTATCTCGATACCTTGCGAGGCCAACCAACCATCCGCCCCGAAACAGTCGAGCGCTTGAAGTTGGTCTTTGGCCTCGATAAGCCTTGGTACGTCCAATATTTTCGTTGGCTGACCAATGCTGTGCAGGGAGATTTTGGTTACTCGTTCACCTACAAAATCGGCGTTTTCACGCTCATTGGTCAGCGACTCTACTATACGTTCTTACTGTCATTCTGGTCAACGGTCTTCGCTTGGGCAGTCGCCATTCCGCTCGGCGTTTACATCGCCACCCACCGCAATGGTGTCGTTGATCGCATAGCAAACTTTTTTGCTTTCGCTGCCATCTCCTTGCCGGGCTTTTTTGTGGCTCTGTTGGCGATGTGGTTCGCGCAGGAAAAAGGATTTTTTCCTGTTGGTGGAGCTACCAGCCCTAACTACGAGGCCCTGTCATGGGGCGGCAAAATCTGGGACACAGGTTGGCATCTGATTTTGCCAGTTCTTGTGCTTGGCACACGTGGAGTCGCTGGATTGATGCGCCAGATGCGTGGCAACGTGCTCGAAGTCCTCAGCGAGAACTATATTCTCGCAGCGCGTGCGCGCGGTTTAACCGAGCGAAAAGTCATCTGGAAACATGCTTTTCGTAACTCGGTGAACCCGCTCATCACTTTGTTTGGTTTCGAGCTTTCGGGACTGTTGGCGGGTTCAGCTCTCGTTGAAAACGTTATGGCGTGGCCGGGGTTGGGCCGCTTGCTACTTGAATCCGTTCAAGTGCAGGACATTTATGTGGCTATGGGCAGTTTCGTGATGGGAACTGTCCTGCTGATTGTGGGCAACCTTGTCGCCGACATTTTGCTCGCTGTGACCGACCCCCGTATCAAATTTTCGTGATATGAATCCTGAACCGCGCTCTAACGACCTCGCGCCTCCTGAACCGCCCGGAGCCTCTACCGAGGGACAACTGGCGGCTTCGCCTGCGCTCGCGCCTACAAGCATCGGCAAGGAGCGGGCTACTCGCCAATTCCTCACCGGACGGGCGGCGCGCGATTTACAGCCGCCCGATTCCCAATCTCCTTTGCAGTTGGCATGGCGTCAACTCCGCAAAAACCGCATGGCGATGGCCGGATTGTGGACGCTCGTGTGTTTGTATCTTATCGCCATCTTTGGGCAGTTCATTGCTCCCTACGATTATCAAGACCAGAACCCACAGGGAGTCAACGCCAGTTTTCACCCCCCGATGAATCTGCGTTTCACCGATGGGCAAACCGGAGCGTTCTCGATTCAGCCGTTTTACTACGCCACCGAGTATCAAAATGGCGAATGGTTATCGAATCCGAATAAAAAGCTCCCGCTGCGTTTTTTCATTCACGGCACTCCTTACAAATTCTGGGGATTCCTTCCTACCACGGTTCACCTCTTTGGTGCCGAGGACGGGCCGATTTTCATTCTGGGAACCGATACTTTCGGGCGCGACTATTTTTCGCGTCTGATTTACGGCTCGATGATCGCGCTTTCTGTGGGCTTTATCGGCATTTGCATCACCTTCACTTTAGGAATGCTCGTGGGGGGCATCGCGGGCTATTATGGCGGCGTCACCGATGATGCCATAATGCGTGGTTGCGAAGTGATGATGAGTGTTCCCGATTTCTACCTGTTGTTGGCTCTCGCGGCGGCCTTGCCACCGACACTGCCTCCTGTAGTCGTCTACATCCTCATCATCGTCATTCTGTCGTTTGTGGGCTGGGCGGGTATGGCGCGTATCGTGCGTGGCATGGTGCTTTCTGTCCGTGAACGCGAATTTGTCGAGGCGGGCCGCTCACTGGGCCTCAATGACCTTCAAATCATTGTGCGCCACATCTTGCCTTCCACATTCACCTACGCCATCATCGCCGCGACTATGAGCGTTCCCGGTTACATCTTGGCTGAAGCAGGTTTGTCATTCTTGGGGCTCGGTATACGCGACCCTATGGCTAGCTGGGGCAACATGTTGAGTGCTGCACAAGATCTATCAACTTTCACCGAAAGGCGATGGATTCTGGCACCTGCAGTGGGCATCTTCATCACCACCCTCGCCTTCAACTTTTTGGGCGACGGTTTGCGCGATGCACTGGACCCCAAATCCCGCCGTCTGGGTTAACGTCTGCAACATATAACAAAAGGGCACCGAGGAAAATTCCTCGGTGCCTTTTTGATGTTCAATCGACGGTCAGGTATTCGTAGGTGGCGTTCCATTCGGGATGGAGTTGGAAGCCTTTTACGCGCGGTTGGCGAATGACATAGCGGCGTGTGTTGTGAAGGAACACTACTGGCGCGTCATTGACGATAATGCGCTGTGCCTCCTGATACTTCTGCCATCGTGCCGGGCCGTTGGGGGTGAGTAGGGCCGAATCGAGCAACTCATTCACCTTCGGGTTCGAGTAGAATGAGCGGTTCAAACTGCCAGCATCTCTGATGGAGCGCTTGTTGAAAAGTGGGTCGAGGTAGTTCGATGGGTCGGGGAAGTCCTGTAGCCAACCTTGCATCACGAGACGACCACCCTTCGGGCCACGCCGCGAGGCGATGGCTTTGAGGTCGCCATAGCGCATCCCCTTGGTTTCGATTTTAATGCCAATCGCCTCTAAGTCCTGCTGAATGGATTGGGCGGCTTTCGCATACCAAGGCTCCGTAAGCGGATAAATCATCGGTATGGGGGCTGACTGCTTATAGCCCGCTTCTTTCAGCATTTGTTTGGCTTTGGCCGGGTCGTAGGGATAGGAGAACAATTTGGGGTCATATGACTGCACGCCTTCGGGCAAAGCGCCGCGCGCTTTAGAAGCGCGTCCCGTCAGAAACGATACGATGCGGTCGCGATTGATGGCATAGCAAATTGCCTGACGAACACGGCGGTCCTTGAAGGGCTCCAATTCGTTGTTCATCGCCATGTAGCGAATGTCCATCATCGGCGCGTCGGCAATAAGCCCCTTCCACTTCGGCGAGTTTTTCAGGCGTAGGAAGTCGGCGGGAAAAACGTCGGTGATGGGCATGACATCCAGCGAGCCTTGCTCGAACAGCATGGTCTGAAGAGTTGTGCTGATGCCGAACTGGGCTTGAATGGTGTTGGCTTTAGGAAATTCAGGCCGGAAGTAGTCGGGGTTCTTCTCCAGTCGTAAGCTCGAATCGTGAACCCATTCGGCGAACTTGAAGGGGCCACATCCCATCGGATGTTCCGAGAGTGCGTCCGAGAGCAGCTTGCCGCTCCCATATTGTTTGCGCAGTCCTTCCACATAGTCGCGGGGTACGGCATAGGCGAACGGTAGAGTCAAACGCGCCAAAAACGTCGAGTCCGATTGAGCGAGATGAAACACGATTTCGCGGGGCGAAGGAACCTCGATTCCCTTTACGTGGGCTAGAGGTGTCTTTGTCTCCAACGACTTCATCCATTCCTCGGCACCTTCGATACCCGTGAAAAACGACGAGCCATCCGAAGCCGTCGCCGGGTCGAGTGCGCGTTCAATGGCATAGCGGAAATCGGCGGCCTCAACGGGCTTACCATCCCACCAGCGCACGTCGGGGCGCAACTGGAAGCGATAGGTTTTGCCATCCTCCGAAATGCTGTAGCTCTGTGCGACTTCCTCGTGGATTTTAGCCTCGAAGTCGTATTCAACCAAACCACGATACATCAAGCGAGTAAAAATAATCGACGTCGTGTCGTAAGAGCGCGCCGGGTCGAGTGTGGATGGGTCGCTATCTTGCGCAACCCGAATGACGCCAGGTGGTTGTGGTGCATGACCGCAACTCGCAGCTAACGGCAGCAAAAAAAGTGAAATAGGAAGTAAACGGCGCATCTTTTCAACCGAGAAAATCTTTCAGGCCAAACAAGTAGGATTGAACGAAAAACAACGCGATACCGGCAGTCGCCAAATACATCGTGGCCCGTTTTGAGGGCAGCTTTTCGGAGGAAGCGAGAGCGAATAATTGGATGGCGGGAAACGCGCCAAACAAATAGCGTATGGTCGATAATGTGTGCGGAGTCCCTTGCCACGCTAGAGTGAGGCTCATGATCAGAATCGAACCGACGAAAAATAGTTTGCCCGGCGAGAAGCGGCGGCGGTACATCCACATCAGCGTAAGGCTAATGATGCACGACATCACCACAGGAAAGGTGACGAAATCAAGCCATGTGTCTGGTTTGGTGAGCAGGGCTTGCAAATCCAACAAGATGGGAAAGAGCGGGAATGTTAGTTCTCTCCCAAATATCTTCTGCACCGACAGCGAAGAGGATCCCATCGTCTGGTGCAAGTACAATTGAACCACTATCAAACCTAACAAGGGGCAAATGGCGCACAGAACCCGCGAACGCTTTTCCGCAAAGGAAAGCGGTTCTTTGGGACGGTCAAGCAATAGGGCCACGCACAAAATGGGGCCAGAGTTGCGAGTTAAGCCCGCCAAGAAGCCCAATGGCGCACTCAGCCACCACTGTTTGCGCCTTGATGCATAAAAGAACCCGATGGAAAGCAGTAGGAACAGCGACTCGGTGTAAACCGCCGCGCTAAAGGCAGCCGCTGGAAAAAACGCCTCGATCCACACCGCGCGTTTTGCCACGGCCTCCCCCCATTCGTCGCGGGTCAGGCAGAATAGCAACCACAACGCTCCCAGAAAAGCGATATTGGAAACGACGATGCCTATCAACGCCAAGGTGTTTGCATCGGCTCCGGCTCCGCCTATCATGCGTAAAATCAGCGAGTAGAGCGGGAAGAACGCCGCGTGGAGCGGCTGGGTGTACCCATGTTGCGCAATCCCAATGAAGTGCCTCGAATCAAAAGTCGTCCACGGATTGAGCCAGTACGATGATACGCCCACCCACGCGCCCATATCCTCGCTTGGAGGTGGCATAGTTTGCAGACGGATATGCCCGACCATCACGAACACCCACACCAAGACGCGCGATGCGAGCCAGGCCAGTGCCACCATGCGGGCATTGGAATCGAAGCGGAATCCTTGAGCTAGTGGTTTAACGGCGAGTCTCCAAACTTTCGGTCAGGGCATTGCCAAGCAAGTTAAATGCAGCCACGGCCAATATAATGGCCGCGCCAGCGGAAAGCGTGATCCACGGAGCTGTCGAAAAGTACGGTTGTCCCTCCGCGATGATGGAACCCCACGAGGGTTTTTCGGGCGCTCCCAACCCCAAATAAGAAAGTCCCGCTTCCAACAGAATGTTAGATGCGGTGGCAAGCACCGCTAATGTGATTACGGTCGGCAACACATTGGGCAGAATATGCCGAACCAAAATGCGCGTGTTCGATTGTCCCAACGCGCGCGCCGCTTCGACGAACTCGCGCTCTTTCAGCGATAGCACCTGACCTCGTACCGCGCGCGAAATGCCCGTCCATGTTACAAGGCCTATGGCAACCACCAGACGCGGGTCGAGGTTCAAATCCGAAAAGGGGCGCACATCGCGCCATGTCTCTGGTAAAACCAGAGTCAACGTGATAGCCAACAAAATAGTTGGCAACGAGGCCACAATTTCGGTGATGCGAGTCAAAGTGCGATCTACCCACCCACCGAAATAACCGGCCAGAAGCCCAACTGTGGTTCCAATAACCGTTGAAGTCAGCATCGCGCACAACGCGATGGAAAGCGACAGGCGTGCCCCAAATAGCAGGCGAGTCCACACGTCGCGCCCCAATGTGTCGGCTCCCAGAAGAAAGCCGCCACCGGGGCTATGTGGCACACCCAACGAATCGAGGCCATCGGGGTAAATGTGTTCGGGGTTGTGTTCCGGCCCGCGCGATAGCAGATGCGAAAACACCGCGAAAATCACTAACAAAATCAATAGCGGAAGCCCAATGCGGGTGAGTGGATGGCGAATGAAGCGCGTGAAGGCGCCAGCGGTGCGAAGCGGGCGCGCAAATGCCCCGGCTTCGGTTGAGGATGCAATAGGAGAAGTCATCGTTAAAATTCGCCGTCCACTGCCGATGCGGGCAATTTATCGAGGTCGCCAACCCACAGGGCATCAGCTGGCAACTCAATCGGGCCGTAAATCGCGCACGGCGCGTTCACTCGTAGTGCCCAGCCATTGTCGCCATAGCTCCAGTGCCACCACTCATCGACATAGTTGGTCAGGCCGGTGGGTTCGAGAACCGAGCGGAGTAGGACACGGTTCTTCTTAGCTTCCTCCGAAATCGCGTCCGAGTCCATCGCCGCGCCACGCATATCCAGCAGGTCAAGAGGCGAACTGAAGTCGAGCCGTTCGCCATTCTCGTCTATAATCTCCAAATCGACGGCGCCCCCCGTCGTATGTGGCGGCGGTGTTGGGGCATCGGGTGGCGCCGAATAGCGCCCCGCCTCGACCAGTAATTCGGCCTTGCTGGCGCCGGGCATGCGTTTGCGCGCTTCGGCTAACGAATGCTTGAAATGTTCGCGCTGAACCTGAATCGGGCGGTATCCCTCGATAATCTGCAACCGCAAGCCGTCGGGCAGGGCGTTGGCGGCTTGAATAATCATTTTCGCCACACTCTCGCGCAGCAAATGAACGCGCGGGAACTCGAACACCGGATGTTGGGGTGAGAGCACTAATTTAGGTGTGGGGGCAAGAGCGAGAAAGTCAACCAAAGGTTCGCCACAGTCTTGGATGGAAACCGCATCAAGTTCGGCTTGATCTTCGGCGGGCTTTGAGGAGTCGGCCATTGCGGGCGAGTTTAGAAGCGTTCTCTATAAAGGTGCGCCAACTTTTCTGGTGACTGTTTTAAGTCGAAGCGAATCTGCAGTTCAAGCCATATTAATAGCGTTTTACAGGGCTGCTTCTCGAAGCGTCGCGCTGAAGCGCTCAACCTCCCCGGCAAAGTCGCAGTTGCGCCAATTCGGCGCACACGGCGCGCAAAATCGAGATCCTCAAACAACGGCCACTCTTCGAAACCGCCTAATTCGTCAAATGCGCGCCGCGTCGCATAGATGCCTGAATCCCCATAAAAAACGCCCAGTTGTGCTTGAACCCGTGCCACCAACTCAAACAGCCGCGCCCATCCCGACCGCGATTCAAAGCGCAATCGAAAATGGCCGCCCACCTGCCCGCGTTTAATCGCGCGACTCAACTGCGCGCCACACGAGCGGGCGGGCAAGCAGTCGGCGTGCAAGAACCACAGAATCTCTTCTGTCGCCATAGCAGCCCCTACATTCAGTTGCCGCCCCCGCCCCTTGGCCTCGACCACTTCGGCGCCCGCCGCACGCGCGATTTTGCGCGTGCAATCGCTGGAGCCACCATCGCTCACGATGATTTGCGCAATTTCAGGCATTTCCCCCAAACGTGCCAAAAGCCGTGGTAAATGCGCTTCCTCGTTGCGCGCGATGATGATAACCGAGATGGGCATGGGGTAATAAAAGCACTTTGGAGAGACCAAGGCGAAGCTATGTCAGCTAACTCGATTAAATTTTGAGTTCTCCAATAAAACAACGGAGAGTTTCCCGGCTTCTAAACAACCCTGTGATTCGCCGTTTCTTATTTGTTTTACCTTTGCTCGTACCCGCTACGGCCTGGGGCCAAACTCCTCCGTTCGCGCCGGACTTCGCCAAAACAGACGCTACATCTTTTATATTGCCTTATGCCCAAAATGGTGCTGTCGCCGCGCCTGTGAAGGTCGAGAAGGATGGCAACGCGGTCAAGATGACCTCGCTGGCTGGTGGATCGTTCGGAGTAAAGCTCAATGTGCCGCCCTTTGATGTCGATCAACTGACGCGCCTTTCATTCGATTTCACCGCGACTCCCGACGCCAAAGTGAACCTATTCCTCCGTGTCAACGGAAGATATTACGCTGTGCTGTTCACCGGGCCTAAAAAGGTGCGCGCGGGCACAACCATTATCTACGATGCCCGCACCACTAAATTGTCGGGTCACATCGACATCCCGTTACGCGCGGCGATTCGCGCCCAGGTTCCCACCGAGGCTTCGTTGCGCCTCGATGAGATTTTGGTCGGTAACTGGGATAACGATGGTTATATGATGGCCGGTATTGGTGGCAACGGGCCTGGAGCCTCGTGGACGCTATCCAATTTCAAGATTGATAAGCCCGCCGATGTCAAACCCGTCTTCGAACCCGCGCATTTCGAGGGCGATGAGTTAGTTATTCCGGCTCATAATCTCGACAATATCTCGTTCAAGAGATTCCCTCTGAAAACACCGCTCGGCGATATGGATGTCAGTTACGACTCCATGCGCTCCGCGTTCATCTATGACGCCAGCGTCGCTTATCGCAAACCAGCCTCCGCTGTCCCCGAACCACTCCACGATGGGCAGAACGTCGATTATGCTCTCCGCGACGACGCGGGCACCGTTTTGAGCCAGGGGAAGGCATTGTTCAGCTTCAATAATTTGCCCGTTCCGGTGCCGCCTCGTCTTGACTTGACCAACCCCGACGACAAATATCCGCGTGTTGATTTTGAAGATAACGACATTCCGTTCGGAATGAAAAACGCCCCCAACACGGTTCTCATGCGCGACTCGGAAAACCCCTATAATGGCCGCTGGAGCGCCGTGATGATCAATAAAGTCACTGCGTCGCCGTTCGATATTCCCGCTGGCGAAGGCACCATTGATGTCGCTGCCCACCCGGTACTAACCTTCGCTTATCGTTGTGACGACCGCTTACGCCTCGATATGAACCTGACTTGGAATAACCAACCCTATTCCATTCACTTCACCGATTCGGACAACCCCAACCCTCGCCTCGGTGACCTGAAAGTCATTCGCGATGGGCAATGGCACATGGCCCAGTTCAACATGTTGGAAGCGCTGAAAAGAGCGCAGCCGAACGCTGCTGAATTTAAAATCTCTAACCTGATGTGGAACGACACTGCCTGGCCCGGCAACGTCAAAGGTTTGAAGTGGTGGTTGGACGACCTGAAGTGGTCGATTAAAACCAACGGCAAATTGGAAGGCAATGTCATGTTGGACGATGCAACCGGAACCAAAGCCGTTTCTTATTCAGTCGACCAAATCCCGGCTTCGCAGGTACCTGACACGGCCAAAGGCGGCCCCAAAGTATCAATCGACCTGACGGGAAAAACCGGATTATGGTGGCTGCACGTGCGCGCCCAAAACGGCGCGGGCAAATGGAGCGATACCGCTCACTATCCCATCTGGTGCGGCTAACACCCGTTGAGCAAGAATCGGTGCTTCAGAACGGCTTTCCTGTTGGAAGGACGGCATGAATCAAAACGGCGAGCCTGAACTGTAGTTCAGGCTCGCCGTTTTTGTGCGTAGCTAACTCTTTTGAAAACCGCTCTACGGTTTCATCCGTAAATCCGTCGGCTTCCCATTATCGAACCACTTGACATGCCCATCGGCAAATGCCAGATTCCATCCCCCCTGGTGTCGATACGCTTTTCCTGTTCCCGTTCCAAACCAGTTGCGGCGCGGGTTGCTCGTCTCGTAGATGTTGACCGTATTAGACAGCATTTCAAGACTCCCCTGAGAAACTTGGCTGAGGTTCTGGTTGAAGGCGTACCCATTGCCCCCACTTGTCAGCGAAGGACATTTGTAAATCCTCTCCGATTTAACATATGGCTGGCACACATCAATCCACTTGCGCGCCGGGGGATACTTTTCGTCGTAATCCTGCACATATTGAAGAATACCTAGCATCTGCTGCTTTAACTGCGACTGGCACTGCGACCGCAAAAAGCTTCCGTTCTGCATCATTACTGGCGAAGCTATTCCGGTATAGCGATACCAGTTCTCATCCAACTGCGCCCCCGAAAGGTTGTTCCAGCGCCCATACGTCGCCTTCAAGTCCACCCGATAGCCGCCATCTTCAGCCACGACCACTACTTCGCGCGAACTAGGAGTCGCTGATGGCGATACCTCAACAATGGTTTGTGTCCCGTCCATTCCCGCTATCCGAGCATTGAATTGGGGAGCATTCATCTCCTCTGCCATCAAAGCCAACAGGCGCTCTAAACCGCCATTCTGCGGGCGATTCGAGAGGCTCACTATCTGGGGGCGCGAAATCGTATTCATATAAATACCCGCGCGAGGCCAGTTGAAAGCGACGCCCGAAGACTGACCATCCATAACTACCCCCGTCGAAAGCATCTGGAAGAACTGTTGCCCCGCTTCCTCGGCAGTCTTTGGCGCGGCAGGATAGTTGTTTTGGGCGTGCAAATAGGTCGCGCCACTAACGAGGAGCGAAGTGCCAAACAGGGCGCAAAGGCGCCATTTAAGCCATGATGTCATTGAGGTGTTCCTGAGCGGAAATGAGGTTTTTTTGAGGGGCGATTTTGCGTGTTCGGCCTAGGCGGAGCCTACACCTACATCGTGATGCTGTCGCCTTCTCTGACAACTTTAACATAAGGCACATAACACGCAAAGAGTCTTTACCATGTCATGAAATTCCCCTTCTTACACGTTGGACTAAAGCAGGAAAATGGCGGCTTTTAATTCTGACACTGGTCGGTATGTTCGTACTTGTGATGAGTTGGTGGGCAGATTTTGTGCGAAATGGGATTCTGGAATGCGTTCTGCTTGTCCCTGTTACTATTTCCTCTTTTTCGGCTCGGCGTACTTGACTTTGAGGTAGGTGGTGAACTGTACCACTGGCTCTATGATTGTTGGGTTGATGACGCTATCGAAGCCGTTACCACTCAGTGGGTTGAAATAGGTTGTGCGGCTCTTGCGGGCGTTTTGGACGGTGGCACGGTTGTAAGGCACGCTCAACCCCTCGGATTGCGAAGCTGTGTAGGAGTCGTACTGTTCGACGGGATAATAAACGCTCGGCTTGTCGGCGATAATCTGGATGGCGGAGGGCAATTTGATCCCAAGCGCTGTGCCATATGTTTCGGCTTTGCGTTTGAGTAGCGCCATCGTCTGCTCCTGCAAACGCGCCAGAATCGCCTCACGGTCCTTCACTACGTAATCGACTTTAATCAGGTCGAAAATCTGCGCGCGCGCCGCTGCCAGAGCCAACCCCTCGACAAGCAGCTTGTCCTTGAAATGAATCGAGATGTTCTTCTTCAACTCAAAGCCAACAAGTTCCTCTTTGACGAGAGGGGCGCTGTTGGGTGCAGTCTTATTGGGTGCGTTATCTCCTTTCTCGTCATCCGCAGCATCGTCCTTCACCAACTGCTCGCTGATTTTGAAAGCGTAAATGCGGTTCTGGCTCACGAAGTCGACGAACATATCCGCATCCGAAACGCCCAACGCTTTTACGCCCTCTTTGAATTTGGAGATGGTCGCATCCAGTTTGTTGGCCGCTTCTTCGGGTGTCTTGCCTTCTTCCATTGCGCCGAAAACCGCCACATATTCATCGGCTTTCACATTCATCAGCAGGCTGGCTTCGATGAATGTCGAAGTACCATCGTCCTTGGTTTCGGCGGGGCTAAGCTCGCGTTTAGCCTCTTCTATGGCGCTGGGGGAATCGCTTGAATTGGCTCGATTTTCTCCGGCGCCGCCGCTGAACTGAGCGAAACTGGCTCGCGACCCCAAAACCAACAGTAACCCTAGAAAGACAATCTTCTTCATGACAATTTATGCACTCAAAGCGCAATTTTAGCAGATGGCCAGCGATAGCTCTCGCGAAGGCGCAAAGACACGAAGAAGCATTTTCAACCACTGAAGGACGCCGCCCATAAGAGGAGACAGGGAGTGGGGCGAGATAGAAAAGAGGAGGGGAGATTTTGTAGGGGTGTGGGGTACCTCTACGTGATATTCAGAATTTCTTAGTTACATTGCCACAAGAACTTGCCGCGTTTGCCGTCTGCGGAGATGAAGGCATAGCCTACGCCGCCCTCGCCGAAGTCGATTTCGAAGGGTGCGCGGTGGGAATCGAGTTGAAGTAGCAGAAGCCACTCGCCATCGGTTGGGGTTTCGTCGCCTTGCAGCCACTTGGGAACGCCGCCGATTTTGTTCCAGTGCCCTTCGTCGCCCAGTTCGATCTCCTTATCTTCCTCGGCGTGCAGGTTAACGGCGTAATGGTAGACCTGCTTTTCGCGCACGTTGCCCTTGGGCACTGGGACGCTTTCGTATAACGGTGTGCCATCGGTGAGCGGTTTGGTGTTCACCGATAGCGTCGCATCACTGGGTTGGATGATTACGGCGTTCGCGCCACCATCTGGCACCCAGGTATCGCCTGCGCCGTCCTCGCCTTCCATGAACAGGTAAGCCATCGCGCCCTCAAAACCGAGCGGGTCGAGCGCGATTTGACCGATGAACTGCATCTTGGCCCCGGTGCGGGTCGCGATGGGCCACTGAGGGCGTCCCTTCCATACTGGGTTACCTCCGAACTTCGTCACGAGTTCGCGAATAGGGGTTTTCGAGCGTTTGAGCTTGATGATGTTGGTTATCATTGCCCAACAGTCTTACGACGAAAGTAAGTTCCGGCGCGTGGCGCCTTGTCCATTGTCACCGGCCAGAAGACTCCCCAATCGGTTTTTACGCCCCCACTGGCGAGCCGAGTGAGCGAAAATAGCCGCTGCCCCGGCTCGGCCAATGGGCTGCGCGTTTCGGGATTGCGGCTTTTAAACAACAGATCGAGCTGGTTGCCGTGTAGCTTTCCCGAAACCACCGTGTCAATGTAGGTTTGGTAGCCATCCGATTCGAGGCGCCCTGTCCACACTCCATCTTTCTTCCATAGTTTGAGGGTATGGGTAACGAAAACAGCGGTTCCACCCGTAGTGCGCCCTCCATCTTCCGAATAGACGTAAGTGCCGCTCCAACTGGGCGCGGGAGCGGCATGGGCCAACCCCTGTGTCGCGCCTATAAGTGCAAGAGATAAAAGAACAGTTTTCATAGTGATGTTACACCTTTCAAAATCAAGGCCAGCATCCGTGACCAACGAACCAGGGGGGGAATTACGAATTAGGTACTACGGGCGAAGGGTACGTATTTATCGAGTGGGAATGTGGTTGTACGGCGCAGTCAGCCAGCGAAATTCGTTGATGCGACACTGCTGTTCGCTCACCGCCTGTGGCACGACTTCATAGAGAGGTTGATTGGCCGGGCAAACGCCTCCAATTCCTGCAATCAATGTCAGAGTCGCCACCATGCCATGAGAGAACATGCGGCTTCGACTGCAAGGGGCCAATTTATGTTTCAATCACCGACAGGCAACCCAAAAATCGGTGATGGTTAAGTGGGGAACCCGTTCGCTTTTACCGAATATCAATCAGGTGAATCCCCATTTTTCCACCAATAGCCAGCATTTTTCCATCTGGCGATACGGCCAAACCGGGGTCGAAAGGCCGGTACGGTTCGGCGACTTTCGCGAGGGCCTTGGTTACAACTCCCGTCTTGATATTCCACACCTTGATTGTCCTGTCTCTCGTTGAGGTATAAAAGGTTTGCCCATTCGGGGAAAAGCAGGCGCCATCGACATAGTTCGGCGAGTGTTTCTTGTTTTTGATCAGGCTTCGCTGTACCTTGCCTGTCTTCATCGAACACAGCTTGATTTCTGCCCCGTCGATAGCCGCGACAATTTGCCCCGCCGGGCAAAGCGCCAGCGAATCGAATGTCTCGGACTCGATTTTAGTGGTGTGTCTCCGTTTTCCTGTGCTGGTGTCCAATAATAGCACCTCGCCCGCGATGCTGTATTCACCCTCCCGAATCACGCCCACAGACAAAGTCGAATCATCGTTGGAAAACGCCAGCGAGAACACCGGGCCGATAACTACCTTTTCCCCACTATCGTACCTTTCCTTCGGCATCGACTTCTTCAATTTTCCCGTCGCTACGTCCCGCAGCTGTACCTCGCCCGTGAACTGGGCGCCGCTACCCATTGCTAAAGTCTTCCCACTGTGCGAGAAAGCGAACGCCTGCATGACGGGCACATCTAGAACATGCTTCACCTTCCCAGTCTTCACATCCCATAGCGTGACCACGTTGATGTCGCGAGAAAGCTGAAGGCCCGCTAGGGTTTTGCCGCCATCCAAAAATGCAATCGGACGGCTGCCCGAACCACCTCCCCTGATGATGCGACCAATAATTTGCCCGTTGGCAACACTGCGTACACCAAGCAACGGTAACAACAACAGGGCGAAATAAAGCAAGAAAGACGATTTGAGATGGAGAGAGGGAAATCGCATAATTTTATTATGACCGCTTCAGTTCATGCTTGTTAACCTATTGAAATCGCAGCCCAACGGGAAATTTACAGGAGGCTATAATCGTTCGACTGAGTGGCGAGGGTTATGGTCCCGGTCAGAATTTATGGTGACCCAGCGAGCGACCAGCGTTCATTTTGGCCCACTTGGGGTGTTCTGCTGAGTCGCTTTCGTCTTGCCCATCGACGTTCCAATTGTAAGCAACTCCTCCTTCGCCAGTGAATCTCCCGGTTTTGAGGTCGAGAGTGGCCACGATTTTCTTCCAATCCCACGAGATGAGCCATAGCGCTTTGCCATCGGTACGCAGACGCAATTCCAGGTCTCTGTAGCCGCCTCCGCCGTTGCTAATTGGGTAGTCGTGCGAGCGACCATCGGGGCGTTGCCACCGCAGCAATTTCTGAGTGTCGGCTGGCCCCATCAAGCGCATTCGTGGCGCCTGATTGCGGTAGATGACTGAGCCGCCATCGGGCAAGGCCACCGTCCAACTATCGTTGACAATGGGGCGTTCGTAGGCATCCCACCACAGGTAGTTTTCGTATTGCCGCCAACCCGCATAAGTGATGGGAATGAGTAGAAGTAACGCTGCAATCCACAAACGACGGGGCGAGAGTTTCATGGGGGAACTAAGGTATAACTCGCTCCCGAAAGCGTGACCGCTCGCGATTTAAGACAACTCGATGAGAGTGGTTAATGTGTTTTGCCCCAGTTCGCTTCGGCTTCGCGGCACTGCGGGCAGAATTTGACGGCTTGCGCCTTGGGAGAGTCGGGCGCGATGATGCAACCGCCCACGAGGCTCGAATTGGCGTTGGGAAACTCGCGTTGACTGGCCTCGTAGTAGCCCGCAGGGAAGCCGACGAGGCCATAGGTGATGGAAACCTCATCGACCTGGAGCGGGGTTTTGTGCAATTCGCAGATAGTGCGCTTTTGCTCGGTCTCGGAAAGAGGAGCTACCTGAGGTTGGGTGCTTTGCTTGATGCGACTGTAAGACAGGGCGCCACCAATGCCCAACAACAGCACTGCAGGAATGAGCAACTTGCGAGTGAACATGCGACCTTCGACTGGAAAGTAGGACTTTGTGTTCCAATCCCTCGATTTCGGGAGTGATGAACTACTTGCGCTGTGGGGAAGCGGGATTAATGACCTTGAAATTGCTGAGCGTTATGGACTCTCTGCCATCGGGGTACATGGGATCGAGAGTCGCTCTGACTGGATAGCCCCACTTCGAGTCGTAGCTTACTTCGACCCGTTCCTTGTTTCGAATGGCTTGCTCGATGAGTTGAAATATTTTGTCGATTGAGGAGTAAGAGGCGAAATATTCGGCTTTGAAGTAGGGCGACTTTTCGAGTGGCTTGATGGAGTACGTGACGCCGTTTCTGACTTCGATTGATATTGGGCCAGCCATCGACAGCGTCGAAAATGCTAGAACTCGCAGCGTGAAGCGGTAGTTTCTGGGTTTGTGCTGCTGCCATTGGTGTCGCTTGGTTTTAAAGGTGGCCTCAACGGAAAGTGGGCGCGCTTTGGTTGTCTTTGGTGGGGCGGGAGCGCACGCGCCTACAGTCGTTGTAGTGGCGAGGAGCAATGTGGCGAGCAGGCAGGTATTCATGGCGATGGGATGTGGCGCGCAAATAACAAACAAGACCGGACATAATTATGTCCGGTCTGCGATGAATGCGGGGTTAGCGCTTGATTTGATGAGCGTCGAGCCACTGCTTTTCGGCCTTGCGGCAGTCGTCGCAGAATTTGACTGTGCGCAGTCGTGGTGCATCGGGCGAAATGACGCAGCCACCCATAACGCGGGTATTGGAGTGCGGGAACTGCTTGCTTGCCTCGTAATAACCTTCGGGCTGACGGATGAGGCCATAGGAAATGCGCACATCCTCGGTGTGCAGCTTATCGCCATGCAATTCGCATTTGGTGATCTTGCGGTCGCTCTGCGTCATCGGGGCGACTTTGGGCTTGTTGGCATTCTGAGCCACCGAATAGGCGCGTCCCATTCCAACGAGAAGAGCAGCGGCAACGAGTGTTTTGTGGATGAACATGAGTGGTTGGACCTGGTGATTAGCTTTTATGTTCCCGATGTCAATTGGCTTTTGAAGTTGGGCTTATTGGGGTTTGTGGGCAGCGAGCCATTTTTTCTCGGCTATGCGGCACTTGGGGCAGAATTTGACGGCTTGGATGCGTGGCATATCGGGCATGATGATGCAGCCGCCCATGATGCCAGACCTCGCGTTCGGGAAACTGGCTTTGCTGGCCTCATAGTAACCAGCGGGCCAGAGGGGGGCGATACCGTAGGAGATACGCACGTTATCGACTTTGAGATGGGTACCGTGCATCTCGCACTTTGTGCGCTTGGCATCGCTGGCAGTGAGGGGGCCGACTTTTTCGGTGGGTTTGGGAGCCGAATTAACGGTGCCGACTGCGGTGAGGAGAGAGGCTGCAACGAACAGTTTGTGGGTGAACATGCCGCATCCGACCACAGGGATTGCGATTATGTTCCCGGCTGAGTAATGCAATCGTTCAGCGCGGGCTGAGGGGGTTGCGAGTGTCGATGTTCGCCACGTTGCGCGCTGGCTTACCTTCGATGAGCAAAAGCACGCGCAGTGGCTGGACACTTTGCGAGTTGTTTTCGGTGGCTGTTTTGACGATGGCATTAACAATGAGTGAGGTTTGCTTCGGGCTTTTCCAGAAGCCCTTCGCGAAAAACTCTCGGCTCAGACTAACCTGCATCACGTCGTTTTTGATGACCGGGAAGGCTGTCAGCCGCGTTCCCGCCGGAAAACTCGAATGTGCATGTTGGAAGAGTAGGGAAAGAGATTCTTCGGCGACAACACTGGCGTAAGTGGTGAGGGCGGTCGGCATTTGGTCGTACAACTTGCCTTTAACGATACGGCGTTCTAACTTGCCTGTTTGTGTGGGGAAATAGATGGTAACCCGCGCCGGGACTTCCTTGAGCTGGAATTGTTGGGGCTGAGCCTGAGCCACAATGGGCACAAGCCACGCAGAGGCGAGTAGGGGAGCGGTTCGTTTCATGCTATCGCTAAATATTGTGGCTTTGTTTTGCTGGGGGAAGAGGTATAGATGGAATTCGAGTGAATTTTTTACTGGAGTTTGGTCTTATCTGGTGACAGCAAAAGTTTCAGGAACAACCAGATGGTGAAGCCCGCGAACACCAATATCATCCACCATGCGAGGCTGCTCGCGAAGCCTGAAATTCCTTGGACGAGAAGGTTGATGGAGAACAGGGATAATCCTAATGTAGCGCAGAGTACCAGAGCTTTGAGTGGAGACATTGATTTACCTCACAGAACTGTGTTCTGATAGCTTCTGCAAAAGCGGTACCCCGAAAAATTAAGCGCTGAGTTCGTCGTCCCATGCCGCGATTGCGACTTGGTTTCGCCCATTGGCTTTGGCGTTGTACAGCTGTTTGTCGGCGACTTCTATAAGTTCCTTGAGTGTGTTGGTTGAGGAGCGGGCGCGGGAGACGCCGATGGAGGCGGTGAGTTGGCGCTGCAATGCGGGGTTCGCTGTCGGGGAGCATTCGGCTTCGATGGTGCGGCGGATTCGTTCGGCGGCACCCTGCGAGGCATCGGGACTGGCGAATAGCAGTAACACGAACTCTTCGCCGCCATAGCGGGCGAGCAGGTCGTTTTCGCGAACGGCGTGTTGCAGCGTGGTGGCGATAGCTTTCAGGGCGACATTGCCTTCTTCGTGGCCGAAGCAATCGTTGTATTGCTTGAAGAAATCGACATCGAGCATGAGCAAGGTGAGGGGCAGGCCAATTTCTTTGGCGTGTTTGAGGCGAAGCGAACCCATCTCGGTGAAGGCTGCCAGATTCATCAAGCCAGTCAGAGCATCTTTGTCCAGTCGCTGTTGAAGGTTGCTTATTTCCATCTTCTCGGACTGGACGATGAGGTACATGGCGCCGCACAGACAGGCGATGAAGCCGGTTTCCATCACCTCATGGATGTCGTGAATCCACAGCATGTTGAGGCCGCGTTCGATGGAGGCAGAAATCTCTTTGGCGGCGAAGAAGAGGGCGGCGAATATGAATAGTCGGACTGAGCCACGCTGCAGGGAAAAGCGCATCGTTTTGAGAATGCGGACTCCCAGCAACAGAATAACGAACGCCAAGCCGATGTTGATGAGGTTAGTAGTTGATTCGATCCAAGACACGAATGGCTCCATGAGGGTTGCCGTCGTGGGAGCAAGCCCTAGTCCATGTGACCACAAATTGATACGATTCTAAGAAGGGTTTTAGAGGTATTTTTGCGACGTATCAGGCGATTTCGTAGGCGATGAGTCCGCCAATGACCACCATCATAATGAGGGCGAGCAGAAAAATACGGTCGGCAACGTTCTCGATGTTCTCTTTGCTGCGGGCGTTGCGCGAACGCATCGAGGCATAGGAAAGCAGGCACGAGGCGAGAAAACCCAGTGCGTCTATGGCCAACAGGTTATCGGCGACGCTGTTGACGTTCTTGAGGTGGTTGAGAACGCGGAACAGGCTGATTCCGGTCAGGCAGACACCCACCATCGTTGCCGAGGCGCTGAAGATGTGGGTACTCATGTTCTCTTGCTTGACCTGTTGTTCTTCGGGGTTTTGTTCTTCGTTAGGCTTCATGCTCGGCCTTTCGACTGCGTTCGCACTGCTCGACCATCAATAGCAGCAACTGTTGGTTTTGCTCGGCGAGCGCTTTAATCTGCTGTTCCAATTCTTCTATTTTGGCGTAGGCTTTCTGGTTGGTGGCGTAGTCGTTGTCCCACAGCTCGCGGTCTTTGGCGGCAGAGACGTTGCCCGCCATCAGGATGAGCGGGGCGGCATAAGCCGCCTGTGTCGAGAACGCCAGGTTGAGCAAGATGAACGGGTATGGGTCGAAGTGCTTGAACCACGCGACGAAATTGAGCGCAATCCACAACGCGACGATGATGCTTTGCAGCACCAGAAACGTCCACGACCCCATGAATCCGGTGATGGCGTTGGCGAGCCGGATTCCCAGCGGCGTGTCGGCGCCGTGGTAGCGAACCAGAACCGGGTGCATCAGCCTGTGCCCGACGCGCCCCATATTGCGGCAAACCTGCGAGATTTTGTTTTCTGATTTAGATGGCGTAGCGTTCATCGTGACTTCGAGTGGCTAGATACAAACTGCCACATCAGTTGACGCTACAGAAAGACGCGGGTTGTTGAGCAAAAGCCAATTTATGCGCTGAATGAGATGGGCAGAAGACTCGCGCCTCGAAGCGACATTCCCTATCGCTCTTTGGCGGCTTCGTTCATTCGGGCTTTTGCTTTTAGAATTTGCTGCACCGCTGCGGTTGGTACTTCTTGTTCGAATTTGATTTGCAAAGTACCTTTGGTGATCTTATAGCCTTGTGCTTCGAGCTTTGTGCGGTTTTCGTCTTCAATCACGTCGGCACCAAAGCCAAAACTAACATGGTTCTTGTAGACGGCTAAACCGACCAGCATACCTTGATATTTATAGATTGGCACGCTGTAGCTGATGCTTTCTTCGGCTTGTGGGATGGTCGCTTTTATTAATTCCCGGAGTTCTTCGAGAATTGGGCGGGCTTCCACATTTGAATCGGCAATATAGGAATCGACATCTTTTGCTGGCGGCGTTTTCATCTCCCTATTTTTACCAAACTTCTATACCGACTTAGATAATCCAGCGCGAAAACGCCGCGCTCGAAATGAGCGCGGCGTTTTTATCGGGGGAACCCGGATGCTGGTTAGGGCAGTTTGGCTGGGTCGAAGTTTTTGCCCGCACCCATAACAGGTGGTGGGCAGGTGGGGTTGCAATCAGACCAGTCGATGTTCCAGGGAGCAACGAGGTCGGCTTTGCGGTTGAGGATGTCGAAGTAACCAATGCTTTTGGCGTGGCCATCGGCGAAAGTGACGTTGGCGCGGGTCATATGACGGAAGGCGCCTTCTTTGGTGTAAGCCGTCCAAGCGTTGGTGCCGAAGAAGTTCTGGTCGAGTTCTTCCAGCAAACGGTCGTAGTTGTTTTCGCCAGCGCAGCAAATCATGTCGCCGCCGTCCATGAAGGCGAAGGTCTCGGAAGGAGCCTGGATACCGGCGATGTTGTTGCTGATGCCGTAGGTTAGGCCATCGTAGTTGAACAGGTACTGACCATCATAGTCGGAAGCTGGAAAGCCGGGAGCGGCAGTCCATGATGCCAGGTTGTGAGGCCAGGGGCCGCTGAGAGGAATGTCTGGGCTGGAAGGGCAGTCGAAGATGTCAACGCTCTTGGTGTAAGGGAGCAACATCAAGGGCCAAGCCTGGTCGCTGGAAAGCGAAGGAGACTTGCTGCCTGTCTGCACCCAGTTGGCTGGTGTCTGCTCGTCGTAATCCTGAATGTACATCATGAGCGCGTTACCCATCTGACGCATGTTGCTCAAGCAGGAAGTCTGACGTGCTTTTTCGCGGGCCTGGCTGAAGACCGGGAACAAAATCGCCGCGAGAATGCCGATGATGGCAATGACTACAAGAAGTTCTATGAGGGTAAAGCCTTTCTGGCGGGCTTTATTTAATGATTGAATGGAAAACATGGTTATTTCTTCAGTTCGTTGGAAAAAGTGATTAGGGTTGGAAATTGGCGTTGCTCTGCTGTTCGTTCTGTTCTATAGGACCAGCGCCCTCGGCTAACAGATCGGGATTGCGGCCCATTTCGAATGCTTGGACACGCATGGATTGAGCGTGGTCGTTGTTGGTCTGCATCCGTTGCCAGGCAAAGCCTGCACTCAGAAGAGCCACAACGCAAACGCCTGTGATTCCCAGAACTTTGATTATGTCTTGTTTGTTTAGTTGGTTGTTCATGTCGGGAATTTTGCCATCAGCATTAGGCTGGGTTCAGCAGGAAGTTGGCGTCGGTCATGCAGTTCGGTGAAGCGACGATGGCTTTCACATGTCCATCCCAGTAAAGTGTGTTAAAGGTACCGTTATGACGCTGGAAGAACTGCTGTTTGAAGCTCTGACGACCATTGCCGTTGGGGCGCAGGTGAGGCCAGTCGGTGGTGTTGCCGGAATCCCAAGTGTTGCCTTCGGTCCATCCCAACTCAGCGACTCCGTCTGAATCGGTTGTGACTACGATCTCGGAAGGGCGGGTGACCTCGCTGTCGTTTTTGGCCTGCAGTTGGTTGTTAATCATGAAACTGACGTAGCGGTTGCTGTTCATCTTCAAGATTTCTGGGAGAGGCTCGCTGGGGCAAACCCAAATCTGAGGTTCCTTGGCGTAAGCTGCCATACGATATTTGGGAGCGGTATTTTCATCTTGGCCACCGGGCAAAAAGTATTCGTTGTAATCTTGTTTGTAGAGGGTGAAGGCGGTGCCGAGCTGTTTGAGATTATTAGCGCAGCTGGTGCGACGAGCGTTTTCGCGAGCACGTGCGAAGACAGGGAAAAGAATAGAAGCCAGAATACCGATAATAGCGATTACTACAAGAAGCTCTATAAGTGTGAAACCAGACCGGCGATTTTGCGAAAAATTAACCATGATGAAATCCGTGCGCCCTGACAGACGCACGCAGACGTTGTATGTGCTCATTTAGAATGCAGCACCAATGTTAAGCGCATCCTAACAATACTTTAAGGATGTGGCTTCTATCTAACACGATGTCATCTCCAAGTATTAATAACAGAATTTATCGCCTTGGAGGCATCGCCACTTCTGTTAAGTGCGCACTTTCTACTGATTTTATAGTGGCTCGATGCCTCATTTAAAGAAGACATGTTTTGCCATTATAGCAAGTGCGAGGCAGATTATTAACCTTGGCAATCGACTGTGGAGGGTTTCTTTCGTGTAGTCGAAGAGTAGGCATTCATTGTTCTGTTTTTGTATGATAGACGAGAGCGCTGGGTTCCATTTATGAAGAGACGAGATTTTTTGACAACGGCAACTGCGGCAGCTGGACTAGTCGCAGCACAAGACCTGCTTTCCACTAAAGTTGCTCAGGCCGTCCCGCAAACAGGGCCAGTCGGCGCTCCCGCTGCAGGCGAAACCCGGCAGGGCGATATGATTTATCGCACTCTGGGGAACACTGGCGAGAAAATCTCGGCGCTTGGAGTTGGCGGTTTCCATATTGGCGTCCCACGCGATGAACAGGAGGGCATCCGCCTCATTCGTAGTGCCATTGATCGCGGCATCAACTTCATGGACAATTGCTGGGATTACCACGATGGCGGCAGCGAAATACGTATGGGGAAGGCGTTACTGGATGGCTATCGTGAAAAAGTCTTCCTTATGACGAAGATTGATGGCCGTACCAAAGCAACAGCGGAGAAGCAGATCAACGAGTCGCTTCAACGTTTGCAAACCGATGTCATCGACTTGATGCAGATTCACGAGGTTATCCGTCTGGAAGACCCTGACCGTTGCTTCAGGCGTGGTGGCACTATGGAAGCGTTGCTGGAGGCGAAGAAGGCGGGCAAAATCCGTTACATCGGATTTACCGGACATAAGGACCCTCTCGTTCACTTGCGTATGCTGGAAATCGCCGCTCAACATGATTTCCGCTTCGATGCCGTGCAGATGCCGCTCAACTGCTTCGACGCCCATTTCCGCAGCTTCGAAAAACAGGTGTTGCCCGTTCTGCTCCGCGAAGGCATCGGTGTGTTGGCGATGAAAACGCTCGCCAGCGGCGCCATCCTGCAAACGAACACAGCGACTCCCATTGAGTGTTTGCACTATGCCCTGAACTTGCCAACCTCGACCGTCATCACTGGCATGGAGAGCATGGAACGACTCGATCAAGGTCTCGAAGCTGTCCGCACCTTCAAGCCCATGAGCGACGAGCAGGTGAAAGCGCTGCTGGCGCGTACCGCCGAGGTCGCGCGCACTGGCAACTTCGAGCGCTTCAAGACTGGGACTGGGTTCGATGGCACCGCCCGCAATCCGCAGTGGATGGGCTAACATCTTTAGCAAGGCGCATAGCTTGGTTCGTTTAGTGGGGTAGGGCCTTCGTGAGTTAAATGTGCCCCCATTTCGTTGCTATGAATACTCGATTCTCGCTGTTCGTCTGGGGGGCGTTGCTTGTTATGACTTCCTTTGATGCGGCCATGGCCGCGCCCGATACGATGAAGGGGTTGCCTCCGACCATTTCTCCTGGCTCTCAGGTCGAAAAGCTCGCGACGCTTCCTGTTGAGGCATATACCGTTTCGGGGCAACCCTTTACCGAGGGCACGACCTGCGCCCCGAATGGCGACATCTATTTCGTGGAGCAGAACAGCAGCAAGATCATGAAGTGGAGTGTGGCGGATAGGGTTCTTTCGGTATTCATGCATCCGGCGGGCTACTCCAACGGCATGTCGTTCGATAGCGCGGGTAATTTGATCGCCTGTGCCGATGAGCGCAATGAGTTGTGGTCAATTTCCCTGACCGAGACAGAAACTATCCCTTACCCGCAACCCCTGAACCCGGCAGTCGGCGACAAGCCAACTGCCGGGATGATTACTTTGCCCAAACGTACCGTGCTGATGGATGGCCGCTACAACGGTAATCTTCTCGGTGGCCCGAACGACTTGTGGATTCGCCCCGATGGTGGCCTCTATTTCACTGACCCGTTTTATCCCCGCCCCTGGTGGGCACCGGGGCGAGGACAGGAGCAGCAACTCAAGACGGTCTATTTTCTGTCACCTGACCGCAAAACCCTAACGCGCGTGCTGCCCGATTTCCTATCGACAAAGGGTATTCCCGGCACACCTAACGGCATCATCGGCACACCTGACGGTAAAACGCTGTATGTCGCTGATATTAGCGGTAGTGAGACATGGAAATTCGATGTAGGCAATGATGGCTCACTGACCAATAAAACCTGGGTCTGCCCCTTTGGTTCCGATGGAATGACCCTCGACGAGCAAGGCAACCTTTACTTAAGCGCAGGTGCCCAGCCTTCGGGCGTGACTGTCGTAAGTACCAAGAGTGGTCAGCAAATTGGTTTCATCCCAGTGCCACAGCAGCCATCCAACATGTGTTTCGGGGGTAAAGACCACAAGACTCTCTACATTACCGCCCGCACCGGATTCTATTCCATCCCCACCAATGTTAAAGGCGCCAACCTCGTTAAGTAGATGAGGAAGCATTCCGCCTCTGGCGGAGCATAGCATCTATCCCTGTGGGGGCACACGAAAACAAACCGCCGCGTTCGAAATGAACGCGGCGGTTTTAGTTGGACTATAAGCCCGGTTATTTCAATTAGCGGCCAGAGGCGACGCGGGTGCGAGCGCGGGCGCGGGCCAGAGCGGACTCGGCGCGTTCGCGTTGCAGGATTTCGCCGTCCATTTTGCCGGCTAAGCGGCTTTGGGCGCGTTCGAGCGAAGCGTTGGCACGCTCGACGTTGATTTCCGTGGAGAACTCAGCGCTATCGGCCAGCAATTGCGCCTGATTGTTCGACACTTGGAAGAAGCCGCCACCAACGGAGAGGCGCAGTTCGCGACCCTCTGCATCGGTAATGCGGACGAGACCGGGAATGAGCGCCGCTACGAGCGGCGCGTGGTTCGCCAGCACGCCGAACGAACCCATCATGCCGGGAAGCTGCGTCGACTCGACGGGCGCCGCGAAAATTTCGCGCTCCGGCGTGACGATGGACAATGAGTAGGTAGAAGCCATTTTGAGTTTTTAGTGGTTAGTTTTTAGTGGTTAGTTCGGAAGTTGGCTTTTGAGAAGTGATTGTGCTGCGCAAAGGCTGCTCTCTTCTTACAGATGCCAGTCACTAAAAACCAACCACTAGCAACTAAAAACTAATTACTTGTTGAGCGTTTTCGCTTTTTCGAGAGCCTGGTCGATACCGCCGACGAGGTAGAACGCTTGTTCGGGCACGTCGTCGTGCTTGCCTTCGAGGATTTCCTTGAAGCCGCGCACTGTTTCGGCGATGGGCACGTATTCGCCTGGGATTGAGGTGAATACCTCAGCAACGAAGAACGGCTGCGACAAGAACGTCTGAACTTTACGAGCACGCGAAACCGTCAATTTGTCTTCGTCCGAAAGTTCGTCGATACCCAGAATGGCGATGATGTCCTGCAAGTCCTTGTAGCGCTGCAGAACCTGCTGAACGCCACGAGCGACATTGTAGTGCTCTTCGCCGATAACCGAAGGAGTCAAGATCGTTGAGGTCGAGGCCAACGGGTCAACGGCGGGGTAGATACCTAGAGCGAACACGTCGCGCGACAAAGCGGTGGTGGCGTCCAGGTGGGTGAAGGTCGTGGCAGGCGCTGGGTCGGTATAGTCGTCAGCGGGAACGTACACGGCTTGAATCGAGGTGATGGAGCCTTTCTTCGTGGTGGTGATGCGTTCCTGCAACTGTGCCATTTCGTTGGCGAGGGTGGGCTGATAGCCTACAGCGGAAGGCATACGACCAAGCAGAGCCGACACTTCGGAACCAGCCTGTGTAAAGCGGAAGATGTTGTCCAAGAACAACAGCACGTCCTGTCCCTTCTCATCACGGAAGTATTCAGCCATAGTGAGAGCGGTCAACGCGACGCGCAAACGAGCGCCGGGCGGTTCGTTCATCTGGCCGAACACGAGAACGGTTTGGTCGAGAACGGTTTTGGCGGTGCCATCGGCTTTTTTCTGGCCGGGCAACTCGGTTTCGCTCATTTCGTTGCGAAGGTCGGTGCCTTCGCGAGTACGCTCGCCCACGCCGCCGAATACCGACACGCCGGAGTGCTTCTGCGCTACGTTGTTGATAAGTTCGGTGATGAGAACGGTTTTGCCCACGCCCGCGCCGCCGAACAAACCGATTTTGCCGCCGCGAGGATAGGGTTCGAGAAGGTCAACGACTTTGATGCCGGTCTCGAACATTTCGATGGTTGGCGACAGGTCGGTGAATGCCGGAGCTGCGCGGTGAATCGAGAAGTGAGCATCGGCGTCAACCGGACCCAGACCGTCGAGGTCTTTGCCCAGAACGTCGAACAAACGGCCCAATGTCGCTTCGCCCACAGGGACGGTGATAGCGGCGCCCGTGTCGGTGGCAACCATACCACGGATAAGACCGTCGGTGGTTTCCATAGCGACGCAGCGCACGGTGTTGCCGCCCAGGTGCTGAGCAACTTCGGCGACTAGAACTGCGTCCTGTTTGACGTTGTCGTTGCCGCCGAATCCCGCTTGAACGCGAGGGATTTCGAGAGCGTTAGTGATGGCGGGCAAATGTCCGGGTGCGAACTCTACGTCCACGACCGGCCCGATGACTTGAATAACTTTTCCTTGTTGTGCCATATTGGAGCGCAAAAAGCGGGATTTTCGGGCGCAAAGTGTGACAGACACGCAATCGTTGTGCCGCTTCTAATAAGGAATAAGAGAGCCTATTCTGAATAAGAGTCCAGAGACAGCGCTGCAAATTTCAGAAGAAATTCGCCAGTGGCCGAGCCGTGTAAGGGAAAAATTTCGTTGCGTCTAATAGCCCATTTGCATGTCAGCAGGAGAAAACTTGTTGACCCAAACAGCAACGGATGACTGCAAATATCAATAAATAATCCATGCTGGCCTTGTCAAAGCCCGCAAAATCCTTTAATATCTCTTGAGCTTTCGAGAGAGGGCGTCACCAAATAGAACGCGGAAGTAGCTCAGTTGGTAGAGCATCACCTTGCCATGGTGAGGGTCGCGAGTTCGAGTCTCGTCTTCCGCTTTTCAAATTAAAATACCCCGCTCACTTTTGTGAGCGGGGTATTTTTTTCGCTAACCGCATTTTTACTGAGTTTTTAAGGACAGGAATAAAAATTCAGGCTTCGATTAACGGACTATGTGAGCCGTGAAAAACACCACAAGTTCGGCCTCTGCATCCGGCTTGGCTCCTGGTACATCGTTAGCCGAATCGGGAGTAAGGAACTTCGAGATAAAGTCCCGGCTGAGTCCGCGAAGGGCGATTGTTTCACCATCTCGCACATTCATGATGGTTTGAATCGCGGCAGGTTTACCTAAAGCCAGTGCATCAGTTGTGCCCCTGTTGGTTAGTTGCACCTTGCTTTCGATATTCGCCAACAGTGTCACGGTATCATCGTTATTGATAGTGGGCGTGAGCTTGAATTTCAGCTGCGATTGTAAATCGAGCGGTGTGTTGCTCTGTGGAACGATGGTTGCCAGATTCTCGCTCACCTTGGCTGGTGCCAAATGAGTACGTCCCAATGTGAATGAAGTCGGGAGGTTATTCGTCGTCGTTACACGTGGGCTGTCAATTGGGGCAAAAGACGCATTTTTGTTGTGTTCCTCTAACGCCTTAGAAAAGTTGCCGCGTAGGAAACCAATCGTGGGCAGTGTTTTCTGTTGAGCCGCAGCCGTCTCTTGAATCATAGGCGCAGCACCATAATCAAAGTTAAGACCTGCTGCTTTTAATTCGTCTTGGCTAAAGGCTACGATGCGCGTTTCGATTTCGACAGAGCGAAGTGGTTGGTCTAAAAACGCGACAGTCTTGCTGATTGCTTTCGCTCCTTCTTCCGTACCAATGATGAGCAATACCTTTCTCTCGTCAACAGCGACTACGTTCTCAACACCAACAGGCAACGCAAACATCTTCGGTGTGTTCGCGCGTGCTGGAGGCGTTTGAGGTGTGGCCGCACGTGGTTTAACCACTTGGGGGAGGTCTAAATCTAATTCGGCGGGAATTGGTTGATGAGCTGGGTCAAGCCAATAGGCCATCATGTGGGGCGCCACATGTTTCAGTGCAATCTCGTAAACCTTGAGCGATTGAACATCTACTGTCGGAGGGGTAGGGTTCTCCGGCTGGCTATGAGCCGGAACCACAGGGCACAACGCGCCCAGCAACAAACCACCCGCGACCAAGGAACGAGAAAATTTCATCACATATTGGAAATTAACCGCTCAGTCAAGTTCCGACAACCCAACACCACTATCAGAGGCTGGAACTATCGCCTTCAAAAAAGAGTGGCGTGTATGTCTGCTGCCACCAGTCGCGCAGAGTTTGTATGGCTTCCATGCGTTCGTGGGCGGTTGGAGGTTGTACGGTGACATCAATCGAGCTTATTTCGCTGCATCCCAAACACTGGTAGAGAACCCATTCGTCTTCTGCGGAGGTAATATGCGTATTCCATATAGCGGTTTTCCAGCGTTGCAAACTCAGGGGAATTGTGAGAGCGATGTGAGTTGTGGTTAGGGTTAGTGCATTTCCATCCCAGCCATATTTATTAATGCGAGCAAGTTCCTTGGGACTCGGTTCGCTGGTTTGCCAGAAAAGAGGCTGCTCCGTTTGCCACACATCGACTTGCGCTTGCAGGGCGGCTCGTAAAAGCGCTTGCATTGGTTTTAGTTTGTGTTCTCTAAATTTGCGTATTTGCTCTCGCCGCTTATTGGGTTTGAGGTGGATACCAACGAGTGCAGAACGTGCCTTCGATTCGCTATCTTTCAATGCCGCTATTAACTGTGTTCTTGTGTCCGTTGCACGAGCAGGGCAACTGTAGCTCTTGAATGGCGAGGGGATGCCCGTACTGCGCCAGTCATCTTTCATCTCAGATGTGCTTGTGCTGAATTTGATGATACATTGGCCATTGCTCGGCATCACAGTGATTCGGTACGTGCCGGGGCTGCCATAGGGAGTACCTTCGATGTAGAGTAGGCGCGAGACAGATTCGTACCAGAGGTTGTCGTTTTGGCGAAATTGCTGGGCAACCTCATCAAATTTCGACAAAGAGGAATAGGGAAAATGGGTCGTGCTGCCTAGAACCCAATTACCGTTCCGAAGCCGTTCGCCATCACAGAAATAGTGTAAGAAGGCATTTTGATAGCGCACGATGCGCATCCAGATTTCGGTTTCTCTTGGCTTCTGGGCCATTCCATATTGCCAGGGGGCACGAAAAACATATTCTGCTGCCGCAGTAAGAGGGACCTTGCAGTCGGGTGGTAACTCCCACGGTTGAAGAGTGAGGTTGGGCATGGTTTAGGGGTAGGTATAACCTGTGGTTAACGAATATTAATGAGAGGTAAGAGGTGTGTTGAGTTGGCGATGGTCTGTCTCAGGGGAGCATCGTGCCATATGACACCACTCGATTTTAGTCTCGCCGTTTTTGGCATCTCGCTTTTGGCGGGTGTTGTGGGATCATTGTTGGGGTTGGGAGGTGGCATCATCGTGGTGCCCGCTTTGACTCTGTTGTTCGGGTTGGATATTCGCTATGCCATTGGCGCCTCGATTGTCTCGGTGATCGCGACTTCGAGTGGTGCGGCGGCTTCCTACGTGCGCGAACATATGACGAACCTGCGGGTAGCGATGCTGCTCGAATTGGGAACGACGACAGGAGCGCTAACTGGGGCTTTCGTGGCGGGGTTGATTGACACGCGCTGGTTGTATGTGGTGTTTGGGGTGATGATGGGCTATTCGGCGTTGGCGATGCTACGCGGGCGTGACCCAGAAACGAACGTTGAGGTGCCGCCCGATGCGTGGGCCGATTCGCTGCGTTTGCATGGCTCTTACTTCGATAAGGCGTTGGGGCGTACCATCGTCTATCGTGTGACGCGGGCGAAGTTAGGGCTGTTACTGATGTTCGTTGCGGGCGTGGTGTCGGGGTTATTGGGCATCGGTTCGGGGGCGCTGAAAGTGCCCGCGATGGATTTGGCGATGCGACTCCCCATCAAGGTTTCGACTGCGACCAGCAATTTTATGATTGGCGTCACGGCGGCAGCCAGCGCCGGGGTGTACTTTGTGCGCGGCGACATCGACCCCTTCATTGCTGCCCCCGTCGCGGCGGGCGTTTTGTTTGGTGCCACGGCGGGGGCGAGGCTGTTGCCACGTCTGCAATCACATTCGATTCGATTAGCGTTCGTGGTGGTGCTGCTATGGGTTTCGGGCGAGATGCTGTGGAAAGGAGTGACGAGCCGATGAACACATCGACTTTCACCGGCGAGCAGACAGGCAAGCGCAAACCCGACTTCGAGATGCTGGTTTCGACAATGCTACGAAGCGGGGTTTCGCTGTGCCTATTGCTACTGGCAATCGGCTCGATTCTATCCTTCGTCCACCACCCCGATTATCGTGTCCAAACACAGCCGTTGCATCACCTGACGACTTCGGGGGCGGTGTTTCCGCATACGTTGGCCCAATTAAAAGCATCGCTGTTAGCAGGGAGAGGACAGGGCTTCACCACGCTTGGTTTGCTGGTGCTTATCGCCACGCCGATTATGCGAGTGGCAGTCTCGGCGCTTGCCTTCAGCTTCGAGCGAGATCGGGCTTTCGTACTCATCACCCTGACAGTGCTGGGGCTACTGCTCATTTCGCTCTTTGTGGGGCATTCGCTACAACTTGCCGCGTAGCAAAATGGATTAGAAGCTAATTTTCCACACACTGCCATCGCGGTTGGCGATGAAAGCGTTTTTGGCATCCGAGAATACAATGCCGCTTGGTTTTCCCAGTCCGTGCAAGACGATAGTCCCTTTTCCCTGTTGGTCGAGTTCCCACAGGCGTCCACCATTTGATTCGTCGCAGACATAGAGTGCGCCGTCAGGAGAAAACGCGAGTCCTGACGGACGGCCAAGTGCTGTGGCAAATTGCGATAGAAACCCGCCGGACGACGCCATCCAAACCGACCCCCCAGTTTCGTCACTTAAAAACAACGTGCTTCCCGATGCCGCGATGCTACGGAAATTGTGGCGTTTGTCCTCGTTTTGGGTGGTAGAGGCCGAGCGCAAAGTTTTCCATTTGCCATGACGAAGCTGGAGACTGATTTCGCCCTCACCAGGAGCCATGCCTGGTTCCCATTGGTATATCTGGGAGGAAGATTGCGAAATGACAGTCCAACTGAGGAAGGAGTTGCTGACAATGCCAACTGGAGCGGTAATATCTATGCCTAGGGGCCACACATTGCCATCAGATTGTAGCCTCACAACCCGGTTTGCCCCGCGTTCGGTGATGAGAACTCCACCTTGCCAATTTGGAATGAGCATTGTCGGGGTTTTCAGGCCCGTTGCCAATGTCGCCAGCCGTTTCCCTGTTTGATCAAGACGAATGACATCTCCTGCTTTGGAATCGGTCAACAGCACATTGCCATCTCTTTCCAGGAGTAGACCATCAGGTTCTTGAAAGCCTTGTGCGAACACTGCTTTAGTCGCTGCACTGCCATAAATATGAATTGGATGTGGCGTATCACTGAAGCCGGGAATGGTTTGCGCATACAGCGGAGCAGATAGAGAAAGGACAAAAAGGGGTAGGAGTAATTTCATGGGTGAAGTGCGGGGAGTTTAGAATTCGTAATTCGCAAGTTGTTTCAAGGAGCGGTCTTCTCGAAGGAGCCATCGTTTTGGATGTAGTAGACGGTTTCGTTGGCGAGGGATGGGGAAATTTGCTGTGCTTCTTCTTCGCTTAGTTCGCGCGATTGCATGTCGATGAGTTTGTAACAGGAGCCTTCGGCGCGCTTTGCGGAAACGCTCATCTCCTTATACAGGTATTCGGTGGCGCGGCGGATGAGGTGAGTGGCGTCGGTGTAGGTCGCGGGGGCTTTGACCCAAAACTTCCATTCTTTGGGCGGCGAGTAGCCGCCACTGGCGAAACCGAGGCAATCGGTACAGGTTACTTCCAGCAGCAGGGGGCGGCTCTGGTCGTGAGTGAGGCGGGGGGTAATGAGTCGGGCTAAGTCGGTTGAAGAGAAGGGGGCGGGTTCGTTGTCGGGAACGATGAAGAAGTCGTCTCCCAGTTTTTTCCATAAATCAAATAGTTCTTTGGCGTCCATCTCTGGATCGTGCAACATTTTTAAATCGCCCATCACTCGATTAACTGCTAGGGCGAGGGCTTCTTTATAGGTGGGGAAGTGCCTCACGGCGCGGCGACTGCCATGTCTGCTGGAAAAGGCCTGAGCAAACAACTGATACCGGGGGCTACTATTTCTGGAGGTTCGTTGTGCCATGGGTGCGGTCGTCCTTGGATGTGGTGCTTGATGAATGCCAACGCCTCCATTCGCCGAGCCAATACCTGTTAGGGACATATCTGTGACCATCTTCAGGTGGCATCCGTTATATAACCAATATAAATCAGTGAATTAACTCTATGGGCAGTGCCGAGGACATTTGCGACAAAATCAAGGAGAAAATGAACGCTCTGCCAAGAATTCTTGACTACATATCGCCGTAGAGTAATAGCCCTTTGCCTCTCAGCGAAGCGAATTATCGAGTGCGAGGTCACTCAGGAAGTTGCCAGATGCTTCCCAAAAAGCTCCGAGGAAGGGGCTGTACAATCCTCTTTGTTAGCGAATAGGAAGGGCGAGTGCGAAAGCCCCCGACCTCTTGTTCGAAGGAGAAGATCATGTTTCAGTTCAACAAATCCGCTCATTTGCTCGTTGCCAGCGCCCTGTGCGCCGCCGCTTTGATGCTGCCCGTTGCCGCTCAGGCTCACGGAAAAAGGAACGATGCCACTAAGGTAGTAGATGCGACGGTGTTGCCCGCGCGGAAAGTTCTGCATGGCGCCAAGAAGGTGGGCGAATCGGCTGTGCGCCGTGTCGGCCACATGGGAAAGCAGATTTTCTAATCGGCCCACAAACCCCAAACACCACCATCCATAGTGAGATTCCGCAAACCACCAGCGCCCACACTAATTGTGTGGGCGCTGGTGGTTTTATTGAAATTCGGGGTGCCCTGGCGACATGAAAAATCTGGTGGGTAGTGAACTCATCGAATTGAGGGGTTCGAATATTGTATCGTCTATTCTGATCGAAACGATGATGAAGACCACAATGCTTGAAGCTGCTTGCGCCTTTATTGGGGCCATCGCTGGTTTCGCTGCCCCACTTCTATTGAATCTTCAGGTGGCAAAAGTAGGCGATAGCGAAATTTGGGGAGTTCCGCTGTTCGTGTTCAGCAATCCCGGTTTGTTTGCAGGAGCCATTGTTGGTGCATTGATCGGAAAGGCCAAGGAACAAGCGCGACGGGATACCACTTAAGCATTGTTCTCCTCGAAATCCAATCAGCCCCCAAACTCAAGGCTGACTATGAGCGAGCGGGAAGCGGAGGCGTTGGCGGCGAGGCTGACGCGAATATGGATGCCTGATGGGAGTTATGGGGAAGGGGCAACATGGATTCTTCAAGATGGACATTTTCAGTACAATGCCCAAATCACCGAAGGATTGGAGATGCAATTCGGTTCGCGAGGTGCTAACCGTGATGGGAGTTTTCATCTCCAGCGTACTCGCGATGGGCAAATAACAGGGCATTTGTATTGTCTCGAAAGCGAGGGGGAACTCAACAGTTGCCTCCCTCAAATGGGAGGACGCGAAGAAGACTTCGCGCAATTCGCTCATTTTTATAGCCCCATCATGCGCGGTTACTGCTGGTTAAGTGGCTGTGCCATAGAAGCCAGCGAGGCAGAGCAAGAGATGTGGACAGGTTGGCAGCGTGAGCGCGAAGAAGCGGGGCAGGGCGAACCCACCAACACAGTCGATTTTGAAATCCAGCGGGTGGCTGCGGCCTTTGGCGTGAAATCGTTCACCACTCACCGCACCGTGACCAGCGTGCATTACGAGGGATGGTTGGGCGATACGTTAGTGACATGGAGACTGGGCGACCCCAACGCCCGTGTCACTAATATCTGCGTCGGCACGAGAAGCTACTGTGGTGTTTTTCGCAAAAGGGATAGATGGGAATGGGAATCCGGTCAGGAAGGCCACGAGCAAATGGCGCGCGGCCTGTACTGCTTGGGGTTCGAGGATGAGGACGTACTCGCCCAACTTAATCGCCCCCTCTCCATGCACGAAAAAATCGAATTGCGTCTTTCAATGCCTCGCGAGTTCTGGCCGAAGAAATGGTGCGATGAGGAAGCTGCGAGTTCTTAATTATGCAATGACCTTCCTGAGGAGCGACTACCTTCATTACTTAGTCGCCCTTGTAGTACAGGTGTTCAGGCCACTTTTACGACTGCTTTACCAGTATTTTCGCCTTTGAAGAGGCCGAGGAAGGCCGCCGGAATCTGCTCGAAGCCGTTAGTGATAGTCTCCTCGCTTTTCAGTTTGCCCTCTGTATACCACTGCGTTAGTTGTTGCACGCCTTCGGGCCAACGGTCGATGTAGTCGCTGACTATAAAGCCTTGAAGTTTGGTGCTGGTCTTGAGTATTTTGACTTCTGGGCGCGGCCCCGTTGGCGTTTCGGTCGAGTTATACATCGAAATCTGGCCGCACAGCGCGATGCGGGCATGTTTGTTGAGCCTGTCATAAACCGCATCGGTAATCGCTCCACCGACGTTATCGAAGTAGCAATCAACGCCATTGGGAGTGGCATCAGCGATGGCCTGAGCGATGTCGGGCGCAGTCTTATAATTGATGGCTTCGTCGAAGCCCAACTCTTTGAGATGCGCCACTTTTTCATCCGAACCTGCTGTTCCCACCACGCGACAGCCATGAATTTTGGCGAGTTGGCCCACAATGAGACCCACTGCGCCAGCCGCGCCCGATACCACTACTGTTTCGCCCTCTTTGGGTTGGCAGATGTCGAGGAGGCCAAAGTAAGCCGTCAAACCCGGCATTCCCAATAACCCAAGGAAGTAGCTGGCAGGGGCTTTGTCGGCAGGCACACGGTTCAGCGAACTGGCATCGGCCACGATGTACTCTTGCCACGGCAACATGCCGACAACCACGCTGCCGACCGGAAGTTCATTGCTATGGCTGGTCACGACCTCGGCCACAATGCCACCTGCAATAGGTTCGCCCACTGTGAATGGCGGAATATAGGATTTGGCATCGCTCATGCGCCCGCGCATGTATGGATCGACCGAAACATACAGGGTCTTCAATAAAACCTGAGTGGCGCTTGGTTCGGGCAGGGTTCGAGTCTCGAAGCGAAACTGCTCATCGGTGGGCACGCCTTGAGGGCGGCTCGCGAGCAAAATAGTATTGGTCGTCATGGTTCGCCTATTCTCAGTAGCTTGGTACGGGCCATAATCCTCTTCCTGGTACAACTAAAAACAAAAAGTCACCTTTTAGATCGAAATTTCGTTCCCGCGTATATACCATGCGCAGCGAATTTGTTGCATACCACGACCTCATCCTGTTCGCTTATTATTGCGTTGACATTTCCAAACGCCCGCGAGGTGTAAATTTCTTTACACTGAAGCTCACTTCCTACGACGATAGTTGGAAGCCACGTCGCGAGAGCGGCTTGATTGGCCCAACACAGATATCTACGTATTGTTGAGGGGGGAGAGGCAACCGGGGCACTTTATTGTGCCTCGGTTGTTCATTTTTCGGGCCTAGATAAAAAAGCCACACATCGAAATCACTGGGCACGCCCCAAGTAATAGTTGGAGAGCCTACGCCAGCTCGCTTTCCAGTGGTTGAGCGCGCAGGATGGGGGCGAACGCTAGTCGGAATTGAAACCACACGATCAACCACAAAAAGGCGACAACAACCCCCGGCGCGAGTCCTTGCGGTGCCATCAGGACATGATACAGCAAAATGTTGACGATGACTGGCGCGATGAGGGTGAGCGCCAATGGCACGTAGCGGTTGACCAGAAACAGGGCGCCCGAAATCAGCTGTAAGCCGAAAACGGGCACCATGTAGTGTGAGCCACCCAATGCTCCCAGAAACTGCCCCGCCAAACCGGGAGGTGGCGGGGGCTGCTGGATAAAGTGCAAAAAGCCATTCAGCCCGAAGACGACGAACATCAGGCCGAGTAGGACGCGGGCGATAGAAGCGGCGATTTTCATGGCTGGGATTCTCTGTTAAGCGACTTGGAAATCGGCCTGTATATTGGCGGCGTGGGTTTTTAGGAACTCTTCGCGGTCGACTTTGCCCTGAGCGACTGCGCTCGCACCGCCCGCCAGATGGAAGCGAACATCGCTAACGCCTATAAAGCCAAAGGCCGCACGTAAATATGGCTCGATGAAGTTGAACGACTCCATCTGTGAACCGGGGCCATAAACCCCACCTGATGCGACGATAAAGGTCGCCTTTTTGCCCTTCAGAAGACCGACTGGCCCTTCGGAGCTATAGGCGAAGGTTTCACCTGCACGAGCGATTTGGTCGATCCACAGCCGCAACACCGACGGGATATTGAAGTTGTGCATCGGCAAACCGATGATATATTCGTCGGCTTCACGCAGTTCGCCGATGAGCGTATTTGACAGCGCTAACACGGCCTTCTGCTCGTCGCTACGAGCATCTGTTGGGGTGTAAGAAGAGCCTATCCAGTTGGCGTCGATGAGTGGGACTGGGTTGGCGTTCAGGTCGCGGGTAATGACCTTGCCTTCGGGGTTGGACTTTTGCCACGCCTCGACATAATGGGCGGACAGCGAGCGCGAAATGGAAGCAGAACCCAGCGGGCTTGAATCGATGTGAAGCAGAACGGACATGACTGATTTTCCTATTGAACAGGTGTTGGATAAGCAACACCTGTTGGATAATACTGAGGGTAGTAGAGGTCGTTCAATGAGCAAAAAGCCGATTTTGTCGCTTAAGCAACAAAAGGCTGTGTTTGTTGCGGAAAAATTATGAGAATCGAGGCTACTCAGGTCGCTGATGGGGGATGTCAGATAACCCCACCGATGGACCCGCGCGTTCGGCGCACGCGCAAACTTCTGGAAGATGCCTTTCGGGTACTGGTCAAGCAGAAGTCGTTCGCCGCGCTTTCCGTACAGGACATCACCGACTATGCGACGGTTAACCGCGCCACTTTCTACGCACACTACACCGACAAACAAGATTTGGCCGCCAGCGTTTTGCGCAACGACTTAAGGCACAATCTACTGGCACAATTCCACGAGCGTCCCGCTTTCACTCCCCACAACCTAGTGCTAATCGCGGTCGGTGTCTTCGATTTCATAGACGCCCTGTTGAGCGACTGCCCCGAAACCGCCTCCGAGTTGGCGGGGTCGGTCGGCAACACCCTGCAAGAAGAGATTTACCAGGTGATAGAGCACTGGCTACTCATCAGTAAAGCCCACCTACGCCTCTTCCCCGACTGTTCCAAAGAAATGGTCGCAACTGTAATCTCATGGAGCATCTACGGCGGCGCCCTGCGCTGGAATCACACTCCTAATCGCCCCCCTGCTGAAGAGGCTTGCCGCGAAATTGTAGCAATCCTGTTCGCTCCATCACGTTAAAGAGCCTCGCCAACACATAAACAAACAGCGCCCCAGATAATTTCTGGGACGCTGTTTGTTTATGGAAACACGGCGAAGCGCAACGGTTTCTTGAAGGGACGGTCGGGCCACGCCGTCCAGGGAATCTCGCGTAGCTTCGTCTCCGAATCGGCGGCTTTACCCTGTGCGCGTAGCGCATAGGCGAGCTTGATTTTGGCCGACTCGTCCTTCGGGTCTTCCTTGAGCGCAGCCTGTGCCTCCGCAACGGCTACATCGGCTGTGTTCGACTGCTTGAGCAATTCGACGTAGCGCGTTCCCACCCACCAGTTGTTCAGGTCGATGTGAGTGATCTCTTTGCCACTGACTTTCGGATTGGCGTGGCAACTCTGGCATGTTTGGGAATCCCAACTACCGACGAACTCGACCAATTTGCCCGCCCACTTCTTCTCGGTGACGGTGTCGCCGCGCAGTTGGGCGATTTTGAGCTGCAACTGGTCGTAGCGGCGGCGCGGAATCTCCGACATAGCTTCGGGGTCTTTGATGGAATCGAGCAGCTTTTGCGCCTCGTCCAAACGATTCGATAGCACGAGGCGCAGCGCCGTGATGGTGAGCAACTCATCGGCATTGGTGCCGTTGTTGCTGTCGCGATTTAACTCCTCCAACCATTTGGTGTCACCCAACCGTACCGCCGTGCGCGCTGCCAAATTCTCCCACCGCGAGAACTGAGTCGGGCCAAGACCATCCGCCTTCATCTTCACGAGTAGGGCTTTGGCTTCAGACAGTTGACCTGCCGCCAGTGCCAGCGATACTGGCGAGAACGCATCATCGCGTCCCACGGGAATGGTGGCTTCAGTGGCAATATCGGGCGTCGCGGGCACGGGTACGACTTCTTGCGCTTGCGATTTGAAATTCAAACTCCACAGCAGCGTACCTGCGCCAACGAATAGGGGGAGAAAACTGGAATGAAAGACTCTCGATTTTAGCATTGAAAACTTGACAGCGAAGACCTGACGAGCAACTGTCGTATAAGTTGGCTTTTAGCTCACAGGGCAGCCGCTGCGTGCTACCTTGATTTCACGCAACTTGACGTGCCCATCCCAGAACAGCTGGTTGTAGCTATCAAAGTGGGGACAGTAGCGAGTCGCTTTGGATTGAGCCGTCGGCCCCCCTGTCACTCCAACGAGCGTCACTGTTTTGTACAAATAGGCGTCCGTCACTACCGACGCATCGTACTGACTACCGCTGCCTTCGGTGACATCGGGAACATAAGAGGCGGTTTCACCCGGATAATACGAGTAGGTATTGCCAGCTTTTTGAAGGTCTTCCCAACCACTGGGGCAAACCCACATCTGGTTATTTTTTGTGTAAGGCATCAACACTGCGGGAAGCGATTGAGGATCGTTGGCGCCGCGCAAAAACGAATTGCCCATCACATACTGTTTGCTAGGATAGCTGCCGTCATAGTCCTGCGCGTACTGCTTGAGTGCTAGACCAACTTGCTTCAAATTACTCACGCAAGAAGCAGCGCGTGCCCGTTCGCGGGCACGTGAAAACACCGGAAACAAAATCGCCGCGAGCAGAGCGATAATGGCGATTACAACTAGAAGTTCTATAAGCGTGAATGCAGAATGGCGTGACGAAATTTGTTGCCGAACGATTAACATGGTGGTCTGGTATTTACAATCCGAGTTGGACGCTCGGAAATAGAATACGTTTCCAAAGATAGCCCAAAGACATCTTTGCAAATTTCAATAGCAGCTATTGAATCGACCGATGACACGCAAAATCCCGTAGAGATTGGTACCTCTACGGGATTATTTGAAACGCGATTGCTAACGCTTACAGCGTCGGAAGCAGCCCCGGCGCCCACAGTGCGCTCACATCGTCGCCGCGTTCATCACGAATTTGCAGGTCGCGCAGAAATTCGAGGAAGTTGTGCTTCGGAGTCCAGCCTAATTTTTCCTCGGCTTCGCTCATATCGTGCTGTTCGACGCGACTGGGCAAATCGAATTTGTATTTGCGAATCAGGTGACGAGCGCCCGGCAACTGGCTTTCGCACCAGTCTGGCCCAAGGTCGCGGAAATTCGCCACCACGTCGGCGGGCATTCCGTGGTTGGTATGAACGATGGTGCGGAACACGCCTAGCCCGCCACGCAACGCCGCTTCGACCGAAGCGACGTTGGAAGACGCCACATCGCGGGCATCGACGCCATTGCGCAACAACTTCTCGCCGAACGCAAGGTACGACTTGGGGACGAAATCATGGTAACGCAGCATCGTCACGCCCGCTCCCGTCATATAGTGATAGCCGCGCGCCATCTCCTCGCCGACGACTTTGGTGAGGCTATATACCCCGCCATGCCCGTAAGCCATCGAAGAGGCATATACGAAGGCTTTAACCCCGAACTCGCGCCCCGCTTGCATGATGTTGTAGGTACCATCGGTGTTAACCGCCCAGATGGTATCATCCGAAACCGGAGGCACATGAGCGCAGTGCCACGCCGCCAGATGCACGATAGCATCGCAGCCACGCACCGCCTCGCGGCAATCGGCGGGAGTGCGAGTATCGCAGCGCACAAACTCGCCCAAATCGCGCAGTTCGGCGGGCGGCGCCGAAGCATCGGCCATTTTCACGTTGTAGCCACGCTCACGTAGCAAAAGCACAGTCGCACGCCCAGCCACACCTGAAGCACCAGTTACTAAAACAGTCATGACCGATAGCTTAGCGGCGTGCATCCCCTTGAGCCAGTCATCTTGTCGAACTCACAGAGTTCCAAGCACCGCATGGCCGTGATTGCCAGCACAAAACGCAAAATGCCTGCACCCAGTCGAGAAGGTGCAGGCGCTTCGCCTTTTATTTTGTGTAACCGAATCTAGTATACCAGTGGCTGTATTTCGATTCTGTTACATCTATGGCACTGCATCATCTTTTTTCAGTGCCCTGTCACGTGCCCGCAGGGAACACACGAATGGCGCCGTCGGTCTCATTTTGCGTACAAATAATTCGCATGAAAATCCGCTTTGCTCTTTCCCCCATTGCCATCCTTATATGCGCGCTCATTTCGACCAATCAAGTCCAGGCCGGGATACCCGAAAAAATCACTCAGATCAGCGTGCAACGCACCTGGTGTTATGGCGCTTGTCCCATTGATAGCTTCACTCTGAACGCCGATAACAGCGCTACCTATAATAGCGTGCGTGGTGGTCTCAAACCGACTGGTAGTTATGCGGCGGCGAAGATAGAGGCCCAGCTTTTCCAGAACACTGCCTACTGGCTGGAAACACAAAACTTTTTCGCTTTGCGCGCTCAAGTTGGCAACGGCAACATCGACGCCAGCGATTTCGTCGTGTCGGTACATCGTGGCTTTCGAGTTTTCACTGTTGCCTTTCGTGGCGAAGAATACGATAACATCCGCCAAAAATTCGAGAACAAACTGTTGCCACTGGCAAAGCAAATCGACTGGAAAATAGAGCCTACCGCTTCCCCCAGTGGCATCAAAGGCAACGTTACTCGCGCGACCCTTCCATCAGAACGCGCAAAGCTTGTCGAAACTATGCCCATGCGCTTCGTCGAGGTTCGCGCCACTTCGAGCGAAAATCCCCGCATCGAATACTCCACAGTCACCGATCAAGAGGGCCGCTTCCAATTCTTTCTCCCTCCCGGCAACTACAACGTGAGTGCAAACGACCACAATGAAGCCGTCTCCTACCCCTTGCTCAGCACACCCCTCTGGCGCCAAAACACTCCCTCCACCACAGTAAGAAAAGACCAATTCACCCAGATGCTAATCAAACTAACCCCCGCCCCAATCCGATGAAATAGCAGGATTCCGACTCACATCTAGTTGTGGGCAGTACCCCTTCTGTGCAAACCGCACCTTATTGTTTTGGGGGATTCCCCGAATGTACGAAAATGGAAACTCCCTCTATGAAAAACACCGTAATTTACCTCATTGGCCTCCCCGGTACTGGTAAATACACCATTGCAAAGGAGATTGAGCGCCAAAGTGGAGCGCTGGTCATTGATAACCACCTCATTAACAACCCCATTTTCAGCGTTATCCGTGCTGATGGTAAAACCCCACTGCCCAAAGAAATCTGGGACTATACGGCAGCCATAGGCGACATCGTACGCGAGGTTATTGTGAATTTGGCGCCACCAGAAGAAAGCTTCATTTTCACCAACGCCCTGACCGAAGAAGATCCCTTGGGCCTTGCTGTCTACAATAAGGTGGTTGAGGTCGCTTCTCTCCGAAAAAGCATCTTCGCCCCCATTCGCTTGTTGTGCGACTTACCCACCTTACAGCAGCGCATCGTTAGTAAGAATAGGACCGAGCGTCTGAAGATGACCGACGCCAAAGGAATCGCCAAACTCCACCGCGACAAGACTATCTTAAAATCAAATCACCCCAACACGATGAGTTTGGATGTTACCAATTTGGAAGCCACCGAAGCCGCTCAAACTATCCTGACTTACGTAAAAACGCTCGTCCCCGCCGAAATCGAGTGAGCCACCACCTTCTACTCTCAACGCCAAACCCTACAAAACCAGATAAAGCAAAAGAGGTGATCTTCAAATGCGAAGCTCATCTCTTTTGTAGGAGCTTATGGCAATGAGGCCAACCAACTCCTCAATGCTCTTAATCGCGCAGGCGGAATGTGGGATCGTTGCCCGATACGTCGAAGGTAGTCATACCGTTCCAGATGCGAGCGGTCGTTTGAGAAGTGCTGCTTTTGAACCATTTGACGTGCCCATCAATGAACGCGAGGTTGGTGCCTTCGAGGTGGCGCAGTCCGCCTCCTGCAAGGTTGAAGGCTAGTTTGTTGGCATCGCTCGAATCGCACACTGGTCCTGTCGGTCCCTGTGCTATGCCGGAACCCGCCGCGCTGCAGCCATTGGTACGGTACCGCGCGGTTGAGTTCGCCAAAACGGCGCCTCCATCGGCTGAACCACCGTCACCGAGCAAAATGGTGAGCGTAGGGTAGCTGGCTGCAGCCACTTTCTGCTGCCCGTCGCCCGCGTTCTTGTTGAGGTAGTAGTCAGTGAATCCCGCGTTTGCCGGGCTTGAATTCGCAGGAAACGGTTCGCTGGGGCACTGGAAGATCTGTAAGCTTTTGACGTATGGATAGATTCCATCCGCCCAACCAATGGTCGGGCCACCCGCGACATAGGTTGCTGTATTCGTTGTGGATAGGGGAAAGGACTCGTCGTAATCCTGGGTGTACTGAGTGATTCCCAATGCCAATTGCTTCAGGTTCGATTGGCACGAGGCGCGGCGTGCATTCTCACGAGCGCGGGCAAACACCGGGAACAGAATCGCCGCCAGAAGGGCGATGATGGCAATGACTACTAATAACTCTATAAGGGTAAAAGCAACTCGACTATCCGAATATCGTTTCATAAAAATAAGCTGTTTGTTGGTTAATGAGGTTGAAAAGCCACAAAAAATCCCGGCAGAGTAGGGGGAGTGCCCAATCAGTACCGGGATTTCGCAAGCAATTCATAAAGGCCATACCTTCGCTCGAAAATGGCTCTTAATGGTTCGCTGAAATCCCCGCGCTACACATCTCCGATTGGAAAGCGCGACAACAACCCACACCGCTACAACAACGCAGCAGAGGGTTATGGTCAAAGCGACACATCAAACGGGGCATCATGGCAGCGAATCGAACCTTTGTTCCCTAATACTACCTTGGAGGTGGTATTAGGGATAGAAGTAACTATACGCCCTTCCTGTGAACGCGTCAAGAAGCCAAGTTATGCCTATTTACATGTATAACCTGAGAGGTGTCAGAATTATCACATTTGAAATCATAGTGAGGTTATGGGATTACGATGTTTCTTTCTCGCGCTTTTCAATAAATCGCGTTTATACATCGTGCCTGTTCCCTGTGACCCATGCCCGGTAGAGCATTTAGCGGAGCCGGAAGCCGGTTTCTCCGGGGGTGGTTCTATGCCACCTTATGGAATAGTAACGTTGAAGGTCGCTGTCTGGCCTGATGAGGGCGTGGTGCTAGTAAATCCGGTGAGCCAGTTATAAACCCTGCCGCTTTCTTGGTTGCCTTCGGCCTTGAGCCATTTGACATGTCCATCGACGTGCAAGATATTCATGCCATCCAGATGGTCTCGGCCTCCATTCGTCAGGTTGGACGCCAGCCCTGGGGGCGCAACGGCATCAGAAGCCAGATTTCCTCCGTCGCCCCCCGCATTCACCCCATTGGCATTGAAGCGAGCGCGGCTATGAGGGTTTACTGCCGAGCCAGTTGGCACCCCACCATCTCCCGCCATGACCGAAAGCGTTGGGTACAAAACTGCTGCCGACGAAATGCCCGTTGCTGATTTGCCTGCTGCACCGCGTTCGTTCAACATGCTATTCATGAAGTAGTCCGTGTAGCCTCGTTGAGTCGGGTCAAGAGACAATGTGCTGGAATCGCTGGGGCACTGCAAAATCTGCGTGCTCTTGATGTACGGCTGAATCCCGTCGGCCCATCCATATGGTAGGTTAGCATCGACTCTCGCTATCAATGGATAGCGCTCGTCATAGTCTTGCGTATATTGCAGAAACCCCAACCCAATTTGCTTGAGGTTTGACTGGCAGGAGGCGCGGCGCGCGTTCTCTCTGGCGCGGGCGAATACGGGGAAGAGGATCGCGGCCAGAATCGCGATGATAGCGATGACTACCAACAACTCTATGAGGGTAAATCCAAGTTTGTGTTTTTTGAGAGAACGCGATAAAGATGCAAGTTTTTTCATGAGGCTAATGGGAAAATCGAGAAGTAGCGCTACGTCAGAAACATCCCAATTTCTAGGAATGACTACTGTCAAGGTGGGATTTGAATGTGAATATAAAACAATGAATGGCCTTGGTCAAGGCAAATACTTGAAAAAATTTCATTACATGGCATAAAAAGTGGTCCTATTTTGAAAAGACTATCTTGAATATGGGTATTCAGTACCTGTATTCAAGATCGGGCTGAGAGCCTTAACAGGCGAAATTTTCTACCTTTTCGCCTCATTCTCCGCGAAGAACATCAGGAATTACGCCACCAATTCTAACCCCATTAACGTGCAGGAAAACTAGGCCATATAGCCTGATCGGCGTGCCCAGTTCTCCAACATTTTCCCTGTTCACCACTCGCCGAATTTCTCTCGAAAATCCCTGCTGAAACACTTGTATTTGTATTCACTGATTATATAAAATTCGTATCGTCTGGAGAAAATACTATGACACATAATCCTATTGGCTGGTTCGAGATTTACGTTCAAGACATGGAACGCGCGCAGAAATTCTATGAAGCCGTCCTGCAACTTGAGCTGGCGAAACTCGGCGACGGCGAACCCGAAATGTTGGCCTTCCCCGGCGAACCTAATAATCCTGGCTCGTGTGGCGCCCTCGTCAAAATGGAAGGTTTCTCTTCGGGTGGCAACAGCGTCCTCATTTACTTCATCTGCGAAGACTGTGCTGTTGAAGCCAGTCGCGTCGAAGCCGCAGGCGGCAGCATTCAGCGCGAAAAAATGTCCATCGGCGAATACGGCTTTATCTCCCTCGCCATCGACACCGAAGGCAACATGTTTGGCCTCCACTCGATGAACTAAACCACCCATAAACGTCAAAAGCCGAAGCCACAAAATGGCTTCGGCTTTTGACTTTTAAGAGCGAGTTCTTTTGTGGGGGCAAATCTTGCATCCGCCTTCAATCAGTTCCATATCGCTGATAGATAAGGCTGTCCAAGCCCAAAGCTCTATTTCTTGTCTTCAAACAGCGACACATACTCGCCATACCCCTCGGCTTCCAACTCGTCCACTGGAATAAAGCGCATCGACGCCGAGTTCATGCAATAGCGAATCCCCGTTTCTGTTGGCCCATCTTCGAAAACGTGTCCCAGATGCGAATCGGCGTGCTTTGAGCGCACTTCTACCCGCCGCATCCCGTACTTGTTATCAGTTTTTTCCACGAAGTTCTCCGCTTCCAATGGCCGGTCGAAACTCGCCCAACCACAACTCGAAGCGAACTTCTCTTTCGAGCTAAACAGCGGCTCGCCCGAAACGATGTCCACATACAATCCTTCTTCCTCGTTGTCCCAATACTCGTTGCGGTGTGGCGGCTCCGTCCCTTCCCGCTGTGTCACATCATATTGGAGCGGTGTCAGTTTCTTGCGCAGTTCTTCATCCGAAGGCTTGCTATAGGTTTTCATATCTGCTCTTTCCCCGCTCATTCCGTGCCGATTCTATGCCCCTGCCACCTATGACTGAGAAATCCTGCAATTATCGCTAATGGCCCAACAAAAACAAGAAACCCGCACTCAGCGTGTGATTGCGAGTGCGGGTCTTCGGGTTAGCGAATAATTATTCATTTAATCATCCAATTTGTTAAAAAGCTTGGTTGCGACAACGCTAAACGCGGCCGAACCAGCAAGCATCAAAACTGAGGTGCCAATTAGTACCATTTTTTCCTTAACACAACATTAGACGACAGGCTAAAATAGAAGGTTCATTTTTAGATTCGTTGCAGCCATGAGTTATATCTAGAAACTCACTTGAAACATAAATGCCATATTTTAGCGTCGAAACCTCCCTAAAATAGCTTCGTTGAGCCATTCTCACCACAACTATTACAGCACCCCCGAATTGCTAAAATGCCCATCATGGGCTGCGACATCCATACACATCTCGAATATAAACACCTTGGAAGCCCTATCAAATGCCCGCCTCATCTTCTGTTTCGATAGTTGATACTGACCTCCTCAAGATTATGAAAATGATGTTCTGCTGGCGTTGTCAAATGGATATGGCTATGCTGGATGAAGAAGAATATGCGGTAATTCGTGAACTCTATTTTCAAGGCATAACAGCCACCAAAGAGTCGCGCCAACAGCGTAAGCTGCCACTGGAAAAGCTCTCTATTGAGGAATATTTCCAACCCCTCTTGCGGAGATACCACGAATTGACGGGTAGGGAAGAGACTGTGCCAAACGCCGTCATGCACCACCGCATTTCACTCTATGGCCCACCATGCAAACAATGTGGCAAACCTCTGCGTACTCCTCAAGCTCTATTTTGCGCCGCCTGTGGTGAGAACGCCTAGCCCCGAACAAGCCCTGCTATGGGAGACTTCTCGAATAGCGGTTTTGAACATAAGTTTGTGAAACGAGAAACACGAACGCCGCCGCCACTTCGACGTTTGATTGCCACCAATGAGCCTGAATTTAACTGTCCGTGACGCCACCAGAGATGACCTGCCCGCCATCGTCGCCATCTACAACGAGTCGATACCAGCGGGCCGCGCCACTGCCGACCTGTACCCCATCACCGTCGCCGACCGCGAGGAATGGTTCGCTAAGTTCGACCCCCAAAAGCGCCCCATCTGGGTTGCCGAATCCGAAGGCAAAATCGCGGGCTGCATTTACATCACCTCGTTTTATGGAGGGCGCCCCGCCTATGATAAAACAGCCGAAGTCAGCCTCTACATCTCGCAGGAATGGCAAGGTCGCGGCCTCGGCACCTTCCTCATGCAACGCATGGTCGATCACTGTCCCCAACTCGGCGTCACCAGCCTGCTCGGCCTACACTTCGACCACAACGAAGCCACCAAGCGCCTCAACGACCGCTTCGGCTTCGTCCAATACGGTCACCTGCCCGAAATCGCCGAAGTCCACGGCGAAAAACGCGGCCTATTAATCTCCATCCTTCGCATCCCCGAAGCCCCCAAAGAAACCAACTAAGAATTGCCACTCCCCCTCGGGGCGAACCGCGTGTTCGCCCTGTTGCAGTTCTCTTAAGATTCCCCCCAACAAAACTAACCACTCATAACCAACCACAGGCAACTAATGCTAACTAATGGCCTCGGTTTAGCACTCAAAACTGTATCCTGACCTCAGGAATTCACCATGAGCTTTAGTCCCGAATCCAAAGAAGAAACGCGCGTCTCGCGGCGTACCCTGTTGCAGTGGGCCGTTGCTGCTCCTGCTGCCCTCGCGCTCAGCCGCGTGGCGTTCGAAATGCCGTTCGCTCAGGCCGCTCCTGCTGGCCCGTTCAAGTTGCCGCCCCTGCCTTATGCTTACGGTTCGTTGGCCCCAACCATCAGCGAAATGACGATGCGTATACACCACGACAAGCATCATCAGACATACGTCGATAAGCTCAACGCCGCAGTCGTCGCCACGCCTTCGTTGGCGGGCAAAACGCCTCAGACCCTCATCCAGAACTTGGCCGCCGTCCCCGAAAGCGTGCGTACCGCAGTCCGCAACAACGCGGGCGGTCACGTCAACCACACCATGTACTGGGAAATCATGAGTCCCAACGGTGGCGGCGCCCCCACAGGCGACATCGCCGAGGTTATCAAATCCTCCTTCGGTTCCTTCGATAACTTCAAAGCCAAGTTCAACGAAGCCGGCGAAAAGCGTTTCGGCTCTGGCTGGGTTTGGCTCGTGGCCGATAAGGGCGAGTTCAAAATCGTTAGCACCCCCAACCAGGACAACCCACTTATCACGGGCCAGTTCCCCATCATGGGCAACGACGTGTGGGAGCACGCCTACTATCTGACCTACCAGAACAAGCGCGCCGCCTACCTCAAAGCCTGGTGGAACGTCGTCAACTGGAACGCCATCAACTCCCGTCTCCGCTATTACAAAAATCAAAACGCCGGAGCAGGCTAAATCAAAAAAGGCGCCGATTCCCACGAATCGGCGCCCTTTTTGAGGTATATTCCTTGCAATTTTACTCACATCGAAATCTCCATACCCGCACTAAAAACTAACCACTAGCAACTAAAAACTTTCTACACCACCTTATTCTTCCAACCGCCCCGCTTAAACATGATGGCGCTGCAAACCGCAAGCACCGAGAAGGCGATGGTGATCGCCCACGGCACGCCCGAAGCCCCCAACCCGAAGTGATATGACAGCGCGTAAGCCAGCGGAATCTCCACTATCCAGAATGCGAAAAGGTTCAGAAAAGTCGGCGTCCAGGTATCGCCCGCGCCGTTGAACGACGACTCCAACACCATGCCAAAGGCATAAAACAAGAAGCCATATGACACGATATGCAGTGTGTTGGTGCCATATTCCAATACCTTGGGTTCGGCGGTAAATTCGCCCACGATGGCCCGCGAGAACAGCAGCAACAGTAAACCGCCCGTGCCTAACATGAAAGCGTTGATATAAGCCGCTCGCCACACGGCAGCCTCGGCCCGCTCCGGTTTGCCCGCCCCCAAATTCTGCCCGACCAAAGTAGATGAGGCGTTGCTCATGCCCACAGCGGGCAGCAGCACGAACACGATAACGCGCAGTCCAATCACGTAGCCCGCAATCGCTTCACTGCCAAACCCCGCCGTCACGCGCACCAGCACACTCCAACTCGCGGTGCCAATCGCGAACTGCAAAATCGCGGGCGCCGCAATCTTAATCAGGTTGAACAGCAACGTCTTATCGAACTTCCAGTGGCGGCGGTGTAGGGTAATGCGCCCTCCCGGACGCACCAGATAATAAACCGCCAGCAGCACCCCAACACCGCGCCCAATCGTGGTGCCCACAGCCGCACCCGTTACTCCCAGGTGCGGAAACGGCCACACATTCACCAGCCACGCCGGAGCATTGATATTCAGCGCCGAGAAAATATCGGGTCCAAAAATGAAGCACGGCGCCAGAAAGATGTTCAGCAAGTTGGCCCAGAACAACACCCGCATCGAAACCGAAGGATCGCCCGCCCCACGAAAGATGGCGTTCAACAAAAACAGGAACACAATCGCCGCATTGCCGCCCAGCATAATGCGCGTGTAAGTCGTCCCCAGCGTCACAACCCCAGGTTCTGCCCCCAGCGCCGCCAAAAATTGTGGCGCGAAAGCGATACCCAGCACGCTCATCACCACAGAGGAGATCATGCCCACGTACAGCGCCTGCGCCGCCGAATGAGCCGCCCCTTCGGGGTCTTGCTCACCGATACGCCGCGACACTGTGGCGGTCGCACTCACACTCAGGCCAATCGAGATCGCGAACACAAACGCCAACATCGACTCGGTGATGCCTACCACCGCCACCGCTTGCGCGCCCTGTTTGGCGACAAAAAAGATGTCCACCAACCCGAAGATGCTTTCCATAATCATCTCCAGAATCATGGGCACCGCGAGGAGAAAGAGAGCCAGCCCCAACGGCTCACTCGTGAAATCGCGCGACGACCCCGCCACCGATTCCCGTAAAATCGACCACCACTTTTTCATGAATTGTCCGGTGTATCCCTACAGTTTTTGAGAAAAGATTAAGACAAACGCCCGCAAACCCCGCGAGGTTGCCACTAATCTAGGCACCTTACGCCCTGTTGCCCGATTTCTACTCAGCATCGCCGCTGAGGGCAACAATAGAAATAACTCATTTCATTGTTCTCAGTATATGTGAATATGCTGTTAAATCTGAGCGAATCCCAAATTAAATCTTGGAATTCTACCCTCGCTCCTAAATACGAACCTCGAAACGCTCCTACCCTTGGACAATGCCGCAACCATTCTTTCACACAAAGCAAAGCCAGAGTGAATGGAGGGAGATTCACTCTGACTTTTTACAGTTGGTACGCACTAACCGGAAACACTATCGGCCTGACACAATGGGTTATGCGTGGTTGAAATGGAATCAGGGAGAGATGCCCAGTTGCGCCAATAAACCGGGGACATCCATGATGAGGCGGGTATTTTTTATCTTGCTTTCTACAAAGTGATCTATCACAATCCCCCAGACCTGCACGGCCCGATCAGTTGCCGGAATACCAAGAAAATCGCCTTGGTGAGTGCCTGTCCACTCGAAGCGGGTCACTACTTTGTCTGCTTCCGAAATCTGCTCCTTATAGCGGTTCCGAATGGCATAGTCCGCAGGCAAAATTCGCTTCATAGTCGCAAGAAAAGTTAAACAAACGTATTCGCGTTGGGCGGTATGCAGCAAGACCCAGACTACGCCATTCGGAACCGCTATAACTGTCCAACGTATATCCGGACTAACCAGAGCGCACTCGTTTCGCGTAAAAGTCCCACTCTTCCCCACTCTCTCAGCGGTTAAACCCTTTAGCGCATGTTTGTTTCGTGGCGCTCCCACATGCACGAGTGGGCGCGAATGGCGCTTATCGTTTTACCCATCGCTGTGGCGACAGGGGCGGCGTGTGCCCTGTTTCTGTGGCTGCTCGATGAAGTAACCAAGCTGCGCTTCGCCAATCCGGCGCTACTCTTTGGGCTACCGCTCGGCGGCGTAGTCATCGCCTATTTGTACGAGCGCCACGGCAAGAACGCTGGGCGTGGCAATAACCTCATTCTTGAAGCCATCCACTCGGCGCGCAGCGAAAACCCCGATAGCGACTCATCGCTGGTGCCGCGCCGCATGGCGCCGCTCATCTTAGTCACGACTCTCATCACCCATCTCTTTGGCGGCTCGGCGGGTCGCGAAGGTACGGCAGTGCAAATGGGCGGTTCGTTGGCGGCGGCGTGGGTGTTGTTGCTGCGCTTGCAAGGCCGCGCCAAACGGCTGGCTCTCATGTGTGGCATCGCAGCGGGATTTGGCGGCGTGTTCGGAACGCCCCTCGCAGGCGCAGTCTTCGCGCTAGAGGTGTTGTGGTACGGACGCCTCGAAACCGAAGAAACCCTGCTGTGCCTGTTGGCCGCAATGGGCAGCGATTGGTGCGCCCGCGCTCTTGGCGCCCACCACACCCACTATAAAGTGGCGTTTCCCCCACCGGGAACTGAGCTATTCGACATCGCCCTAGCCGCCAAAGTCGCTTTTGCCGCCGTGCTGTTCGGTTTGGCCGCGCGCCTGTTCGTCGAACTCACCGAGTGCATCGGCCACACCTTCAAAGCACAAGTTTCCGCCCCACTCCTACGCCCCGTCATCGGCGGCGTGCTACTCATTGCACTGACCTATCTCATTGGCACGCGCGATTATCTGGGCTTATCGGTGCTGTCCCCTCATCCCGGCGCCATTACCCTCCCCTCAGCGTTCGAGGCTGGCGGCGCCGATCCATTTTCCTGGGGCTGGAAAACGATATTCACAGCGCTCACTCTGGGCAGCGGCTTCAAAGGTGGCGAAGTCACCCCGCTGTTTTTCATCGGCGCCACCCTCGGCAACGCCCTCAGCGGCCCATTGCACGCACCGATTTCGCTACTCGCCGCCATCGGCTTCATCGCCGTCTTCGCGGGTGCCTCTAAAACTCCGCTCGCCTGCACCATTATGGGAATCGAACTCTTCGGCGCCCAGGGTGCCCCCCTCTTCGCCATAGCCTGTTTCATAGCCCAATGGGCCAGCGGACACCCCAGCATCTACCAACGCCCCGATACGGAAGATTAAGTTTTAAGAGCCAGGTTTCTAGTTATGCCCTGCGCCTTATGCGACGTGGGAGTTGGATTTCTTAATCGTCTTGGATGGTAAAGGCGGTCATGACCTGATCGGCGCCGATAGTTTTGGTGCGTGCGAGGGCGTCCAGTTTCGAGGCTTTGACGTGACCATCACAATAGAGGACAACAGTTGTATCCAAGTGTCTTTCAACGACCTGCTCAAGTGTGCGTGGCGTCGTGGTGGAGATGGTGGGGTTACCGGCGGCATTGGGCCACTGGGTCTCGAAGTTACCGGCGCCATCGGTAGCGAGAACGGTAGTTGCGGGCGCTTCAATGGCGGGTAAAGCGGAATAGGCAGCGCCCGCATAATTATCGTTTGTGAAATAGTACGAGGCGTTGATGGCGTAGCTGCCGTAGTTCGTGCCGTTGCGGAATTTGTATGGCCCGAAAGTGCCAGTGAATGTTTGACTGGGGCAGTTGAATACCTGTTCGCTTTTGACGTATGGATTTATGGCATCCATCCATTTGTAATTAGAGACCGGATCGGAGGGGCCATTACTGGGGCCGCGCCATGCATCAATCATGCGCTCGTCGTAATCTTGAGAATACTGAAGAATACCGAGGCCAATTTGCTTGAGATTGCTCTGGCACGAAGCACGGCGGGCGTTTTCGCGTGCCCTCGCAAAGACGGGGAACAAAATAGCGGCCAGAATCGCGATGATCGCGATAACCACCAACAATTCTATAAGAGTGAAAGCTGAATTAACAAGCAACGAGGCCGATGTTTTTTTCATGTTTATTCCAAGAAAATGTTCCTAGATTATAACCTCATGGAACGGCAAGGTCTATGTCTGCAAACATTATTCTTAGAATTCTCAAAGAGCAAAGTTGGGGCATTGCAAGTTCCCTATTACACACCTCTTGACGCCAATACGTTTGCAAGACTTGGCTTGCGGAGGGGAGGATAATTTTGTCTCCCCCAAACTATCCGAGACCGCTATAAAATCCCCTGTAGGGACAACTATCCCTCATCGGCTTCATCGCGGGCGCCTCCAAAACTCTACTCGCCTGCACCATCATGGGAATCGAACTCTTCGGCGCCCTGTTCGCCCCCTGTTCGCCCCCTGTTCGCCCTCGCCTGCTTCATAGCGCAATGGGCCAGACAAAAGCGTCAAACCGCGCGCATAATACACACCGAGCGGCGCCTTGAACTTAGTGAGTAAAACCTCGATATCGGCTTTCTCTATCGCCAGATTATCCTCGATGATGAGCGGGTCTTCGGCGTAATACATCATGAACCCGGCAGCCGCTTGCGCGTTGCCCCGCACCCCAAAACAGAGTGCTATAGCCGCCTTAATTTTTCGCGGCAGATTGATTTGCTGCCCGTTGACAGTGGGGTTGAGGAAAACCTTCTCCAGCGTCTTGAAAGCCCGCGCCTGTCCACCACTCTTGTCGTTCCAATAAGTGGCCTCATAAAGATCGCTCAACCCCTTGTTGCGAGCGGCGGCATCCTTCCCTCGATAAAGGGCACTCTCACCGAGCAGCGCCTTCTGCATCCGACAGATAAAGGTGTTCGACATCGCCCGAAAAAACGCGGGCAAATCGCGCCCGTTCTTGGTCCCGATGCCATCCCACGCCATCTGCGCCGTCACCAGAGCCGCCCCATGATCCTTCTCCGCCTGCTGCGAGAACCACTGATATTTCTGCTGATCGTTGGCGAAAGCGGGCGGCTCATGCCACGTCAGATAGGGGTCTTTCAGCGATTTTGTCGTCCACTCGTCGCGCTTCTTGCGCGCCACCGCCTCGATTAATTCGCGCTCGGCGGCTTCCTGGCGGGCGCGCCGTTCCAATTCCAGTTGCTCTGCCGAAACCTGCGGCGCCGGCAACGGGCGCGGCGCCGAATAAGTCGGGGTGTTGCGGCGCGGCATCTTGGCGGGCGCTTGATAGGGATTGCTAAACGAGTACGCCGAAGTCGAGGAAACATACGGCTTGGGCGCGATGCTGGCGAAATGCCGCTCGGTCTCGAGCCATTCGGCCTGCTGACGCAAAAGCCCCTCGCTATACCCCGCCCAAACCGGACGAGCCATCATCACAGCGCCCAAAAGGCACAACGGGAAAAGAGTTTTCATCGAAGCAGGAGAGAATTAATCGGCAACCACCCACAAGACGAGCTTTTGAAGACGAAAGTTTAACGACGAGAAATAGCAGCAGATGTAATAAACACCCCGACAACACCGCTTCTTTCGCTCGCGAAAAGACGCCCTGACCCCCTCAACTGCTCTCAAATAAGCTGAACTAAACCCCATGAAGAAATCCCGTCTCCTCCTGCTGGTTCTTCCCCTCATTGTGGGCGTGTTCTATATGCGCTCGCTGGCCTCATGGCGCCCGAAAAAGGTGTTCGCGCGGACAACGAATAGCATTCGACACCTGCAATTTTCAGACAATGGGCAACTGCTGTTGGTAAGCCCACGCTTAACGGCTCTCGATTTAGCGGGTGGTTTTGTTCCCAAGTGGTCTTATATGGGAGACCCATACATTGTCAAAACCCAGTTCTTTTCTGACGATTCGCATATTCTTGTCGCAGAGGAACACGGAAAGACGCGCGCCCCGCCGATCAATATTATTGATGCCAGTACCGGACATATACTCCACTCTTATGGAATGCAAGAAGCAGCAGCTATCTCAGCGGATGGGAAATGGCTCGCTTCATATAAACGCGATGGAATTTACCTTGAACGCGCCGACGCCGAGGTAAAAGGGCATAAAACACCAGATAAAATCAAAATCCGAGCCGCGCCCGGCGAGTCGATTCCGACGGTCTTCGCGATTTCACCCGATAGTCGCACTCTGGTCGTGCAAGTCACGGAATTCTATCAATCGCGATTAGGTTTTTATGACATAAGTAGCGGAAAGCGGACGCGGACATGGTCCGACTCCAACTCCAGAGTGTTTGGTCAATCCATCCAATGGAGCCGCAATGGTCGCTATCTACTCGCCGTCTGGTTTGTACATAACGGGCCAACAACCCGCCAATTAAGTTGGAGTTTATGGAGAGCCAGCGACGGCCAGAAACTCGCCTCGACGACCTTCCCCTTCGACGAACAAGTTCGCCACTTTGAAGTCGAGGACGATGGCCGTGTGCTGAGCTACGAAGAAAACAGTCAGGTGCTACTGAGCCACCCCACCACTAATGCCTCCATTTCAAAACCCATATTAAATATTCCAAGCGAAACAATCACAAGCGCCACACTTTCACCGGATGGCTCCTATCTAGTTGCCGGAACTCAAAGTGGGCGCATCTACTCGCAGCGAATAAAGTAGCCACTCTCTATTCACTGACCTCAACCCCCTCTCATATAAGGGAATCATTCCCCATTAGCCAATGAAATCAATCCCACGTGGTTGCCCCTCATTTCGGTTGCCTATTTTGTGGCAATAGCCCAAGATACGGAGATTTCCTACGCTGGGCAACCACATGGGATTGCCCCTACGAAAACCTCATTCCTCCTCTCCCAAGTCCTCTCTGTGCCTCTGTGGTGAATCAAAACTTCCCAACCTTCTCCTCTCAAAACCACTCTGCGTCTCCGCGCCTCTGCGGTTTAAAAATCAAAAACCATCCCCTCCCAACCTCTCTTCTTCTGGAACTGCTCTCTGTGTTTAAATTCATAATAAGCGCCCCCTGATGGCCCCTGAGTTGCGACCTCGAAAGCCCCGATGAAATACACCAAATTGGGGCGCAGTGGCCTATCGGTTTCGCGTTTGTGTCTGGGAACGATGAACTTTGGGCCGCAGACCACCGAGCCGGATTCCTATGCAGTAATGGACAAGGCGCTCGACCACGGCATCAACTTCTGGGACACCGCCAATGTCTATGGCGGCAAGAAGGGCGAGGGCATCACAGAACAAATCATCGGACGCTACTTCGCGCAGGGCGGCGGACGCCGCGAAAAGGTTGTGCTGGCGACCAAGGTGTATGGCGACATGGGCGACTGGCCCAACACATCGCGCCTCTCGGCTCTTCACATTCGTCGCGCTTGCGAAGATTCGCTCAAGCGCCTCAACACCGACTACCTCGACCTCTACCAGATGCACCACGTCTGGCGTGATTCGCCGTGGGAAGAAATCTGGCAAGCGATGGAACTATTGGTCCAACAGGGCAAGGTGCTGTACATCGGCTCCTCCAACTTCGCCGGATGGCACATCGCCAAGGCCAACGAAATCGCCAAGTCGCGTCACTTCCTCGGCCTCGTCTCCGAGCAGAGCCTGTACAACCTGAACGCCCGCACCGTCGAGCGCGACCTGTTGCCCGCCTGCCAGGATTACGGCGTCGGCGTCATCCCGTGGAGTCCGCTCGGTGGCGGCTTGCTCGGCGGCATCCTCGATAAGCCCAAAGAAGGCCGTCGCGCCGGAATGGACAACCAAATCGAAGCCAACCGCGACAAACTGGAAAAATGGGAAGGCTTGTGCAAGGAACTCGGCGAACGCCCCGCCGATGCCGCCCTCGCATGGCTCTTACACCAGAAAGCCGTCACAGCCCCCATCATCGGCCCCCGCACCGTCGAACAATTGGACGAATCGCTACGCGCCCTCGAAATCGAGTTCTCCGAAGAAACCCTCAAACGCATCGACGAAATCTTCCCCGGCCACAAACCCTCCCCCGAAGGCTACGCATGGTAGGGAAAGCTGTTGGCTATTAGGCGTTAGCTTTTAGCTCACACCCGAATGGGGCATCTCGGTTGAGATGCCCCATTTGTCATTCCCCGAACAAAATAGAGTTGCCTAAACCCCGTCGAATGTGCGGACTCGGCATCATTATATTTAGTTCGCCTTTTCGGAGTTCTCCACCTGTTCGCGCACTTCGCGTGCAAGGACTTCACGCTTTTCGTAAATGCGCTCGGCCTCAGGGGCATCGTAAGCATATGGGCCACAGGTGACAATCGGGATGGTCTTGAAGTTCTCCAATGGCGGTGGCGAGGTGGTTTGCCATTCGAGGCCCGTCGCTTCCCACGGATTGCTGCCAGCGAAGGGGCCGTATTTGAGCGACCACGTCAGGTAGAAGGCGGGCATCGCGAAGCCAATCGCCAAAACAGTGGCCCCAGCCGTTGACATGATGTTGAGGAATTGCATTTCGGGCGGATAGGAGTGGTAGCGACGATGCATCCCCCACAGGCCCAGTAAAAACTGCGGGAAGAAGGTGAGATTAAAGCCGATGAACAATACGAACGCCGCCACTTTGCCCCACAGGTCGCTGTACAATTTGCCCGTCATCTTCGGCCACCAGAAATGCAGTCCGGCCATGTACGCCGAAATCGTTCCGCCCACCATGACATAGTGGAAGTGGGCGATGATGAAGTAGCTGTCGTGCAGGTACACATCGGTCGCCATCGATGCCAGATGCAACCCCGTCAAACCGCCGATAGTGAACAGGCCAATAAAAGCTAGAGCGTATAGCATCGGGGTGGTGAGGCGAATCGAGCCTTTGTAAATCGTCGCCGTCCAGTTGAAGACCTTCACGGCGGAAGGGATGGCGACCAGAAACGAAATCAACGAGAACACCATGCCCGCATACGGCGACTGGCTGGAAACGAACATGTGGTGCCCCCACACCAGAAAGCCGAAGATGGCGATAGCCAGCGACGAGAACGCCACGAACTTATAGCCGTAGATGGGCTTGCGCGAAAAACAGGCGATGATCTCCGAGATACAGGCGAACGCCGGGAGAATCATGATGTAGACGGCGGGGTGCGAATAAAACCAGAACAGATGCTGGAACAACACCGGATCGCCACCGATTTTAGGATCGAAGACGCCCACGCCCAGCACCTTCTCGACGACAATCAGCAATAGCGTAATGGCGACGACGGGAGTGCCAAGCACCTGAATCAGCGAGGTCGAGTACATCGACCACAAAAACAGCGGCATCCGAAACCACGTCATGCCGGGAGCGCGCATCTTATGGATGGTAACGATGAAGTTCAGGCCGGTCAGGATGGACGAGAAGCCCGCCAGAAACGCCCCGACAATGGCCCACACCGTCATACCGTTCGAGTACGACGACGATAGCGGCGCGTAAAACGTCCAACCGGTATCGACACCACCGAGCAAAAGCGCGGCGACAGCGACGCACACTCCCAGAGCGAAAATGTAAAACGACAGCAGGTTCAACTTCGGGAAAGCGACATCTCTGGCTCCCAACATAATCGGCACCAGAAAGTTACCCAACCCCGCCGGAATCGCCGGAATAAGGAAGAAGAACACCATCACGATGCCGTGCGCGGTAAACCAACGGTTGTAGGCTTCGGCGCCGAGTAGTCCCTGCGGCTCGATGAGGTTGTAGCGCACCATCGAAGCCGCGAAACCTCCGGCCACGAACATAATCGACACCAACACCAGATACATCATGCCGATGCGCTTATGGTCGAGTGTGTAAAACCACGACTTCCACGAGAAGTCGTTATTCAGATAGTTCTCGGTGACATCATCAAGGTACGGCGAATGGGTCTGTTCTGACTGGGGCGTCGCGTTCTGAGCGAAATGCGACGCAGTAGTGGAAAGTTCGCTTTCCAATCGGGATTTTTCCGTCATAGTGGATGCTGGCTTAAGGCTGCTCCGAGTGTCGGCGCCGCCTTTGGGCCTCTTCATCCGCTAAATGGCCGATTGATGCTCACTTTATGTTGGATTTCTGTTTGCTCCCCTCGCCCGTCAACCAACTCAGAGGAAAGCAAATCATGCGAAAAATACTGGTGACGATGTGGATTACTCTCGATGGCTTCATCGCGGGGCCAAACGGCGAGATGGACTGGATACAAAGCGACGACGAACTCGGCGCCTACGAACTAGCAAGAAAAAAGGCCGCTGCAAAAAGCAACGGCCTCCCTTTATGTTGAACGGCGAGGATGTCAGAAAGCGCCCGCCGATGGCGCATTAACGTTAGCGCTGATTAAAAGTTCCAGCACCGCCCTATTTACGGATTTCAGAGTTGGATCGGTAATGAGCTTATTTTGTTAGTGGGATCACTGACAATTCTAGCAAAGGCTCCTTTTTTAATCAATGTTAATTTCGTTACAATCACAAAGAAGTCGTTTTATGGTCTGGTAAGGTTTAGATATGAAAAAGCGCTTGTCCCCTATCGTAGGCTCTCTCGCGTTGGCATCAGTGGGCTTACTCTCACCCCTGTCTTCAGCCCAAACACAACCACCTCGCAGATTCAAATCTGATGTGCAGGTTGTAAAAAAGAAGAAGTTGCCAACGGGAGGCATCACCGTACCGGACCCAGTTCACAAACAAACTCTTTTCTACTATGTGAATACAAACAGGAAAGAGCCAATGACGACGCCCAACAATAATGCCAGCCTGTACGGTTCGAATGATGATGGGAAAACGTGGCATTGGCTCAGTGGTGGATTCGAGTTTTTGAGGTTCTTCATCCACCCTGCGAGCGGAGAGTTGTTTGCTGTGGGCGAGTACAGAACCAATGGCATACGTAAAGACGGCTTTCCCATTTTGTCCAGATACCGCACGGCACTCCGTTCTTCCGATGGTAAAAGTTGGCAAGATCTGCTGCTGAACAACCCACATCCCTCACTGACCTCTGAGATTTCAGTTGACCCCGACCATCCCAACCGCATTCGCCTGAAAGAATTAGAGTCTGTACTCAAAGAGAGTAATAAGTGAGACTTCGTGTGATGAGACAGGGGTATGTGAGTGATTTGACGGATGAGCAGTGGGAGTGTGTGCGACCTCTGGTGGAGGCCAAGACG
>SDZD01000156.1 GCA_004172935.1 bacterium | reverse complement strand
GCGCGCAATGCTTGGGTACAAAAGGAAAGCAGCGCTGGACAAGAATAAACGGTGAAAGTATCAATGGCCAGACTTCGCCACATTGCCAATTGAAGGCAACCAAAAGCCTAACGCCCGAGGTAAGCCGCACCGCAGTGCGAAGCACGGAGGGAAACCACAAGTGAAACTTGTGGTTGTCGGCTTGACCGAAAAGTTAGGCTGGTACGAGAGGGAACGGCCAAGGAGAACAAGCTAACCGTGCCATGGTGGTGAATGATGCTTGAGCGTTGCATGCGCCAATTCCCCCTTTGTGTGACTGGATGGAATTGTGCCTGACGTGCCGCAAGCTGGGAATAAGCGCAAGAGATTTGGGCCGTGGAAATGCCACGGACCTTGATACTTGAATACGAACTGTGAACCACCGCCCGTGGATGCGTGCCGACTTGGCGATGGCCTGAGCAGCCATGGCGAACTAATGGCGTTGTGCTGACTGCCGAAGGACAGGAGGCTGCCACGGCGATGGCATGTGGCACTTTAGCGCCGCACTTTGGTGAGCAGGCTGCCGAAGGGCAGACAGTCAGACTGAGATTTGCTAGGCCGCCCAGTTGCAAAGCACCATGGCTGTTAACGCCGAGCCTGGAAAGATGACCAGCGCGTGAGTGCCAAAGAAAGCCGAGCCGAGAAGCGATCAAACGGTGGAGGCATCAATGGCCAGGGGCTTCTGCAGCATTGCTGATTGAAGGCAACCAAAAGCCTAACGCCCAGGTTAACCGGCGCCGGAGCGCGAGGCGCGAAGGGCACCAACACTGGCCATGAAAATGGCGAAGCCATGGCCAGTGTTGGCGTCCGCGTTGAACCGACAGTTAGGCTGGGGCGCGTAGTGGAAGGGGAGACAAGGACTCATGGGCCTGACTTTGAGGTGTTGCACTTGATGTGTAAATTGTGAACTGCGGCGCGGAGGCAATAGCTAGCAACAATTTATGCTTTCGTCTGTAATAAGCCAGCGGCCGGCGATGTTGCGCAAGTAAATACTTCCTAGGCATCCCTCATATTGGGCAAAGGATATGCTTATGCCGCCTTTTTGCTCGTTAATAGATGCGTCCGTGGCGCTCCCCCCCAGTGGCGATACATCTTCGCGGCTTTTATAGGTGATGCCGGTGGTGTTTGTCTCTGGGTCAGTCCAAGTGCTGGTTATCCTGCTAGGCAGGTGTTTTCTCAACAAACGAGCGTCCGCTTTCGTTGTTCCGCAGAAATAAACGCGGGCAACGTCTGCCAGTTGCCCTGTATTTGGCGCGCTCTGAAGTTTATTTAGATATTTCTCAAATGCTTGCCAATTCTTTGCTTCGCATACCGCGGTGATTTCTGCAGGCGGCAGTGGCTCCATCGGTTTATCCGATCCGATTGCCTGAGTGCCGACCAAGGCAAGAATATAAGTACAGTATTTAACGTATGATGCGGTCATCATTGTTTGATTCTTGTGAATCAATATTTCTGCAAACTGCTGGCCTCGTGTTGTGAGAGGGCCTAACGCCCGCGTTAACAGGCGGCTGCCAGCGAAGCTGGTAGACGTCCTGTTGAACAACCAGTTAGGCTGGTAGAAGGTGCATGGCTTGGCAAGTTCACGGTTCTATGTTTTAGCTGTGGTTGAGGCGTTATCCGAAGCGTGATTTGCTTTGTGTGAAAGCTTGGCTTCTAGGTAAGGTATCCAAGATCGAAGATCGTCGTGCTCTAGGGGTTCTGTGGACTTCAATGCTTTCAGGAATGCTAAAGAGTCCCGCAAGTCTGCCAAGTCGGCGCCAGGGGAGCTAGTTTGGTGTGCGAGACGTTCAAGAATGGCTGTGAGTGACGAAAGCGCCGCGCCCTCAAGGGCAGAGAGTCGATTGACATATGGCCTTCGGAGTTCCGACAGCCCAAACCTTGATGCTTGTATTGCTTCTGGAAATCGGCCTTGGCGTTCAAGTTTGGAGGCTTTGCCCACCGCCGCGCTTGCCCGAAGTGCGGCAATGAAGCTGCGAAAACGGTTAAACATGAAAAGCCTAACGCCCAAGGTAAGCGGCGCCGGAGCACCGTAGGTGCGGAGGGCACCAACACAGGCCATGACAATGCCGAAGGCATGGCCTGTGTTGGCGTCCGCTTGACCGACCAGTTA
>SDZD01000155.1 GCA_004172935.1 bacterium | reverse complement strand
CCGCATCGCCGACCATCCCATTAGCCGGATCAACGAATTGCTCCCGTGGAACTGGCGGACCGACAAGGTCGATCTCGCCGCCTGAGCTAACTTTGCCGCGGCCCTCGGCGTATGCTTACCATGGAGATTGAGGACCCTTGTTACCACGACAGGCGCTACGCCTCGTCGTCGGAACAAACCCGAACTTGGCTCGAAGTTGCTAACCTAAGTTAAAATCCGGACGGTGTTGCGCAATCGTCACAGTCGTTTTGCGTAGGCCCAGTAGCTGACGCTTTGTCTAACGGCAGTGAGACCGGCGGAGCAGGGCGTTGTGCGATTTGCATTGGGAGCAGTGAACCCCGAGCCCGCCGTCAGGAACGATCTCGGAGTCCGAGCATTGGATTTTGAAACAGAGGGAAAATCCGTGAAATCCGTGCTGATCGTCGAAGATGAAATGTTCATCGCCCTTGAGATTGAGAGCATCCTCCAAGAAGCTGGATTTCAAGTGATCGCGATAGCCTCGGACCAGATGGAGGCCCTATCTGCTGGCGAGCAAGCCGAACTCGCATTTGTAGATCTCAATCTCCGCGATGGGGCGACAGGACCGGACATCGCGCGGGAATTAGCAACACGCTATGGGGTGCGCGTGGTGTACGTGACCGCCAATCCAGCTCAGATCGGAGAACCTGCCCCCAAAGCGATTGGGTGTATTCGCAAGCCGTTTACCCCTGACGCTATTTTGGCGGCCGCTGTCTTGGCCGCGCAAGGTGAGGGAACGCCTGTGAAGCACGAAGCAATCATTCCTGTCTGACTGCGGGTAAAGGGGCGCGGTGGAGCGAAGCGCAGGGAATATCGAGATTCACTCGCAGTCCCTCGGGCGCCCAATCGCGTGAGACCGTGCCGCCCATTTGGCGAACGGCACTGATCTCGATGAGCTTGCTTCCAAAACCCTCAGAAGCCGGTTCCACAACCGTCGGTCCGCCAGCTTCCCGCCATTTCAGATGCGCGGATTGGTCGTCCGAGCTCCATGATATGTGCACCAGGCCATCTGGCACCGAGAGTGCTCCATATTTCGCTGAGTTCGTGGCGAGCTCGTGGAATACCAACGCCAATGGCGTGGCAGAGCGATCGTCGATCGTAATGTCCCGACCTTCGATCCGCACCCTTTCGGCGAAAGCGCTCAGAAGCTCCTTCAGCATTCCCGCAAGGCTGTTCTGTTCCACAGTGGGCCGAGATGCTTCACTATGAGGCCGAACAAAATCATGCGCTCGTCCAAGAGCTATGATGCGGTTGCGCAGATCTTCCGCCACGCCTTGCGCCTCGGGATGGTGACGAGTTGCAAAGCTGATCAGACCGCTGATAACCGAGAAAATGTTTTTGATCCGGTGGCTGAGCTCCTGCGCTACCACCTCTCGCTGTGCCTGAATCATCTTTTGGTCGTGAATGTCTGTACACGTTCCGAACCACCGGGTGATCTCGCCATCGGTGTCACGGATCGGTAGCGCCCGGCCCAAGGTCCAGCGATATTCGCCGTGTGCATCACGCAGACGATATTCGATTTCGTATGGATCGCCGGTTTTGAGCGAATGGCGCCAAACCGACCATGCTTTTTCCTGGTCGTCGGGGTGGAACATACCGTTCCACCCTTCGCCGTCGGTTGAGCCAGGCTCGACACCAGTAAACTCGTACCAGCGAGCGTTGTAATAGTCGTGGAAGCCATCGGGCAGAGTGGACCAAACCATCTGAGGCATCGCATCCGCAAGGATCCGAAATTTCGCCTCGCGCTCATCGAGTTCTCGATGATTGCGACGGATCGAACGTCTTGATGTCAGGAGCAGCATGATGTTAGCGGCGAGCACCTGCAGGCCCGTCCGCTGCGTAACCGTCAAACCATCGCGCGGCCGAGAATCTATGACACATAGTGCTCCCAGTTGAATACCTTCGTCTGAGACCAGCGGCGCGCCAGCATAAAAGCGAATATGCGGTTTGCCCGTCACCAGCGCGTTATTAGCGAAGCGCGGATCTAGCGTAGCATCGGAGACCACCATGAGGTCCTTGCCTCGCATCGCGTGCGCGCAAAATGACATCTCACGAGGAGTCTCAAGGGCCGTCAGACCGGTGCTAGCCGGAAACCACTGGCGTTCGGCTTCAACAAAGC
>SDZD01000009.1 GCA_004172935.1 bacterium | reverse complement strand
CGCCACAAACGGCCCGAAGATGCGCCGCAACTCTTCCAATGCTCGTGTGATGCCCTCTTCTCCCGACCTCTCCGAAAACAGGTCACCCGCCACCAACATCACGTCTATTTCTTCCGATTCAAGATATGCCGCGATCTGCTCCAACGCCCGCAAAATATGCGGTGTCAAGTCGCGGCGCCCCAGTCGGGTGTTCATGTGCCAGTCGGCGGTATGCAAAATCTTCATGCCCAAATTTCGAAGCGCTTTGCCAACGAAAAGAAAAACTCCCCCTCTAGTTTACGTGTTCAGTGTTGACAGAAAAAACGACAGGGTTGCTATTTCTTTAGCTTGTTGCTCAGGATTGCTCATACCTGCCAACACTTCACAAATGCCTGACGCATTAGCCCTTGTTGATATGTAACACGCCAAATATCGGCGTTCAAACCCCCAATTATTTCCAGCATCTGGCCGCGAAGGCGAAAAACGTGTTTTATGTTTTCTAATGTCGCTGTTCTACCGCACGCATCTGTCGCGGGCGCTCATTCCTCTTGTTTTGGGTGGCTCGCTTTCGCTCGCCTTCGCGAAACCCACTCAAGCCAATGCGCCCGCGTCGTCACCTCCAGTCCCTCCACTTTTTTTGCTGGGGGCTGGTGCTTGCGGCCTCGTTGTCGGTGGTTTGCTGGGCAGAGCTTTGAAAAAGGCCCCTGTCGTAAAAAGCGAAGCCATTGCCGATCCAATCTTTGATCTCGCTCCGACGGCCCTTGCCGTTCTCGACCCCAAAGAGCGCCTCATAAACGTCAACGCCGAATGGAATGTTCTGCTTGGAAGCACCGCCAGCAAGGGCGACCTATTCGCTCCATTATTGCACCCCGATGATCTCGCCCCGGTGCGTATAGGAATCCTTTCCGTATTCGACGGCGAAACTCCGATTTACGAGCGCGAAACCCGCCTCTTTCGTCACGATGGCGAGATGATAACGGCCCGCCTCAGCGCGCGTAAACAAGGTCTCAAATCCAAGCCTGACACCATTCTCGTCGGCCTCTCCGACTCCACTGAACTTGCCGAGGCCTCCCGCGAACTCGAAGGCGCCCGCGCTGCCATTCGCTCTCTTTACGAAGTGATGGCGGGCGATAAATCGACTACCCTCGACGCCAAAATAAAATCGCTTATAGCGATGGGGTGTGGCCGTTTGGAACTCCCTATCGGCGTCCTATCGCGCCGCACTAAAACCGAAGATGGTCGCGATGCCCTCGAAACCCTCTTTGTCCAATCGCCGGACCGTAGGGTCCGCCCTGCGCTGATTTTGCCCTACGGCGATAATTCCAACGAGGGCCGACTATTGGGCCTCGACCTAATGCCCAACATCATCGACTGGCGCGATTCACCCTGCATCGCTTCCGGCGAAGGGCTTACATTTTTGGCTGCTCCCGTCGAAGTCAACGGCACATGGTTCGGTATGTTGTCGTTCTCCTCGCCCGAAACGGGACGCAGCGGTTTCGACGCCAGCGAAGTTGAACTGCTGGGCCTCATGGCTCAGTGGGTCAGTGGCGAAATCGAGCGCGAAGAGACTCGTAAGGAACTTGAACGCCAGCAAAACGACATCTTGGCTGCCAACCAGAAACTGGAACTGCTCGCTACCGTCGACCCGCTCACCGAAGCCAAAAACCGTCGCGCCTTCAACGACAAATTGGCGGAAGAATGGTCGCGTGCTACTCGTTATGGCACGCCGCTTTCGTTGGTGTTGCTTGATGTCGATAAGTTCAAGAGTTACAACGACACCTATGGCCACCCGGCAGGCGATGGCGTTCTCAAACAGGTGGCGCTCACCATGATGGCTGCCATCCGTACCACCGACTTCTTCGCCCGTTACGGTGGCGAAGAGTTCGCTCTCATCTTGCCCAACACCGATGTTCAAGGTGCTCTCATTCTGGCCGAGCGCTTGCGCGCCCGTATCGAAGGAGCACCCTGGAAGGAACGCGCAGTGACCGCGTCCTTTGGTATCTCTACCCTGCACGAAGATATAAAGAAGCCGGAACAACTCACGAGCGCCGCCGACGAAGCTCTCTACGCCAGCAAAGAGCGTGGCCGCAACCGCGTCACCCACGCCGTAGAAATTGTCCCCGCCGAGGTGTAAGGCGTTACCTACTAACGATAAAAGCCGCGAACAAATGTTCGCGGCTTTTAAATTTTCGGCTCTCGAAAATTATTTGGTGTCGAGCAATTCCACTTCGAATACGAGTGTGGTGTCGGGAGGGATAACGCCGCCCGCACCGCGCTTGCCATAGGCCAAATCCGAAGGGATGATGAGTTTGCGCTTGCCGCCAACTTTCATGCCTGCAACGCCCTCGTCCCAACCTTTGATGACCATACCTGCGCCGAGTTGGAACTTGAATGGTTCGCGACCATACGACTGGTCGAACACCTTGCCATCCTGGAAGGTGCCCTTATAGTTCACAGTCACGGTTTGGCCGGCTTGGGCTTCGGCGCCTGTTCCTACAACTTCGTCGGCGTACTGAAGGCCGGAATTAGTGGTAATCATTTTTGTGTCGTCCTTTTTAGGCTCCTCTTTCTTGGGTTTGCCCTCTTTCGGTTTATCTTCTACTTTCAGCAGTTCGATTTCGAAAATCAAGGTCGCATTGGGTGGGATTGGTCCGGCAGGAGTACCAGTTGGTCCATAACCCAATTTGGAGGGCACAGTCAGCGTGCGCTTTCCGCCCACTTTCATGCCCCTGACACCTTCGTCCCAACCCGCGATAACCTGACCGGCTCCCAGATCGAAGGTGAATGGTTCGCGTCCATACGATTGGTCGAACACGCTTCCATCCAGCAACGTGCCCTTGTAGTTCACGGTCACGATCTGGCCGGTTTTCGCGACAGCCCCCGTCCCTACAACGTCGTTGGTGTACTCTAGCCCCGATTTGGTGGTATTCCGTTTCGGTTTCTTCTTGGGTTTTTCCTGCGTGGGCGTTTGCGGCGCATCGTCAGCAAACGCAGCAGGCACCAAAGCGCACACCGACAGCGCGAGAAACAACTTGATTTTCATCTCGCCCTTCAGTTTGCCGATTTGGTGCCCGACTGTGTCACACTCGCGCCCAGTCTGGCTCATTTTCCAGACGATACAGCATTTCGCCCGCGCGCTCCACCAACAATACCCCTTCGTCTTCCCTGTTCGCGAAATCCTGCGGGTTAATCGTCGCCGGGTCGCGATAGCCGAGCGCAATTTTTTCACACACTTCGGGCGGAATCCCTGTTGCCAGCGTCACTTTTACACGCGGCTTCTCTACGCCGTCTTCCATCTTGCCTACGCCGCGCACATGGGTCGAGTGCGCCAGCACGCCCCACGGTTCGTCCTTGAACTTATCCCACTGCGACAAAAAGTAGTCGCGTGTATGGTAACCAATCTTTTCAATCAATGCCCCATGAACTGGCGAAACCTCCGTGATGTGCGGCGCATAAATAATCAGTTCGCCGCCATCGGCCACCACTGGCTCCAACTTGTACATGCACTTGCCACCCACCCATAGGTCGTCATACATTAGTGGCGCACAACTCAAAACCGTGTGGAATGGGTGGGGTTTGCGAACGATGTGAACCTGATTCGACAAATCCGCCGCGCCCTTCCATGCCTCTTCCGGCGTCCCAGTGAATAAGCCCACCAACTCCTTCTTCGGAGTCACCACCATACAAATAGCGGCTTTTGCTACTGGAACGAACGATGCGGCGCGGTCAACCACGCGCCGCACTGTCGTTGGCCCATGCCCAATGATACGTGCGTTCGTTGTTACTGCGCCGAGCCAGTGGAAGAAGTTGAGGATTTCTGGCCCACCAATGCCGGGGAACAGGTATTTGTTGCCGCCCGAAAAACCAACGACCTCGTGCGGGAAAGTTGGCCCGATAATGAGAATTTGGTCGTACCCCAGAGCGCGCTTGTTGAACGAGACAGGCACTTCCATTTCAAACAGCCCGCTCGATAGCTCGCGAATCTCATCGCTCGAAATGGTGCCCAACGTTTGCAGCGCTTCGGGGTTATCCCATTCGTGGTTCAAAAAACCGACGCTTTTGTATTGTCCCTGCCGCTCATCGAGCGAAATCTCCAAACGCTCGCAAATATGCTCTTCGCTCATCGGTGGGTGGGTGCCCAACGCGATCATCACGTCTAGTGCCGCAACGTGTTCGCCTACTAAATCGAATACGTTCTTGAACATCAGCCCAACAGGCGCGGTGCGAGTTGCATCCGGCACAACCAACAGCAGCTTTTTTTCCTTCAAATCGAGCGATTCGAGGAATGGAACCAGACGTGAGCGCACGTCTTCGGCAGATATAACGGGAAACATGACGCCCAGTTTGGTCAACTCTGCACTATGATTGCTCCGAAAACTGGGCGATAGTTCAATTATCTCGGCGATTATGGAACATCTGGTTGGGAACCATGCTGCCAGTCGTTACTTCAAATCTTGGCATACCGATGTCGAACTCGCGTTTCTCTTTGGCTGTTGAATTCGTCTTGACTGGCACTTTCGCGTCCTCCGTGCGTTTCCTATGAATCGTTTTACTCTTCTCGCCGCTTTCATTATCCTCGCAGGGTGCGCGGCCCCTCCTGCTCAGGAGCAAATCGCCAGTGCGGCTCCGCTGGATGCCAAGGATGCGCCGGGAGAGGGCGCCGATGTTATTTTGGGCGGTGTCGGCGTCGAAACGGGCAAATTCGACCGCTTACGCGACATCACCTTCGGCCTCGACGGGCGCCTTTATACCCTTGAAAGCGCGGGGCGCGATAACACGACGGCTGGCGCCCTTATCGGGCTTGGGCGCGTGCAGATATTTGGCGCCGATGGTCGCTTACAAAGCAGCTTTTCGCTAGGCGATGATGCTCAGGCCGACCGGGCCGTCAATGAGAAAAACGAGGATGCGCTGATGGCTGCCGCACGCATTGCGGTCGATGGTCAGAATCGCGTTTATGTCTCGTTTCCTTTTGCTGGCGGAGTGCGAGTTTTCGAGGCCAGCGGCAAAAAACTCTCCGATATTCCGTTGCCCTCGGTCAAAGCGTTGGCGCGGATGCGCGACGGAAAAATCGTTGCTGTGGCATCGAATGCCATCATTCAAAACGACAAGTGGGTATGGGATGGCGGCGATGCCTTCCACATTCTTAGTTCCACCGCCGTTGAGCGCAAGGTCGATTTCTCGCAGCGGTTGGCGAATGTGCAGGATGTCGATGTCGCCCCCAGTGGCGATATTATCGTTTTGGGCGCTGCGTTCGCCGAGAAATACGACTGGAATCCTCAGCCCCTCATTTGGCGCTTCGATGCCGCTGGAAAAATGTTGTCTTCCATCGGTTCTGGCGAGTTAACGCGCAGTGAAGATGGCAGCGAACCACTGCACTCTGTCGCGGTTGCCAAAGATGGTTCGATGGTTGCCATGACCTACGGTAACCCCGCCTTTCTGGTCAATTACTCTGCTGATGGTAAGAACATCACGCGGCGAGCGGGGCAGTTCCAGTGGGCAGACCCGTGGAGTACGCACTCCAGCTACACCGCGCTCGCTTTCGACCCCAATGGGCGGTTGTGGGTGGCTGTTCCCACTCCCAACGACCCGAAAGACCCGAATTTAGGAATGCGCCATTCGCGCCCCGTTGTATTGCGAACCGAAGCCGACTTTTTCGCGCCCGCGCAAAAAGGCGTAGTGGTCGCCGATACGCGCTCGTCCGGTTTCGCGCCAGTGCTGCAATCGCCATTGCCCTATAACATCGCCTACACAGTGGGAGCGCCTATCGAAGTGAATGTCGTGGTGCCCCCGGCACGGCGCACGCTTGAGGCGGTGGACGTATCGTTTCGCGTTTTCGATGCGATGGGCGAAGTCGTCGCCACCGGGCAGAAAAGTCTCGATTTAAAAGGCGGCGCTGAGGCGCGTTTGCCGCTATCGTGGACGCCGCAAAAATTCGGCTCCTATAGCTTTGTGGCCGATTACAAAGCGGGCAACCAGTTGCTGCTATCACAGGCCATCCATTTAGGGGTTACGCCGCGTTTCGCCAATATGCCCGCCCTTGAAGCCGGAACAAGCGATGGCAGTTGGGAAGATGCGGCGCGCCAGAAGTTTGTCGGGCTTGATTTGATGCGTTTGCATCCCGCTAAGGGCGACGATAAGTTGCAATCCGACCTGGCCTCGGCTGCCAAATATGGGGCGAGCGTCTTTATCCAACTCACCGACAAAAAAGACGACTTCACCCCGCAACGCGCGACGCAAATCATGAACGCCGTTAAGGGCCAGGTGCGCTATGTCGAGTTGTTCAATGAGCCGAATTTTCAGTTCAAGCCCGATGAATATGTGGCGCGCGCGGCGGCGGTTTATAAGGCCGTTAAGGCTGTTGACCCGACGGTTCAAATTCTTGGCCCCGCCGTGTGCGGTGTCAGCCTGACATGGCACGAGGAGTTTTATAAAGCGGGCGGCAAAGCCACCTGCGACATCCTTTCCGTCCACGATTACGAGGGCCACGAGGCGATTTCGCCCGAACATTGGCGCTGGAAGTTCGGGGCGCTTCGCCAACTAATGGCGCGCTACGACGATGCTAACAAACCTATCTGGCAAACCGAGCGCGCCATTTCGGCGGTGCGTGGTGGGGTGCTGACGGGCTTGAGCCAGGCGATTCGCGTCACTTTGCACCGCGAACTGTTGAGTTCGCTCGGCGTTCCCGACGACCATAACGCCCACTATTATCTCAATCAAGGCGGTTACTCTTCTGTGCCGTCCTACGAGTGGAGCGCACAGGGGCCGCTTCCCGCCGCGATGGCAACGCGCGCTCGTGCTGCCTTCCTCGGTAATCGTCCCTGGGTGGGCAATCTCAACTTTGGCCCAACTGGGAATACGCTGTTTCTGGGCGCCCGTTACCGCGACGCGACGGGCGAAACCGTCAGCCTCCGTAACCTCGTTGGGGCGCCGTTGAAAGCCTCGTTCGATGTTCCTACTGAAACCCGCGTTCTGGTTCTCGATGCGTGGGGCAATACGCTGCCTGTGGCACTGCAGAATGGCGTGTTGACGCTGGAACTATCGCAGTTGCCGACTTACGTTCGCCTCACTGGTCCCGCTCCACTTGTGCCAAAGCCTTGGAACTGGGGGCCGGATTTGGCGGTGGGCGCTCAGGTTTCAATCGCTGGTAAAGCCGAGAACGACGCTCAAACACTGACCAACGGAAAGCTCGATACCATCCACGGCGAGAATCCCAACGGTGATACCGATGGCAAACGTGTGGTGCGATTGCTCGAATTTTCGCCCGCAACTCCGGCGATTGTTACTCTCGAACTGGGGGCCATCAAACGCTTCGACCACGTCATCGTGCGAGGTTTGCGCGCCGATAACCAGTTCGGGGCGCTACGCGATTTCGATGTTCAAGTGCGACAGAATGGCGTATGGAAAACAGTCTCCACTCAGAAAACCGACATCGCGCCAACCGTGATGGGGGCCAGTGCCGACGCGACTGCCATCACCTTCTATGGCGACGACAACGCCTGGATTAGCTCGTTTGCCGCCGTGCAGAGCGACGCGATTCGTCTGGTTATTCGCGATGCCACGCGCGGCTTTGAACCCGACGAAATGGCGCGCGAACAGGTGGTCAAGGCGTGGGGGAGTGCTAATCCTCTGGCCGCTTCACTGCGAGAAATCGAGGTCTATGACGCGCCGTAAAGTGAAGCCATAATACGATGTTCCGCTAATAAAACAGCCCGCTTCAATTCCGAAGCGGGCTGTTTTATTAGCGAAAGCAAAATTATTTGCCTTTCGACTGGTAGCCGGGGCCGGACAGGCCGCGCACGATTTCGGCGCTGCTGAGTGGCACGAGACGCGACGAGGATGTGCTGCGAACTGTACCCGTCGTTGAAGCGAGTGTGCGGACACGCACCCAGTCGACATCGAGGGTGTAGGTTTGGTTGGCGCTCGATGTTTGAGCTGGCGTCAGAGTGGCATCGTAGGCGGCTTCCCAGCCCAATGGTGGGGCCTGAGCTGCCCAGATGTTGAAGCGCACGCCTAGAGAGTCGTCGGGGACGACGCCCGATGTTTCGGTGCGGATGAGTTGGTTGTTGATGAACCACTGAACCTGGCCGGGTTTCCACTCTACACGATAGACGTTCCAGTTGCCCGCCGAATAGCCAGTGGTGAATGGTTCGGGCAACGCGATTGTTTTGGTGCTATCGAAGTAGCTGTCGCCGCTGGGGTAGCCCGTCTGCGGAATGATGAAGTCGTTGTAGGAGTTCGTCCATGTGTAGGGCGGGGTGGCGAGCAAACCGTTGGTCAGAACTTCATGGTCGATTTCGTCGAACGTTAATGGTGGTGTGCCGTTAAAGTTGCCCTTTTGGCCGAACATGAAGAACGAGGTGATGAGGCCGCCACGTTCGGGATTACTAAGGCGTGTGCGGGCCTCGAATGCGATGCCTGTGCCGCGAGTGATTTTCTGGTTAGCGGCGACTTCGGTTCCGTACATTTGCAACACGCCCGCCTGACGAACTGCTGCATCGGGCACATAGGTATCAAGGGGCAAGCGCATGTAGCGGGTGCCGTCGCTGTCCTGTGCGAAGCGTGGTTGGTTGCCGAACTGGGTGCGCTGCAGGCTGCTGGTGGTCGTTAGCGTCGTCCATTTCGAGCGGTCTAGCGAACCGGAGTTAAATTCGTCCGAAAAGACCGAAGGCAGTGGGGTGGCCGTTGGTGTTGTGCTGGGAATCGGAGTCGCGGTAGGGACTGTGGCGCCACCTCCGCCGCCGCCACAACCAGAAACGAGCAGGGCACTGCCCAGCAAAACGGAACTAATCGCGAACGAGGCGCGAGACAATGAAGATTTCAGGGCGAACATAAAACAACCGGGGATGATCCCCATGAGGCGAGTCGTGTGCAGTGTAGCGACGGCCTAAGCCTCTATCGCGGTGAACAGGATTGGCCGTTATAGCGATTTTGTCAAATAGTCATCGACGAAAAGCCGCCATCGACCACCAGATTGTGCCCGGTTACGAACGAAGCTGCCCGCGAACAGAGGTAAACCGCCGCGCCGCCCAACTCGTCGGCTTCGCCAAAGCGTTTCATTGGCGTGTGTGCGATAATTTGCCCGGCGCGATCCGAATAAGTGCCATCTTCGCGGAAAAGCAGTTTCTTGTTTTGCTCGGCTGGGAAAAAGCCGGGCGATAGGGCGTTGACGCGCACATTGGCGGGCGCCCACTCGCGCGCCAAAAATTGCGTCAAATTCAGCACCGCCGCTTTGGCGGCGCCATAAGCCACCACGCGAGAAAGCGCTGTCATGCCCGCCAGTGATGCGATGTTGAGAATAGAGCCGTATCTGCCCTCAACCATACCTTCGCCCCACACCTGACTGGGCAACAGCGCGCCGCCAACGAGGTTCAAATCGAAGACGCCGTTCCAGGCATTGAGAGGCAAATCGAAAAAGCTGGCTCCCGGTGGCAAGGTGGCATCAGGCCGATTACCGCCCGCTCCGTTGACTAGAATGGTCGCGCGTCCAAAGATTGTTTCGATGCTATCGCGAGCTGCTTCCAACGACGACTTATCGAACGCATCGCCCTTCTGGAAAATGGCAGTTCCGCCCGCCGCTGTGATGCTGGCAACGACGTTGTCGCCATTTTCAGAATTGCGCCCCAAAACCGCGACTCGCGCACCCGCATCAGCCAAGGCACGCGCGATGGCGCTTCCCAGAGCGCCTGTTCCACCCACGACAACAGCCGTTTCTCCGGAAAGGTCAAAAATGTTTTGCATATTCAAACGAGTAGATTTTGCCCGCTTAAGCCTTGCTGGTGCAGAATTGTGTGTAACTCCAGTAAGGCTTCCATCTTCTCGTGCTGGGTAGGTTCGTGAATCCAATAGTGGAAAAGATTGTATCGGCGTTCATTCAACCACTGTCTTACACACAAGTAGGTGTCCGCTAATTCCCCGCCCCTGAATGGTTCGAAGTGGGTAATTGCTGCCTCGGCGATACGTTCAAAACGCGCAGTTTTCGCGTCGTTTCCATCGAATGTGCTTACCCATAGCCTTTGCCCTGTTGCCTCATCCTCTACCAACTGAAGTTGGCAGCTCGCCACTTGTGTAGTTCGCCAAATCTGCTCGTCGCTTAGCACTGCTAACCGTAGCAAACGCAGAAAGATTTCTAATGTGCCCCGCTGTGTCGAAGCCGAAAGCACATCGCGTTCGTTGCGTTCTTTCGCCGCCCAGCGCGCCGCGAATGCCACATCCGACTTTTCCTCTTTTGCCAGAACTTGAAAGCTGGCAAACCATTCGAGTGCCGCTTTTTCCTGCCATGCTTCGGGGTCGTCGCTGTGCCATCGAAAACTTTGTGGCTGGTTTTGCACAATGTCGCTGCTATTATCGTCGCTGGGAAATTCGGCAATGCGATGCCAACTTCCAATGCCATCGGCGCGCAAGAATATTTGCCATGCCGCCTGCTGTGAGGGCGTTAGGAAGTTGAGTGACTCATCGACATAGAATATGTGCCCGATACGTTTCTGCTCGACTGCCAACTTCCATTCGAGAGCGTGAGGTTTGAGGTTGTGTCCGACCAGATACTTGACACGATAAGGCTGGTGTTCGTCGGCCACGCACAAATTGAAATTTGTATCTCGGTTGAGGCGCCGTCCCACTAATAAAGGTAAATACATTCCTTGCCCGACGCCCCAAACCCATTCGGCATTAGAGTCTGCGTCTCGGCATTGCGCCCCTTGTTGCGCTTCACGCATCACTTCCCATGTCGCTAAATCCAGTGATACAGGCTCCATAATTGTTTTCCAGCTACCACTCGAAGTCGGATAGGACTACGCCTGTGCCTATTACTCGTGAGCCTTCTCGGATTTCGAAGGTTGAGCCGCGTTTTAAATCTTCGTATTCGAAGCCTTTGTGGTAGTACATTAATTCGCAGACGAGTTCGGCTTCGTCGCCTGGAAATACTTCTTCCTTATGAGGAGAGCGGGTAACTGCCAGAACCCTTATTCCCCACATTGTCTCTTTGCCCTTGGCGACCAGATGGGGGCAGTAGCGGGCGGAGAAGGGGTAGTTCCTCCCGCCATAGTCTGTTCCTTTCATCCATACCCGCACCTCTATGGCTGGAATCGAGCTGGGTTTGCGCTCCCACGGGGGTTCATTGGGTTTCATCATTGACCTTCGCTTACCACTCAAAATCAGACAACACAATGCCCGTTCCTACCGTGCGGCCACCTTCTCGTATTTCGAAGGTAGCACCGCGCTTTAAGTCATCGTATTCGAAGCCTTCTTGATAGTACATTAGTCCGACCTCCAATTCTGCTTCTTCGCCAGGAGAAACCATGCCTACATATGACGAGCGAGTAATAGACAAAACCCATATTCCCCAATATGTTTCCTTTCCTTTAACCACCAAATGTGGGCGGTATGCCGGAAAAAATTGATGACCACCATCGGTTGCGTGCCTCATCCAGACCCGCACCTTGATGTAAGGTGTAGGAGGGGCAGGTTTTATTCCCCACCGGGGTTCGTTGGCGTCATTGGGTTTCATGGAGCTTTGAGTAGAGGCTCGTTTGGCGTTCCAATGCCCTCGCATAGATGGCGCTATTGTTGGCGTTGGGTTTGAGGTATTCGCCGCGCTCGGAGGGAACGTCGCTCACGTCTGAAATTGTGCCGATGGCTTCGAGGGCTAGAAGCGCGGCGCCGCGTGCTGAGGCTTCGGCTTCCTTCGAGGCGCATAGCGAACGGCCCATTGCGTCGCAGACGATGGTTTGCCATGCCGGGACATGTTCGAGGGCGCCGCCCGAAAAGGTGATTTGGGCTTCGGGGGCCAAGGGAGCCAACAAGTCGCCCAAAACGCGGTAACGGAGCGCTGCGGCTTCGAGGCTGGCGCGCAGAATGTCCATCGAGTTGGTGTGGAGGGTGGCTCCGGCTACAGCGAAATGGGCGTTCGGGTTCCAGATGGGGGCGCGTTCTCCGGCGAGGAACGGTAGCACGCTGAGGCCGTGGGAATCGGGTGCCATCGCTTCCAGTTGCTGCTGCCAGTCATCGGGGAGGAGCAGGGTTTGGCGCGCCCACATCAGCACGTTACCGCAGTTGGAAAGTGCGCCGCCGACGAGCGAACGCTTTTTATCGACGCGATAGCGCCACAGTCCGTGGGGAGGGGCGCCCTCAAAATCGTGAAGTACCACGCGAAGGGCGCCGCTGGTTCCAGCGTTGAGGGCGAGAGTCGAGGAATCGGTGCCGCCGCCGCCGATGTTCGAGCAAGCGCCGTCGCCGAGCGCCATGAACCATTTGGCGTTGGTCAGGCGCGGCCAACGCTGCGCTAATTCGGGCTTCAATTCGGTGGCATCACCCGCGTCACAAAGCGGCAATAGTTGGTCGCGGGTGATGGGGAGGTGGGAGAGCATTTCCTCATCGAAATCGCATTTGTTTTGGTCGAAGAGGCCGGTTCCCGATGCCATCGACAGCGATACGCGCGGTTCTTTCGTCCAGTTGAGGGCGACGAACTCGCCGAAACTGAGCCACTGCAATTTTGACTCGAATAGTTCGGGGCGCACGTCGCGTAGCCACAGCAATTTGGCGGGCCAGAAGGAGGTGTGGAAGGGGGTGCCGAGGCGGGCGTGCAGAATGTCCTCGTCCATCAATTCGCGAAGCACTCCGACGTAGGCACGGGCGCGGTTATCGGCCCAACTGTAGATGGGGGTTTGAGGGGCGCCTTCGGCATTAACCGCCATGAGCGAGTGCCAGAAACAGCTCATTCCTACGGCCAACACTTCGCCTTCTACCTTGCTTAATAGTTCATCGAGACACTGGCCGAGCAGGTCGAGCAGTTGCGGCGCTTCGCATTCGACGCCACCATCGGCAGTTGTGGTTTGCGAATAGGCGATTTGGGCGATGTCGCCGACTTGTTGGCCGGAGGTATCGAAGGCCAGCGCGCGCACTGAAGAGGTGCCCGCATCGAGAGCAATGACAAATGGTTGAGCGTTCATTCGTGGGAATGCCACTTAATTTACCGCTCTATGCACTCTTCAACGTCAAAAGTGTGAAACGAAGGTTTAGAGGAGTCGCATACTGGGGGCTTAATGCTCCGATTTTCTCCGCGCGAATTGGAAGGGTGGGGCCGCTTTCCCCGCCAGACCTGTCAGGTTGCGCGTCCTGAAAAACGCCGCGCTTTGCAGGAACTGGTGCAAAGTTCCGAAGTGCCCAGCGTTTTGGCGCGCGGTTTGGGCCGCGCCTATGGCGATGCTGCTCTGAACGAGAACGAAGGTATCGTGCTTGGTGAAAAGCTCGACCGCTTCCTCGACTTCGATTCGGAAACTGGTGTGCTTCATCTTGAAGCTGGTGTGGCTAACCCGCAAATTCTGGAAACCTTCGTGCCTAGAGGGTGGACTTTGCCGGTGATTCCGGGGACGAAGTTTGTGACTGTGGGCGGCGCGCTGGCGTCTGATGTGCATGGCAAAAATCACCATCGCGTCGGTACCATCTTCAACTTCGTTGAGGAGTTCGAGTTGTTGTTGGCTTCGGGCGAAACCATCGTTTGCTCCAAAACTCAAAACCCTGAGGCTTTCCGTGCCACTATCGGTGGCATGGGGCTGACCGGGATTATCACGACGGCGAAGTTGAAGTTGGAGCGCATTGAGACGGCGCAGATTCAAGTCCGTACCCAGCGCACGCAGAATTTGGCGCAAACCCTCGAAGGTTTCGGTAGCGACTCAGACACGACTTACTCGGTGGCTTGGATCGACTGCCTCGCTTCGGGCGATAATCTGGGGCGCAGTGTGTTGATACGCGGCGAACATGCCACTTTGCAGGATTTGGCGAAGGCTGGCTTTGAGGGCGAACCGCTCGATTACGAGTTGCCCAAGGCAAAGAAGGTGCCGCGCGACTTCCCCGATTTCGCGCTCAATCCGATGTCGGTGAAGGCTTTCAACGCGATTTATTACGCGCAGCACACCGATGGCGTGCAGTTGGAAGGAATGGAGCCATATTTCTGGCCGCTGGATGCGGTTGGAGGTTGGAACAAAATTTATGGTGCGCGTGGTTTCGTGCAGTACCACTGTATTTTGCCCTTCGAGAGTTCGCGCGAAGGTTTGACGAAGTTGTTGGAGAGGATTTCGAGTTCGGGGCGGGCCGCGTTTTTGGCGGTTTTGAAGTTGTATGGCCCTGAAAACAAGTCGCCGCTGTCGTTTCCGTTGGCGGGACATTCGCTGGCGCTTGACTTGCCCGCTACGGAGGGCATCGTCGAGTTCTGCCGTGAACTCGATAGCATCACTGTCGAGCATGGTGGGCGTAACTACCTCGCCAAAGACTCGACTCTGGACGCTGCCACTTTTGCCCAAATGTATCCGCGCCTTCCCGAATTTCAGGCCATCAAGAGCCAACTCGACCCGCAAAACCGCTTTCAGTCGTCGCTATCTCGTCGTCTGGGGATTACCCCGGCAGGAGGCGCCCAATGATCGAAAAAACATTCGGTAAAGGCTGCCGCGTTTTGGTCGTGGGAGCTACCAGTGGCATTGCCAAAGAGCTATGCCGCGAGTTCGCGCGTCATGGTTTCAATCTGGTGTTGGCGGCGCGTGACGAGGAAGAACTCGCCATTCTGGGCGCCGACCTCAAAATTCGCGGTAATGTCGAAGTGCGCGTGGTGACCTTCGATGCGCTCGACTACGATTCGCATCCGGCTTTCTGGGAGTCGTGCAGTGATGTCGATGGGGTTGTGTGCTGCTTTGGCGTACTGACCGATGAGGCGACCGCGCGCCGCGACCCGAAGGCGTGCCGCGTACTTATCGAGACGAACTACAACGCCAATGTCTCGCTGCTGAATGAAGTCGCGAACAGCTTTGAAGAGCGTAAGCGTGGCTTCATCTGCGTGCTTTCGACGGTCGCAGGTGAACGGGCGCGGCGCTCGAATTACCTGTACGGCTCGGCGAAGGGGGGCCTCACGGCTTACACCGAGGGGTTGCGTTCGCGCCTGTTCCCGGCGGGGGTTTCGGTGACGACTGTCAAACCGGGGCCTGTCGATACCGGGATGACTTTCGGGATGGACAAGTTGCCATTGCTGGCGCCTCCCGAAAAAGTCGCTTCCGACATTTATCGCGGTTTGCGTCGGGGCGCCGATGTGGTGTGGACGCCCGCACCGTGGCGAATCATCATGGGCCTGCTGCGATTCGTTCCGGCAAGTTTGTGGAAACGGATGGACTTTTAAGAGCAAGGGCCGCGACTAACTCAGTCGCGGCCCTTTACGTTTGGGTTATTGGGGGATGGCTGCCACGGGGCGCACGATGCGTGGGGTGAGGAAGATGACGATTGAGTTGGGAGGAGACGCCTTTGCGTCGCCGGGAATGACGAACGCGACAACATCGCCTTCCTGTGTTTTGATGTTCGCTTTGAGCGGTTGAGGGGCTGCGGCGGCCAGTGCTGCGGTCAGTGGCCCTTGAGATGCCGCTTTTATGGTTTGTTCCAGGTTAACGGCGAGGCTCAGTGTTGAGTCAGGGTTGATGGTCGGGGTGATGCTCAGTTTCTCGGATGTTTGTACTTTGACGGGAGTTGGATCGACCTGACCGGGCACTGGTGGAACGAAGAACGGATGAAAGGTGCCATCTTCGCCCATTATGCCTATCGTGGCATTTTGAGGCTCGGTTTTTTGCAGTGAACCCGCCAGTTCTTCGATGGTGGTGGGTTTGGGCATCGAAAGCACCTTGGCTTTGTTTTGGCCGATGAGAGACATGAGGGATGAGCGGACTTTGGTGCCGTTCACCTGGCCCACACGCAATGGGGCTTGAGGATTGGGTTTGTCTTCGGCGAAGGTGATGCCCAAGCCTACGACAGAGGCGGTTGCTACCTGAACGCGCTGCTCCTCGAACTGCGTGGAGTCGAAGGGCCTATCAAGGATTTCCGCTATGACTCGCACTATCGTCATCCCCTCGGGGGTGCCATACACCGTCAATATATTTTCGGCATCGTTGGGTTCGATGCGGTCGACACCAAATGGCAAGCCCTTGGCCTGAGGATTTTCGGTGAGCTTCGGGCGAATCGCTGCTTCTGCCGGGGTGACGCCTTCGGGTAGGGGATGATGAGCCTTATCGAGCCACCACGCCATCAGGCTTGGCTTGACGTAGCGCATTTTCAAGGGCGTCGAACCCTTTTCTTGCAGGGCACTTGCAGGTCGTGTGATGACAAGAGGCGTCAGGCCAGCAGTGGCGAGACAGAGGAGCAGAGTAAATTTCATAGCAGACAGGCAAGCAGAGTTTGCTCCTAACGCGCGAAATAGCAAAGGCCGCGACTGATAGAGCGCGGCCTTTATTTTATAGAGTTATTTGTCGTCTTCGACTCTTCGGATGATGCGTGCGGTTAGTAGCACAATGGTTTTTGTTGCCGAGTTCTTTTCCTGACTTGGCAGCGCTTTTTTCTCGATGGCGATGGTTTCGCCATCGCGCAGGTTGACGACGAGTTTGGGGAGTGGCTGGCGTTCTAAAACAATGGCGCCATCTCTTTCGCTACCGCCTTGCAATTCCACTCTTTGTTCCCCGTCAGTCTCAATTGTTATGGTGTCGTCGTTATTGATGGTCGGGGTGAACAGCCACGATTGGTTGTCTACTGCTTGCAGAGAACTTAGGTTCGCCAATTTCTCAAAACGCTTTTGTTCGTTGAACAGGTCGTTGCCGCCTTTGAGATTTTTAATATCCCATGTGGCTGGAAGGCCCGAACCGGCTTTCAAGAATGTTGGTGTACGGTTGAAAGCGGTAATGCGCGGGGCTGTTAGAACTACAGCTTTTTTCCGCTCTAGAAGCGAGGCAAGGCGCGCATCAAAGCCACCTTTGACACGACTCATGAGCGCTTGATCAGTTGTTGTGGTGGCATTAAAGCCAAGATTTTCGACCTCGTTGGCGGCAACTTTGATAAAGCGTGTTTCGAGTTCTACTTGTTGAATAGGTCTGTCCAATGAACGAATTGTTTGGGCCAGTTGGTTAGCGCCGTCAAATGTTGCAAAGACGAGCAGAGCATTTTGCGGATCGACTGCAACGATTCTAGCAACACCTTCGGGCAATTTCTCCTGCTTATTAGCTAGAGGAGAGGGAGGCACTGAGGGGAATTGGGGGCGGTCTTGGTTTTGGGGGTCAAGCCACCAGGCCATTACGCTGGCCTTCACATTGCGTATGGGAACGGTAAACGTCTTTTGCTGTTGTTGGGCGGGGGCTAGAGTGGGGGTTTCTGGCACCGTAGCGGTTGTGTTTTGAGCCAACGAGATGCTGGCTAATGTTCCTACTAGCGCGAAAACGAGAGGAATTTTCATCGGACTTATTAGAACAAATTAGCAGGGGGAGTTGCAACGAAAATTTGAGAATGAGGGAGAGGTGGAGGGATTTTTCGCTAGTGAGTTGTCAGTGCAAGGTGTAATTTGTTCCAGTAAGCCAGAGGGGCGATTTGGGATAGCCCACTAAATTGTGGGTCTCCCGTCTCAATGATTGTCCACTCACCGCTTTCTAGTTGGCCCACATCTACAGCCACAAAGCGTGCGGGTAAGTTGAGTGCAGCTGTTCGGGCCAAGTTCTCGACAGCGTGGCGTTCCACCTGATTTAGCAGTGCCCCTTCATCATCGTGAGGCCAATAGAAACCGAGGGCGAGCAGTTGCCCATCGAGTAGAAAGGCGCGAAATTCTCGTCCGAGCGGAAAGTCTCCGTGGGAGCGTGTATGACGAAGACGCACCAATTCGCGCAGCACAACCCGTCCGCGAGAACGCAACTCCAAATCCAGTAATGCTCGCACCCGTAATTCCAACTCGGCTTTATTATAGGCGACGCAAGCCGCAAGCCCTCGACTTTTCCGGGATTGAACCACGCCTTTAACGAAAATAGGAAAGCCGATTTCGCCGGAACGGCGTAGAGCCTCTGTTTCCGAAGTCACGATAATGCTGTGTGGAGTGAGTCCTTGCAGAAATGGGTAGGCGGCATCGAATTCTTGAACGGTACGGTGCTGGGTTGGTGTGTTCAACAGAACGAGGTTTCGGGAATGTGCCGCAGCATAAATAGCTTCGTAGCGTGCTGCATCGGGAATGTAGCCTAACCACACCGTTGGAGTCGGTTGGGCTTGAATGGGGATGTGTTGCAGGGCGTTATCGGCAGATTCGCACTCTGAAAAATCGGGGGGAATTTCAAAGACGCGCCAGTTGGCAAGACGCGCGGCTTGAAGTGAACGCGCGATGTCATCGCGCGAAGGTGAAGGGGGGAGCAAGAGAGGAGATTCTGCAAGGAGGATGGGAGCATTAGACACGGATATAAATTTTCCCTTGTCGCGTCGCTCCTGCAATCACTGAACAGTGAGCGAGTTAAGTTCTGGTTTGCGCAACTGGTTATGCTTCTTCCAGGGCGGGTTTCGTTGGTGGTGTTGAGGCGCCATGCTCCTGTAAGAAGGATTCTGGAGTTGGCGAGTTCAATTTGGGGAAGAGGCGGAACAAGATGACCTGAAGACTGGCCGCCAGTGGAACGGAAAGTAGCAGTCCTGCCAGTCCGAAGAGTTCTCCGCCCAACACCAACGCGAATACGGTGATAACCGGGTGTAGGCCAACGCCACCGCCTATGACTCGTGGGGTGATGATGTGGTCGTAGACCTGATTCAAAATGATGATGATGACGACCGCAACGGCGCCAAATTGGGGGCCACCTGCCACCAGGGCGACCACTCCTGCGACTACCGCTGTGGCGATGGTTCCGACGTAGGGAACGGCGAAGAGCAAACCGGCGGCAACCCCCAACAGTAGGGCATAGCGGCGCATTTCGGCATGAACGAATCCCAGACTATAGAAAATGATGATGGTGCTGGCGCCGTAAAGGGCACACACGATCATCAGACCGCGTAGGTAGTTGGAAAAGACGGCTCCGATGTCGCCCGCGTATTGGGCAATGGGGCCGCGCGCTCGCTCTGGCGCGAAATAATAAAGCCGCGCGCGCAAGCGGTCGATGTCCATCAGAAGGTAGAAGGTAGCAATCAGCGTGACGAATGTCTCGATGATCATGGTGAATGAAACCAGGAGTAGACCCGCGACTCGTCCCGCTGAGCCTTGTACGAATTGCGAGGCGCGCGCCGAGAATTGGGAGAACAACTCCTGCACGTTTTCGGGCAGCTGAATGGTACCGATGGTGCGATGGCTGGCGAGAAATTCGTTGGCGAAGGCTTGGCCTTTTTCGACGTAACTGGGGCCATCGTGCGAAAGTTGGGAGGCTTGAGCAATGAGCGCGGGGATAACAATGATCCCGATGCCAATTAACAGCAGAAGTAGCGAACCGAAAATCAAGGTTACGCCTATAGCGCGGCTCAAGCCGCGCCGCTGCAGCCTGTCCACGAGCGGGTCGAGCAGCAGGGCCAGAATCAAGGCGATGACGAAAGGAGTGACGATTGCGAGAATCGCTGTCCCCAACTTCCAGGCGATGAGAATTCCCACGCCAAGCAGGGCCACGCCCACAGCGGCGAAGAAGCCACCGCGAATCCAATCGCGCGGTGTGAAAGCAGATTTTTTTAAGGTAACTATTTCCGATGTAGCGGGAGCAGTAGCTGTTTCTAGTTGAGACATTGAAAGGGTATCTGGCGTGAGAGCCGTCTATGCGATCAAGAGAGAGGCGCCCCATAAAAGGAGCGCCTTTTTGTGACAGATATAAATTAACAGCTACGTCTTGAGATTGCGCCAGATGTGTTGTTTGGGCTGTTAATTGAGGTTCGGTTAAGTGGCTGGTATTTCGCGAATCACTCGGCAGGGGTTGCCCGCTGCGACGACGTTGGGCGGCACATCGCGAGTGACGACGCTCCCGGCGCCGATGACCGAGTTGTCGCCAATGGTGACTCCCGGCAGAATGATGGCGCCACCGCCAATCCACACGTTGTCGCCGATGGTGACTGGTGAACCCAACTCTAACATCGAAATTCGTGTTTCCACATCGAGTGGGTGGTGGGCGGTATAAATTTGCACGTTGGGAGCCAGCAAGGCGTTTTTGCCGATACGCACCTCGGCGACATCGAGAATCACCACGCCGAAATTAGCGTAGAAGTTATCGCCGAGATAGATGTTGGTGCCATAGTCGCAGCGAAACGGCGGCTCGATTTCGATTTTCGGTGGCATCCGTCCCAGCAAGCGATTAAGCAGCGCGCGCCGCACATCGACCTCGGTGGTTCGGGTCGAGTTGTAGGCCGAAGTCACTTCGCGCGCGCGTTGGCGCAGCCCGGTCAGTTCTTTGTCGCTGGCATCGTACAGTTGGCCCGCCAGCATTTTTTGTCGTTCAGTCATAGATTTAGCGTTTGCGTCCGATTACAAGGTCACTTGCCATCAACGACAGAGCGAGGATGAGATAGATCAGTACCAACGATTTGGGCTGCAAATGGCGCTCAAATCCCGGTTTAAAGCGTTCGGGAACGCAGTGGTAGTCAACCAGATAAGCTAGAACGGAAATGGCGATGGCGCCCAACGCGCACACTTTACCTCGCCCTTCCTGACGCGCTTTAGCGAACATCCACTCATGTAAATAGGCCCAGCCCGCAATCGAGACATCGTTGATAAGTAGGCCCGTTCCGGTGTATTTCAGTGATGGGTCACGCTGCTTGAAAGCCTCATCGCCCCACACGATATGCGAGATGGCGTTGAGTGGCGAAATGGCATCCGAGTCCTCGATTTGGCCGGCCAAAGCCACTGCACAGGCGCCGAGAGTTCCGGCGACTTTGGCTTTGGGTGCCCCGTTAATAAGAGTCTCGCGCAACTTCGATGGAAAAGAGAAGCGGCAGTTCATGGTTCAGCCCATCAGGGAGCAACGCGCGCGCCAGTTGAGGCGTTGTTTAACATGTTGTTAGCGGAATGCGCTCATGCTGGCACTGTTTGTAGTGCTGGGAGCGTCGTTGCTGTCATGTTGGACTCCAAAGAAGAAAACCTGCCCCCACAATGGGAAGCGCTGGCTCGCACCTTTGTACGAGCAGAGCGCGTTTTTTGCTTTGAAGATGATGCCGACCTGCCCATCGCGGGCCGCAAATTCACCTCGCAAGACGCACAGGAACTGCAACTGCGGTTGCTTCCAACCCGCCCGCCTCATGTGGTCGGATACAATCTGGAAGCGGTTTCCTTCCCTGCGGCTATCGTGGGCGGCGACCACTTCAATTTTTGCGCTGTGAGTGGCGACCGCGTGGGGATTCTAATTTTCGATGTGTCGGGCAAAGGTCCCGCCGCTGCTCTGGTAGCGGCGCGCTTACGCTCGATTTTCAGAACCCAAACCTGGGGTAATCGCGACGTATGCGATGTATTGAGTCGCGCCCATGATTTCCTATGCCGCGTGTTGCCGCCAGCCCACTTCGTCACGGCCATTTATGGCATCCTCGACCCGAAAACGCGCGAGTTCAGCTTTGCCCGCGCCGGACACGAACCTCTCATACAGGTTCATAGCCAGACGGCAGAGGTCGAAATCCATGCACCAATGGGCCTTCCCCTGGGAATCGGCGATCACTCTGAGTTTCTAGAGATATTGGAAAAGCAAACCATCCATCTGGACAGCGGCGACCGTCTGCTATTTTTCACCGATGGACTAACCGAAGCGCGCGACCCAGAGGCCAATGAATTTGGCATGGAGCGCATCATCGACACGCTGCTTGCCTCGCAGGGCGATGATATTTCCTTATTGCGCGACACCGTGGCGCGCTTTTGCGAAGGCGAAGCACCTCACGACGATTTAACGCTGCTCTCGCTTTCCGTACTCTGAACCGCAAAATAAAAAAGCGGGGCGGCATTTTTGCCGCCCCGCTTTTTCGTTGGTTAATTGGTTTACAATGCGCCTGCTGCAGTACGCCCGCCGTGTTGAGCGAGAATCTGCTGTACGGCAGCGGCGTTCAAATCGCCGGTATCGACAGTAACGAGCGTGCCGCCCTGTTCTATGGCTGAGCCGTAGTAATTGGCTTCACGCTCATCGTAGCCTGCACGTGCCAATGCCGAAGCAATAAGGCCAGTTGTGCCGCCAACGACCGCACCGGCAACAGCGCCACCGCCGACTGCACCAAGAGCCGCCGAAAGCAGTGTTCCCGCTGTGATGAATGGACCCACACCGGGAATGAGTGCTGCTGCAACACCAAACAACGCACCCACACCAGCACCCGCTAAGGTGCCTCGTGCCACGTCGCCACCAGCATCGTCCGTTGCAACTGCTGTGTTATTCACAGTGTCGTCGTGACGAGTAACAACCGAAAAATGAGCTTCGCTTACGCCTTGGGCGCGAATGGCGTTCACTGCGGTTTCCGCTTGTGCGCGGGTGTCGAACAAAGCCGAAACGCGGCTTCCTGTGTTTGTACTGGTCATGGTTAAAAAGGCTTTCGCTTCTCCAAACGAAAGCTGAACCAATTCAAAGCAAGAAGGACGCCGCGCTTTTCCATGACTTGAGGGGATTTTCCCTCTCTTTTTACGAACCCTTCAGTTGGTCAGGATTGAGTCCCTGCAAGGTTTCGGGAACGAACAAGCCATCTTTGCGAATCAGTTCGCCATCGAAGTAGATTTCGCCGCCGCCGTATTCGGGGCGCTGTATGCAAACCATATCCCAATGAACTTCGCTACGGTTGCCGTTATCGGCTTCTTCGTAGGCTTGACCCGGTGTGAAGTGGAAGCTGCCCGCGATTTTCTCGTCGAACAGGGTGTCCGTCATCGGGTTCAAGATGTATGGGTTGTAGCCGAGTGACCATTCGCCGATGTAACGGGCGCCTTCGTCGGTATCGAGAACTTCGTTGAACTTGGCGGTTTCTGAGCTGGTGGCCTCGACGATTTTGCCATCTTTGAGCACGATACGCACGTTCTCATGGGTGACGCCATGTTGTATGGTGGGGGTGTTGTATTGCAACACACCGTTGACCGAATCTTTGACAGGCGCTGTGAAGCATTCGCCGTCGGGGATGTTGCGCTCGCCAAAACAGGGCACGACGCCGATGTCTTTGATGGAAAACGAAAGCTCGGTACCGGGGCCAGTGATACGCACCATGTCGGTGCTAAGCATACGTTCGACCAACGGTTTCACGGCTTCTTCCATGCGACTATAATCGAAGGTGCAAACGTCGAAGAAGAAATCCTCGAACGCTTCGGTACTCATCTTGGCGTCCTGAGCCATCGAGGGCGAGGGGTAGCGCAGCACGACCCATTTGGTCTTTTTGACGCGATGTTCCAGGTGGACGGGGTGCATCCAGTGGCGTGTGTAAAGCTTCATCTTGTCGCCGGGAACATCGGACATTTCTGCCGAGTTATCGTTGCCACGCACCGCGATGTATGCCTGCGCCTTTTGCATCTGATACAAACGGACATCGCCGTTCAGTTTCATCATGTCTTCGGTCGCACCTTGAAACAACGCGCGCGTGATGGCGCTCTGCCCGACGTTGACCATCGGGTTGCCGCCTGCCTTTTGTACTGCGCGCACGATGGAAACGACCAAAGGTGACGGAATATCCGTAACGTCGATCAAAACGTTCTCGCCGGGTTGCAAACGGGTCGAGTGCCGAACGAGGACATCGGCCAGACGATCAAAGCGTGGGTCTTTCATACACGCTTAGTTTGGCGTGCGGAACATTTTGGGGATGTTGCCGAATTGCCCCTTACTTTCAAACACAGTCAATCGCTGGTGTAGCTAACGCCTCGGTAACTCCAAGCTCATACATCAATTCTCTGGCTTCATTAAGGGGACTTAGTTCTTCTGCCTGGCTAACTCCAAAACGGCGCGCGCGATTTCACGACCCGCGTTTGGGCGCGCGAGAGTTTTGGCCTTTGATTCCATTTGTTTTATGCCCGCCTTGTCGCTTAACAGCGAACGCACAGCTTCGAGCAAATGCGGCCCATCGCAATCCGATTGCTTCAGAACGCGCGCGGCCCCCACCGATTCGGCCATGCGAGCGTTTTTGGTCTGCTCATCGCCGCCAGTTGGCACGAGTGGCACATATAGGGCGGCGCGCCCTAGAGCGCACAATTCGGTGACGGTTCCAGCTCCGGCGCGGCCTATTACTAAATCGGTGAGTTCGAAGACATCACGTAGTTCTTCTCTGATGAAAGGGGTGACGGCGTAGCGCGATTGCAATTTGTCGGGCAGCATCAAACGGGCGCGCGTCAGGCGGTCGGAATCGCGCTCGGCTTCGTTTTCCTGGGCGCCGCACTGGTGAATAATCCGCGCGATTTGCACTAGTTCGGGCAAACAATCTTCGACGGCACGGTTGATGACGCGGGCGCCCTGACTGCCTCCGGTGATGTAAACCACCGGCAAAAATTCGTCGCTGAGGCCAAAGTGTTTGACGGCTTTGGCGGAAACTCCGCCGAATATCTGTGGGCGCAGTGGATTGCCCGCGACCCATGAACGCGCCCGCAATTTGGGTTCGAGCGCTTCGGAGGCTGCTTCCCACGAAAGCGCGATGCGGTTTGCAAAGCGCGCACAAATGCGGTTCGCTAATCCGACCTGGGTCGTTTGTTCATGGATGAGGACGGGAATTTTGAGCAGTCCGGCTGCGACTACGGGCGGCACTGCGACATAGCCTCCGGTTGCCAGAACTACATCGGGCGCGAAACGGCGGATAGCTGCAAGCGATTGCAGGATGCCTATCGGCACGCGAAACCAGTCGGCGAGGTTGGCGAAGGAAAAATAGCGGCGTAGTTTGCCCGTCGAAACCGCGACAAAGGGCACCTTAATAGCCTCGACCTGTTGGCGCTCCATGCCGCCGCGTGAGCCGATGTATTGGAACTGGGCTGTTGGCTCCAATTCGCGCAAAGTGGAAATTAAAGCGAGGGCAGGAGAAATGTGTCCTGACGTTCCTCCTCCCGTCACCAGGATGCGAACAGGGCGCGAAGACGAAGTCGGTGAGGTGGTGGGCGAAGGCGCAGACATGCGCTTCAAAGCATCCTAAAAATGGCTGCCTTCATCCAACCTTTTCCCGTTCAAATTCGCTGGTTCAGCGTTTCGATTTCGTTTGTGTTGGGGCCGTCCTGCAAAACGAAAACAAGGACGCATGTTGAACATGCGTCCTTGCTTCTAACTCATCGAGAGTCGTTTTTAGGCTTAGACCTGTGGCCCGCCGGGGCCACCGCCACCGGGTCCACCCATGCCGCCGCCAGGACCGCCCATTCCACCGCCGGGGCCACCCATGCCGCCCATCATGCCACGACCGCCGCCAGCGCCGGGGAGCTGAGCCTGTCCGGCGAGGTTGGATACGAAGCCGTTCTCGTCGCCGATGACGCCGAGCATCACCAAGAGAGCTTCGAGTTTGGGTTTGGTCGAGAAGGAGATGGACTTGTCGAGATCGGCAATCGCGGTAGCACGTGTCTTCTCGGCTTCGTCTACGGCTGTGCGATAGGCTGCGAGAGCGTCGGATACCGTTTTGTCATCGGCGTTGTCGCGGAATGCAGCGCGCAGAGCTTCGATTTTAGGAAGAATGCCGGTAGCTGTGGTGCCCTGGGTTTTGGCGAACTCAACGACAGCATCCTGAGTGGCTGTGTCGGTGAAGCCAGCGCCGGTGAGACCCTGACGAAGTTGGTTTGCACGCATTGTAGCGCGCATCTCTTCGCGTTGTGCTGGGGTCATGTTGCGGAAGTTCTGTCCGCCCATGCCCCCGCCGCCGCCATTCTGGCCGTTCTGACCGCGACGGCCACCGCCACCGCCGCCTCCACCATTTTGCTGAGCGAAGGAAACACTCGCCAAGACACAGAGGGCGCCTACTGTAAGGACGCGAGAAAAGTGAGTTTTCATAAAATTGTTTTCCTGACTAAGCGCTTTTTAGCGCGCCTTTTTCTGAAGTTGAGACAACGCCGCGTTCAAACGGTCGCGCCTTCTTTTCATGCCTTCTTTCATCGGTTCGGGCATAGATGCAAGAGCTGCCGGAGTGCCAGTGTAGAGTGGGTTGTAGGAAGCCATCATGGAACGCATTTTGTCCATTTGTGCTTTCGAGGGAGGCTCGCCGCCTCTTGGCCCACCAGGACCGCCCATACCGCCGCGACCGCCCTCTGGACGCCCGCCACCGCCTGGTCCACCCATGCCGCCTCTACCGCCCTCTGGACGCCCACCGGGGCCTCCTGGACCGCCTTGACCGCCAAATCGAGGACGATCTTTTTCCATCGCGGTTTTTTGAGCTGCCGTGAGCGTGCCTGTAAGGCTTGCGAACAGGGCTTTGCCCGCATCTTCGCTCATGGTTGGACGGGTTTTCCAGGGCGCAACCAGCCCGACCATTTTCTTGGCCTGTGCTTTTGTCAGCGCATTGGCTCCGCTTAGCCCAACGGCACCTTCAACAAAACGCGGTAAACGCATCTTGGGAGAGCGCATTCCGCCACGCATTCCACCCCCGCCGGGAGGGCGTCCGCCTTGCGTCGAGCCGGGTTGTGCCATTGTAGGCACAGCCCATAAGCCCAAGACGGCCAAACCTAAAACTCGAATGATTCTCATCGGTTATTAGTACACCTTCGCCACAGATTGCGGACGTTAAGCGCTACTTTACTTTTCTCGTTTTCTCGCACAAATTAATCGAATAAGCGCTTGGCTGCGGCGACCGGGTCGCTGGCCCCGGTGATGGGGCGCCCGACTACCAGATAGTTCGCTCCCGCTTGCAGGGCTTCGCGTGGTGACAGGGTTCGCTTTTGGTCGCCCGCATCGGAGTTGACCGGGCGGATGCCGGGGGTGACCAACATGAAATCGTCGCCGCAACGCGAGCGAACGGGCAGGATTTCGCGTGGCGAACAAACCACGCCATCGAGGCCAGCCTGTTGGGCTAATTCAGCGAGACGCAAAACTGCTTCGCGCGGCGATTCGCGTAGTCCCAGACGTAAAAGCGAATCGGAGTCGTGCGAGGTGAGAACAGTCACTCCTATGAGGTGAACATTGGGGTCAACTTCGCGGGTGGCGTCCACGGCGGCGCGCATCATGTCCAGTCCGCCCAGACAGTGGACATTGAAAATCTTAACGCCCATTTTGGCCGCGACCCGACAAACCGAGGCAACGGTGTTGGGGATGTCGTGGAATTTCAGATCGAGAAAGGTGCGTGAAGGGCCGATTTGATCGACGATTTGCGGGCCGCTGGAGCAAAACAATTCCAGCCCGATTTTAAAACCACCGACATGTCCTTCGAGCTTGCGCGAAAGATCAATAGCACGTTCGCTGGAGGGAACATCGAGAGCAACAAGAACCGATTCGGACGGATTGGAAAGCGACATAAAACGGTCGCCTAGTTTAGAAGCCCCGCACCTTGACAGTCGCTTTTAGTTGCGCGTGCTTTCTGCTACATAAATATTACGTTACTCTTTTTTGTCCCCGCTTCTAGCGCAGTGCCCTTGGTCATTTTTGCGGACCTCTCTTTCTATGAACAACTTACCCCCTATCTCCTCTCCTACCGGCGCTCCCTCACCCTTCCCCGAAGATCCAAATATTAACCTTGTCGCGCTGGCACAGGCTCAGAAATGGGTGATGTGGGCCGTGCTCGCCAACATCTCGACGGTTTTGATGGCCTTGTTCCTTCAGAGCCTGCTTTCCAATCCGAATGCTGCCTCTGCTTCCATGTTGTTGCTATTCAACATGTTACGTTTGTTCATCGCGATAGGAGTTGCCATCAGCATTTGGAACCTGGGACGCGCCCTTAAGATTAAGCTGGCGTGGCTACTAGCGATTTTGTCGTTCTTACCCCTCGTCGGATTGGTGGTGCTGCTCGTTCTCAACTCGCGGGCGACTACCCTGCTCAAAGCTGGTGGCTATAAAGTCGGATTGATGGGAGCAAAACTTTAATCGTTCGTTGGCTATTCCCAATGGATAATTTGCCCCCGATTTCTTCTCCGATTGGCGCCCCTGCTGCCCTGTCTCCCGCTGTCAATGCTGATGTCATCGCGCTCGTGAATGCCCGAAAATGGGTGTTGCTGGCCCTGTTTACCTACATTCTGCTGATTGCATCGGTGCTGGTGTGCTGGGCGCTCCTTTCTATTCCCAATATGCCATCGGATAGTCCCTTGGTATGGATTTACGATGTTATGCGTTACCCCATTAAAATTTTGCCGTGGGGGATTTTGATGGGAGTGCCTGTTTCGGTGTGGAATCTGGGGCAAGCGCTCAGGATTAAGTTGGCGTGGCTTTGGGGACTTATATCATTTTTGTTCTCACTTCCACTGCTGGCCTTTTCCATTCCAGCCTTCCATTTTTGGCTGTCGAATCTTTCTGATTCAGTCCTATTGGTGTTGCCAGCCTCTTTGCTGTTGGTTTGCTGTATTCCACCTGCAATGTTGCTCTTTCTCAGATGGCAGGCGAAGAGGGAACTTAAAATTGCTGGCTATCGGGTGGGGATATGGGGAGCGAAAATCAATTGAGAGAGAGGAGTCGATAGAACGCAAAAAACCTCGCTTCCATATGAAGCGAGGTTTTATTGATAGCGGAGGAGAGATTTGAACTCCCGACACGTGGATTATGATTCCACTGCTCTAACCCCTGAGCTACTCCGCCAGATGAACGCGGAAGTTTGAAGTCGAAACGCAGAATGAATCTGCTCTCCGTCCTCGCGATTCCGCAATGTATTTAATCGTCGCGACGACGCTTTTGCTTGCGCTTTTTCAATTTGCGCTGGCGGCGGTCTTCGATGCGACGACGACGTTCTGCATGTTCACCCTTGATTGCATCGTTGACTTGTTGGTCAACTTGCATCAAAGGCGCAGCATCGTAAGATTGCAAGCGCACTAAATCTAAGGCCATTCGATTTATCTCCTAGAAATTGTTAAAGCCCTCGGCAAAAGGCCCGTAAAATATTAGCGGTTTTTCGCCCCCGCGTCAACTGGTTTGCACATATTTCTTTCTGACACCATGAAAAAACCTATTCATGTCGCCCTCACAGGCGCTGGCGGACAGATCGGATACGCCCTGGTTTTCCGCATCGCATCGGGGCAAATGTTCGGGCCAGAACAGCCGGTTTGCCTCCATCTCATCGAAATCGAACCGGCTTTGCCATCGCTGACTGGCCTGATGATGGAGCTGGACGACTGCGCGTTCCCCTTGCTGCACAAAGTGAAAGCTACCGCCGATTTGAAAGAAGGATTCGACGGCGTCAACTGGGCGCTACTGGTCGGTTCGGTGCCACGCACGGCCAACATCGAGCGCAAAGACCTGTTGCACATCAACGGAAAAATTTTCACCGGACAGGGACAGGCGATTCAAAACAACGCCGCTTCGGATGTGCGCGTTTTAGTGGTCGGCAATCCCTGCAACACCAATTGTCTGATCGCGCAGCGCAATGCCCCCGATGTGCCCGCCGACCGCTGGTTCGCCATGACACGTCTCGATGAAAACCGCGCCAAAACACAACTCGCCCAAAAAGCGGGTGTGACGGTGAACGAGGTCGACCGAGTCACCATCTGGGGCAACCACTCAGCGACGCAATTTCCCGATTTCTCGAATGCCCGCATCAACGGCGCCCCGGCGACGGACGCCATCACTGACCGCGACTGGCTGGAAAACACCTTCATCCCGACGGTGCAACAGCGCGGTACTTCGGTCATTAAGGCGCGTGGCGCCTCGTCGGCGGGCAGTGCCGCTAATGCCATCGTCGATTCGGTGGTTTCGATTACAACCCCAACTGCGGGCGACGATTGGCATTCGGTGGCGTTGTTCTCTGATGGTTCCTACGGTGTGCCGGAAGGGCTGATTTGCTCGTTCCCGACGCGCGTCGAGGACGGGAAAATTGGGATCGTGCAGGATGTGCCGCTCGATGATTTCTCGTCTGCTCGTTTCAATCTTTCAGTCGAAGAACTTCAGAGCGAGTTGGAGATGACGCGCGAACTGTTGCCGTCGTAATTGGCTTATGTGGGGGCGGATTTTGTGTTCGCCCCCCACTCGCATCAACGTCCTCATCGTTCCAGCATTTGGCGCAGTTTTGCTTTCACAGCGGGCCATTCGGAGTCGATGATGCTGAAACGCACCGAGTTGCGTTTGCGCCCATCGGGCATGATGCGTTCGTGGCGGATTATGCCCTCCTGTTGGGCGCCGATGCGCAAAATGGCGGCTCTGGATTTAGTGTTCAGTTCGTCGGTGGTGAACTGGACTCGAACGGCCTCCATTACCTCGAAAGCATGGCCCAAAAGCAGTAACTTGGCCTCGGTGTTGATGCCAGAGCGTTGCATCGAAGCGCTCAGCCATGTGTGCCCGATTTCCAGTTTTCTGTTCGCGTAGTCGATCTTCCAAAAGCGAGTGCTTCCCACGACCTGCTGCGTGTCGCGATTGACGATAACAAACGGCATTGCTGTCCCGGCTTGTTGCTGGGTCAAGGCGTTTTCGATATAACCGTCGATGGTGGTGGGACCGGGAACGACGGTCACTTTTAAATCCCATAATTGCCCATCCGCCGCCGCACTCAGGAGCGCCGGGGCATGGTGGCGTTGCAGTGGGCGCAGTTCAACGCCTCGTCCGATTAGAGTGGGCTGAACTCTGAGGGGGGACGCATCCTTCATAGCTTTGTGGGGAGTAAGCATAGCGCCAATGTCGCGGGAAAATGGTAAAAATATGCCGCAACTTCTGGTATACCAGTGTGTCGTAGTTGGGCAATTTCGATGATAAAATCCATTCAGATCGGAGGGGTAGCAATTTCTCCTCGGCAAAGCGCTGGGCATTGCACTGCTGTCTTCAAAAGTTCGGTATTTGTGGTGGCTTTGTGTGGCCTTGCCATTTCGGTGGCTTATGCCGCTCCGGCTGAAGAAAAAAAGGAATTATTCATTCCGCCCAAGGTATGGATGGTGCCCGATGGCAACGATTACAACAACCCCGACAGCGAATTTAGCAACTCAAGAAAGATTGAGTCCGACGATATAGGACTTTTCTGGAGCAAGGAGTATGGAGCCGACCCTGCAGCTAACCCAGAACAGAACAAACGCTTCGATATTAACCTCGCGTTGAAGGAGTGCGACAGGTTCTACGACTATTACGTTAATAAGCTCAAATTCGTCGATAAAGGCAACTCGGTCACCGATAAGTACAAGGCGCTCATCTACGTTTTTGGTGGTAAAGAGGGCACCGCTTTTGGTGGTGGCGAAGGTAAAGTCGGCATTTTGTGGACGCCCGCCACACGAATAAATAAAGCCCCCTACGGTGCTTTAGCCCACGAATTAGGCCATTCTTTCCAGTCTCTTGTTCATGCCAATGGAGCGTGGGGGTTCACCTCGTCGCCGCGAGGTAGCAAGGGCCAACCGATATTCGAGATGACCTCGCAATACATGCTGTGGCAGGTGTATCCCGAATGGATGACTTTCGAGAATTACCACTTGGTTAGCTTCATGAAGAAGACGCACTTCGCTTTTCTCCATGAAACCAACCAGTACCATTCGCCCTATGTGCTGGAATATTGGTCGAATAAACACGGTATCGACTTCGTGGGCAAGTTGTGGCGTAATGCCCAGAAGGGCGAAGACGCGGTGATGGCCTATAAGCGTCTGACCGGAATTGACCAGAAGGCATTTAACGATGAGATTTTCGATGCCTCGCGTCGTTTCATCACGTGGGATATGGCGCGCATCGAGAAAGTCGCCAGCAAATACGCCAACCAACACACCAGCACGCTCAACCCGCTTGCAGATGGTTGGTATCGCATCGCCGAAAGCAACTGCCCGCAGAACTACGGCTACAACGGTATCAAGTTGAAAGTTCCAGCAGCGGGGACCGAAGTTACTCTTAACTTCAAAGGCATCGCCGGGACGGAAGGTTTCCGCTCCATCAACACCGACAAAGCGGGCTGGCGCTATGGGTTTTTGGCCTCGAAGGAGGATGGCAGTCGGGTTTACGGCCAAATGTACTCGGATAAAGAGGGGACTGCGAAATTCGTCGTGCCCGAAAAGACCGCCTATTTATGGCTGGTCGTCAGTGGCGCCCCCACCGAACACTGGGAGCATATCACCGACGGTAAAGATGAAAACGACGAGCAGTGGCCGTATCAAATCAAGCTCTCCGGTACTTCGTTGGACGATTCGGTGATCCAAACCCCATAGTCCATTTATTGGGCATGGTGGAACTACTGAGCGTCCCACCATGCCCGCGACGACTCGAAAATGGGTTGAGATTCTGGAAGGGCGGTTTCGCCATCAAGCGTGGAGAGCGTCGCGATGGCGCGCGGCCCCGTGGCGGCGGAAATCACGAAGGCTTCGTCGCAATTTTGCAGAGCGGTAAGCGGAACTTCGGCAGTCCGAAATTCGATTCCTTGCTCTTGTGCCCACTTGATAGCGAGGGCGCGCCCAATGCCGTCGAGAGCGCCGAGAGAAAGTGGTGAGGTGTACAGCACACCAGCTTTCGCCCAGAAAATGCTAGAGCGGGCGGCTTCGACGATGAGGTCGTTGTGTAGTAGCACCACCTCATCGAAGCCCTGTTTGTGGGCCTGTTGCCAACTCCAGAAGTAGGGCAGGTAGGAAGTTGTCTTCACTCCACTGAGTTCGCCCTGAAAAGGGGCTGTGGCAAAGCCCACTTTGAGTCCACGCATTTTGACGGGAGAAGATTGCAAGGCCAATATCGTCACGTCGCTGGCGGGGGCGGTGTTCCAGCGCCCATCGTCGCGTCGCGTCGCTGTGAGGCGTGCCAAACCGTCGCTGATGTGGTTGACGCCGATAACAGCACTTACTGCGTCGTGTAACTCCGTGTCTGAAAAGGGGATTGTTACATCGCAACGCGCGGCGTCGCGGCGAAGGCGGTGCAGGTGCTGGTCGAGCCATAACGCGCGCCCCGCTTTGATGCCGAGGGTGGTGAACACGCCCCAGCCGAGCAGGAGGCCCGCGCCGGAGGCATCGACCGATGCGGTTTCGCTGAGGTTGCCGTTATGCCAAATCGCCATGAACGCGAGTTTGAAGGCAAAACTGGGAACTATGAAATGGGCCAGCGACGCCAGCGAAAAATCGAAGCGGGTACTGGTGACTGGCGGGACGGGCGTATTGGGAAGTGCTTTGACGCGCGAACTATGCGCGCAGGGTTTCGAAGTGGTGGCGTGGTTTCGCTCTAACGAAGAGAGGGCCGCGCAACTGGGAATGGAAACCGGTTGCAAGTTGTGGCAGGGAGACGCGGCAGATGAGCGCGAAGTCGAGGACATCTTCGCCACTTTTCAGTTCGAGGCGATTGTGCATCTGGCGGGCTGGAACCAGAACGCTCTCATGCTGCAAACCTCGCCCTTGTTATGGGAGAAAGTGTTGCACTCGCATCTGCAATCGTCGTTTTTGATGTGCCGCGCAGCGTTGACTCACTTGCCGCGCGGTGGGCAACTGGTGTTGGTATCGTCGCGCGTTGGGTTAATTGGCAATGGAGGCCAAAGCGCCTATGCTGCGGCCAAAGCGGGCGTGTTTGGGCTGATGAAAACGGCGGCGTTCGAAGGCCGTGAACGCGGCGTCAGGGTCAACGTGCTGTGTCCAGGGTTTGCACCGGGAGCCGGTGAGTTGTTGGCAAAACGGGAGCTATTGCGGCGCGAGCGCGAAGATTTAATTCGTGACAACGATGCGGCGCAAAGTTTCGCGGCGTTCACGACATGGCTACTGGCCTCAAACTCTGATGTCAGTGGGCAAATTCTGCGGCCCGACTGTCGGATTTAAAAGGCATGGAACAGGTTGTGGTGACGGGATTGGGAGCGGTGCTGACCAATGCCACCGGAATTATCGGTGGATGGAGTTCGGCATCGTTGGGTGAGGGAATTTTCCTCTCTATTCCCTCGCAATCTAAAGGCTTACTGCAACTCATCAGAAGCGAAAGTCATGGTCTCTTCGACTCGCCCTTCTTGAACGAAATCGAGCGCCGTTCGGTGGTGTGGGGAGTCTCGAAAAACCACTACACATCATTCGAGAATTGGGTGAAAGGCGTCCGAAGCATGGAGTTTTTCGCCGACCATGACGCGCGTTTGCTGGCGGAAACCTTCTTTTTGGGCGGCCAAGTGCTATGCCCTGTTGCTGCCTGTGCTTCGGGGGCGCACGCACTCATCCTGGGGGCGCGATTGATTGAGTCGGGCGAGGCCGATGTGGTTTTGTGCGGTGGCAGCGAACCGCCGCAACATCCGATGATTTTGGCTGCTTACCGCAACATGGGCGCCCTCTCACCATCGGGAGTGATGAGGCCGTTCGACCGTAGACGCGACGGCTTTCTGGCCGCATCCGGCAGCGGATTCTTGATTCTCGAATCGCAAACGCACGCCCATAAGCGCGGGGCACGTATCCACGCGCGTCTATCTGGTTATTCGATGCGAAGCGACTCCACTCATATGACTTCGATGTGTCCCAGCGGCGATTCCATCGTCCGAGCTATCGAGCAGGCATTGGGCAAAGCAGGAAATCCGGCGATGGGCTATGTCAACGCACATGGCACCGCGACGCGGCTCAACGACGAACTTGAAGGGCGCGCGTTGATGCGAACTGTAGGCCCACAGATCGCGGTTTCTTCCACGAAGGCGCTTACTGGGCATTTGTTGGGCGCATCGGGCGCTGTCGAGGCTGTGCTTTCCATTCTGGCGATGAAAGAGGGGCGTTTGCCGCCAACACTCGGTTTAGAAGAAACCGACGGTGAGCTAGATTTTGTGAGAGGCACTGAGCGTGTTCAAACAGTGGACACCGTGTTGAGCCTGAACTATGGCTTTGGCGGGCACATTGGGGCGATTGTTTTTCAGGCTCCCTAGAGTAAAAAATCCGCCCCCGAATTCGGGGGCGGATTTTTGGGGTTTCGTGTCGGTTTTTAGCCGGTGTAGGTTACGTTGGGGAAGTCGATTTTCGCTTGCTGGAACTGAGTCTCGTATTGGGCGGGCCAGCCGAAAGCGGTGGTGGCCTGCGCCTTGAGGTTAACCCCGGCGGCGCCGCTCCAGAAATGGACGAACTCGCCCCAGTTCATGGCGCGGGAGTAATCGACGCCGTTCGAGGAACGAGGGAAATTCTGGCCGAGCAGGGTGAAGTATTTGTTGAGTGTTGGTGCTCCGCCGTACTGGTTGTAGATGGGGTAGAACCAGTCGCGGAACCAGCGGGTATTGGCTCTGGGGAACGAGTCGGTTTTGTTGATTTGCTCGTTGTACCAGGTGTTGGCGTCCGCCGTGCGTCCGAGACCCTTGTACACGTCGTAGATGTAGATTTCCATCCACTTGCTATCGCCCCACAGCCCAAAGGCTGGCGAGTTGTGCGCGCCCTTGGAACCCAATTCCACGATGTGACCGACTTCATGAGTTGGGATTGCCAGGGCGTTGTAATCGAAGGTCGTCCACGGGCCGGGGCCGCAGTCGATGACGTTGCGGTAATCGTGGCTGGCATCGAAGTAAGTCGAGGGATGCCCGCCCGAATACTTGTTGGTGTGGCAGATAACGTACAGGCGCTTATCCTGGCCGAAGCTGCCGTAAAGGCTCTTGGTGTAGCGCCACACGTCACCCGTGAATTGGAATGGCCATGTCACCGTAGGATCAACATCGTTATCGTAGTACACGACCACATCATCGTCGTAATATTTGCGCGTCAGCAGTTGGGTGTGGTCGAACCAGTGTTCCTGCCATGTCGCTGGAGGGATGATTGTGCCGCCGCCACCCGTGCCAAACAGTTCCCACTCGCCCAACTGCAAAATGCCATCGCTGTTGTTGGTCATGTTCAGGCGATAGTAGGTGTAGGCTGTGGTGTTGGGGATGGTGAACTCCCGCCGCTGTAGACGCGAGGGGAAGTCTTCGTTCATCCGTGTGTCGATGGTCGTCCACGTGGTGCCGTTATTCGAGCCTTGCAGCGTCCAGTTCTTGGGGTCGCGCGTTTCGGCATCGTTGGCTGAGGTGATGGAGTATTTGGTGACGACCGAAGAGTTACCCGCTTGCCACTGAATCCACGCTTGATCGTGGAAGGTGAGGTATTTGGTTGCCGCCGAGTTATCGACAACTTTTTCCACTCCCTCGCCCGAACCCGACTGGGTGTAGTCGTATTGTCCGGTCACTATTCCTGCCAAGTTGGTGATGTCTACGACTGGTAGCGTGCCGTAGATTTCCAGTTCAGCGGCTTGAAGCGTCGTGCCGCTGCTGGCGGTCATGTTGAGGCGATAGTAGGTGTAGGCCGTCGTGTTGGTGAAGGTGTACTCTTTGCGTTGAAAGCGAGCTGTGAAGGTCTGGTTGCTCTGGGTGTTGATGGTCGTCCAGGTGGTGCCATTGTTCGAGCCTTGCAATGTCCAGTTTTTCGGGTCGCGTTCGGCGAAATCGTTGGCCGAGGTCAGCGCGTATTTGGTGACGATGTAAGGCTGCGCGACTTGATATTGAACCCATGCTGCGTTGTGAAAGGTGAGATATTTCGTCGCCGATGAGTTGTCGAACAGCTTAATGAGTGTTTCATTCGCTGGTGAGTCGTTGTACTGAGCGCTCTGTGTTCCCGCTATGTCGGTGATATCGGTTTGGGCATAGGCAGCTGTACCAATAAGCGGCAGCAAGCCCAGAAGAAACAGCACCTGATTCTTTTTTGTGTTCATGACTTTGTGGGTGTGTGATAGCAATCAATCGACTGCTTAACTGCGCGTCACTCGCTAATACAACATCGGTGACCTCGTTCACAGTGATTATACCCCGCAAATTTGCTTCCTTAACATAAGTTAAAAAAAATTTTTTTAAGGCCATAGGTATACTAGTGGCAGGGCACATAATAGAAAGAAAGTATCACATATTATTGACGATTATTTGAGTGATTTATCGTTGAATGGAGATAATCTGTTGTGCAGTAGGAAATACGCTTTGATTCCCTGTATTTTTTTTGATGCGATTTCATCCCTCCCAAACACGCTTGGCGCCAAGGCTTTAAAATCTTCTGAGGTCATCTGTGCCCATCGGTGTTCACTGGTGGGTAGAAACAATCATGAAAATTGCAATCCTTGGTGCCGGGGGCTTGGGCAAAGCTGCTGCTCAAATTCTCGCGCAAAAACACTCGCATACGCTCGTGGCTATTGCGGACGCGGGCGGCTTCGCTTTTAATCGCAACGGACTCAATGCCGAAGAAATTGGGCAGGTCAAAGTGGGCGGCTCCGTTTCGCAACTGAGCGACGGCGAGCGCTCCAACGATTCCATTGGTGAAATCATCAACCTCAAGGATGAATACGATGGCGTGTTTATCGCGTTGCCGAACCTCCCGAACGACTTCATTCCCTGTGTTGTGCAACGCTTCGTTGAAGGTGGCTTTCAGGGCGCGCTCGTCGATGCTTTGAAGCGCACGCGCGCCATGGAAATGATTTTTGAACTCGACCCGTTGCTCAAAGACAACAACTGCACATTCTTGAGCGGTTGCGGCGCCACACCGGGCCTGTTGACGGCTGCGGCGGCTCTGGCTGCGCAGTCGTTCGTGAAAGTCGAGAGCGTCAAAATTTGGTGGGGTGTCGGCATCGCGCGTTGGGATGATTACAAAGCCACCATCCGCGAAGACATCGCCCATTTGCCCGGCTTCGATGTCGATAGCGCCAAAGCTCTCACCGATGGCGAAGTCGAGGAGCTTTTGAATGCGACCGACGGACGCTTGACGCTGTACAACATGGAACACGCCGATGACGTGATGTTGGAACGCGCGGGCGTATGCGAGCGCGATCAGGTCACAGTGGGCGGAGTGATGGACACGCGCCGCGCGCAAAAGCCGGTTTCCACCACTATGACTCTCACAGGTATCACTTTCGACGGCCAGCGCAGCGTCCACCAGTTCATTCTGGGCGACGAAACAACGATGGCTGCCAACGTGTGCGGAACCGCTCTGGGCTACCTATCGCGCGCCCACTGGCTGCGCGAACGTGGCATCTATGGCGTTTTCGGCTCCGCCGAGATGATGCCGCTGTGGGAAAAATGAAAGGTAATTCTCTAACTTAGATAACTCTGTGTTAAGGAAACTTGACGGGAAGTTGTCATTAAGAGAACATGGAAATGCACCACAAATCGCACTTCAACGCATTGCCATGTTCTTTGGCGTTATAGGCTAGTTGGCCCGCTGTTAATCAAGTTGGGGCCAACTTAAAGCCGCGTTCGCGAACACGCGAACGCGGCTTTTTCCGTCTGCGCTGGGGGATGTTGCGGTCAGGTTGGGGATTTTTGAGGCACCTCTTCACTGTTTGCTCATCCCTATGAAAAACACCTCATTCCTTGCGGGCGCTTTGTTCGTACTCGCCCCCGTTGTCGTGCTTTCCGTGCCCGGTTGTTCGGGTGGAAATGGTGGAATCGTCACGCCAACAGCGACTCCGACAGCCACCACAATCCCCACGACCAGCTCTACCACAGTCCCGACTACGAACCCAACCACCAATCCGACAGCCACCCCGATTCCGACGCAGGGGCCAGCGCAAACCAGCAATCTGATTTTGGGCAACGGCCAGCGCGCGATTTTGACAACCCGAACCACCGGAACAGCTATCGCGGGCACGCTTCAAATTCTGTCCTCTACGGCCACTGCGGGCATCAAGACGCGCGCGATTCCGTTCAGCTTTGTCGCTGGGACATACGTTATTACGGGCACCGTCACGCCGCCGCGCGGTTATACGATGCAAGGCAATTTCGGCACATTCGGCGCTTTCCAGATGAGCGGGTTATTACCGACTGCGACTCAGACCGGAACCTACACCCTGACTGTGAATGGCGAAACCGAAAGTGGAATTATTCCGATCTCCGGCCAGCCATTTCCCACCGCTACGCCCGTTCCGACCTCGCCGGGAGGCAATTACAATTTGACCAGCACTTTGGCCTTCTCATCGGTGAGTTCGGACAGTGATGTGCTTTCTACGCCGATTACTTCGTTTAGCGATTTGACCGAAGGCGGAAAAATAACCAACGGGACGATTAGCGGAGCGAAGTTCCAGTCGGTGGCCTTGAATGGAACGACTGGGCCGTTGACTGGCAATGGAACCAAACGAGTATTGAGCGGCTTTTTAGTTTCCTATGAGAGCGTTACCAACTTGAAGACCTTTAGTGTTGGGCAGGTCATCAATTTGAACTTGCAGACTAGCCAATTCCAATTGGCGCAAACGACTTTACAGGGCACCTCATTCAAATTCGCCGCATGGCGCACCACTTCGGGAACGGCCACCATCAAGTCGCTCGGCACCAACTTCATCTCGGTCGATGTCAACGCGCACTTCGAGCCAACCGGATTTGCTGGAGGCAAAGGCTCCTTTGATCTCAAAGGAACCTTGACCGGAACGGGGCTAACCATCCTCAATACTTCGGCCTAAATTTTCTGATGATAATGACGGCACCCGAACTTTGGTTCGGGCGCCGTTTCATTTGTATGGCAAGTGTGAAGTGTTACTGTAACCTTTTGCCGCTGCTTGTGTCCAATGAGGGTGTGCAACTGCCGAGCTAGATTGCGTTTATGGTTGTGGCACAATACCGAACTGCGTAAACGAATATGTCGGCACTCAAGCTATTTTTGTTCATGTTACTTTCCAGCACTGCGGCGTTTGGGGCCGATGGCGGCTTCCTCTTTGTGACCTTCAAGGGCGAACAAAGCCCAATGACAGAGCAGGTCTATTTCGCGCTCAGTAAAGACGGGCGCGATTGGACGGCGCTCAATGAGGAAAAGCCAGTTCTGGTGAGCGAGTTGGGGGAGAAGGGAGTGCGCGACCCCTATCTGCTCCGTTCGCCTGATGGCAAAAAGTTCTTCATGGTGGCAACCGACCTGTCGATTAACCTCAATCACGATTGGAGCCGAGCCGTGCGTGCGGGCAGCAAATCTATTGTTATTTGGGAGTCGGATGATTTGGTGAAGTGGTCGGAGCCGCGTCTCGTGCGCGTTGCCGCCGATGATGCCGGATGCACATGGGCGCCCGAAGTGGTTTACGATGAGGACACCAAAGATTATCTGGTTTACTGGGCCTCTACCAACAAGCGCGACGACTTCGCCAAGCAGCGCATTTGGGCTGCCCGCACCAAGGATTTTCGCACTTTCGGCGAGCCTTTCATCTACATCGAGAAGCCAACGACGGTTATCGACACCGACATCATCCGCGATAAAGGCAAATATTACCGTTTCTCCAAAGACGAAAAATTCAAAGCCATCACTATGGAAAGCAGTGAACACCTCATGGGGCCGTGGAAAGATGTGCCCGATTTTTCGCTGGCGCAGTTGCGCGGCTACGAAGGGCCACAGTGCTACCTCATCGAACCCTCCATCGATGGCAAGCCCGCGACATGGTGCCTCATTCTCGACCACTATAGCGCGGGCCGAGGCTACCAACCGTTTGTGACGCAGAACCTCGAAGGTGGACAATTCACAGCAGGTGAAGGTTTCCGCTTTCCCTTCCGCTTCCGCCACGGCTCCATTTTGCCCGTTACGGCAGAAGAATACACGCGATTGCAAGCGGCATACGGCAAAGACAAATAGGCGGAGTAGGTAGGTTTCTCGGCGCGAAAAATCGCGCGTCGAAATCTCGCAGCACTCAGGGAATTGCCATTCGTTATCTTTAGGGAGGGAATGGAAGGGCAGGGTTTGATAACCTTTCCCTATTGTCTTTGCTGCTCCGATGAACCCACCGCCGTCTCTCTTTTTGCCGTCTAAATCGTCTCCTCTTGCGTCCGCAGCTTTTGCCGAACTGTCTCGTACTCCCCAGGTGTCGTCTCCTGCCCCCGCCGCGTTTTGGGAGGCGCGCACATCCGTCGAACTGTGTGACCGGCGCCTAGCCTCTACTTTGCAAGTCTCTCCTGTGTGTGCGGCCATTTTGCGTTCGCGCGGGATGCACACGCGCGAAGCCGTCGAAGCATTTTTCGCCCCACATCCCGGCCTACTACGCGACCCCAATGCATTGCCCGATATGGACAAAGCTGTGGCGCGCTTGATTCAAGCGCTTCAAAAGGGCGAGCAGATTCTAGTTTTTGGTGACTACGATGTTGACGGCATTACCTCGACGGCATTAGTGGTGCGCGCGCTACGGGCATTGAAAGGTAACGTCTCGTATCGCTTGCCAGAGCGCCACGAGGGCTACGGCCTCAGCGTTCAGGCCATTGAGGACGCCAAGGCGCAGGGCTTCGATTTGGTATTCACGGCGGACTGCGGCATCACCGCCATCGAACAGGCGCAGCGTGCCCGCGAAATCGGCATCGACCTGATTATTTCCGACCACCACGAATGCTCGGACGAGTTGCCCGATGCGCTGGCAGTCGTCAATCCGAAACGCCCCGATTCGGACTATGGCTTCACCGGGCTTTCGGGCTGCGGCGTCGCCTTCAAAGTGATGCAAGCGCTGCTCGCGGTGATGAATCCGCGCGCGTTGGCATCGTTCGAAGAAAAGTTCGTCGATCTGGTCGCGCTTTCCACCATCGCCGACTGTGTGCCACTTTGCGACGAGAACCGCTATTTGGCTTATGTCGGTTTACAGCGCTTGTATGAGACACGCCGCAAGGGTTTGCTGGCTCTCATCAACAACGCCTCGCTTCCCCACCAACTGGCGGCGCCTATGCGCGACGGCAAGAAACAGCGCATGAAGTGGAGCGGGCGTGATGTTTCGTTCGGACTGGCGCCGCGCTTGAATGCGGCGGGACGCCTCGCCTCTCCGACGTTAGCGCTTCGTTTGTTGCTGTCGGATTCGGATGAAGAGTGCGCCGATTTGGCGGCTCAAATCGAAGAGTTGAACCAGACGCGCAAGGGGCGCACCGAGTCGGCAATGCTCGAAGCCACTGAAGCCGTTGAGCGCGAGTTCGATTTGGACAAAGACCGCTTGGTCGTGGCATCGGGAACTGGCTGGCATCGCGGCGTCGTTGGCCTCATCGCTTCCAAGTTGGTCGAAAAATATGGGCGCCCGGCTTTTGCGCTCGGTGTCGAACATGACCACGCTCACGGTTCGGGCCGCACCATCGCCGATTTCGATTTACATGCTCTCGTCGAAGCTACACGCCCGTTGCTTACTAGCGGCGGCGGACATGCTGCGGCGTGCGGTTTGAGTTTGGAGGCGCGCAATATCCCTTCGTTCAAAAAGGCCGCGCTCGAATTTGCTGATGACAAGATTACTCCCGACGATCTGATTCCGCGCATCTACGCCGACTGCGAAGTCGAGGCGCGCGACTTGGATTTGAAACTGGCGCTGCAACTGGCGCAAATGGAGCCATGCGGCACCAAGAACGAAGCGCCCTCGTTGCTGCTTTACGGCGCCCGCCTCGCGATGATGCGCCCCATGAACGGCGGACATTGCCGGGGTAAAGTCGCCATTGATGGGCGCGAATTTGACTGGGTTTGGTGGCGTTGCCAGGAACGATTAAGCGAGTTCCGCCACGACCAATTGGTCGACTGCCTGTTCGTGCCCGAAATCAACGAGTGGCAAGGCCGCACCTCGTTGCAGTTGATGATCAAAGATGTGCGCCCCTCGGTTTAAATCGCGTGTTAGCTGTGCTCTGGGGCTATCATTAGCGATAGTCGCCCCGCTTCGTGCCCAAGCTCAAACCGTCGAAGCGCCGCGCGTGGGCGAAGTCGCCCCTCTCTTCGATTTGGCTACGGCGACGGGGCGGCTCGCCTCGCGTGATTTCGTCGGACAGCGCACGCAGTTTTGGATCATCGAGGGCGATAAACCTTTGGCAAAAGCGGACGCGCCCATTATCGAATCGGCCAAAAAAGCCGCCGCTCTGGGCGTGGCGCCACTCTGGTTTGCGCCAACTCCCGGCGCCATCTGGCCCGCGCCGTTTCAAACGCTACGCGACGACTCGAAAACATTAGGCCGCGCTTTCGGAGCGCCAACCTTTGTGGCAATTGACCGAGCCGGATGGGTACGTGATGTCGAGCCTTTGCCGTCGCAGGAAGAAGACCCTCAAGCGTTCGCGTTGCGATTTTTGCTGGAAAGTAGCTCCGACCCGACTCCTGCTTTTGCTGTCGGTAAAGTTGCCCCCGATTTTTCTGTGCGCGATGCTAACGGCATCTGGCGGCGCCTTTCGGCGTTGCGTGGGCGCAAGAATTTGTTGCTGACGTTTTTCCCGCGCTGCTTCACCGGAAAGTGCAAGACGCAGCTATCGAGCCTACGCGATTCGTTCGGGGGATTCCAACTTGCTGATACCGAGGTTTGGGCGGTTTCGGTCGATGCAGCCGGCGGTGAACAGGGGCAGAAGGCTTTCGCCCAGTCGTTGAAGTTGCCGTTCGCGATGCTGCCGGACGAAGGCCGCAACATTTGTTACCTGTATGGGGCGGCGCAAACGCCAACCGATTTGGCGAAGCGGCAGAGTGTGTTGATTGATAAAGAAGGCGTGGTACGCTTCATTGACCGGGCCGTGGCGCCCGAAACACACGGAGATGATTTGCTGACGCACCTGAAGGAACTGGGGATGATACCATGAGCGTACCTAAGACGCGCGATGTATTGGGTTTTGGCTGCACCACCATCGACGAACTGCTGTATGTCGACGAGTGGCCGGAGCGCGAACGCAAAGTTCAAATCCACCACATCGAAGCTCAAGGCGGCGGCTTAGGCGCGACGGCTTTGGTTGCCGCCGCCCGCTTGGGCGCGCGTTGTTCTTACGCGGGTGTGTTGGGCTTTGACGACACCTCTAAACGGGTCGCCAAGCTGCTCACCAAAGAAAAAATCGACCTCGATTTAGTGCCGTATCATGAAGACGCCGGGGCGATTCGCGCTTTTGTCGTTGTCGATACCTCGCACAACACGCGCAATATCTTTTTCAAGCGCCCGTTGCTAGTGGGCACGCCTCTTAATGCACCACGCGAGGCCGAAATCGCGGCGTCAAGATGCGCCTTTGTCGATCATTACGGCGCCGAGGGCACGGTGCGCCTGTGCGAAATCGCGCGCCGTGTCGGTGTGCCCGTCGTCGCCGACATCGAGCGCACCGATGTTCCCGCCTTCGAAGCGTTCTTTCCGCTGCTAGGCCATCCCATTTTGTCGCAAGGCTTCGCAGCGCGACTCACAAACGAGGATAGCCCCACCGCAATGGTGCGCGCCCTCTGGAATGAAAACCGCCAGGTGGTCGTCGTGACATGCGGTGAAGCTGGCGCCTTCTTCTCGGAAAATGGGCGCGATGTCGAGCATGTCGCGGCTTTTGAAACCGAAGTCGTGGATACCACTGGCTGCGGTGACTGCTTTCACGGCGTCTACTGCGCTACTCTGGCGTGGGGGCTTCCGCTGGTCGAACGCATCCGCTGGGCCAATGCCGCCGCCAGCCTCAAGGCGCGCGTCGCGGGCGCGCAAAAAGGGCTGCCTCGCCGTGATGCAGTCGAGGCACTTTTGGCGACTGACTAGAACCGAAATCGAGAATCGGACGGCATTACTGCTTATTCGCCCAGTAGGTGCGATAGACGTAATCGGTGGCTTTTTGAGAGGCGTGGCACGATTGGCAGTTCGTGAGTTTGCCCCTACCTTGAATCTGTGTTGCCGCGCCATCCGCGACTTGATATTCCCAATCTCCGTTGGCGCTGTCGTAGCCTTTCTGCCTTTTTATCATCACGGTCAGTAGTTCCGGCGAATCGCTTTTTTCATCCGGCAGTTTTTCCTTGATGATGATTGAACCCACGGGGAACACAGGGTTCTTCGCTGTCAACATGGCTTTTTTGCCGACCGAGTTCACGTACACGTTGAAGAACTTGCGACGGTGAGGGTTGCTTTCAGCCTCTTTCACTTCTTCGGGTGAGGCTCGGCGGCACAGCATATCCGTCCAGATAGGCAAATACAGCGGCTTGGGAGTGACACGAAACCACTTCTTATAATCCTTGATTGAGTTCGCTTCGGCTAACGGAAGGTATTTCGTGTCTTGAACACGGCGCAGAGCAATGCCTCCAACCACAGAGAGCGCCAAGGCGCCCAAAACCAAAGCATATCCATACGTTTTTCTCATGTGGATTTCCTGTTCTTACATACACTAACACCATTCCCTAAACAGGTTTTAAGATAGCATTTGCTTTACTTGGGTGAGCAGAGCATTCGATAAGAAATGCTGGTGGCATAGTGGTTAATTGCGTGCGGCGCACGCCCTACAAAAGTTTCGCCTTGCCGTGATGAAGTCGGAGCGCTTTTAGGGAATAAGAAGAGGAAGGGAGCCTCGAACGGCGAACATGGTGCGCTATGTTTTCGAGGGTTAGCCTATGACAGGTAAATTTTTGCGCTCTGCGTTTACTTTGGTGGAGCTTTTGGTAGTCATCACGATCATCGCGATTCTGGCGGCGATTCTGTTTCCTGTGTTCGCGAAAGCTCGTGAAAACGCCCGCCGTGCCTCGTGCCAATCTAATCTCAAGCAAATCGGGCTTGGTCTGATGCAGTACACGCAGGATTACGACGAAAAATTGCCTTTCCCGATGGTCGGCCAAAACTCGCGCAGCAATGGCGGTGATTCCTATTCGGGCTACGTCTGGCAGGACGAAATTTTCCCATACGTCAAGTCGGAGCAAATTTTCAATTGTCCCAGCGCTCGTTTGGGTAACATCGGCGACGCCGAACTGCCGTTGCCCTTTCACTACAGTAACCCCTCCAACCCTAATGGGCGCGGCACGTACTCGAAGACCATCGGCTCCTACACCATCAACGCCTCCTATCAACGCGACGATCAGACGCCATTTTCGGAGCTACCGCCCGTAACCTCGGTCAACGAAGAGTGGCAGCCAGTCACCGCCGCCCACCTGGCCGCTGTGCCTGCCCCCGCCACGACGTTTTGGGTTGGTGAAAACAACTCCTATATGGGGGGCGACCCCATTGATCTGCATCCCGTCAAGTTCGGCGTCCTCAAGTCGAGCGTGAGCGTTTTCACGATTTATAATACGGGTGGGCAGGGCGATTATCCGGCAATGGGGGGCTACATCGACACCCTTCTTACCCAGCGCCACCTCGGAACAACCAACGTGCTATTCTGCGACGGCCACGTCAAAGCCATGATGTTCGCTCAATTAACCGAACGCTCTTCACGAGACGCCAGTTTTTACCGCTACTTCACCTCATGGGACGATTGAGCAGGGACTTACACTGCTGGCTATGGCCATCCGCTTTTACTCGCTCAAAGACCCCTTCGGCGAGTTCTCCAACTTCTCCGCTCATCCGTTCCAGTTAGATGGAGTGATCTGGCCGACATCCGAGGCTTATTTTCAGGCGCAGAAGTTCGAGGATGAGGCGTACCGTGAGCAAATCCGTTTGGCGCCTTCGCCGATGAAAGCCGCCAATTTGGGGCGTTCGCGCTCGGTGCCGCTGCGCGCCGATTGGGAAGAGGTGAAAGACGACGCGATGCGCCGTGCGCTGTACGCCAAATTCTCGACCCATGCCGAGCTACGGGAATTGCTGCTCTCGACGGGCGATGAAGAACTGATTGAAGCCACCACAAACGACTATTACTGGGGAGTTGGTACGCGCGGCGATGGCCTCAACAAATTGGGCTTGTTGCTGATGGAACTGCGCGCCCAATTTCAGGCCGAACAGCTGCCTTTTGGCTAATGAGGGTCAGGGGGATTTTTAAGATGGGGGAACGGTTGAGTGGAGTAGGAGGTCTGGGAACGCCTCTCACCTATCAACATGGCTATCTACTTTTACTCTAAATCTGTCGATTATTTCGAGTTTTCTAACTTCTCTCCGCACGGCGTCGAACTGAACGATGCCTGGTGGCCGACAGTCGAACACTACTTTCAGGCGCAGAAATTCGAGGATGAAAACTACCGCGCCCGCATCCAGCGCGCCCGTACTCCCAAAGATGCCAAAGAGCTAGGACGCACTCGCGCCCTGCCGATTTTGGCTAATTGGGATACGCTCCGCGACGAGGTGATGTTGGAAGCCGTGCGCAAGAAGTTTTCGACCCACACTGCTCTGCGCGACATGTTGCTGGCGACGGGCGATGAGGAACTCATCGAGAATGCCCCCAGCGACTATTACTGGGGCTGTGGCCGAACCGGAACCGGGCAAAACAAGCTCGGCCAAATTTTGATGCAGGTGCGCTCGGAGCTGCGGGCGCGTTAAAACGAGCCGCCGAAACTGAGGCCCGCTACCTGAGGTTGGCGGCTATTGCCGCCGCCGTGAATGAATGGGAATAGCAGCAAGCCGCGCTTCTGGCGGTACTCGATTTCGGTGGTGGCGATGCCAATAGCAGCTCCGGCCAACACATCACGCACGCGATGGCGGCGCAATTTAACGCGCGAGGCTGAAATCGCTGTCGCTCCCAGATACCAGAATATGGCTTGATCGGGATGGAAATGGGCTTGCATCGACGCGATGGCGAACGCGGTGATGGCGTGCTGCGACGGAAACGATTCGTAGTCGCTTCCATCGGGGCGCTTGGAGTGCGTCACTTTTTTCAGTGCTTGTGTGATAACCGCTGAGGTCAGCACTGTGTCGGCGGCGCGTAGGGAGCGCTGTTCGCCATTGCTATTTCCTTCGGTCAGGGGCAGCAAAGTCCCCGATGCTACGAAAAGAGCTGTGCCTTTGCCCGATGCGAAGCGCGCCCACGCGGGACCATCATTCGTTTTTGGGTCTTTGGGCAAGGGGACATCTGCTGTAGTTGAGGCCATTTCGCTTGCACTTAGCGAGGGCGGAAGCGGAATATCAACGTCGGCCTGAGCGAACGAGGCGGGTAACAACAAGCCCGTGAGAACGGAGGCAGTGGCAAAGAGACGCACAATTGCGCGCAGTATGAGGGATTGGGGGAGTTTTTCGCGCTACTATTTCGTGGGTTCGGTCCAGTTGAAGCGCAGAAGGCGTAGCGCATTCAATACGACGATGAGTGTTGAGCCTTCGTGGAAGGCGACGGCCACTCCCAGGCGTGCTAAGCCCAACAGGGTGGTTGGCACGAGCAAGCAGATGACGCCGAGCGAAATCCACAGGTTTTGGCGGATGATGGATTTGGCTTGACGCGACAGCGCAACGGCGAATGGCAGCTTGCTGAGATCATCGCTGAGCAAAGCAACATCGGCGGTTTCGAGCGCGACATCGGTGCCGCTGGCACCCATCGCGACGCCCACGGTGGCGGTTGCCAGGGCCGGAGCATCGTTGACGCCATCGCCGATCATCGCCACCATCTTGTGTTCTTCCAGCAACGAGTTGATGGCTTTGACTTTGTCGGCGGGCAGCAAATCGGCGCGCGTTTCGGTGATACCCACCGAGGAGGCCACCGAAGAGGCGACACGGGCGTTATCGCCCGACAGCATGACCAACTGCGAGACACCCATGCCCTTCAACGAGGCGATGGTGCTTTTGGCATCGTCGCGCAGTGGGTCGGAGAAGGCGAAAGCGCCCATCGCTTTTCCATCGCGTGCCACCAACATGGTCGGAAAACCGCGCTGCCCCCACTCCTGAAGTTGGCTTTGAGCTTCGGCGGGAATTTCGATGCTGTTTTCGTCAAGCAAAGCGACGTTACCAATAAGGATGTTTTGCCCATTGACTTGGGCGCGCAGTCCACGCCCTGCGATGGTTTGAACGTCGCCGACTTCGCTCAATGGCAGTTTCGCTTTGGTCGCGGCGTCGATGATGGCACGGGCCAATGGGTGGCTGGAACGCGACTCGATGGCGGCAGAGAGCTGCAGTAGTTCGTCGTGCGAAACCGAAGGCGCTGTCCATACGGCTTCGACTGCCGGGTGCCCTTTGGTCAGGGTGCCGGTTTTGTCGAAGGCGATGGCGCGCAACGTGCCCAGATTTTCGAGGTAGACGCCGCCTTTAATCAGAACGCCGTTTTGAGCGGCGCGCGCGATTCCTGCCAGAACTGCGGCGGGGGTGGCGAGGGCCAACGCGCACGGCGAAGCGGCGACGATTGCTGAAATCGAGCGTAGCATCGCGACTTTCCAGGGCAACAGCCCAAGAATCGGCGGTACAATGGCGGCAAGTAGGGCGACGCCCAACACGCACGGCACCAACACTTTCTCGAATTTATCGGCGAAGGTTTGCGATGGGGCTTTTTGCGCCTGCGCCTCTTCGACCATCGAAATAACGCGCGCCAGAGTTGTGTCTTGCGCCAACTTGGCGACTTTGACTTCGAGGGCGCCATCGCCATTCAGTGAGCCTGCCAGCACCGTTTCGCCTTCGCCGCGTTCCACCGGAACGCTTTCGCCCGTAAGCGCGCTTTGGTCGAGCGAGGAGCGGCCCGCGATGATGGTGCCATCGACGGCGACTCGTTCTCCCGAACGCACGATGACGATGTCGTTGATAACGAGCGATTCGAGCGCGACTTCCTGTTCGCTACTGCCCCGCCGCACGCGAGCCGTACGCGGCATGATTTCGCCAAGTGCGCCGAGAGCGTCGCGGGCGCGGCCCATCGCAAAACTTTCAAGGGCGTGACCCAGCGAGAACAGAAACAGCAGGAAGGCGCCTTCGGGAAAGTCGCCCAATAAGGCGGCGCCAATGGCGCCCAGCAGCATCAGGAACTCAACATCGAAGCGTCCACTGAGCGTGGTGGGGATGGTGTGGCGCGCAAGGTCATAACCTCCCGCCACATAGGACGCGGCATACAGCGGAAGTGCGGCCCATAGCGGCAACACCCCGGTTGCCTGACCAACGAATGCCACCAACAGGAATGTGCCAGAAACCAGTGAACGGGTTAAGGCGGGGTAGCGTCTGAACCAGGGGGCGTTTGGGTCGGTATCGCCATCGGCGTGTGAGTGACCGTGGTGATCGTGCTCGTGTTCATGCTCGTGGCTGTCACGTTCACTATGCGCGTGTCCGGTGTGGCCATGGCTATGCTGTGCCTGACTATGGTCGTGGGGATGATGGTGGTGGTCGTGGTCATCGTGGTCATGGTCGCCATGAGTGCAGTTAGCGTGGTCATGCAATGCATCAATATTGCCCTCTTGGCCTATTGGTGTCAAAGAGATAATAGGAGTTTTCTTATCTAGAATGCGGTAGCCCAAACGCGACACTGCTTTGACGATGATTTCGCGGTTGGTTTGCTCACTATCCCACTCGACGCGCATCTTTTGTGTCGGGTAAAACACGCTGACGCTCAGCACGCCGGGGATTTTGCGAACGACATGCTCGATGGAAGCGGCGCACGAGGCACAGTCCATGCCCTTGACTGGGATTGCCTCGTGCTTGAACCGCTGAGTGATGGATGTACCCTCGTCGCGCGCCAGACGGTTCACCTTATCGAGCGAAACAAGGTTTGGGTCGTAGTGCAGGCACAACACGACGCGGTTCATCTCGTCACGGTCGAGATGAACGTCCTTGATTCCGGTTTGTCCGCGCAAGCGCTCTTCGAGGCGATGGATGCAGCCGTCTTGCGGGTCATCCACGCCAGGAAGTAGCACGGGCACGTCGAGTTGCAGAGCCTCTACTCCAGGCTCGATTGTGTGATTGGGCATGAATTAAAAATCAGGTTGCGGTTTAGTGGTCTGGCTGTTCGTTCGGGTCGCCGTATTCGAACTTGGTGGTCGGGGTGAAGTTACCCGTCATGATCTCGCGTTCGAATGGCGCTCCCAGATTAACGCCTTCGCAGGTCACGTTGAAAATGAACTGCTGCATGGCACCCAGACGTTCGCCGCCGATAATTATAGGACGCTTGGTAGCGTAAACGGCGCCCCACGGCGCGCAAAAAAAGTGACCGAGTTTTTGGTTGTAGCGGTCGAGCGCGTAAGTGATGTCGCCGCGCATCAATGCGGCGTTGATTTCATCCTGAATTTGAAGTGTGCGCACCGGGTCGGGGTCGAGTTGCCATAGCGTCTTGATGGCGCGCACAGCCTCGCGGTCTTGCTTGAATTTGACGAGAGCTTCGGGCGAAGTCAGGCACCACACATCGAAATTCGGGTCGTTGGGACGAGCCAGCTGCGAAGACGCCAGCGCCGGAGCAACCGATGGAGCGGAGGCGCCCCAAAGACCGACATCGGTAGAAAACGAATCGAATGTCGGCGTGGCGGGCGGAGTCGCGGGTTTGGGTTGTGGCTGAGGTTTGGGGGTATTGACTTTGAGCGCCAGTTCAGGCATCGCCAGCAGTTGACCGAGCAGGAAGAAATCTTCGATGGCGGCTTTGACATGCTCCTCGACGCGCTCATGGACATCGCGCGATGGGTTGCCGTTCATCATGTCGTCGGCATAGCGGGCGCGTGCCATCGTCGAGGCTTGCACCTGACGAATGAGGTTCTTGCTTTTCTTCTCATCTTCGGTTGTCGGCTCCGAGGCTTCGAGGAAGGTGAGGGCGGCCTGAGTGTGGTCGCGCACGGCGCGCATCGCTTCGAGCATTCCAACTAAGTGAGCATTGGGGCACGGCTCAACATCACTCCACTTGGGGAGTAGGGCGGGAACAGGCCAATCGAGTTTGTAATCGGGGTTATAGTGCGCCTGTTGCGCGCGATTGAGCCAGCCTTCGACCGGAGTATAAAATCGCAAAATTTGGTCGGCAGTGATGGGAGGCACGAAACCCACTGTGCTTGGGTCGCCTTCGTAATCGGCTTCGAGAAAGCGGTCGCCGAGGGTTTGCAATACGAATGCATTCCACGTGCAAAGTGTTTCGGCTTTGGCTGCTGGAGCGATAGTCCAGGCGTTCTTGCCGTTATCAAGGGCGTTCTTGCGATGTACTTCGAGATGATCGAGAGCATCGTACACGGCGAGTGAGGCGCGGCGGTAGGCTTCGAGCGTGTCAGCGGAGACTTCGCCAACCATCTTGGCACAGAAGCGATTCCACAGAGTCGGTTGAGTGGGCATAAGCGGCCCCTAGTGTCTCTATTTGCGCGCCAAAGCAGAAAGATTGACGTGTTTCTAAGCGAGGCGTTATTATCTTTTGCGTGAAATCTAAATCCCTCCTCGCTGCATTGGCTTTGTCACTCGCAGTGTCATGTAATTATTCCTGTTCAGCCCCCTCCCCTCCGATTCTGGAGGTATCTGAGCCAACCATGACTGCTATGAGTGCGCCTGTTGTGGATACACCGAAGTCAGATGTGCCCGGTACGCCAGATATTGTTCTGGAACGTGTTGACAATGAAGGTGTGAGAGCGGATGTTGCCGGAGAACAAGTTCTTGGCAAAGATGCTCAGCAAACCCTATTGTCTGCTGTTCTTCCCGGACAAACCGAAAAATACTTGATTCACATCAACAATATCGGGCAAAGCGCCACAACGTTTCGTGTGTTTATGAAGGGCATCATATCCACGAATGGAGCCGATACTCCCTGGGCGCCGAAAGGTTGGAGTGGTCGAGCGGCATTAGAGGGGGATACAAAAGATATATTTGAGCAGTTAAAAAATGAACAAGGCTGGGAAACACCGCTCGTTCAGCCAAAAAATGAGATCGTCATCAAGTTAGACCTTACTGCGCCTCCCTCAATGATTCCTCCTATCAGTGAGGGTTCTTTCCGTGTGCTTGCTCAAAAGGGGGAACTACGCGACGTTGTCATTGGGCGCGTTACCTCACAATTCATCTCCAAAATTCAATGGACTCAAGATGCTGATGAAACGCACGCAAACCGATGGCATGATGTCACTAAGAAGACTAATGTATTAATGCCCCACTATGGAACGCTGCTGGTGCGGGCCGAAAAAGCTGTGTCTTGGGCACCGTGGGTAAACGAACATACGCTCGGACCAGTATGGACATTTCAAGGTCACAGCATTGAAGGCGATGATCTTTCGCTGGGCGCGCAAAAACCTACAATCAAAGGGGCACCACTTACTGCGACTCTGGGAAATTCCAAGTCGTTCATGGTGCGTGTTCTCCCTGATTCTTATACCCACCTGACTGTTAATAGAGGATTCGCGATTTTGCCTGCCAAAGGCGCCCAAACAAAATCTGTTTTGGTTTCGGTGAAAGTGGAAGATGATGAGTACGACCCAGTGGCTGCAGTTAAAGTTCGGCTTCAGGCTTTCAAGGGCAACACAGCAATTTCCGGTTTCTGGACGCCAGAAAGAACAAAGGAAAGTACGAAAATCTCTAAACCCACTTTTCTCACCGATGAGAATGGTGAGATTCAGTTGCATCTGTCCTTAGATGCGGCGGACATTGCTGTGGGAGATAAGGTCAGGCTTGTGGCGGAAACCATTGATGAGGAAGGGAATACCTTTGGTCGGGAAGACGATTTCAACCTTATTATTCGAGATGAGCAAGGTTGAAGATGAGCGCGAAGAGAAATAGTCGTCACGAACGCGGATAGCTGATTTCGTCGATAAACCACTGCGAACCTTCCTTGCGCCATTTGACGTAGGTTGAACTGGTGATTTCGGCTCCCGGTGGGACGAAGGTGTTGTTCGCGGTGCGCGTCCACATATTGCCGTTTGGAACGTTATCTACGAAGGCATCCAACTCGCCGTTTTCGGCGCGTTCGAGATAAATCCAGTACCAACTTTTCTTCGCCTTCAAGTCGGAAGCGAGTTGAGGGTAAGTTACAGCAGTCCGGTAGTAACTCTTGGAGCCGATAATGATGGGATTGAGATGATAGGATGGTTTGGAGCGCGAGAAGCAGGAGAGGAACGCTGTGCGGTCTTTGGTCTTGAAGGAGTCGATGAATTTGCGCATCGCCGCATAGAGCGCCGCTCCATTCCTATCGGTTGCCGAGTAGCGTAGCGGTGCGGGGCGCGCTCCCAGAGTTACTTTCAGGGTGAAATCGGCTGTCCGATAATCGGCGGGCTTGGAAACCCACAGTAGATAGTCGCCTGTTTCTTGAACAACTCCCGACCAGCGGTACTGAGAAGTTGTTTCGCTGCCGCTCGGCGTTTTGATGGAAAATACGGCGGCATCGACTGGGTTCGAGGTAACTTCGACCATCATCCATTGCCCCTTTTGGGCGGCGATGGCATAGTCATATTCCAGATCGCCCGTCAAATGGCCTTTGGCTGTGGCTGTCGGATTTCCCGGCCTGAATTGCAGTTGCAGCGGCTCGGCTTTAGGTTCAGCAAACGAGCATTGAGTGAGAGCGCACAACAGGGTGATGAGTAGGAATGGAATTGAGAGATATTGTTTCATGATGTCCAGAATTTTGTGACTGACTTTCGATGTTGAATGGGGATGAGTTGGCTTAGCCGTGCCACTGGTAATAAGACGCCAGAAAATGCGCCTTGCCCACTGCTTCGTCGTCCATGAAGGGGAAACGTTGGTGGATTAACGCGGTGAAATCTTCACGCGAAAGCGCCTGTGCTTTGCCTTCCTCGGCCAGTTGCCATACGAAACTTTCTATCTGGCCGAACTCTTTTATCCATGCTATCCGTTCCGCAGTGGTAAGGTCAGGGTAAATAGTCGCCAGTCGCTCATCGCGTGGGATGCGCGCATCCGGTCCCCACTCAGCCCAAGTCAAATAGGCCCGACTTTTCACCGCATTGATGTCGTTCATGGAAATTGAGATCGAAGTCCCTTACTTGCTGTATGACTGGATTTTAACAATTTTTGTTCGATAATAATGACAGCCCCTGAAATAGAAAAGAGCGGCGCAAATGAACCATTTGCGCCGCCCCTCTCCGTCTGTATCAACGATTAGTGGTGAGAAATTCTAATTCCGCTCGTTATTTGGTCCATTCGCCATCGACAAGGCGGTGAATGCCGACAGGGTTACCATTCTGAAGCTCGGCGGGCAGGGCTTCGTTCGGTAGGTTTTGATAGCAGACGGGACGAACAAAGCGTTCGATGGCGCGAGTGCCAACCGAAGTGGTGTGTCCATCGCTGGTTGCCGGGAACGGACCGCCATGAACCATCGCTGGGCCGACTTCAACTCCCGTGGGAAAGCCATTAACGACGAGGCGCCCGGCTTTCTCTTCGATGATACCGAGTAGATCGAGGTAGTCGGGCCACTCGGAGGTTTCGAGTTGCAAAGTCGCGGTCAACTGGCCTTCGAGCGATTCGGCGATGGCACGCACTTCGTCGCCACTGCCATAGCGCACGATGAGAGTGGTGGGGCCGAAAACCTCGTTGCCCAGTTCGGGCGAATCGAGCAGTGTTTGCGCTGTGGTCTCGAACAGAGCCGCGCCCGATAGTATGCCTTCGGACTCGACCTCGGCGCGCTGGGTGACATGTTCCGATTCTGCCAATTTCTCGACGCCATCGCTATAGTTTTTGGCGATGCCGCTCGACAGCATCGAGCCGGGAGCCGTCGCGTTCATGAGTTCGGCGAGTTCGCTGATGAAGGTGTCGCCTTCTTCGCCCGCCGGAAGCAGAACAAGACCGGGGTTGGTGCAGAACTGGCCGATGCCCATAGTCACTGATTGATGTAAGCCCTTGACGAGCGCTTCGCGTCGCGCGTCCAGAGCGCCCGATGAGATGAAGATGGGGTTGACGCTGCTCATCTCGGCATAAACCGGAATGGGTTCCTTGCGCTTCTGGGTGGTTTCGACCAACGACAAGCCGCCGCGCCGTGAGCCAGTGAAGCCAACCGCTTTGATGGCCGGGTGTGAAACCAGAGCTGTGCCAACTTCGAAACCGGAGTCGAACAGTAGCGAGAAAATGCCTTCGGGCATCTCGCAATCGCGTGCCGCTTGGGCCACCACTTCGGCAGTGAGGGCCGAAGTCGCAGGGTGCGCAGGGTGCGCCTTGACAATCACCGGGCAACCTGCTGCCAGAGCCGAAGCGGTATCGCCGCCCGCCACTGAATAGGCGAAGGGGAAGTTGGAGGCGCCAAAAACCGCGACTGGCCCCAGAGGACGCAGCATAGAGCGAACGTCGGGTTTAGGGAGTGGCTGGCGGTCGGGATTGGGTGAATCGAGGCGGGCGGTGACCCACGAGCCTTCCTCCACCAAATCGGCGAACAAGCGCAGTTGCATCATGGTGCGCCCAACCTCGCCTTCGAGGCGAGCTGCCGGGAGCGCCGTTTCGCTGTTGGCGGTTTCGACGAGATGTGGCAATGCGTTCTGCAAACCATCGGCGATGGCGCGCAGAAAACGCGCCTTCTCTTTGCCCGACAAATTTTTGGTGGTGGCGAACGCCTCGTGAGCCAGAGTGGCGGCCCGTTCGACATCTTCGCCAGTCGCCGGATAAAAGTCGTTTTCCAGTTCGACGCCTTTGGCTGGGTTAAATGCTCGAAATGGCGTGCCTGTCGCGGGGTTCTGCGTGGCGCCTGTTCCGATCAAAGAGGTGCCGTTGATGGTCATTGTCGTACTCATGGTGCTGTTGGTTTCTTGGTCGTTAGGAGGGGAGTGCAGTGCGGGTGCCATTCGTGGGGACGATGTCGCCCCACGAATGGCGGGTTGCAATTACTTTTGCAACAGTGGGGTGCTGTGCTGCACGCATTCGGGGCGATTGGCGAGGTCGCGGCGGATGAGGTCCAATGCCCATTCGCGTTCGGCACCATCGAGAACCAGACGAGGTCCGCGCACTCGTTCGCTTCCTGCGCCCGCTTCCTGTTGGGAGAGCTTGATGAGCTGAACGAATTTCGGCACAACATCGAGTTTCAGCATTGGCAAGAACCAGCTGTAAATCTCGGCGGCTTCCTCGCATTGGCCGCGCAGTGCCAACTCGAAAAGTTGAACCGATTCGCGCGGCAGGGCGTTGACGGTGCCCGCGATCCAGCCGCGCGCGCCCGCTGCGATGCCCTCGACGATGGCATCATCGACGCCGACCAAAATTTGGATGCGGTCGCCGCAGATAGCGCGAATGGAGGTGACGCGGCGCACATCGGCGCTCGATTCCTTGACGGCGTGCAGGTTGGGGTACTCGGCCAACAACTCCTGAATATGCTCGACCAAAAAGTCGGTTTTATAGGCGATTGGGTTGTTGTAGAGCATACAGCTCAAATCGGTCGCGGCGATGATGGCAGCGACGTGTTCCTTCATCTCGCGCCAGTCGGTCGAGTACACGTAAGGCGGCAACACCATCAGACCCTGGCAACCAACGCGCTTGGCCTCGCGAGCCAGTTCGACCGATTCCTTCGTGGAAAGCGACGAGATGCCTGCTACGATGGGAACGCCCGGTAGCTCTTGCACGAGGGTTTCGAGGATGCGAACTTTCTCGGCGAAAGTCAGCGTTGCGCCTTCGCCGAGCGAACCCAGAGCGACGATGCCAGTGCAGCCGTTCTCGATGAGCCAAGTTGCGTGACGGGTTAAAAAGGAATAATCGACTTCTAAGTCGGGGCGAAAAGGAGTGGTGATCGCCGGAATAACGCCTTGCCAGTTCATAAGTAGGTTTGTGTTTGGGTAAATTGGAAAATTATGCGTAACGGTCGGGGTTGAGCAGGGTGCTGGAAAGCTGTGGCTGCTGGCCCGATATGGTTTGAGCGATGAGCTTGCCAGTGATGGGGGCCAAACTGAGGCCCATCATGGCGTGACCTGTCGCGATGCAGAGATTTTGGAATTTCTCGGTGCGCCCCACATATGGTAGCCCATCGGGAGTGCAGGGCCGGAGTCCAGCCCATGCTTTGACGCCCTCGAAATCGGAGGCTTTGAAATCGGGATAATAGCGCGGAACAGCTTTTAAAATGCCGCCGACACGACGAGGGTTGACATCGGTGTTGAGTCCCGCGATTTCCATCGTGCCCGCCAATCGAAGCGAGCCGCCCATCGGTGTCACCGCGACGCGCGCTTCCATCAGCAGCGACGGCACGGTGGGCAAATGGCTGGGTTTGGGTAGGGTGACACTGTAGCCCTTGCCCGCTTGCATGGGAAGTGCAAGGTGCAAGGCGCGTACTGTCTGCGGCGACCATGAGCCGCCGCACAAAACCCACTGGTCGGCCTCGATTTCTTCGTGTTGCCCGTTGGCTCCATGCACAACGGCGGCACGAATACGTTTACCGTCCTTTTTCCAGTCGCAAACTTCGGTATTCCACCGCAAAGTAACGCCGTCGCGTTCGAGTGCCTTTTGTAACCCCACCACAAATTTGTTCGGCGACATGTGGCAGTCTTTGGGGTAGTAAGCCGCCCCAATCAAGTCCATTTTCAAGCCGGGGTCTTTGGCGCGCGCCTCGTCGGCGCTCAAAATATGCGCGGGCATTCCCAACTTTTGGGATGCCTCGACCACGTGGCTTTCTTCTTCTAGTCCTGCTTCGGTCTGAAACAACATCAGCAAACCGCGTTGCTCGAAATCGAAGTTTTCCAGTTCGGAGTTCAGTTCCTCGAAACCCGCACGCGAGGCCATGTTCAAGTCGTGCAACAGCGGTGCGCTACGCTCGACGTGAGCTTTGGTGCCCGCACGAAAGAACTGCCAGCCCCACTTCGCCAAATCGAGCGATGGGCGTGGTTTCACATAAAAAGGGCTTTCGGGGTCGCGCATCCACTTGATGCCCGCCATCATCATGCCGGGGGCCGCCAGAGGAACGATGTGGCTGGGAACTACCAACCCCGCGTTACCAATCGAGCAGTTTTCGCTTTTGGCATCGCCGCGATCAATGAGGGTCACGCGGAATCCGGCGCGCTTGAGATAATAAGCGCAACACAATCCGACGACACCTCCGCCGACCACGGCCACGTGTTCATTTTTGTTCATTGAATGGCTTCGAGAAGCTAGTATACCAGTAAATATTGCCAATGCATTAAAGGTTGGTGAATTTAAGTAATTGGTAACGCCCTCGATATGTCAGCTTTAACGCGAAGAATTCTTGCGCTAACGTTCGCGCAAAGTGGCATAAAAACCTTTCAGCCGGAAAACCGGTTGCCGAGGGCTTTTGATGGTTTAAAATGGCTGTTGTCCAATGAACAACCTTAAACCGATTGAGATCTGGTTTGTAACCGGCTCTCAGCATCTGTACGGGCCTGAAACCCTGAAGCAAGTGGCGGCGCACTCGCAGCAAATTGCCGAAGGGCTTGATGCCAGCGGCAAATTGCCGCTCAAAGTCGTTTTCAAACCCATCGTGACCACCCCCGAAGAAATTCGGGCGCTCTGTCTCGAAGCGACCAACACACCCGAATGTGGCGGCGTCATCACATGGATGCACACCTTCTCACCCGCCAAAATGTGGATTGGTGGCTTAAGCGTACTTACTAAACCGCTTTTGCACCTGCACACCCAGTTCAACCGCGATTTGCCGTGGGGCGAAATCGACATGGACTTCATGAACTTGAACCAGGCCGCACACGGCGACCGTGAGTTCGGTTTCATCGGCGCCCGTATGCGTATCAAACGCAAAGTCGTCGTCGGCTACTGGGAAGACGAGGAAGTTCTGGCCCGTATCGCGGCGTGGATGCGCGCGGCGCGTGGCTGGCACGACTGGCAGGGTGGACGCATCGCCCGCTTCGGCGACAACATGCGTTTCGTGGCCGTCACCGATGGCGACAAAGTCGCCGCCGAAATCAAACTCGGTTTCATGGTGAACGGCTACGGTATCGGCGATTTGGTCGAGAGCATGGACGCCATCTCGGACGCGCAAATCGACGAACAGGTCGCGCTCTACGAAGAGCAGTACGATGTTGTTCCCGAACTGCGCAAAGGCGGCGAACGCCACGATTCGTTGCGCTACGAAGCCCGCATCGAGCTTGGCCTGCTGGCTTTCTTCGAGGCCAACAACTGCATCGGTTTCACCGATTCGTTCGAGGTTCTGCACGGAATGCAGCAGTTGCCCGGTCTGGCAACACAACGCATTATGGCTGCTGGCTATGGCTTCGGCGGCGAAGGCGACTGGAAGACCTCTGCCCTAGTGCGTGCTATGAAAGTGATGGCCGAAGGTTTGGAAGGCGGCACCTCGTTCATGGAGGATTACACCTACCATCTCAGCCCCAACAGCCATCAGGTGCTCGGTTCGCACATGCTCGAAATCTGCCCGACCATCGCGAAAGCCAAGCCCAAAGTCGAGATTCATCCGCTCGGCATCGGTGGCAAAGCCGACCCCGTGCGCTTGGTATTCGATACGCCATCTGGTAGCGCAGTCAACGCTTCCATCGTCGATGTCGGTAACCGTTTCCGCCTCATCGTTAACGAAGTCGAAGTCGTCGAACCCGAAGCCGAGCTGCCCAATTTGCCCGTCGCGCGTTCGGTATGGGAACCCAAACCCGACTTCAAGACCGCAGCGGCAGCGTGGATTTGGGCGGGCGGCGCTCACCACACCGGCTTTTCGCTGGCGATTGGCTCCGAAGAGTTGGAAGATTTCGCCGAAATCGCGGGTATCGAATTTTTGCTGATTGGCGAAGGCACAACAGTTCGCCACCTCAAGCATGAACTTCGTACCAACGAGGTTTATTACGCCCTTTCGCAGGGCTTCGGCAGCGTTTAAAACTGGGTGACATTGGACGCGGCGGGGAAGGCCCACCCCGCCGCAATTTCCCTGAATCCCATGTTTGTCGAAACCATTCCCACCGAAAAATTCAATTACGTCCTTGAGACTCTGATTGAACGAGGTTGGGAAATCCTCTATGTCTACGGGGGCTTCGATGCGTGGATTGATTATGGGGAAGTCCATCTCAAACAGAATGGAATCCTCGTCAAATTCGTCTGGGATAACTGGACGGAGGGTGAAATTAAGGCGGACATAGAAATCGAAGAAATACGCGCTCTATTGTGAAAGAGCCGATTATTTGATGTACTGTGTCTCTCTATTTAAGCGCTTAAGTTGAGTGCCTGCCTGAAAGAACAATTCATGCTCGAAAATCGACGTGAATTGACTTTCGCAGATGTCCAACTTTGAATCCAATGTCTGAAATTCAGGGACAACAAACCGCTGTCCGGCTGTATGGGCCGTCCGATTTGCGAGTTGACACCGTGCCGTTCGATGCGACGCTGGCACCCGATGAAGTTCTCATTCGGGTGCTGGCGACGGGCGTGTGCGGCTCCGATTTGCACCCGTATGAAACTGGTTCGATTGGCTCGACCGAATTGAACTCGCCTCTCGTTCTGGGCCACGAGTTTTCGGGACTGGTCGAGCAGGTGGGTAGTGCCGTCGAGAATCTGGCGGTGGGCACTCGCGTCGCCGTTGACCCCGCGTGGGTTTGTGGCACTTGCCGCGAGTGCATGAGTGGCAACCCCAACCTATGCCGTCGCCAACGCTTTTGCGGGTTGGCACCCGACGATGGTTCGTTGCGCGAGCGTTTGGTGGCTCCGGCTCGCTTCTGCCATCCGGTTCCCGATTCGGTATCCGATGCCAGCGCCGCGCTACTGGAACCACTCGGCATCGCGCTTCATGCCACCGATTTGGCGCGTATTCGCGTCGGGGCTAAAGTCGCCATTTTGGGCGCTGGCCCCATCGGGCTTTGCCTCGCGCAAACCACGCGCGCGGCAGGGGCGGGGACTGTATGGATTCACGACCCACTCGAATATCGCCAAAAATTCGCCGAGCAGTACGGCGCTATTGCTTTGCCTGATGATGCCGAGGCCGATGTCGTCATTGAGGCGGCGTGGGCCAGAGAGTCGGTGCAACGCGCTATGGACATCGTGCGTCCCGGCGGCACCGTCGTTTTAGTGGGCATCCCCTTCGAGGACACGGTTTCGTTCAAGCACTCGGTGGCGCGACGGAAGGGGCTTACCATCCTGATGTGTCGCCGCATGAAGAACGTTTACGCCCGTTGCCTTCAACTGGTCGAAAGTGGGCGTGTGAACGTAGAGTCGATGGTGACCCATCGCTTCCCCTTGAAAGAAACACCCCATGCGTTCGAATTGAACGCGAAATATCAGCAACAAGTTGTCAAAATAATTATCGAGAACCCAACGACATGAACCCGACAGAAAACCAATACACCATCGGTCTGGATTACGGCACTAACTCGGTGCGCGCCATCATCGTTTCAACCCTTGATGGCAGCGAGGCCGGAAGTGCGACGTGGAACTATTCTCACGGCGAAAATGGCATCTTGTTGGCGCGCGACCCCAACCTCGCCCGCCAACATCCCGCCGATTATATGGAGGGCGCGCGCCAAACCATCGTCGCCGCGCTCGAACAGGCGAAAACTGTCGAAGGCTTTTCTCCTTCGTTGGTGGTCGGTATTGGCGTCGATACCACTGGTTCGACTCCCCTGCCCGTTGACAAAGACGGTGTCCCCTTGGCTTTCACACCCGAATTTGAAGGCAACCTGAACGCGCTCGCATGGTTGTGGAAAGACCACACCAGCGTTCGCGAAGCCGAAGAAATCACGTCGCGTGCCAAGCAGGAGCGCCCGCAATTTTTGGATAAGTGCGGCGGCACCTATTCGAGCGAGTGGTACTGGAGCAAAATCTGGCACTGCTTGCATGTCGATGAAAAGGTTTTTGACGCGGCTTATGGCTGGGTCGAATGCGCCGACTGGATTCCGGCGCAACTGGCGGGCGAAACCGACCCCGCAACGATGACAGTTGGCGTGTGCGCGGCGGGACACAAAGCGATGTGGAACGCGCAGTGGGGCGGCTTTCCTGATGAGGATTTCCTCGCGTCGCTCGATCCGAAACTGGCCGCGCTTCGTGGCCGCTTGAGCCAGAACATTCGCTCCGTCGATGAAGTTGTGGGCGGCTTGTCGCAGGAATGGGCCGATAAAACCGGACTGACGGCGGGCATCACCGTCGCAGTCGGCGCTTTCGACGCGCACCTGGGCGGTATCGGTGCGGGCATCAGCGAGGGAACTCTGGTCAAAACGCTCGGCACCTCGACATGCGACCTTATGGTTGTGCCGCAAAGCAAAGACCTCGCTGATATTCCCGGTTTGTGCGGCATCGTACCCGGTTCGATTCTACCGGGTTATTATGGCCTCGAAGCCGGGCAGAGTGCGGTCGGCGACATCTTCAACTGGTATGTTGGCCTTGGCGTTGGCACTCATCAAGAACTGACGGAAGCCGCCGGAAATCTGAAAGCGGGCGAATCAGGTTTGCTCGCTCTCGATTGGAATAACGGCAACCGCACCGTCTTGGTCGATCAGGAGTTGACCGGCCTCATGCTCGGCCAGACGCTCTACACCAAACCGGGCGAAATTTACCGCGCACTTATTGAGGCAACCGCCTTTGGCGCCCTTACCATCATCAATCGCCTCGAAGAATACGGTGTGCCCGTCGAGCGCGTCGTCAACTGCGGTGGCATCGCCGAAAAGAACGCTGTCTTGATGCAGATTTACGCCGACATCATCGGGCGCCCTCTCTATGTGTCGCGCTCCAGCCAGACCTGCGCGCTCGGCGCGGCTATCGCAGCGGCAGTAGCCTCCAAGCAGTTCGATTCGTTCGGTGAGGCTCAAGCCGCGATGACGGGACTTAAGGATGTCGTCTACACGCCAAACGAAGCCGAACACGCCACCTACAAGCGCCTGTTCGCGCTCTATTCGCAAATCCACGATGCCTTCGGCACCCGCAAGGAATCGAACCTCTTCAATGTGATGAAAGACCTCATCCACATTCGCCGCGAGGTGCGCGCGTAAGCGAGGCTCCAATATGCTCGAACTTTTGAAACAACAGGTGTGCGACGCCAACTTGAAACTAGTCGCCGAGGGCTTGGTCATTCAAACATGGGGCAACGTGTCGGGCGTTGACCGCGAAGGCGGCCACCTCGTTATCAAACCCTCTGGTGTTCCTTACGCCGACATGAAGCCCGAACAAATGGTTGTGTTGTCGCTCGAAACGGGCGAAGTCGTCGAGGGCGATTTGCGTCCCTCTTCGGACACTCCTACCCACCTGATTCTGGCGCGTGCCTTCCCACACATCGGCGGCATCGTCCACACCCACAGCCTGTACGCGACGGCATGGGCACAGGCCAAAAGCGACATCCCCGCTTTCGGCACCACCCACGCCGATTACTTCTATGGCGCCGTGCCCTGCACGCGCGTCTTGACACCCGCCGAAATCGCCGATGAATACGAAGCCAACACAGGACACGTCATTATCGAACGTTTCGCCGACATCGACGCCACCGACTTCCCCGGCGTCTTGGTCGCGTCGCACGCTCCCTTCACCTGGGGCAAAACCCCCGATAAGGCCGTCGAAAACGCCGCCGTGCTTGAACAGGTCGCCCGCCTAGCCAGCGAAACGCTGCGCATCAAAGCCGACCTCGAAGTGATGCAAAGCGAACTACTCGACAAGCACTTCCTCCGCAAACACGGCAAGAACGCCTATTACGGCCAGAAGTAATCAAAAGGCGCCGCTCCAGCCAAAGAGCGGCGCCTTTTTTATGTTTTGTCCGAGGTGGTATAGATGCTTATTTAAACTGTTATCTAAGGAATATAATGAGCGCTCAACCCGAACACATTTTGGACTTTGACGAATTGCTGGCTTTTGAAGCCGCTTCCCCCATACGTCACGAGTACATCGGCGGCAAATTGTACGCGATGGCCGGGGGCACGATTACTCATGCACGTACTATTGCTAACTTAACTGCTGCTGTACAAGCAAAGTTGTGGGATAAACCATGTGGGACGGCGAGTGGTGATCTAAAAGTACGAACCTCTGAGACTGCACGTAACTGGTATTACCCTGACTTGACCATTGTTTGTCCTCCCATTCGCACGCATCCAAGCGACGAAGATTCATTGCTGAATCCACACGCGATTTTTGAAGTGCTTTCACCTGCAACAGCAGAGTTCGACCGTACGGGGAAGTTCGACGAGTATCAACTGATTCCAGAATTTTCTGATTATATTCTGGTCAGTGTTGACCGTGTGCGAATCGAACATTTTTGGCGAGTTGGTAGTGGTGATTGGACTCACCGTGTCTATCGCCTGTTGTCGCAGGAATTACAATTACAGAACTTCGGCATTAGTGTACCCCTCTCTCAAATTTATAAGGGTATCGAAGTCGCTGAACAGGGCGTGTTACCGGGTATGGAAGAGAGTTAAGGCTGGTTGGGGTTTGTTAGCCCATCTTCGGCTTGCAAAGGGTGGTCGGCGGCGCTGTTTGCGACTCGGCTTTAAACTGGGGGCAATTAAAAATTGAACACCTTCGCGGGCGCGGCGTCGAAGGGTACAAAGCTAAGACAGGAGACCGCGCAATGAATCTTTCTCTTTCAATGGCCACTTCCAACGCCTGGGGTTCTCCCGGTGAACTCGAAAGCGATGTATATCTCGTCGAGCGAGCGCTCGATGGTGATATCGTGGGCTTTGAAAAACTGGTCTCGCGCTATCAAAACAAGCTTCTCGGTTACGTCGCTCGTATGACGAACGGCGACCGTGATGAAGCCGAAGACATCGTGCAAGAGGCCTTTATTAAGGCTTACCGCTCGCTGGATGGATTTCGCGGACAGTCGAGTTTCTCGACATGGATCTATAAAATTGCGACCAACCTGTGCATTGACCATGCCCGTGCCCGTAAACGCCGCCCGCAAAGCGCCTATTCGCTCGATGAACCCTTCGATAAAGAAGATGACAAAGGCGGACGCGAGATTGCAGACGACCGTTTCGAGCCTGGCAAGGGGGTTGAGCGTGACGAGATGCGTGCATTAGTACGCGAAACCGTTGCCGCCATGCCCGAAAAACAGAGACAGGTTCTGGTGATGTGCGACTTGCAGGGGCTTTCGTACGAAGAAATCGCCGCTAACCTCGATGTTCCCCTCGGAACCGTGAAAAGCCGTATTTTTCACGCCCGCGCCGATTTAGCGCGCCGTCTGCGCCCTTACATTAGCGGTGCAAAATAAGCAAGGAGAAACCACTATGACACGCCTTTCAAACGAACAAATTATGGATTTTCTCGATGGCACGCTTTCGCCGCAAGAAAGGGCGCACATCGAGTCGCATTTAGATTCCAACCCCGAAGACCGCGAGTTAGTCGAAGAACTTCGCTTCGCCACTCAGTCGCTCCACGAGTTCAACGTCGCGGAGTACGGCTCCGAGCCGATGCGCGTTGGCGACAACTTCTGGCCCGAACTGCGTGAAAAGCTCGGCCCCGCCCCCAAGCGCAGCTTTTTCCGTTCGCTCGTTAAATCGCTCAACGGCATGGGCGCAGCCAAGCCCACGATGCGCTACTCCTTCGGAGCCGCTTTCGCCGCCTTGGTTCTGGCTCTGGGAATGCTCATGTTCGGCCCTAAGGACACGCAACGTCCCGCCATGGCCGATCTGACTGCCGCCGATCAGACCTTCATCCAACAGTCGTTGAAACAACATGAAAGTTACGTTTCGACCGCGCCCATCGCTGGCGACGTGGACGCGGTCGAAACCAGTTCCGACGAGGGCGATGACAATGCTGGCCCTCAATAACAACAACGCTCTCCAATTGGAGAGTAGGGCGACACTCAAATCGGGCGCACTTGCTTGCGTCCGAGTCGCATGTCTGGCCTCTTCTTTCGCGACTCTGGCTCCTCTCGCCCACGCTCAGGACGCCCAGACGCTCGTGTCGCAAATGAAGAGTGCCGAGGCGACCGTCTCCTATTCGGCTACGCAAACCACCAATGGTGGCACGGCTCGTGTCTTCCGCTCTGGCCTGAAGCGTCGCCTGGAATGGCTGACTCCCAATGTGAAAAGTGGCGACATCGTGGTCGATGATGGAACAAACGTTTACCTGTACCATCGCTCCGAAAAGAGCGCTACCAAAACCACTTCGCGTGGGCGCACTCCTTCGTTCGTAGCCACCGGAACCGCGAAACCAACGACCTTTGCCGGACGGCGCGCCTTTCTGGTTTCCATTTCGGGGGGCCGCACCCTGACCATTGATGCCCAGACCAAAACCCTACTGGCTATCACTGGCGGCACGAGTGGCTTCTCGCTGTCGGGAATTAAGTTTGGCGGCGTTCCCGCCTCGAAGTTCGACTTCGTCGCCCCCGCTGGCGTCAAAATTGATTCCTTCGATGGCACTCTATACGCCAACATCAACGCCGCGCGCCGCGCCGCAAGTTGGCTGAAAACACCCGCCCAACCTCCATCTGGTTGGAGCTTCGAAAGCGCCATCGTCGGTTCTAGTTCGGCGTGGCTTCGCTACTCGAACGGCCAAAACCGTATCTCTCTATTCGAACAGCCAACGGGAGATGGTGATTTGCCACCTATACCACAGGGGGTAAAAGGCAGCGATGGCACATTCTGGCGGAAAGGCGGCGTCCGCTTCCTCGCAACAGGCTCACCCGATTCTGCCCTCCAATCGGTAGTCAACCAATTGAAATAGCAAAACCCCGCCGACGTGCGGGGTTTTTGCTTTTTCGTGGCACTTGCCTTTTTATAGAGGTGTTGGAATACCAGATTTATTACAATGAGTGCATGGGCCAGCGTCAAACAGCGCCAATGGGCGGTTTTACTCTCGTTGAAATTTTGGTCGTTGTCGGTATCGTCGCAATTTTGGCGACCATTCTGATGGCTGTATTTGTGCGTGTGCGTGAGAAGAGCCGCGCCAGCATTTGTCAGAGCAACCTCAAACAAATCGCGCTGGCAGTACAACAGTACGCTCATGATAACGACGGACGTTTTCCTTCGGTGATCTACGTTATGGGCAGAAATACTCCCGCTGCGAAACAGGTGGCATGGAACGAAGCCATCATGACTTACGCCAAAGCGCCTTCTATTTTCTCATGTCCTTCGAGCGAAATTAACGAGCCGAGTCTGGATATTTATGCCTACAACTCACGCCAACTTAACGACATTATTTGGAGTCCCAATAGGAACCCTAGATTCAACCAGATTGTCGGCTCGCACGAATCAAAGATTCTAACGCCTGCTACAGTCGCTCTGAATTTCGATACGTGGGCGCAACACGCCAATTCCATCGAGAATGGCGCTACCATCGAAACCTCCTGCGGCCCTCATTCAGTCGCCACTTTGCATTCGGGCGGAGCCAACTACTCCTATCTCGACGGCCATGTGAAATGGCTCTCGCAATCTCAACAGGCCGAAGCCATCTGCGCTCGATTATCCAGCGAGTAGGGCAGGGCTAAGCACGGTTGCGCCGATGTTTAGGTGAGTAGAGCATGAGGTGGCAATGCTGACAGGATGCGGCTTTACCGAAGAAACTCACCCCTTGCATTGGGTTGCGATGGTAATTCGCGTCAATGTTCAAAAAGTGGTGATTGCATTCAGGGCAACGATAGTTGTTGGCGTAACGAGCTGCCCCGAAAGTTGTCGCTTTGAAGAGGCCCAGTAGTAGAAGCAGGGCCAGAATACGCAACGCCAAGGATGGCGTTGCGAGGGTACAGACTGAACCCAATAATATGGCGAGTAGACCCAGATTGAAAACGCATTTGAAAATTAGCACGCGCTTCGATACTTCGCGCCATGCTTGAGCCATTTGTTGGGGAGAGAGTTCGATATTTTCCACGTTCATTGCATCTCGCTTTGGGCGCTCAATTGGGGTTAAAAACTTCGTTGGCCGGAGACTCCTTCGACTCACGGAACGCTTGATTGCGTGAGTACAGATCAAGCCGTTTCTGGAACTCGTCCGAATGGGTTGCTGCAACGGCAGCGCGCCCTTCCGCCACTGCTAACTTGAACATTCCCGCCGAAGCATACACCGCAGCCAGTGTGTCGCGCACATTCGGGTCATCGAAATAGTTCAGGTAAAACAAAGCGCGATAGATCGCTTCGGGGTGGTTACGCTCTTTAATGTTCGCCCCTACTGCGGTGTACCATGCGAAATTGTTACAGGCCAGCAGGTATTGAGGGAACAGTTGCAGCGCCGTCGTCAGCTCTGCCAATGCTTTGTCGTAATCGCCCCGCTGCGCGTGTTCGATGGCAACCCCGGTATGCGCGTAGCCCAGCACCTGATCGGAAGTCAAATCGGTCAGAGCCACTCCCGCCTGTTGTTGGGCCGCAGTGATGCCCCATGTCGTCTTGTAATAATCATCCGACATGACGCACCCATCCATCGTCTCCCAGTCAATGAATTGATTCCCCTCGCGCCAGCGCACGATATTGTGCCCTGCTTCCTCATTGAACCCCGGCAAATCAATGAAGTGGATGGGTAACTGAAGGCGGTCGGCCACTCCCAGATAAATGAAACAGGCCGTGTCACAATCGGCGATATAGAAGGGGCCGGGGAATTTCTGGGCTATCATCGCGCGCCGCCGCTTATTATGGGGTTGCTGCTCGAAGGAAACTCTGCGTGCTGGTGCCATTCGGTAGGGCGTTAACGAACTGGCAAGAGTCTCGACCAAGCCTTTATCGGGATATAAAAAGCCCTTGTCGAGCAATGCATCGTCAATGCACTTGAGGGCAGCTTGCGCGTAAACCGGGTCCAGTCCCTCGCCTTTTTTCGTCGGCACTTTTTCAATTCTGTTGCTGGCATCCTCGATAACTTCATCCAGCGTCTTGAACATCTGCGGCGTAACCTCTTTCACGCTCGACTCCAACTTCAAAATGCGAACGGCCATGTTGTCTTCTGCCGAAGCGGCCGATGGAGTGAGGGCAAATCCCCAGATAATCAGGATGAATTGAAATAAGGCTAAGCGTCCCAGCAACGGCTTGATTTTGTCCACGTTCGTTTGGTTAGTTAACGCCTTCAAACGAAACGGTGCATTGCTTGGTTGACCGCTTCAATTTATTGACCTGAGCGTGTCACACTGCGAGAATGTCAGACGAATCCTCTCCACAACCCGAATCTCAAAAATTCGACGACGACATCAATTATTGGGGCATATGGTTCAAGGGAATGCTTGCATCCAACGTTGCTGGCCTCGTGTGCCTTGCCATCATCAACTACATTCTGACGGGCGGTAATTTTCGCCAGTTTCTCCGTGCCGAAGGCACATCGTCAGTTATCATCGCCTCCACTTTTTTGGCGCTCCCCTTCGCGATGGGATTCGGAGCCTCGTTCTTCTGGAAAGCCGCAAATATGACCCCCAGAGGGCGATTCAGCTGGACTTTTTTCAACTTGCTGATTTCGATTGTCGGGTCGTATGTGGTGTTACACGAGGGAGTCATCTGCTTATTGATGGCCTTCTTGCTACTGTGGTGCGTGATGTGGGCTGGTTGCGAGATGGGGGATGTTTTCTGGCGTCACAATTCGTTCTTGGGGGCCACGGTATTACCGTTGCTTGCTCTGATAATCCTCTACGACGCCAGCCAGCCTCACTTCTTTTCCAGTCAGGCTCAAACCACCATGCACAGCGATTTACCACCGAGCAAGTTGTGGCCCTATGTCGCCAGCTATCCGCGCAACGATGCGCCGCCCGAATGGTGGCTATGGAGAATCGGCGCCCCCTATCCACTGCAAGTCACCGGAGATGCCCGTGTCGGAGGGCGTCGCGATTGCCTGTTTTCGGGTGGCGTCTCCGTCGGCGAGAAGGTTGTCAAAGTCGATGAAGGGCGCATGATCGAATTTGAGATCGACAAGCAGCCCAATCACCCCGAAGTGGTCAACCACTTCGAAGTGACGCGCGCCCGCATGGAATTATTGCCCGACGGACACGGCGGAACCATCATGCGTGGGACGGGCTGGTACAACTTGCAGGTCTACCCGACATGGTATTTTGCGCCTTGGTGCGATGCCGCTTTACATCATGTTCACGAACGGGTTTTCCTGCACATGGAGCGCCTCGCCCGTCAAAAAGATTCCCATTGATGATGAAGTAGTAACTTCGATTGTTGGTTAAGGCATTCAGTTCGTCCCGTGCTGTGGGTATCCTCCCCATGTGGATTTTGGGCGCCAGATACTCGACTTCAACGGCACACGCATCGAAGGCGCTTTGCCATTCGCGGTTTGCGAATCGTTCGCGGAGTTGCGCCCAATGCTCCAAGAGGCTGCCCAGCGCTTCCCCAATGGCGGAGCCATTGGCTATTGGAGCTATGAGGCTGCGCACGCCTGGGAGCCGCGCTTATGGGCGCAGACGCGCCGCGACGACTGGCAATTGCCCCCATTCCGCTTGGTGTTTTGCAGCGAACTCAAGCGCTCCATCTCGCCCCCGCCACAGCAGCAAGCACCATTGCTCTGCCTTGTGCCCGATGAAGCCGAAACACGCCGATTCTACACGTCGGGAGTGCAACGCATCAAAGATTTCATCGCGGCTGGCGACATTTATCAGGCCAACCTGACGCACCGTTTTGAAGTCGAGACGGCGCACGCGCCATTCCATGTCTACGAGCGCTTGCGAGCCTTGGGCGCTGCCCCACGCGCAGCGTTGCTGGAATGGGATGATTTCGCCGTTGTCTCCAATTCTCCCGAAACCTTTCTGTCGCTGCATGATGGTGTCCTCGAATCGAAACCCATCAAGGGCACTATCGCGCGCGGAAGCACGCCGGACGAAGACGAGCAACTTCAGCAGCAACTAAGCCACTCGGCCAAAGACCGCGCCGAGAACGTGATGATCGTCGATTTGCTGCGTAACGATCTTGGCCGCGTTTGCGACTTCGGTTCGGTACATGTGCCCTCCCTCTGCGAAATCGAGACATTCCCAACGCTCCACCATCTGGTCTCTACTGTGCGGGGCACTCTACGGCGCGACTTGCAACCGCTCGATGCATTTTGCGCGGCCTTCCCCTGCGGCTCAATTACCGGTGCCCCCAAGATGCGCGCCATGCAAATTCTGTCGGAACTCGAACCTTTCACACGCGGCGTCTCGATGGGCGCCATCGGTTACTTCGGCTTCGATGGCACAATGGAATGGAGCGTCGCCATCCGCACTGCCACCTTGAAAGATGGCATCGCCCGTTTCCACGCGGGCGGAGGCATCGTCGCCGACTCACTTCCCGAACTCGAACTTGAAGAAATGCAACTCAAAGCCCGCGCCCTGTGGTCATCGCTGTGTTGACGAACGGGTCGCTCCCACTCACATCTTTGTCGGCCCTAGCAGCGGAGTGATCGCTTTCTTCCACTTCATGTATCCCTTGATGTTCAAATGGATGCCATCAGAGGTGAATTTAGGATCAAGTTGACCTCCGTGTTTGACTGCGCCCGCGACATCACAATAGATAATTTTCTTCCCATTCGCCATGCCGCGAATCCGCTTGTTAATCTGGGCGATTTGTTGATTTGTTGCCCGCAATTCGTTCTGCGCCTCCGTTGGTGAATATTGCGAGAAGACTTTTGTGCTCATCGGCAGGATGCTCTGAATAACGAGAACACTTTGCGGCGACTGGTGCTTCAAACTGCTAATAAGTCGCTTATAAAGAGCGACAACCTCTGCCTCGGTTTTGTTCTGGATGATGTCATTGGTCCCCGCCATCACAAAAATCCGCTTCGGTTTATGGCGCGCCACTTCGGGAACGCTTTTGATTACTCCTGCAATGTCCTCTCCGCCGATTCCACGCACAATGACATCATTTCTTTGAAGTAACTCGTTCCAAGGACAGCGCTCGGTCAAAGAGTCGCCCAAAAACACGATAGGAGTTTTGCGCTTGGGCATCGCCGCGAAAATAGCGCGCCGATCTTTGAAATAGGTCTCGCCCACTATCCCAGAACTAGACCTTCTCCATTGTTCTTTCAGATAAGAAATCCCGCCGCGCTGAGCAACGAATAAAGTGCCCGTTCCCAAAATGAACACATTTAACATCAACGAACACACGAAGAGCCGCTTCAACTTCAAAGGCGTCGTAAACAGGGAAGGGCCGGTAGATGTCTGTGTCCTGCGGTATGTATCTATAAACGAGGTGTCGGAGGTGGGCACAAATAAAAACTAAGCAACTGATTCGCCCTTCTCATAACGCCACTAATCTCCCACAGAAAGCGATTTCCCGTTTGTATCGGATGCCCGCGAACGCTATGGAAGTGTTCGGCGCCCTTTGCTCCTCAAGGTGCCTTGTAAACCTTCCAGTTCTTCGTGCTAAACGCGAGTGGCCAATTCAAATTCTTCTGCGCTTCCACCACAACATAGTCGAACTTATATTTGCGTTGTAACACCTCGATTTGTTGCTGGGAGAGAGCGTTGTACTTGTCGTTGAGTTCGGCGTTGAAATTATTGCCGAGTATGAGAGGAACGTTACCTGTCACTTCCGACATCTTTTGGCGCCAGTCCAGTAAACCTTTGTCGCCCCAGGCAAAGGTCTTGAAATTGACGACGATAGCGCGTTGCGCCGATAAACGAAAATCGCCTTCTGTGGGAGCCAATAGGAATAGAGAATTGGTCGGTGTATTGGATTCCGACCAGCGCGCGATTTCGCCCATCGAGCCGATGAAGGGCTGAGAGTAGTTGAAACCAGAGAATATTTTGCCGCGCGCACTGCGAATTTTGGCGATGGGAGCCAGTAATACAACTGTAATTAAGGCGGCGCCCAACAGTGAAAGCGGGGCTACCAGAGCGCGAATGCGCGGCTGATAGAGCGCCCACGCGCCACCTATAAGAGCGGCAAAAGGCACTGCGTAAAGCCACAATAGGAGGCGAGTACCGCCGCCACGCCCCAGAAATATCAGTGGCAACATCAAAGCCATTTGAACCCACAGCGCGCTCTTTGTGCGTTTGAGAGCAATTTCTGAAACCACTAGTAGCGCTACAGACAGCAGAAGGCGCGGCGTCGAGACGACGTTTTGGGCAGCGAAGATCGATACCCAAAGCCAGAGAGCGACCGAGAAACGTTGCTCGGCTTCGGGGCGAGCCAGTCGGCGCCCCAGAAATAGAGCGAGGTAAAAGAACGTTGCCAATTCCAGCCAGATCGTCATGCGAAAGGGTTGCAATTTGACGAGAGGCCAAAGTGGTTGCCACAGAATGGAGACCCAGCCCAACAAAGAAAACCCGATGGAGACGAGGGCAAAACCGTCCAGCAAACGAACTGAGCCATTCTCACGGCGCCCCCAAATCCCTAAGGTGATGAGCAGCCCCCACACAATCCATGGATTGCCACCCCACGCCCATGGTACGTAGTGCCAGGGGTGGCGCTCGAACGCGAGGATGTAGATGGCCTGTTTCTTTTGCTCTGGCGTTAAAATGGTGCCGCCTCGGTCGCCCAGATAACCTGCGATAAGCGGGATGGCGATAGAGGCACACAAAATCAACCATGACGACAGAGGTATGGGAGTTGAGGGCGTTTCTGCTTTTGCATCCGAGGTTGTGCCACGTTCGTTCCACCATGAGGCGAACGCCAAAGTCAAACCGCCGAGTGGACCAATGAGTGGATGAATGCCGCCCGCGACCAGCACAACCAAGGCGGCGGTGATGCGCTGCCCTTTAAGCCAAAACACAATGGCCCAAATGCTCATCATGTTGGCGATTTCAGCGGGAGTAAGGCTGTTACTGAGCCACGAGTTCGCACCCGTGAGGCGTTTTTCCCACGCTAAAAACATCCATACTGCCACAACTGCTGCAAAAAATCGTGCGGGTTTATCCTCTTTTATTGGCAGAAGAAGCACTGTCAATCTGGCGATTCCCCAGGCGAATAAACCCCAGCACACGAAGTGCAGTAGGGCAAAAGCCGCTTCAACGCCTATCAAACGTGAGGGGAGTGCCACGAAGTGCGAGTAAAAGGTACGGGGGCCAAAGCCCTGCGTCGAGTTCACAAACCAGTCGCGCGTTAGGTAACTGGAGTCAAGTAAGCGCAGAACAGGAGGAAGCTGTTCGGCCTGATCACCAGTGCCAAACGCATAACCACGGAAAATAATAGCAGCGATAATGAGCCACAACGCGATGTTCGTCCAAATGAAAACATCGGAAGAAAAGCGCGCGCTGGGAGAGGTACGACCGGAATGCAAAGCGCGCGAAGTATAAAAGCGCAGTCTTTGTTTCATCTGTGTGCCAGACCTATTAACAACAACGCATTGAAAGCTTAGAACGACCTTTGTTAGATTTTAGTCGTCAAAAATGTTTCTGCTCGCGGCATCCACCCTTAAAATCGTGGCCCGAAAACGCTCCGGCGTGGCCATGTACGCTTAAATTTCGCGTCCCCTCTGCCGCGCCCGCTCTTTGCGCTCTGAAACAAGCCGTTAACGCGGTGCTCCTAAACTTTCCAACGTTGACAATCTAATCGAGATTCCCGTGAACCCAAGCGAATTTCCAGGCCTTTCCTTCGGCCTTCCACATCCTTCTGAGAACGGCCTCTGGCGCCCCGAATATGAACAAGATTCGTGCGGCATTGGTTTCGTCGCCGACCTTCAGGGTCTGCCCTCGCACGACATTGTCGCAAAGGGCGTGCAAGCTGTCTCTTGCCTCACGCACCGAGGAGCAGTTGCCGCTGACCAAAAAACTGGCGATGGTGCTGGTGTACTAACGCAAATCCCGCACAAGCTCTTGCGCGCCAGCCTTGGCAAAGGTCAGGAGAAATTGCTCAAGCGCGACGAAGACCTCGCTGTCGCGATGTGCTTCTTCCCGCAAGACCCCGAAATGCGCCACCGCTGCTACGACATCTGCGACTCTGTTGTCGAAGAGTCGGGCATGGTGTTTTTGGCGTGGCGTAAAGTGCCTGTCGATAAGGGCGCGCTCGGCGAAATTGCTCTCAAGACCTGCCCGCAGATCCGCCAATTGCTGTTGATGCGTCCCGAAGGGATGCCAGACGATGCTTTCAAGCGTACCTGCTACATCTTGCGTAAGCAGATGGAGTCGCGCGTCGCTGCCGAGGGCATTCAGGGCTTTTACATCCCTTCGTTCTCGAACAAGACCATCGTCTACAAGGGGCTTATCCTCGCGCCGCAATTGCCGAAGTTCTACGAGGACTTGCAGAACCCCGACTACCACTCGGCCATCGCGCTCTACCACCAGCGCTACTCCACCAACACTTTCCCGACGTGGTTCTTGGCTCAGCCCTTCCGCTTTTTGGCGCACAACGGCGAAATCAACACCGCTCAGGGCAACACCAACTGGATTCGTGCCCGCGAAAAGGCTTCCGAAGCCCACATCTGGGATTCGAAAGAAGCGCTGCAAAATCTGCATCCCATCATTCAACCGGGCGGTTCCGACTCGGCTGGACTCGATAACGCTTTCGAATCCATCGTAGCGGCTGGACGCGATATTCTACAAACAGCTCTCATGATGGTGCCCGACGCCTATCATGCCGTGCCCGACATGCCGGACGATTTGCGCGCCTTCTACGAATTCCACGCTTCCATCCAAGAGCCGTGGGATGGCCCCGCTGCGCTTTCGTTCACCGATGGCGACGTTATCGGCGCTTGCCTGGATCGCAACGGTTTGCGTCCCTTCCGCTATCAAATCTCCGACGACAATGTCTTGCTCGTCGGTTCGGAAGTCGGTACCATCGACCTCAACGGTGCTAAAGTCATCGACAAGGGCCGTCTCGGTCCCGGCCAGATTTTGGCTCTCGACCTCGAAAACGGTCAGTTGATGCGCAACGAGGAAGTCAAAGACCGCTACGCCAAGTCGCAACCCTATCGCGATTGGGTTTCCAGCAATCTTATTCGCGGTGAAAACATCACTGGCCAAAGCGAAGAGATCGTCTTCGACGCCATCGCCCCCGCTTTCGGCGAGGAATTGCTGGCGCAGCAAAAGGCCTTCGGTTTCACCACCGAAGATGTGGACGACACGATTTCGCCGATGGTGAAAGCAGGTGTCGAACCCACCGGTTCGATGGGTGACGACACGCCGTTGGCTGTTCTCTCCGAAAAGCCGCGCTTGCTCTACACCTATTTCCGTCAGCGCTTCGCCCAGGTCACTAACCCACCGATTGACCCGCTACGCGAGAAATTGGTCATGTCGCTGCACTCCTTCGTTGGCCCTCTCGCCAACCTGTGGGAACCCGACCGTCCTGAAGATTGCCGCCGCATCGAATTCCCCTCGCCATTCTTGCTCAACGAGCAGTTGGCCGCACTCCGTCAAGGCCAGACTAACTGGGGTGATTGCTTCAAATCCGCGACCATCCGTTCGGTCTTCAACGTGGCCGATGGCGAAACCGGTTTGGAACCCGCCATCAAAAGGCTGCGTGTTGAAGCTGCCCGCGCTGTGCGTGCTGGTGCTGCCATCCTCATCATCTCCGACCGAGGTGTGGGCCGCGATGTCGCGCCTATCCCGGCGCTTATGGCGGTTGGTGCTGTACATCATCACCTCATCCGCGAGGGCTTGCGCACTAAGTGCAGCATCATCGTCGAATCGGGCGAACCCCGCGACAGCCACCACTTCGCGTGCTTGATTGGCTACGGCGCCGCCGCTGTTAACCCCTATTTGGCGCTCGAAACCGCGCAGAATCAAAGCGACCCCGAACTCGTCGCCAAAGCGGTTGCTAACTTCCGCAAGGCCATCGAATCGGGCTTGTTGAAGATCATGTCCAAAATGGGCATTTCGGCGGTTGCCAGCTACCACGGCGCTCAAATCTTTGAGGCATTGGGTGTTCATCCCGACGTGGTGAAAGAGTGCTTCACCAGCACACCGACGCGCATCAAGGGTTCCTCATGGGCCGAAATTGCGCGCGACGTGTTGCGCTTGCACGAAACCGCTTACCCCAAAGAATCCGAAGCCACCAAGCTCGAAAACTTCGCCTACCTGCGTTTCCGCAATGGCGGCGAATTGCACGCCTTCACGCCATCGTGGTTCAAACCGTTCCACAACGCGGTTCGCAATAACGACTACGAGACGCAGTTCAAAATCTTCTCCAAGCAGATCAACGAACGCACCAAGCCCATCGTGTTGCGCGACTTGCTCGACTTCAAGCCGCTTGGCCCCGCCATCCCCATTGAGGATGTCGAACCAGTCGAGGCCATTTTCAAGCGCTTCTGCTCGGCGGCTATGTCGCTTGGCTCACTGAGCCGCGAAGCCCACGAAACCCTCGCCATCGCGATGAACCGCATCGGCGGCAAGTCGAACTCTGGTGAGGGCGGCGAACACCCCGACCGCTTCAAGCGTGATGACAACGGCGATTGGCGCAACTCGGCCATCAAACAGGTCGCTTCGGCTCGTTTCGGTGTCACCCCCGAATATCTCGCCAGCGCCAAAGAGCTTCAAATCAAAATGGCTCAGGGCGCCAAACCCGGTGAAGGCGGTCAGTTACCCGGCTTCAAGGTTTCGGTCGAAATCGCCGAAGTGCGTCACTCCGTCCCCGGCGTGACCCTGATTTCGCCACCACCTCACCACGACATCTACTCCATCGAAGACCTCGCTCAGCTCATCTATGACCTGAAAATGGTCAACCCACGCTGCCGCGTTTCGGTGAAATTGGTGTCGCAGGCTGGCGTCGGTACTGTGGCGGCTGGTGTCGCTAAGGCTTACGCCGATACCATCGTCATCTCCGGTCACGACGGCGGTACAGGCGCTTCGCCTGTCGGCTCCATCAAGAACACCGGCGTCTCATGGGAATTGGGCCTCGCCGAAACGCAACAGGTTCTCATTCAGAATGGCTTGCGTGGTCGCGTTCGCTTGCACTCCGATGGCGGCTACAAAACTGGTCGCGACATCATCTTCGCCGCCCTTCTTGGCGCCGAGGAGTATGGTTTCGGTACTGCTGCATTGATGGCGGTTGGTTGCGTTATGGCGCGTCAGTGCCACCTCAATACCTGCCCAGTCGGTGTTGCCACTCAGGAAGAGCATCTGCGTGCCAAGTACCCCGGCAAGCCCGAACACGTCGTCAACTACTTCCACTTCGTCGCTAACGAAGTGCGCGAATATTTGGCAAGCATGGGCGCCCGCACCATGCTCGACATCATTGGCCGCAGCGACCTGTTGTTCCAAGACCCGAACATCGAACTGCCCAAGACGAAGGATATTGATGTCACTCCGTTGTTCTACCAGTACGACGAGAAGGACACCTCGCCACGCTACAGCGTAGTTGGTAAAAACGACCGTCCCGAAGACTGGCCGCTCGACGACATCATCTTGCAGGACGTGCGCGACGCTATCTCGCACGGCTCGCACCTCGACATCTCCTACGGCATCAAGAACACCAACCGCACGGTTGGCGGACGCATCGCTGGCGAAATCGCTTACCACTTCGGTAACAAGGGTCTCACCGAAGGCTCTATCACGCTGCGCTTCGACGGCACAGCGGGCCAGAGTTTCGGCGCCTTCTGCATCCACGGCTTGAAGCTGTACCTGAATGGCGAAGGTCTCGACTACGTAGGCAAGGGAATGCATGGCGGCCAGATCGTGGTCAAACCGGGCAAAAACGACGAGTTCGTGTGGAGCGAAAACGTCGTCATCGGTAACACCGTGATGTATGGTGCGACTGGTGGACACCTGTTCGCAGCAGGTCAGGGCGGCGAGCGCTTCTGCGTTCGTAACTCTGGTGGCACCGCTGTCGTCGAAGGTATCGGCGACCACGGCTGCGAATACATGACGGGCGGCACGGTCATCGTGCTGGGCGAAACAGGTCGTAACTTCGGCGCAGGTATGAGCGGTGGTATCGCTTACATCTACGACGTATCGAAGACCTTCGAGAAGCGCTACAACTCCGACATGATCGGCATCGAGCGCGTCTCCGAAGCCGACGCCCCAACACTGCGCGGCATCATCGAGCGCCACGTTGAGGAAACTGGTTCGCCCCAGGCCAAGAACATCCTCGACAACTGGGAAACCCAGTTGCCAGAGTTCTGGAAGGTCGTTCCTAAACCCGAAAAAGCGCCCGCGCCCACATCGGATAAACGTGCAGCCCGCGCCGCACTCCCACGCAATGGCAAACCAGTCCCCGGACAGGAACCCGCCAAAGCCGAAGACTTCGCCGGACGCGAACCCGTCGGATTGAAAACCTCCGAAGAAAAAGAACCCCCCGTCGCACCCACACCTGCGGGGGCATGATTTGTGTTACATTTTTTGGGGTCGCATCTGTAAAGATGCGGCCTCTTTTTATTTTTAGCTACAGAGCGGCGAGAGAACACCAATCGCGGCAAAAAATGCAACGGAGACTTTCCCACTAATTATGAAACTTGCGCAATACCTTAGGAACTATCAGCGTGATAAAGCGATTCATTCACAGGTTGCGCAAAGGCCAACTGCTCTAGTTCCTCAACATAAAGCGGTTGATGTGCGTACACCTGTAGGCGTTACTAATTTGCAGGCGCCTACAGATTCTTGGCGTCAAAGTTGGAAATTTAAATTTGAACCTCTTCCAGATAATTCATCAAGCGTAAGTAATTTTCTTTCAACTTGTACTCTAGAAGAGTTGTTTGATAATCGCACTCAAGAGGTTTCTATTAACGGTAGATTAGTGACAGAGACCGTCCGCAGCCTTACTCTGGTTGATCTACGAGCAACAATTGTCGCTGCGCGTTGGCTCGTCACTTTGAGTGACGCTGATTCTAAATTTATTGAAAGTAAGTGGCGGGACTGGCAACACGTCGAAGGTAAAGATAATTTACGGGCTCTGCTCTCATATTGTTATTATAAGCCCGAAGATATTTGGTTGACTATAATTTTTGCTGCTCTGGCACGCGATTTAGGACACCAAATTCTTCGTCAATCTAAGAAGTCAAATAAACCAGCCCACCCTGTAGAGCGCCATTCTATTTACGACGGGGATACAAACAATATTGGATTCATGGCCCGCGATGGTGGTGCGTTCGGCTCTTCTTGTTTGCAGGATAATTATGGTGACGAGGCGACTGGGCAAGAGCGCAGATTTTACGACGATTAGGCAAAGTTAAAGAATTACAGAGAAATTCCCCTCATCCGCAGGGGCATAATAAATCAGAAGGCTCGCGACCAATTGGTCACGAGCCTTTTTTCTTTATGGGCAACAAGTTCGACAGGCTCGGCCACCTGTGGCTATGGCCTCGCCCTTGGTTTTTATTGTTTTAAATTGCGGTGAAACATCCATCAAGTAGTAGCAATTGGCCCGGTGGAACTTTTTGCTTTGGCTCGTCACGATTACTAATTCTTTATCTTCCGGTGCAGCAAAAAGGGGTGAGGGAGCCGAAGATTGCTGCCGATGATTTTCGTGAGCTAACTGATTGTTGTCTTGTGTAAGTTGTCCGATTTGTCTTTTGAGATTTTGTGTTTCTGAGGCAAGTTGCTGCTCTCTGGATTGAGACAGAGAGAGTTGTTGCTCAAGTTGCCTTATTCTTTGTTCCAATTGAGATAATTGTTGATTTCCCTTCAATTCTCTACTGGATACAACAGGGAGTGATTCTTTGAAGGCGGGATGTGATCGAAGCCACTCTGAAAACTCAGTTTGTTGAGGTGGCGACATTTTTTCAAAATTTGTTTGAGCAGATTCGAGAAGAGATTTCCTGAAAAACATTGGCAGAAAGAAAGCCTCGTTATTTAGAATGTGCAGTTTGTCTCATTACTGTTCTGTATTGTGCAGCTAATTGCGGCCAGTTTTATAATCCCTTCTCCATGTCGTAGAGCCGCAGCAAATCGACGATTTGGCGCACTTGTAGTGGCGCGTTCGGGTTGCCCTTGAGAGTCGGGCTGTTTTTCAACAGTCGTTCCGTCAACTCCGAGAAGGTCTGCCGTTCGATACCGCCCGAAGCGGGCAGCACCGCTTCAACCATCGTTTTCGCCTCGGCGTTCGGGGTTTGAGTCGTGGGCGATAGGTTTAATAGCAGCCCCATCAAAAATCCGGCGCGGCGACTTTTGCTATCAAATCCTTGTGCTGCCTGTAGCGAAGCCAACGCGGCTTTGTCATCGCCCATCTCCAATTCGATTTCGGCGCGAATCGCCCACATGCTGGCGAGGCTGCGTTTATCTTCTGCTGATTGGTTGGGGGCCAGTCCGATAGCTTTTTTCGCTTCTGCCAACGCGAGGGGCAATTGATCGGCATCTCGAAGGAAGCGGGCGCGTATAGCAAGGTTAATGGCGCGAGTGCCATCATCCGCCGCGAATTGAACCGCTTTGGCTTCGTCCTCGCTGGCCTTTTGTGGGTCGAGCAGCGCATTCCAAACCGCCGCCCGGTTGTGATACGCGATGCGATGCTTCGGATCAACGGCGATAGCTTTACTGGCAGCTTCAAGCGCTGCCTCCAAATTCCCCATCGTGAAGTAGACGCTGCTGCGATTGTTGTACGCATCCGCGAACTTCGGATCGAGCGCAAGGGCATCCGAATAGGCTGCCAATGCCACCCGCTCGTTTTCCTGCGAGTTGGCAGTATTCCCCCACTTCTTCCAATCGAGCGCCGTCTGCGGTGCAGTCGGTAGAGTCGCGGCGGGCGTCATCTGAAACCGCGCCGACATCAGCTTTTTGACTTGAGCGCGATTGTCCGCGACATCGGCACCGTTGGGAGCCGCAAAAATGGCGAACGAAAAATAGCGCGTCGCGTTGGCTAAATCCTCTCTTTTAGTCGGCGCATCATCGGGAAGTGCCAGAGCATTCTCCCCTAACTGTAACCCTATCTCACGCATCAAACCCGCGTCGTTGTGACCCAGTGCCTTAATCTTCGATTCCTCGGCCCGCAGCGATTGAAGCGAAACCGAGCGACCTTTAGGCGCATTTTGATTGAAATTCCTCGCCGATAAAAAATGCCCCGTCATCGTGGCGGCATCGGCGCGCAGCGTTCGCGCTTTAAAAAAGTCGGACAGCGCCGCCTCGTCGAATGTGTACGACTGCACATCAAGGTTCTCAATCTCAATGCGATTGAACAGCCCCCCACTATTGAAACTGGGGTCGGCCTTGCCGCGCGCCACCACCGATGCGCGACGCTCCTTCGCCCGCTTCTGGAAGTAGCGCGCTCTCGCCAGTCGCGCCTCAACATCCTTCGGGTTTCGCGCGATGGCCCCATTCAACACTGCTTGTTGGTTGTCGAATGTGCGGGTCTCATAAACGCGAGCCGGAGAACTCTGGCACCACAGGGCGTAGGCTGTCAGACCATCGCCCTGAAGAAATCGCGCGCCCGATTCGATAATATAGGAATTCTCTTTCTCGAATGTGTAGACAACTTCTTCCACTGGCAGCCCGTTCGTCTTCGATTGCTGGACGATTTCCTTAATACGCGAGCGAATGCGTCCACAGGTCGCGATAGCTTCATCGAAGCGCTCCGTGGCAACCTGAGTGCGCGCCAGATTCGCCATAAATTCAAAATCGTCAGTGATAACGGGCCTCGCTAACTGGGCTTTTTGCAACTCGGCGAGCGCGTCATCGAAGCGATGCATCTGATAAGAACAGAAGGCTTTGTCCACAAGGCAATCAGCTTCTCGGTCTTTTTGAAAGCCCTTGATGCGATGGGCGTAGTTGGCGGCAGTATTGTAATCCAGTCCTGCCTCCACATAACGCCGCTGTAATTTCAATTGCTCCGCTCGTTCGCACAACGCGACCACTTTCTCGATGAAAATGCTTTGCCGTTTCTCGTCGTCCGTTGCCCCCAGCGCTTTGTCTTGCGCCGTGAGTTCTTTTAGCCGAGCGTTTGCCTTATCAATGCGCGCGGGCGCTTCCACCACCAATTTTTTGCGGTAGTCCGGTCCCTCATTCAGCAGAACTTCCGAGCGAATACTGGCACAACAGGGAACGATACTCATGCCTACAACGGCCAACAAACCCAGCAATTTCATTACAGAGAGTTTGAAGATTTTGAGGCGGTTAAGTTCTAATATTTTCTATTTAATTCCTGGCCCCTGAAAACGCTGTAACGCTCCATTGAACTCAATAGATGGCCAAACTTCCCCGAAGCCGAGTGATGTCGCGTAGCGGCGGTGCCCCAAACAGGCGACTGTACTCCCGGCTGAACTGCGATGCGCTTTCGTAGCCAACGCGGTGGCTCACTGTCGCGGCATCCACATCTTCGCTTAGCATCAGGCGCCGCGCTTCCTGAAGTCGTAGTTGCTTTTGATATTGCAGCGGCGTCATAGCTGTCACTGTCTTGAAGTGATGGTGAAACCCCGAAGGACTCATGTGCGCCACTCGTGCCACATCTTCAATGCGAATGCTGTGCGTGTAATTGCGCTTCAGCCAGTCGATAGCCAGCGCGATACGGTGCGTCTGGCTGTTGCTAACCGCAATCTGGCGCAGTTGATTGCCCTGTGCCCCAGTCAACAGCCGATACAGAATTTCGCGAGTCAACAGCGGGAACATCACTGGTACATCGTGTGGACTTTCCAGTAAATGCATCACACGAATAACGCTGTCGAGTAGGGTAGGCGCTAAAGGGCTAACGGCCAATGCATTCCCTAGGCGGCCTTGTTCCGATACGATGCCTTCATCCAGCGCTGGCAATCGCCCCTGTGTCAAAATCTCGCCGACTTGCAATGGGTCAATACCAATTCGTATCGCTAAATAAGGATTTGAAGCCGTCGCCTCAATCACCTGCCCCGTAATCGGCAAATCGACCGAAACCAACAGATAGTGACTGGGGGAGTAAATGTGCGAAGTGTTGCCAAGCCAAACCTGTTTGCACCCCTGAGCGATAATGCAAAGCGATGGCTCGTAGATCATGACCGTTTGCTCCGAAGGCCCTGATGCGCGAATCAAATCGAGCGAGGCAATAGAAGTCGAGTGGTATCCATCGACCCCACTAAATCGCTCAATGAGCGCCGCCAGCTCCCGTTGCTTGCTTTCGATTTCGGCGTACATTTGTTGTCCCATAAATTCTGCTTTTACTAACTGAAAATTGAACGACGCTCTAGCCGTCAAAATCCCCATTTGTAGGATTAGGCAAGAAGTAAAGCGGATTGAGAAACAATTGTTGCGGGCGCCCAACCACACTTTTCCCTGTTATTGAGAGCAACAGCGTTTCCAGAATCCCCACGGCCAACAAGACGATTTGGAGAATTTGGCAATCGCCTAACTCTTCGGAAAATCATCATGAACATTCAGACAAGCAATGAAAAACTCCAAACATCGGCACAACCCCAAGTGTGGTTGATTACCGGAGCCAGTCGCGGTTTGGGCGCTTCCATCGCCAAAGCCGCCCTCAGTGCGGGCCATAAAGTCGTGGCGACGGGCCGTAACCCACAAGCCGTTGAGAGCGCCCTTGGAGGCGCCTCCGAAAACCTGCTCACTTTGCAGCTCGATGTCACCAACGAAACTCAGGCCCAGTCAGTGGTCGCCGCGACAGTCGAGCGTTTTGGCCGCATCGACGTACTGGTCAACAACGCGGGTTATGGCCTGTTCGGTGCCCTCGAAGAGTGCAGCGCTCAGGAAGTCGAAACCCAGTTCCAGACCAACGTTTTCGGCTTGTTGTCCGTGACTCGCGCCGTACTTCCCACTATGCGCAAACAACGCAGCGGCCACATCATAAACCTCTCATCTATTGGAGGTTTTCTAGGATTCGACCATGCCGCCATCTACTGCGCCACCAAATTCGCCGTTGAAGGCATCAGCGAATCGTTGGCTCTGGAAGTTAAGCCCTTCGGTATCCATATCTCTATTATCGAGCCGGGCTACTTCCGCACCGATTTCCTCGCCGATAACTCGGTAGTTATGGCTGCCAACAAACTTGATGCCTACGATCAGCAGGGCCGCGACCAGTACGCGAACCACAACGGCAAACAAGCGGGCGACCCCGACAAACTTGCTCAGGCTTTGCTGACCATAGCAGCCTCACCCAACCCGCCCCTGCGCTTGCCTCTGGGCACCGATGCCGTCGGCGTCGTCGAAGGCAAGTTGAAATCGGTAAGCGCTGAATTAGAGCAGTGGCGCAACCTGTCGATCTCAACCAACATTACCGAATAGGAAAAGACAAACAGCAAGGGCACGAACCATCGGTTCGTGCCCTTGTCGCGTTTGCTGGTATTGGAGTTCAGATTGTATCAATCGGGGTCGGCACCGCAAGTGAAGTAGGTCGCCCGCAACGTGTTGTCGTTGAAATAGCCACTGGTGCCGCGTAGTAGATTCTCCGCTTTCATGGATTTTACATGGCCATCGCACCACAGAACGTTAATGGTCTCCAGATGGCGTTCCACTCCTCCGCCGTTCAGAGTACGGGGCGCAGTAGTGGAAGTGATTCTCTGACCGTTGGTGATGTTAGTGTCATTCCATTGGGTGGTGTGTTCGTAGTTGTTCGCATCCAATGCAAAGACGGTCGTAGAAACCGATTGAATAGCTGCGAGTTTTGTCTGCGTATTCCATTGGCTGATTGGTGGCCCCTTTGGAGCGCCCGACCCTTCGTTCCAACCGCCCATGTTGACACCATAGCTGGAGTCGCGATTGGCTTGTTGCGGATTGATGCCGCGCGTATCACTGGGACACACGAAGACCTGCCAGCTTTTAATATAGGGCTGAACTCCATCCATCCAGTCGGGAGTGGTAATGTCAGTTGGACTTGTGGACCACACCATTGGCATGGTTTCGTCATAGTCCTGCGTGTACTGCATTAGACCAAGGCCGATTTGCTTCAAGTTGCTCATGCAGGACGAGCGGCGCGCATTTTCGCGTGCCCTAGCAAAAACAGGGAAAAGAATGGCTGCCAGAATCGCGATGATCGCGATGACCACCAACAGTTCTATGAGGGTAAAAGCTTTCTGAGAATGAGAACGATACATGGGAATTCGACCTTGGGAGATGTCCTGTCCCTTTGCCTAACTGCTGTGGGCAAAGAGCTTTGATTATTATACCCATCCATATAACTGTTTAAACATTAAGACCGCTTTTTGCCGTGTTAATTATGAGACAAGCCAACTTAAACAATAGGCAAACCGACTACAAAAGGCATAGCGAAACCTTGCCCAGATTTTACTTGCCTCATTGAAATAGGACTGGCCGCTGCTCGTTCCTTACCTCTGCTCCTTGAAAAACTACCGGGGCGTTTCTCCTCAAAAATCCGAGTTTTTAGCCCAAAACTAACCACTAAAAACCAGCAACTAAAAACTCGGATTCAATTCTCAATAAACGTCCGCGATTTTCTGAACCAGAATGTCGAGGTTCCCCTGCGCATCATCGGGGATGAAGTTGGGATAGATGGTCATTAGGCCCGTTTTGACTGGTTTGGTCGCGACATAGGGAGCCGAAAAGCTCATATCGTGTGCCCACAGATTATCGTTTTTCGTGGCGGCATCATAGTCATAGGCTTTGCCTTTGACGTAAATCTTGGCCGATTCGGGTTGGGCATCCAAAACGGTAATCTCGAATGGTTGGCCCTCAACTCGTTGCCCCTTTTTCATATCCAGTCCGCGCGCCAAATAGCCAACTTGCTTGCCGTTCTGCGTGAACTTGATGTCGGTACGCACTTCAAGGGTGTTGTCGCCGGGGCCATCATCCGAATTGGTGATAAAGAACGAAGGCGATATTTTGTAGCGCGCCCCGATAGCTTTGGGGGCTACAACGGGCGTTGCCGGAGCGTCCGACTCGCCCTTAGTCAGCGACAGAGTGATTTGCTTCTTGCCGAAGAAGTCGGTGGTCGTTGTGAATATTTGCGTCGAGTCCGATGCTCCCGAAGCCACGGCCTCCATCGTAATGCTCTGCGGCCCGCGCCCCATTCGATTTCGCCCATCGACCTGATAATGTAACGTCGCCTTTCCATTCCCTTGGATGGTCACGCCCAGTGTCATAACATCGCCGCCGCCAAACGGCGCTTTCGGGGTGCCGTTATTCACCCACATCGGGAATTTGCCTTCGAGGGCCGGATCGCCGGGAAAATTGACCCGCGTCATTTCGCCAAGGCCATACCACACGATGGTACGCGCCGCTGTTTTGCTCACACTGGCATTCATCGCGTCCAACGATACCAACGAAACGGTGGCATAAATCGTTGGTTTTTTGCCGCTTGTAGGTTTGCTGTTCAGGTAATCTCCTGCGCCCTTCATCCAATCCACGCTCGCGGGCGAGCAAGTCACTACCTTCTGAACAGCGCGCTTAATCGCAGGTGTATGCGCCCACGCGCCAGGAGCGTTGATGACACAAGCCAGCGCAATTGCACTGCAAAAGCACAACATCGAGAGTTTTTTCATAGCTATGTGGAGGCCGCTATTCGCCTCAGTTCACTTTCCTGATTGGTCTTCCACGTTGAGGGCAAATCGGAGAGTCGCAAGATGCCTGCGATGCAGAAATCTTACGCCGATTCGCGCGCAGTTTGTCGTTTCGTGGTGGCATTGACAACGCAGAAGACGATTGTTTGTTCAATCGAATCGAACAAACTGGGGTTATGCAACTCGCTTTGAGTTTTGAACACGATTGCGTGCGGGCCTTGCTCTCTCCCGACGCGACGCAAAATGGCACAAGGGCGCGTAAAGCGTTCGCTCCTGGAAGTTCGCCCGCGCGCCAGTGGCTGGATGGTGTCGAACTCGCAAGCGAGTTGTGCGCTCGCGCTGCCCTCGAAACGCCGCAACTGGAGCGAGCTGTTGTGACCTTTCCATCGCCTCTTTCCGGTGGTGTCGTTCTAGAGGACGCGCATTTCAAAGCATGGCGTGGTTACGATCTCATGCGTGGACTGCGCGAACATCTGGGTGTCGCCGAGGTTGCCGCCATGTCGAACATTGAAGCGCGCGCCCGCTTCGAGTCTCGCTTCGGTGCCCTGCAAAACCTCGAAACCTTTTTTCTGGTCGACATCGGCGAGCGCATCGAATCGTGGGCCAGAGTCGGAGGCTTCGATTTGCGCGCTGTCCACGTCGGCGAACAAATCATCGAGCGCGACGGTACTATGGATGGGTGGGGCAGGCGCGGTAGTCTCAACGCCTACTGCTCCGACGAGGCGCTTGAAGGTCGCGCCCAGTCCTATGGTTTGGGCGGCCACTCTTCGGCGCGCTTGTTCACGATGGCGCCCGATAACTTCGCCGCCCAGTCGCTGTGCGACGAATTTTGTGCCCGTCTGGCTCAGGGCATCTGCAACGCCGTGACGATGCTCAACGGCGCCCCGGCGTGTATAAGCGGCCCCATTGTGCGCGAAGCATGGATGCTATTGTGGCCCCGCCTCGAACCTTACTTGAAGGCGATGTGGCCCCCTCATGCTGCCTTCGCGGTTTTCGCCGCACAGGGCGACGACGATAGCGCTCTGTGGGGTGCGCTTTCTTAATCGGGTAAATACCCAGAAAGTAAGGCGTAGTTTGGAATGGAAATAGTTCGTTACAGAAATGATGTGAGTTCGGGCGATTAAGAATGTGTTGCCCTCGGACAAGCGGCCCTGAAACCGCACACTTTAGCGCGATGCAAAATCCAATTCTCCTGTGGGATCGCTACAAAGCGACTTCGTTTTTTGATTCTGAACTGGGTTTCTCGCTCGATATTTCGCGTATCGAGTTTCCAGACGATTTTTTTGCCTCGTTCGAGCCAAAACTGCAAAGCGCCTACGCCAGTATGGATGCCCTCGAAGCGGGCGAAATCGCTAACCCCGACGAGAACCGCATGGTCGGCCACTATTGGCTACGCGACTCCACTTTGGCTCCCGGCGATTTAGGCGAGCAGATCGAGAAGGTTCTAACCGACATCGAAGCCTTCGCTTCTTCTGTTCATAAGGGCGACACGATGGCGCAGGATGGCGGCAAATTCCGCAATCTGTTGCTCATTGGTATCGGAGGCAGTGCCCTTGGTCCGCAGTTCGTTACTAACGCTCTCAGTTGGCCGGGGCGAGACAAAATGACGGTCTCGTTCTTCGACAACACCGACCCCGATGGCATTGACCGCACTCTTTTGCGCATCGGCGAGCGATTGAAAGAAACCCTCGTCATAGTCATCTCCAAGTCGGGCGGCACCAAAGAAACGCGCAACGGTATGCTCGAAACTCAGGCTGCCTTCCATGAGGCTGGCCTAGATTTCGGGCGCCACGCCGTCGCCATCACCGAGTCGGGAAGCCAACTCGACAAAGTTGCTTCTGCCGAGCGTTGGATTGCTCGCTTCCCGATGTTTGATTGGATTGGTGGGCGCACCTCGGAACTGAGCGCTGTGGGTTTGCTTCCAGCCGCTTTGCAGGGCTTCGATATTCGTGCGATTCTGGAAGGGGCCAAAGCAATGGATGCTCTCACCCGTCGCCACGAGACCATGAGCAACCCCGCCGCACTATTGGCCGCCACATGGCACTTTGAAACCAACGGCAAGGGCGAAAAAGACATGGTGGTTTTGCCCTATAAAGATCGCCTCGAACTGTTCGCCCGCTACCTGCAACAATTGGTAATGGAGTCGCTTGGTAAAGAGAAAGACCTCAAAGGCGAAGTCGTTCACCAGGGCATCGCGGTCTACGGCAACAAGGGATCCACCGACCAGCACGCCTATGTCCAGCAGTTGCGCGATGGTGTCTCCAATTTCTTCGTCGTTTTCATCGAAGTCCTCAAGGCACGCAGCAGCCCTCGCCTCGAAGTCGAGCCGGGCGTGACGACGGGTGATTACCTGTCGGGATTCCTGTATGGCACCCGTAAGGCGCTCTACGAGGGCGGACGCGGCTCCATCACCGTCAGCATCGAGCGCGTCGAGGAGAAAACCGTGGGAATGCTCATCGCACTATTCGAGCGCGCCGTGGGCCTGTACGGTTTTCTGGTCAACATCAACGCCTACCACCAACCGGGAGTCGAGGCCGGTAAGAAGGCCGCGCAAAGCATCATCGACATGCAGACCCACCTGTTGCAGGCGCTGGTCGAAACGTCGGGAAGCGCCGAAGACCTCGCCAAAGCCATTGGTGCCAGCGAGAAAGTCGAGGACTGTTTCCATATCCTGCGCCACCTCGCCACAAACGGGCGCGCCCAGATGGAAGGATTCGGCCCCGACGCTAAATTTTCGGCAGCATAAATAACAGCCAGTCAACTCCCGCGAACTTTACGGTTCGCGGGAGTTTTATTAGAAGTGCGCCCGTAAAATTCTTGCGAAGTTGCGCGCCAATCCGCCGCTTTTCGCCACACTTATTCCGATGCTATATCCCTTGCGTTTCAAACCGTTTTTGAAGTTCTACCCTTATGGCGGACATCGCTTTGCCGAAGTTCTGGAAATTGATGTGCCGCGTGACCGTACTATCGCCGAAACCTGGGAGATTGCCGATCATGGCGAAGAACAGTCGATTGTTATCAACGGCCCTCTCGCCGGAAAGACTTTGCGCGACCTGATGGTCGAGTACCAACAGGAACTCGTCGGCGGCGAAGTGTGGGATCGCTACGGCGATTACTTCCCACTGTTGCTCAAGTTCCTCGATTGCGACAAGCGTTTGCCCGCCCACATGCACCCCGACGACGAGACCGCGAAATTGATCGGTCTTGGCGATACCGGCAAAAGTGAGGCGTGGTACATCGTGCGCGCCGATTCGGGCGCTGCGGCTTACGTCGGCACTTTGCCGGGCGTTGGCGGAGCCGAGTTCCAGGCGTCGATTGAGGAGGGCAACCCCTACGATGGTGTCATGAAGAAAATCCCGACACGCACCGGAGATACCTACTTCGTCCCCCCCGGTCGTTTGCATGGTCTGGATGCAGGAAACCTCGCTTTCGAAATTCAGCAGAACTCGGACGCCGGATTCGGTTGGGACTGGGCTGGCTTCGTGGAAGCGGGCATCGTCTCGCCAGCCGATGCTATTCGCCACAAGTCGCTCGCCGTCGAACACGCTTTGTACGAAGATGGCATTCAAGAACAGACCCGCGAAGTTGTGCTACAGGAAGACGACGACGAGCGCGCTTTTTGCTGCGCTTGCAAGTATTTCGTGCTGGAGCGCTTGAAGATTCGCGGCAACACCGATTTCCACGACAAGCAGAACCGCTTTAATACCTTCACGGTCATTAGCGGAGCTGCCAACTTCACTGGCAATGGCGAAGTCGCCTTCGCCAAGCGCGGCGAGTCGTTGCTGATTCCTGCGGGCGTCGAAGTAAAAATCGAACCCAATGCACTCGCTGGTGCGGGCGAAGTCGAAGTTTTGCGCTGCTACGTTCCCGACTTGCAGCGTGACGTAGTCGATTTCCTGCGCGCCAGCGGCGCTGGGGATGTCGAAATCGCGTGGTTGGGTTCTTACGGTTCCGGTAACGACCTGTTGCCACTATTGGGATTGCGACAGGACTTGTTCGACGTGACAGCAGCGGAGCGTCATCAGGCGGCTGTAGAACACGCCGACTCGCGCGACGAAACTTCGTAAAAGTCTCGCTTTAAACAGCAACCTTCCTCAACGGGACGCGAATTTCGCGTCCCGTTGTTGTTTGTGGCTCCTAAACTGCCGCATGATGAATCCCACACCGTATAAGCTCCAAAAAACCGATGTTCGTATGGACGACGGGCGTATTTTGTCCTATTACGATTACGCGGCTCATGGTCAGACGCCGCCGTTTCTCCAATTGCACCAGAGCGCCGCGCAGCAACATCCACCAACAGACCCGCGCATTTTGGAAAAGGCCAGCGAGATGCGCTGGAACCCAACGCGCGGTGAATGGACTGTATACGCAGCGCACCGCATGAATCGCGTGCAGCTTCCGTCGCGTGATGCCTGCCCTCTTTGCCCCGGCATTCTGGAACTGCCACTCAACTACCAAATCGCCATCTTTGAGAATCGTTCGCCCTCACTTTCTTATGTCCCCGGCGACGTTACCATTCCCGACCCACGCGAAGCCTTCGAACTGACGGTTCCGGCACGTGGACGCGCCGACATGGTTGTGTATTCTCAAGACCACGATGGCCGATTCGCGTGGATGTCTTTGAGCGATGTTTATGCTCTGGTCGAAGCGTGGCGCGACCGTTACTCGCAGCACATTGCGCTGCCGGAAGTCGAGTTCGTTTCGATTTTCGAGAATAAAGGCCGTGAGGCGGGCATGACGCTCGACCACCCACATGGTCAGATTTACGCTTTTCCGTTTTTGCCGCCCTACCTGCAAAGGCAATGGGAGCAGACTCAGTTGTTCGGAGACAAGAATGGCGGGTTGTGGAATCAGGTCGTCGAGAAAGAGTTGAGGGACGGTAGCCGTATCATCGCCGAAACCGATGGATTTCTGGCCGCCATGCCATTCTATGCGCGCTATCCCTACGAAGTTCACATCTGGGCTAAGCGTGATGGCGTGAGTTCTTTGCTGGAAATGACGACGCAAGAACGTCGCGAACTGGCGGGTATCATGCAAAATGTCGCGCAGCGTTATGAGAATTTGTGGGGCAAAGAGGCGGTTTATGGTTTCCCAACACTGATGCTGATGCAGCAACTAAGCAAACAGGTTGGCGCCGAACGCTTCCGTTTTCACGTCGAGTTGTATCCGTTGCAGCGTAGCCCTGAGAAGCTGAAATATCGCGCTTCGATTGAAACAGGCACCGGAACATTCTTAAATGATGCGTTACCAGAGAATCAGGCCGCTGAATTGCGTGCTGCAGCACCTCATGATGTGGTGCTACCAGACGTTATTTTCGAATAGGGGTTGGTTTGGGGGAGGAAGGAAATGCGGGTAGAGGGACTCGAACCCCCAGAAACCAGTTCCTAAGACTGGCGCGTCTGCCATTTCGCCATACCCGCTCTTCAATTCTAATTCGCGCCTTCATAGAAAAGCGCGAGCAAAACGTGGTAGGGAGTATAGACTGCCTGACGTGTGTCGCTGAAAGGACTACCACAAGGATAACAGTAAAATTTTATGGTTGAATTTGATGAATTTCCGTTATCGCAGCGTCCTGCGCCGCGAGTTCTTGTGTTGGAAGTCGATGGCGGCAGTCTGAATGGTGGCCCCCGCTCACGCGGAAACGCGGGGGCACTCAACCGCGTTGGTACTTTAGCCATCGAGTCGGGGCATCGTGTTGCGTTCGCAACCGAACCCACTTTGATTGATGGCATCGCCCCCGAAGTTGTGTTGTTGGATGCGACAAATGCCCATGCCGCTGCATTGCTGCGCCGTGTGCGGAGCGAGGAACCCACCAAAGGAGCCTCGGTCGTGGCTGTCCACGATACCAAAGCGCGCGAAGATGCCACTCAGGCTCTTCGCGTCGAAGGTGTGGACGAGTTTCTTGCCAGCAATGCGCCGCGCTTCGAAGTGGCCGCTCGACTCGAAGCCGGAGCGCAATTGTTCCGTTCACGGGCCGAAGCCATCGACTTGCGCGAGACGCTGCGCCGCCAGACGCGCGTCGATGATTTGACCGGAGTGATGAGCCGTCGCTTCTTCTTCCAACAGGCACAGCGCGAATGCTCGCGTGCGCGCCGCTATGGTCATCCGCTGTCGTGTTTGATGCTCGAAGTGAATCACTTCAAGTTGATTTGTTTGAATATCGGCGATTCGGCTGGCGAACAGGTGTTGCGTTCGGCAGCGAACATCATCGGGCAGTGGACGCGCGATTCCGACTGGGTGGCGCGCTTCGCCGATGCCAAATTCGCCGTTATGCTTCCCGAAACCGATTTGGAAGGAGCCACTGGGGCGCGCGAGAAGTTGCAAAACGCATTGCGCGAACACAAGTGGATGTATGGAGATACCGAAATTCCGGTGACGGTTTCGATTGGGGAAGCACAGTTCAACCAGGGCACAACGTTTCGCAACCGGGATGCTGAATTCATCTCGGAATCGGAAGAGTCGGGCGAGTCGGCGCTTTCCACGCGCGAGGCTCTGGCGGGCTTGTTGGAAGATGCCGATGCCGCGCTCTACATCGCGCGTAAATCGGCGCGTATGCCCGAAATTTTTGTCGCTTATACGCCCGCGTCCAACCCTGAAAACGCAGATTAGTTGAGTTATTGGCTTTCCATAAGGCTGTATACATTGATCCATCGCCCCGCTAACTTCATCGTTGGCGGGGCTTTTTGCCTGGGCGATATGCAGTCGTTGCTGAGGAAAGTGCCACACTGAAAAGCGATGAAAACTAACTTGCAGATAGAGGGAATGAGTTGTGAGGCGTGTGTGCGCTTTGTGGCGATGGCTCTACAGAGCATTGATGGCGTGGATCGGGCTATGGTCGATCTCAATTCGAAGCGGGCCGAAGTCGAGGGCGATAACTATCGCGTCGAAGATTTAATTGAGGCCGTCGAAGAAGAAGGTTATAGCGCCAAAGTCGAAGCCTAAAGCGCGACATCTTCGGGAGTGTTCCAATTTTCAAAACAGCGGAGTTGCGCGTCGAAACGGCGCGCTTCTTTTGTTTCAAGTACCTTCACGTTCAGGCTCCCTAACACGCGGCGTAGCGAGGGGGGCCGTTCTTGTTCGAGCGATGGGCGTATCATGGGTAAGCACGAGGGCGCCCAAATGGCGTGCAGTGGTTCCAGGCCATCGTCGCTCACTGGCACGAGCGCATCAAGGTTTTCTTCCCATTGCTGGCACTGGAAACGAATCAGGTCGGTATTGAGATAGGGCAGGTCGCAGGCGACCAGGAAGGTCGGTTCGCCAAAGTGCGAGAGCGCCGCCTCAATTCCGACGAGCGGCCCTTTGTTCGAGTGGGCATCGGGCACAGAGGGCAGGTGAGCGGCGCGTGCAACCTCTTCGCGGTTGGTAATGACGATGACGCGCTCGAAAAGTGTTTGCAGAGTACGCGCGCTACGGCGCACCAGTGGCTCCCCGTCGATTTCTAGCAGGGCTTTGTCGCGGCCCATACGAGTCGAGAGGCCACCCGCCAGAATCGCGGCACAGCGAATAGGGTTCATTGATTGCTGGAACAGTGTGCTAAACGGATGGTGGCAGTTCACGAAGTACGCGCCATACGGTAGTGCAGACGCAAAATAGTTAGGCCCATGAACGAGATACTATGGTCGGTGCGCAGGACGCCCTTGGCATCGACATACAGATGAAGTTTCTCGTGGAGTGAGGCGAGATAACGCACGTCCCAGTGCTTTTTACCTCCACTGGCAACCATACGGTAAAAACCGCTATCGCCAAATTTCTGTCCCTGTGATTCGATGCGAAAGGCGCCGTTTTGTTCGTTGATAGGGCGAAGAAACACCGTCGAACTGCCGTGTGGAAGCGGAAATGACACTTTCAGGCAGGGGCCTTGTGCCAGAGGTGGCTGTCCAATGCCGCAGAATTCGGTGTAAATCATGCGCCCCGATGCGTTGAGTTGGCGTAACCAGACGGTATAGGCGCGTGTGTTATCGGCGCGGTGCAGAGTAACGACGCCCGATTTCATGCCATGAGCCAGTTCCAGAGAAGAGACCGGGAAGTTGAGTTGATCCATGCTCTGCGAGACGAAGCGTGTCAACATCCACAAAAACAGGCTAGGTATTGGAGAGGCTTCGCTCCAAACATCAAATTCGAAGCGTGAGGTATGTTCGTAAAATTCGCGGATGAGGGGATGAACTTTGTCGGGATCGAAATTAGGACCGCGTAGTGCGTCGAAACTTTCCAGAAGTCCGCCATCGGCATCCTCACGCACGCTTAAATTTTCGTGCTTGGCGAGAGGAAGGTAAAACTGGGCGCCAATGGCACCGCGCGAACCAAAAGGGGAATCGAGCCAGGGCGAGTGTTGTGCGCTTGTCGCGCGCCCGCATATTCTCACCCATTGGCGGATACCCGCCGATAAAATGGCACCGCACAGAGCGTCGAATGCAGAAGGCACGCACACAGCATAGCGCGCTATTACAAATTGGAGAAATTGGGGTTGCCTGCATGAAGCCAGCGGTTCATATAGGCGAAACGGGAGTCGAACCCGCCTTGCAACTGTTTATAAGACAGTCCCTCACAACCGGTGAGGCTTTCGCCCGCATAATGTCGGAGCGGGCGTAGGTATTCGTTGCAAGACGAAGATCATTGGGGAAAGTATCGCTCAACCACAAACAGCGGTCAAGAATAGCGCTCGTAGGTCGAGAGCGCATCGGGTTCGAGGTCGGATTCTTCTTCCTCTTCTTCAATTTGCTGCGGATGACGGTGGATATGCTCTTCGAAGACTTGCTTCTGCAGCCAGAAGGCGTAAGCGAGGGCGAGGATAAAGACCACCTCTACGAACGAGGAGAAGCGTAGGGCGTGGACTGAGGGGGAAACGACTTCAGCCAATCGAGTGGCTTGAAGCAGAGCAAACAGCACTGAGGCGATGATGAGGACGCGCCATGAAGCGCCCATCTGGCCGGTTCGCAACAGTGAGTAGAGTCGAATGGCGAGCGCTGCTGCGCCCACACTCAATGCGAACGAAACGAACGCCGTTAATACGGTGGTTGAATCGAACGAGATGGCTTCGGAGGCAATAAAAGGCATCTTCTGAACTTCTTAAGGCAGTAGTTCCACGCCCCGTGCAACCAGTGGAGCAACGAAAGTCGTGGCACCTTCTAGAAGCACGTCTTTAGCCAATTCAAGTTCGATTTTACTTTGGACTTCGCGTGCTTCTACAACACTCGAACACAATGCAAAACATGCAGATCCTGAGCCGCTGAGGCGCGCTCCGAGGCCCCCTGCTTCGTCAAGTAGTTCGATGCAGCGCCCCGGTAGTGGCGATACCAATTTCGCCGCGCGTTCGAGGTCGTTGGTTAGCAGTGGCGCGACCGTTGCGACTTCGCCTTGTTCCCACACTTTGAGTAGAGCCTGTGTCCCATTGTGGCTTTGCAGTTGCCCCTCGTCCCATGCGCGGTAAATGGCGGGGGTGGCGAATCCCTCATGTGGCTTAAGCAGTACAACCCAACCTTCGAGCGGATTTACCAAAGTTAATTGCTCGCCAATGCCTTCCATCAATACCGGAGTCGGTTGCAGAAAGAGCGGCACATCGGCGCCGAGTTTGGCGGCAATTGGCAGCAGTTCGTCTTCGCTAATATGGAGTGCCCCCGCATTGGCCATCTGAAGCACTGCTGCTGCGTTGCCAGAGCCACCGCCAAGTCCCGCGCCAAAGGGAATGTTCTTTTTGAGCCGAATGGAGGCACCGCCCTCAAAGCCTGTGGCGTCGCGCCATGCTTTGAAGGCACGCACGCACAGGTTGTCGTCGCTTTGAAGTTGTTCGTTGTCGCAGTGAAAAACGATTTGAGGATTGGTATCGTGAAATTCGAGTTCCAGTTCATCCCATAATCCGACTGGGTGAACCAGAGAACTCAGGGTATGGTAGCCGTTGGGCAAGCGTTCGAGAATATCGAGCGAGAGATTGATTTTGGCGCTTGACCGCGCGCGAAAGATGGCCATAAGAGCTGCGTAGAGTGTTCAGTTTTGCGGTGAAGTATCAGCGGAGACGCGCCCAGATGGCCATGTCGCACAGACGATTTTGGTTGTCGAAGCGGACGCGGCGCATGGTGCCCTCGTGTTCGAAGCCGAGGCGACGGGCGATGGCGATAGAACGGGCGTTGCGGGCATCGCAACGGATTTCCAGGCGCTGGAAGCCGAGGGCGTCGGCGAACGAAACCATGCGAGTGACTGCTTCGGTCATGAGGCCCTGTCCCTGCACGCGCGAATCGAGCCAGTAGCCGATTTCGGCGCGTCCGACGTTGGTTTCGAGGGTATGCAAGCCGCATTTGCCGACGATTTGACGGGTGCGGCGAAGGCGCAAAGTGAAATCGAACTCGCTATGGTTACTCCACTTCCACAAGGCTTGGCGGGCGCTCATGATGGAGTCTTCTTGAGTGGGGAGCATCTTGGCCCAGGGCATCCACTCACGTAGTTCGTTCCACGAGGCACACACGATAGCGTTGAGTTCAGGGCCGATTTCTTCGTTTTCGCGGGGCGCGCACAGCAGGAGGCGCGGCGTTTCGAGCTGTAGGCCCAAAGGTAAATTGAGCGCTTGCTGGTTCATGGCGAGGAGGTTGAATTAAACGAGTAGGGTTTAATCGCTCCAGATCGCTCTTGCCAATAATTCGAACTCTTGGATAGAAAGCGTTTCGCCTCGCCGTTTCGGGTCGATTGAAGTTTGCTCAAATATCTGAGCCAGTTTTTCGCGTGGGGCCAGTGGTTTGAGCGTGTTGCCTAAATTTTTACGGCGCTGGCCGAAGGCGGCTCGTACCGTCGTCCAGAAGCGTGTTTCGCTGGCAAGTTCAATCGACGGGGCGGGCAGCATCTCGAAGTGGACGACCGTTGAGACAACTTTGGGCGCTGGCAGAAAGGCTTCAGGGGCGATGTCGAAGACCATGTTGGCGCGCGTGTAGAGTTGAGCCATAATCGACATCGGGCCGTAGTGTTCGGTGTTAGGCGCCGCAGTGAGGCGGAAGGCGACTTCGCGTTGGACTAAAACGGTGGCACTGGTGAGATGTTCGCGCCACTCCTCGATGATGCGGCGCAGCACTGGCTTGGAAATCGAGTAGGGCAGGTTCGCGACGATTTTGACGTTTTCCTGTGGTAAGCCAAGCGTGTCCCAAGTCACTTCGAGGGCATCGGCGCCAACGAGTTTGAAGCCTTCTCTCTTGAGTTTTTTGGTGAGGAATGAGGCGAACTTGGTGTCTTTCTCGATGGCCGTGACATGCTGCGCGCGCGCCAGAAGGCGAACCGTGAGCGCGCCGAGGCCAGGGCCGATTTCCAGCACGGAGTCGGTTGGTTGGAGTCCTGCCGCGTCGCAGATAGCGTCGAGGGCATCTTTGTCGAGCAGGAAGTTCTGGCCGAGCGATTTATTGGGTTGTGCGCCGAGCGAGCCGAGCGTGGAGCGGGCCTCGGCGTAGTCGGCGGGGTCAAATGGAAGCGAAGTCAAAGCAAGATGTCGGCGGTGTCATATTCGCCGAGCGAGGAAGCGATGATGCGATTGAAGAGTCGCGTCACCGTTACGACATGGAGCGGCGAAGCCGCGCCGTTGTAGGGCAAGTAATAGTCGCATACGAGCGAGTTGCGCGTTGTTGCGGAAAAGCGCACGAAAACGATGTTGTCGTTCAGTGTATTGGCGAGAGCGATTCTGTCCGATTCGGAGGCATCCTCTTTTAAACCATAGAGGGCAGTGAAGCGGACGAGTTTGTTGCGCTCGTCGAGTGACACGAAGATTTTGGTGCCGTTTTCGGTGCGAATGTAAAGGTCGCCGTCCTCGTCCACGTCATTTTCCACAAACGCCGACTCGAAGACGGATTGCAAACGCGCAAGCGAGATGTCTTTTTCGGCAATTAAAGGGATCATATAGCTGGCGCGAGTATGAAGACCTCAGCGCATAGGGTTCAACAAGCACGCTTCAATTAGGATCGACGGTCAATTTCCATTCGGAGATTTCGCCGTCGCTGTTGAAGGCAGTTATCTCGGTGTAAACGGCGCCTGTGGTGTCGTCGTCCCAGTGGCAACTGCCAGAGTAGAGGTTGTGGTCGCCATGAAAAAGAGAAACATCGTCAATGCGAAAATTATTCCCGGTGGCGATGTATTGTTGGTTCATGCGATCTTGGACTAGCGGCTCCAATTCGGTGGAAAAGTCGTGGGGTTGAACCACTAAGCGCCAATCGGTGGGCTTCGACCAGAAATCGCGTTTGTCGGCTTCTATTCGCACATCGGCGAGATAGTTGTTGCTGTATTGGGCCTTGCCTGAGTAGACATCGGGTTCGGCGTCGCTGCGTTGCAAGCGGATATTGTGGATAGCGCCGGAAGGTGTGCCTATGCTGAGCTGTTCGGCGGCGGTTATGGCTTGCGTCGAGTAGTCGAAAGCGCGATTAGAGCCTCGTACCTGGGCGATAGTAATCCAGCCTATCAGGGCGAGGACGACTGCAATGCCGCCCATTGATAGAGTGCCGACCAAAATTTTCTCGGCTTGAATCTCGATTTTAGTGGGAGGCTGCCAGTCCGAAACTGAAGGGGACACCCATTCGGTCTTTTTTTCGGGTGGATAGAGGCGCCCTAGATCGGAGAATTTGGCTGGTTGCCAGTCGCCAACACGCGAATCGAAGACCGGGGTTTCGCCGGGAAGGGCGCCCGATTTGAGGAGGGAAGCCATCTGCTCGAAGGAATGTGGCCCCATTGTGTGCCCCGCGTGGGCGTAGAACCACTCGTTGATAGCGGCGGCTTGCACCCATTCGTCATCCTCATCGTCTTCGAAGAGGGGGGCAATGACTGTGTCGGTCGTGTCAACGGGGCGCAGTGGGGCACCATAGCCATCAAGAAGAGTAACGAAAACGGAGCGCTGGCCCGCGATTGCCTCGACGTTGACACGGTAGCGGCCCGCTGGCCCCAGTGCCTCGAAGTAGTAGCGCGCGTTTTGGTCGTGGATGACGGAGCGGACATCGGAGGGTGCGGCGAGGGACAACATCCGGTTGAGGCGACCGGGGGCCAGCGGGATGCCGGATTGCTGCCAGCCGCTATCGCTCCAAATGTAGAGGGCTTGACCGGAAACGAGGTGCGCCTGGGGGCTGCCCTTGGAAGCCATGATTTCGAGTAAACGGTCAAGTTCCATAGGAAAAGAGTGCGCGTTTCATGTCGTGGCGAGGCAAAGATTGAATAGCGGGCAAATAGCCGGAAATTGGCGAGCAATTAATTATTTTGAGGGATTAATCAAGCTTTCAAATTGATTAATTGGGCGGTTTGTGTGGGTTTAGGTGTTTAAAATTAGTCAGTGGATTGATTGAGCAAGTTTTCGGGTGACTTGCACTGGAAGGCGCTTTTTTAAGTAGTGTTGGGCGAGGGAAGAGGCCCATTAATGGAATTAAGTTTATCAGTATTGGGGGATAATCTTGGAAAAGAAGGTTCGGAGCGTGTGATGAAATTCCTGTCCGTGGGGACTCTACGGTTCAGGGAAAAGCGGCCAAACTGGCAGAGCGATTCTCATGACAAACACCATGCCCGCTGCCGTGTTGCACGGCGTGCGCGATTTGCGCGTTGACCAGGTGCCCGTTCCCGCTTCGCCCGCACGCGGCGAAGTTCAGGTTCGCATAGGCAAAGTTGGTATTTGTGGCTCGGATGTCCACTATTTCGAGCATGGGCGAATCGGCGATTTCGTGGTCGAGAAGCCGATGATTTTGGGGCATGAGTGCGCCGGAACTGTGGTGGCGGTGGGCGAGGGAGTTTCGCATCTGAAAGAAGGCGACCGTGTGGCGATTGAGCCGGGCGTGCCGCGACTTTCGACTGCCGCCTCGCATTTTTACATGAAGCGTGGGCAATACAATTTGTGCCCGGATATTTTCTTCTTCGCGACGCCACCCGATGATGGCTCGTTTTGCTCATTCGTTAACCATAAAGCGGATTTTTGCTTTAAGTTGCCGGATAACGTTTCGCTCGAAGAAGGAGCGATGATCGAGCCGCTTTCGACGGGGATATATGCCGCGCGTGTGGCGCCCGTCAAGATGGGCGATACCGTCGTTATCACCGGGGCTGGACCGATTGGGTTGATGAACCTGTTGGCTTGCAAAGCGGCGGGGGCGACTAACATCATCATTTCTGACCGAGTGAAAGAGCGATTGGAAGTGGCGCTGCAAATTGGGGCTACGCGCGTTATTGAGGGCGATGCTGACGAACTCAAAGCGGTTGCGCACGAGTTGACCGAAGGACTGGGAGCCGATGTCTGCATCGAATGTGCGGGGCATCCTTCGGCGCTTTCAGCGGCGATTGGCGCGTGTCGAGCCGGGGGAGTGGTGGTTCTGATCGGAATGCCGCCGGGGGATAGCGCTGAAGTGAACGTGAACGACCTCATCGTGCGCGAAATTACGCTGCGCCCGATTTTTCGCTACAACAACACCTTTCCGACCGGAGTACAGCTTTTAGCGAGTGGGAAAGTGGACGTGAAACCGCTCATCTCGAAGCGGTTTTCGCTTCAGCAAGTGCCAGAGGCATTTGAATATGTGTTAGAGAATCGGGCGACTTGTGTGAAGGCGATTGTGGATGTGGGGGATTAGTTTTTAGTCGTTAGTGATTAGTTTTTAGTTCCCGTTTCGCGCCCCTCCCCGGCTTTTGGCCACGCTCTCTCGCGGACATGGCAGGTCATAGCCCTAAAGTTTGGGGGGAGAGATGTTGATTATTTGGGTTGGGCTAGATTGAGGGTTAGTTCGCGTTTTTTGGCGGTGGCAGTCCAGCCGTTGGGGGTGGAGGTTGCCGTGGCGTCTTCGATACTGACTTTGTAGGCGAAGTTAGGGGCTTTGTAGGCGACTTGTTGAGGTGTAACTTCTATTGGTGGAGCCTTGGTGGAATCCCATTCGAAGGAAAGGGTGAGCAACTCCGGTGATTTGGGCGTGAGCCAGCAGGAGAGTTCTTTTTCCTCAAAGCGGAGGCAGAGCACTTTTTCGCCGCCGACTGGGATTTCTACTGTAAGAGTAGAGCCTGATTCGGTGATTTTAGGTGTTCCTGAAAGGCGCAGACGAGTTCCGGCCACAGTCAAATATCCGCCCGCTCCTTCTTCGGTGCGGGAACCGGGGTTTTTGCTCCAATGGTAGCCGTCCAAGATGGCTGGCATTCTTTGTTCGACATCGTGGAGGCGCGTGGCCTGTTTCAAAAAGGGTTGTGGGTTGGTGTCGCTGTATGTGGTCAGGTCGCGCAGGAACGGCAGATCGCCCTTGATGTGGAGATTGGCGCGGTAGAAGCGGCTTTGATACCAGACGGATTTTTGGGCGGGGTCGGTGTTGCCGAAGGGGTCTTCTAGCTGTACCTGAGCCTGAGCGGGGGTGGTGGTGAAGGCGCGTTTGAACCTGCGGCCCGAATCGCCCATCGTCTCGACATGAACCTCGCCTTTATCGCGAAGCTCAGCGAGTGCTTTCATTTGGATGGGGTAGCCGTCCTTTTGTTGGTCCCACGGGAAGGTGTTTTCCTGTCCGAGTTGGGCGTAGGCGAAGCGCAGTGTGGGGGCTTCGGCGATCATATTCAGAAAGCCGTCGATGAAGTGGGGAGAGCGCCCCGATGTCCACACTGGCTCCATCGTATCGGGTTCTCCGAGGCGTCGGCCTCCTGGTATCGTCCACTCTTTTTGATAGTAATAGACCGGGTCTTGCCCTAACATGCGAAAGACTGGGGTGGAGATTTGGTTGCTTTTGGAAAGGGCGGGACTCCAACAATTGGCTTTGCTGGGGTAGTAGCCCGCGATGGGAGCGCCCCAGATGGTGAAGCCATCGGTGGCGATTTGGTCGCGGCATACGGCATAGGCGTCGATGCCGTAATGCTCGGTGAGGTGAGCCATAGTGAAGGAATCGAGGTTCCAACTGGCCACCGAACTTGGATAGCGGCCCCATACCCGTTTGAATTCGCGCATGGCGGTATCGGCTAACTTGATTCGTTCGGCCTCGGTATAGCCGATGGTGAATGCGACGTGGGGGATGTGATCCCATTCGTAGCCGGGACGACCTCGCCACTCTACTTCTGCGGTTTTGCAGTGCTTCTCGTTCATCTCGAACCAGAAACCGACTTCGTGGTTGGGGGCCATGTGGGTTTTGAGAAATTCGACGAAGGGGCCAGAAACCAGCGCGTCGAACTGCAATAGCCATGTGGCGGGGAGCTTATGTTCCAGCAGCAATTCCATTTGCTTCTGCACAGGGAGCATCATGTCCATCTTGAAGCGGGGTTCGATTTCGCGGATGAAGTTGATGACGTTGATACAGCGGAGCGCATCTTTCCCAGAGGGGGCAGCAAAAGCAGGAGTTAGCAAGTCGGTCATTAGTGGGGCGCAGCCGAGGGCAACGCAGGTTTGGCCTGTTGCCTTGAGAAAGTCTCGCCGAGAGAACATGCGCGGAGTATAGGCCATAACGTTATGTTTTTTATTCGGTCTATTTCAGTTCGCAGTGGAGAGTGAGATGGGCGCTGCCACCTCGAAATGAGCCTTGGTGAGGGGCACAGTCATAGAAGTCGCGGCCTGTGGCAACGGGGAGATATAAGCCTTCGGCACGCCTACCGTGGGTGGGGTCGAAGCCATGCCAGTGGCCTTCGATTCCAAATTCGACCCAGGCGTGCAGAGCACCGGGGGCAGGGCCAAATCCGGCGACATAGCGGGCAGGAAGTCCCGACATGCGGCCTAGCGCCAACAGCACGTGAGCGAAATCGGCGCAGGTGCCGCGCTTTTGTGTCCAAATGTCCGTGGCATTGAGGGGGCGTGGCGTTGTTTGCGAAATGTATTGGAGGGAATCGAAGACGTAGGTATTTAGTTTTTCAGCGCGTTTGGTGAGAGGTAGCGCGCGAAATTCACGGGCAATCGGGATAAATTCAGGAGGGAAGGTGACGGCGCGCGACGGCAGTTTCCAGTCGGCTAATCCAGAGCGTTGCAGAGGCGGAAGAGTAGTATTGGCAGGAGCCTGAATATCGAGTGCGAGTGAAAATTCGCTTTCGATGCGGGCGTGGCGTAGTTGTAAGACGCGGTTTCCGAAACGGTCGAGGTGTTCGTCATGAGAGGTCGGAAGCGGAGAAATGGACAGGTTTTGCGACTCTATGGCGAGAGAGGGCAGGGGTAATATGCGCAAAACGCGCCTGCACTGGAGTGCAGGCGCGTCGTAGCGGACACGCAGGGATAACCGAGCGCGCACTGGTTAGGAGCCAGCAGGGTCGATCAGGCTGTAGCCGATACCGCGAATGGTTTTCAAAAGCGGGGTATCGAACGGACGGTCGATTTTGCGACGCAGATAGGAGATGTAGACCTCCAACACGTTGTCCTGACCACCGAAATCGTAGTTCCAGACTCCTTCCATAAGTTCCTTGCGGCTCATGACGCGGCCCGCGTTTTTCATGAGCAATTCGAGCAGGGTGTACTCGGTTGCCGAAAAACGGATTTGCTGGCCTTTGCGGGTGGCGCGGCGTGTGAATGGGTCGAGTTCGAGGTCGCCCACGCGCAGCCGTGCGGCTCCGCTGTTGTAGCTGGCGCGGCGCAGCAATGCGCGCGAACGTGCCAACAGTTCGGGGACAACGAAAGGTTTGCCTAAATAGTCGTCAGCGCCTGCGTCGAGGCCCTGGATTTTATCGTCAACCGAATCGAGGGCCGTTAGTATCAACACAGGGGTGAGAATATTTTGCTCGCGCAAACTGCGGCAAATTTCGAAGCCATTGCGTTGAGGCAACATAACATCCAGAAGGATGATGTCGAATTGGTCCTCGCGGGCTACTTCCAATCCTTTTTCTCCGTCCTCGACGGAGGTGACCTCGAAACCGCTTTCGCCCAAGACCTGTGTCAGCAGGTCGCGCATTTCGTCGTCGTCTTCAATGACAAGGGCTCGATTCATCATGTCAAAAGTTATCAAAAAGCAAAGATTACGCCACTAAGAATAGCATGGGGGGCATAAAAAAATATGTTCCCACTTTTTAACTTTCTTAGTATTGCTTAAGGCCGCGCTCATTTGTGACATAATCGGTGAGAGATTGCGAACCTATAAGGAATAAGCACTTAAATTTTAATATCGGATGCAATGAGCTGTCGAATTGGGTCGCGAATTTACGTGGTTGTATTGTAAATTCGAGCTGGGGATTTGTAAAAAAAGGGAACGAACCCCCTGAGTTACGGGTCTACAAGAAGCCCGCGCCGGAGAAGACACTGTCCTCTTCTGGTGGTTGGCCATCGAAAATTATGACAGCTTCAGCCAAAGAAGCGCGTGTCGCCGAGTTATTGCAGGATCTCGACGGCAAAAGCGAGACCACTCAACGCCCCATTATTGATGAGATTGTCCGTCTGGGCCATGTGGCTATTAAGCCACTCTCCAAAGCCTTATCGTCGGGAGCATCATTCCAAGTCCGCATGGCATCGGCGACGGCTTTAGGCGAGTTAGGCGACGAAAAGTGCGTCGATCCGTTGGTCGCTGCGCTGGGCGACTCCAGTTTAAACGTACAGCGTGCTGCTGTAAACGCACTCTCTCTTCTCGGCGAACCCGCCGTACCCCCTTTGTTGCTTTCGCTCGACTCGCCCGAAGAGTCGGTGCGCCGTTGGAGCGCCGAAGTGTTGGGTCGCGTGGGCAAGACGGAAATTGCTCCGCTGCTCATCGAGCGTTTGCCCAACGAAATCCTTGATGTGCAAAAGCACATGATCGTCGCTTTGGGCGAGTTGCGCCACAAAGACGCAACGCCAGTGCTGATGCCATTTTTGACATCGGACAACATCGACCTCATCCGTCAAACGGCTGTGGCTTTGGGCCAGATTCAGGACAAGCGCGCGGTGGATGGGTTGATCGACATTTTGGAATCGTCCTCGGTCGAAGTTCGCAAGGATGCAGCTGTTGCCCTTGTTGAAATCGGCAAAGAGTCGCCGAAGGAAGCGGTTGATGCGCTGACCCGCGCGCTCGTGCATCCCAACCATAATGTGCGTTTGGCTGCTGCCGAAGCACTTGGACAGTTGAAGTCGAAGCGGGCCAGCGATGCGCTTGTGTTGGCGCTCAAAGACGACAACGTGCGCGTTCGTCGTTACGCGGCTCTGGCACTTGGCGAAATCGGCGATGCGAAGGTGGCGGAGTCGCTGCAAGCGTTGTTGGAAGACAAGGTGCAGGATGTTCGTTACTCAGCGGTTAAGGCTGTTGCTGGTATCGGTGGCAAAGCCTCGATTGCTCCGTTGACGACGGCATTGGCCGACCCCGACTGGGTTGTTCGTCTGGCCGCTGCACAGGGACTTGGCAAGCTCAAATCGAAGACTTCGGTTGCTCCGCTTTGCGAGGCGCTGAAGGATTCGGAATGGAGCGTGCGCTATCATGCGGCTCTGGCTTTGGGCGACATCGGCGAATTGGACGCGGTTATGCCGCTCATCAAAACACTGCGCGACCCACGCGAGGGTGTGCGACGCGGCGTTGTCGAATCGCTTGGCCGTCTGGGCGACAAGCGCGCTGTTCCCGCTTTGGAGCGCCAGCGTAAAATCGAGGAAACCGAAGGCGCCAAATTGGCGATGGCGATGATCGACATGGTTTTGCCCGGTCTTAAGCGCGGCAAAAAATTCGAACCGAAGCCCGAAACCCGGTTCCAGCCAGCTCCTATCATCAACTCGGCGACAATCAAACCCAAAGCTGCCATTTTGGCGGCACAAGAAGCGCACGCACGTATGGCAGCCGAAGCTGCCGCTGCTGCTTCGCGCGAGGATGCCGACGATTCGGTGGATGCAGCTATGGACCCGGCGCTTTTGGGCGACGGCGATCTGGCAGTAGCCGCTCTTGCCGGTGGCGACCTGGATGGCGATTTGTCCGCCGACATTTCGACGGGTGAGTCGGGCGAATCGGGTGAAGGTATTTAACAGTTAGAAACGTGGTTAGTTTTTAGTTGTTAGAAGCGGCCCACAAACTAACCACTAGCAACTAGAAACTAACCACTGAAATGAAAAAGAAACTCCCTAAGTTGTTGGGTAATGAAACGGTGGCGGCCAATCGACGCGCGCGGCACGATTATGAGATTGCCGACTCGCTGGAAGCGGGCCTCGTTTTAACCGGAAGTGAAGTGAAGAGTTTGCGCACTGGTGGCGCGCAGATCGCCGAAGCTTATGCTTCGATTGATACAGGCCGCAGTGGCACCTCGGAAGCGTGGATTTATGGAATGTATATTCCCCCCTATAAACCCGCGACCTATAACAATGTGGATTCGCGGCGCAAGCGCAAATTGCTGCTGCATCGCGCGCAAATTAACAAGCTCATTGGGCAAAGCGCGCAAAAAGGCTACACCCTTATCCCACTCAAGCTGTATTTTTCTGAAGGACGTGCCAAACTGGAAATTGGTTTGGCGAAAGGCCGCGCTACTCATGATAAGCGCCGCGCTATCGCTGACCGAGAAATGAAGCGCGATCTGGCGCGCGAAGTCCGTTAAAGTTCGCTGACCCCTTAATTTGTCTGATGAGGCTCACTCAACGCGCGACCCTACTGGGCGTGGTGGCGCTGTGTTTTTATCTGGTTGCTGTTGTCAACTCACTACCTAGTTTTTACTACGTGCTGGTTTGGCTTGCGGTTGGCTTGTGGGCGGCGTGTTTGGGTATCGCGCTGCTTTCGCTGACAGGTACAACCTGCGTTCTGCGTGAGCGCCGCTCGGCTGGTTATACGCGCGGCGAAGTCGAAGGCAACAAAGCCCCACCGATATGGGAAGCAGCGTTGGGGAATACCGGATCGCTGAATAAGACCGGACTAACGTTGGAACTGCGTCTGCGCCGTCATGATGAGCTGGGACATGGGCCGCGCGGCAAAAAGAAGTCGTTGATTACGTCGCGCATTTTGATTGAAGCGCTTCCCGCCGGAGCGAAACTGGATGCGCCCGTTGCGCTCGATTTTTTGCCGCGCGGTGTTTATACGCTCGAAGGCGCGCGTTTAATTGGTTCGGACGTGTTGGGGCTGTTTCGGGCTGCCAAACGAATTTCTTTGCCAGATAACCCGCTTCAAGTCGTGGTGGCGCCCGCTGTGTTGCCGCTCGCGGCGCAACACGATTTTGTGCGCGGCGTGGGCGGGCGCGAGGGGCCGCTTTCGATGTCGCGGTTGGGCAGTGGCGACGATTTACGTGGTGTGAGGGCTTATGTTCCCGGCGACGATTGGCGTCATGTCCACTGGGCTACGACGGCTCGCACTGGCGAACTTTCGGTGCGCGAATTCGAGCGCAACGGACGCGATGCTGCACTGGTCATATGGGACGGTGCTTTAGCTGCCACACCCACACGCGGTACGCAGACACCCACCGAAGAGGAGTTGTCGCTCGTGACATCGTTACTGGTTGCCATTGATGCTCGGCGAACGCCAGTGAGCCTGATGGTTCTGGGGAACATCGAAGAACAGATGAGCGCGGCTGGCCAGGATGGCTTGCTTTCTCGCGTGGCGCTGGAAGCGCTGGCAAAAGTCCAACCCGAAAGAACCCGTCCGCTCACAGAGACTTTGATGCGTGTTCAGGGACTCAATGAGGTGGCCAGCGGGCAGATGTTTCTGGTGTCTTCCTCTTTGCAACGCGATTTAGTGGAAGGCGTGTCGGGGTTGGTGGCGCGTGGCGATTCGCCCGTTGTCGCTCTGTGCGAGTTGCGTCCTCATCCCACTCTGCGTTTCGCCAAGCATGGCAAAGCGCCCGCTTCTGCGTATGAAGATCAAGAGAAGGCGCTGCGTGCGCTCGGTGTGCGCGTAGTGACAGTGCTACTGGGCGAAGGTGAACCTTCGTCGGTTGTGCTGGAGCGGGCGCTTATGGCGCTGTTGGAGCCTGTGTAATTCTTATGTCCACTCGAACAGAACGATGGAGCGTCGAACTCCTCCTCCGCTATATCTGCGCGACTTTTGTGACATGTATCGCGGCGGCGGGGGCGCAGCTCGTGGTGCGAACCGATTTCGCGGTTGCCATCGTCGTGATTTCACTGCTGGGAGTGCCGGTTTCGCTATATTTGCGTCTTCATGGGATGCGGATCGCGGGATTTTCGTTGTCACGCCCGCTCTGGAATACCTTCACCGTCATTCTGTTTTTCGTGAGTTCCGCGATTTGGACGCTTATCTCCATGTCGGATCTATTTGGTCTGATGATGAGTGGCATGGCTTCGCAGAACTTCTGGTTGCGTTTTGGGGCCGAAGGTTCGCTCGGTTTGTTAATGCAGGTGTTCCTGTTATTTGCGGCTTTTCGCTCATTCGCGTTGATTTCCGACAAAGACGCCACGTTGGCGACGGTACCCTCGTTTTCGGTTTTGCTGCTGTTGATTCCGGTGCATAAGGGCATCGAGGTCGTGCTGTACTTTTTGATGTGGACTTTGTCGGCTACGACTTTGTTCGCGCTCGACCATCGCGCCGAATTGAATGAGGGGGCTGATGGACGGATTGCTGCTCCGATACCGGGGCAGGATGTGCGTCTGGCGGCGCGCGGTTTGGCGACTGTTTTAGGCGCGGCTCTGGTCGCGGCCTTTTCGCTATCGGCTCTACTCACTTCACGCAACACAGACGACCGTTCGGCGACTGAGTCGGCGATTACCGGTTTGGCGGGGCGTCTGGCACAGTTCGCGATGAGTTCTTCGGATTCTACCTTGAGTGGCGGTCCTGAGCGTCAGATCGACTTCACGAGTGGCCCGTCACTCCCTTCGCGGGCGCTGCTGTGGAGGGTGCGGGTGCGTACCGCCGAGGCGGATAACAACATCGTGCGGCCCGGCTATTTTCGTCTGTTCACGTTGGCTCGTTACAATGGCTCGACATGGACGCAGTTGCCGCGCGAACAACGACGAGTTAATGTCAGCGAACTTTCGGAAGATGATTGGCCACTCCAATATCGCTTCCCGTTCGGTGGCGGTGGGGGAAATCCGAATATATTTCGTCCTAATGATCTAAATAATAGGGCACCCAGTGGTCTTGTTATCGAGCCACCATCTGGGGGGAACATTTCTACGACGCAAAGTTCGGATGCCGCCACTGTCTTTGGCGGTGGACAGAACTCTGCTATTGCTAGATCTGAAGGAGCTGCGCCGAATGTGGGACAATCCGATGCGAGTGCTAATAGGCCTAGCATTAGTGTTGATGTGCCTGGCGGAAGTACCGAACGCCCAAGTGCGAGTGGTGAGCAACCAATGCGTCCTGCACGTCCAAGTGGGAGCATTGAGCAATTAGGAGGAGGTGGCGAACAACCGAGGATCCCAGCGCGCCCAGGTGGTGGCGGCAACGGTGGCCCCAGTGGGTTGGTTCCTGCACAGCCAGGCGGAAATGGTGAGTCGTTGTTGCGTGCGCCACCTGGTTTTGGATTTTCAGTGGAGAGGCCAGAGAGAGTCGTCGATTTCTACCGGGGATTCTCGATCAAGAAGAAGTGGCCCCAGATGGGCAAAAATTTTGGCCGCCCAACAGTCCCTCTGCGCGTGAGCATTCGGGCCAATTCGAATAACGTTGGCTTTGTGCCACTTTTGCCGAATACGAGCGCGTTGTTTATGGTGCAAGGGCATCCTGGAGAGTTGCGTACCTCAAATGATGGCGCGGTAGACCTTGGTTTTGTGCCTCAAGATCAGCGAATCGGGACTCTTTGCTATACGCCAGAAATTGCGGAATATGGATTGAGTTCGGCGTTATCACCCACGAAGAAGGTCGCCCATACAGCCGCATCTCCTCAACTTGATGCTGAGGATCGTAGTGTCTATCTTGAAGTGCCATTGCTGAGTGCCCGTACGCAACATTTTGCACAGCAAGTGCTTGCCAAAGCCTCTAGCGACGAGAGCAACTACGGACGGGCGCGGCGTCTGGCCCTCGCCATTCAAGCCGGAGCGACATACACGCTACGTCCACCGACACCACCTGAAGGTCGCGAAGCCACCGACTTCTTTTTGTTCGATGGTAACAGGCGCGGGTACTGCACGCACTTTGCGTCGGCCCTGACGGTTTTATGCCGTTCGCAGCGCATTCCTGCGCGTATCGTTTCGGGGTTTGCCGCGCAGGAATACTCTGGCGATGGTTGGGCGCAGTTGCGCGAGGCGAATGCCCATGCGTGGACCGAAGTGTGGATCGATAACTGGGGTTGGGCGCCGATTGATGCCACGCCCAGTGCCGACCGAGGTGACAATGCTCCCAACATCTTCGCTTATTGGGGCGACTGGTTTGGCTTTGCGTTCAACCAAGTCGATATGTGGAGCCGTTCGCGGTTGTGGCTATTGGGAATCATCTTCGGCGTTTCACTGGTGGGAATCTATGCATTGCGCCGCCGCGCACGGATTTTGGCATGGTGGTCTCGCCGGCGTGGGCGCTGGTCGACCGAGGAGTGGACGCGCCGCGAAATTGCGGTGGCCTACGATACGGCCTCAGTTACTCTGAGCAAGTTGTTCCGACCACGAGCGCCGTTTGAAACACCAGATGAGTGGCTGCTGGCAGCCAAAGAAGCGGCATTAGAGGCGCCACGCGCCCGCTTATTCGCCCGTCAGGAGTTCGAGCAGTTGACGGAGCAGTATCTGCGTGCCCTGTATGCCCCTCAGGCGCCCGAAGAAGCCACTGTAACAGTGGCGCGCGACCTTGCCCGCGAAGTACGCCGTCGGAAGCGTTAAAGAGCCAATGTGGGCTAGAAATAAAAAAAGGCCGTGTCCATTGGACGCGGCCTTTTTCGTTGGTATTAAGAATTAGATTGAAAGGTCGACGATGCCGTTTTGCGGGTCGGCGTTCAATTTATAGCCGAGAGCGCTTTCGAAGAAACGAACTGGAATCCAGGTTTCGCCGCCCTCAATGAATGGTGTGCCTGTGAGTAGCACAGTGGCTCCATTGAGATTGACGCTTTTTTCGCCATTAGTGAATGTGGCGATCTGGTCGTTCATATACAAAATTGCGGTGCCCGTCGTAGGCTCAAAGTCGACGTTGGCGCCCAGGGCCGAAGCCACTTTGCGAAGCGGGACGAACAGCGTGCCGTTTTCGAGGCGCGGTTCACCGTCAATATCAATCATGTCTCCGTTCAAGATGTAAGGCATTGAGAGTTCTCCTTTTAAAACAAAGGACACGGCATTGAGCCGTGCCCTTACTTATCTCGCAGAATTTATTTGACTACGAGTTGGTTGTCCACCTTGAAGTCGGCGGAATTCTTTTTCGCGATAGAACCAGCGAGCGTCTTCTGGGCGGCGCTTTTGACGGTACCTTTCAAGATGACTGTTTTGATGGAGGCATCGGTATTGACATTGATGTCCGAACCCTTGAGCGGGCCGCTGTTTTGGGTGGCGAGCGCGTTCTTGATTTTGGGAGTCAAGGTCGCAGCAGCACCAGCGCCTGTGACGGCATCGGCGGCGGCTTTGCCTGCACCTGCGGCTGTGTTGGCGGCTCCGGCAGCGGTGTTCGCGGCGGCGGCTCCAACCTCAGATGCGGTGTTTGCCGCGGCAGCTCCGACTTCGGAAGCTGTGTTGGCGGCAGCGGCGCCCGCATCGGCGGCGGTGTTCACGCCACTGGCAACGGCGTTACCGACTTCGCCACCTGTTGCGGCAGAATCGGGTTGGCCGTTGCCGTTGCGATCAGCGCAACCTGCGAGTGAAAAAATAACGGCACCGGCGCCCAGTAAAACGCCCATTTTGCGAAAATTTTGCATTGTGTTCTTGTATCTCCTATTTAAAGATGCCTCAGACAGCAGGCATTTAATTCGGAAACATACACTTTGCAAGCGTCGTGCCGCATGTAAATTTTTCTTTGTAGGGAACTTCCTGAAAGATAATATTATTTTTTCATGAACTCGCATGCTTCCGTCAACGACAGATTCGTTTGAGTCCCTTCATCCAAATCTTTCAGGGCCACGGTATTTTGGGCCAGTTCATCGTCGCCTATGATGAGAGCAAAGCGCGCTTTAGAGCGATTCGTTTCATCCATTTGTTTGCGGAAAGCGCGGCCCTTCAAGTCGTAATCGCAGCTGATGCCGTTTTGACGAATGGTGCGCGCCAAACGCGGAGCCGCCGCTTTGGCGGCATCGCCCAGAGCCACTATGAAGGCCGTTAGGCGTTCGGCTTCGATAGGAGCCGCCTCGCTGGCAGCACGCACCAACAGTAGGCGCTCGATGCCACAGCCAAACCCGATGCCCGGTACTGGCTTGTTGCCCCCCAATTCCTCGACCAGACCATCGTAGCGTCCGCCGCCCAAAACGGTCGATTGGGAACCCAATTTATCGGAAACCCACTCGAACGCGGTGCGCGAATAATAATCGAAGCCGCGCACAAGGTTGTGGTCGATTTCAAAGGGGATTTCGAGTTCGCCCAGCAGCCCGCAGAGTGTGTCGAAGTGTTCGCTCGATTCGGCATCGTGTGCGCGGACGTGGTCGAGCAGACTGGGTGCTCCGACAAGGGCCTCGTGGTCGCGTGGGTCTTTCGAATCGAAGATACGCAGTGGGTTAAGCTCGAAACGGCGCTTGGAATCGTCGCTGAGGTTATCGCGATTGGGGGCGAGGTGAGCGCGCAGAGACTCGACATAGGCGCGGCGCGATTCGCGGGTGCCGAGCGTGTTGAGCTTCAGGGTAGGGAATACGCCGAGTTCGTTCAGGAAGTCGCGCGCCAGAGCAAGCACTTCGGCGTCGGCAGTGGGGCCTTCGGCGCCCAACAGCTCGATTCCGCACTGGTGGTGCTGACGATAGCGGCCCGCACCAGGAGCTTCATATCGGAAAATCGGGAAGATGTAGAACAGTTTGGAAATCTGCCCATATTTGATGCTGAGGTCGTGTTGCAAATACGAGCGAACCACCGAGGCCGTACCTTCGGGGCGGAGGGTGTAGGAGTCGCCATCAAGCCCCTCGAACGAGTACATCTGCTTGGTGACGACGACATCGCTTGATTCGCCCGAAGCACGTGAGAACAGTTCGGTGTGTTCTAGGACTGGGGTGCGGATTTCCTGGAAATTGGCGCGCGCGCATACGCGGCGAAAGGTCTCTTCGACTTCGCGCCACTGGGGGATTTCTTCTGGCAGAATGTCGTGCATTCCGCGCACGGACTGAAATTTTTGCATTGAAAAACTAAATTTGGGTCAAGCGGCAGGGGCTGCTTTTAAACACAAAGGAAACGGAAGAGCATAAGAGGCACAGAGAGTTTTAGAGAGGGTGAGTTTGCCCCTCTCTAAAACTCATGCTTCTCCGTGGCTTCCGTGGTTATTAGTCGAGTCCGAAGGCTGTTCTAATTGTGTTTACGTCTTTGTCACCGCGTCCGCTGAGGTTCACGATGATGGCTTCATCTTTGGAGAAGCGCTTAGCGATTTCGGGCAGATAGGCCAGAGCGTGCGCCGATTCGAGCGCGGGCAGGATACCTTCGAGCGAGCAGAGCAACTTGACGGCTTCGAGGGCTTCGGTATCGGTGGCGCCGACGTATTTGGCGCGGCCCGAATCTTTCAAATGGGAATGCTCAGGGCCAACACCGGGATAGTCGAGGCCCGCCGAAATCGAATGGGTTTCGGTGATCTGGCCCCACTTATCTTGCACCACGTAGCTCAAGCTGCCGTGCAACACGCCCTTGGAACCGCGATTAAGCGGCGCGGCATGGCGCGGGGTATCGAGGCCATCGCCCGCCCCCTCGACGCCCCATAACTCGACCTCGGTGTCGTTGAGGAAGGCGTAGAAGATGCCTATGGCGTTGGAGCCGCCACCGATGCAAGCGACGCACGCTTTGGGCAGGGTGCCCGTTTGCTCGATGATTTGGCGGCGGGCTTCCTGACCTGTGACGGCGTGGAAGTCGCGCACCATGACCGGGAACGGATGCGGCCCAGCGACTGTGCCGATGATGTAGTGGGTGTCGCGCACGTTGGTCACCCAGTCGCGCATGGCCTCGTTGGTGGCGTCCTTGAGGGTTCTGGAGCCGCTGGTGACTGGGATAACACGCGCGCCGAGCAACTCCATACGGAAGACGTTGAGCGATTGGCGGCGCATGTCTTCTTCGCCCATGTAGACATCGCATTTGAAGCCGAAGCGGGCGGCCACTGTCGCCGTCGCGACGCCGTGCTGTCCGGCGCCGGTTTCGGCGATGAGGCGAGGCTTGCCCATGCGTTTGGCGAGCAATGCCTGGCCGAGCGCGTTATTGATTTTGTGGGCGCCTGTGTGGAGCAGGTCTTCGCGCTTCAGGAAAATACGCGCGCCACCGAAATGCTCGGTCAGGCGTTCGGCGAAGTAAAGCGGGGTAGGACGCCCGACATAGTCGCGCAAAAGCAGCGCGAGTTCGCTTTGAAACTCCTTGTCGAGCTTGGCGTTTTCGTAGATTTCTTCCAGCTCGCGTAGCGCGACCATCAAAGTTTCGGGCACGAACTGACCGCCAAATTCGCCGAAATGGCCTCGCGCTCCATTATCATTGGACGTTTCGAGTTGGAGGCTAACGGCCTCTTCTTCAGCCATCAGACGGGTTGCGCTCTCGTTGAACATGCCTCTCAGTGTAAAACAACCTGTTTTAAGCACAGAAGGAACAACGCAAGATAATCAAAAAGCAGGGAATTAGGGGGGGGCAAAAGCGCAAGAGAGGAGGAATTTACAAATTCCTCCTCTCAAAGATTCTCTGTATTTATGCTGTTTGAAGTCCTGTGTTTTTAAACGCTTAGCTCAAGTTCCAACCGTAGAGTGGCGAGTTAGCGACCTGTCGAAATACGGCCAGTGCGGACGGTGAGGAGTCGAAGCGGTAGTTCGATTCGCCCATCGAACTTTTATCACGGCAAAAGTAAGTGACCAGGCGGACGCGGTTGTAACGCTCAGGAATATCGTTCAGGAGGGCCTGTGCAATCCACTTCGCTTTGGTCTGGCCGTTGGGTGCGCCCTGTTCGGTGACGCCGAGTTCGGCGATCATCATTGGTTTGGCGCAGATTTGGGTTAGGGTGCGGTAGGTCTGGTCGAAAAGCACTGAGAACGAGCGCCAGGGACGGCGGGCACCGTCATTATAAACCGAGGCTCCAATCCAGTCGACCCAGCCATCGCCGGGGTAAAGCAAAAACAAGTCGCGCTCTTGCTGGGCCTGGTCGTTGTAGCTGTTTGTGTACAGAACGTTGGGCGACCAAACCCACTGGGCGTTGGTGGCACCCTCTTTGCGGAATATAGACACAACATGCTTCCACATCGACACGAACATGGCAGGAGAGTTGGAGTTGTTGCGCTGGGTGTAGCCGTTATAGGCCGTTCCCCACGGGTACCAATCGCCGTTCATTTCGTGCGCGAAGCGTATCATGACGGGCACTCCTGAAAACTTGACGGCGCGCGCATACGAGCGCAGAAAACCATCGAAGCGTCCGGCAACCACATCTTGGCAATTCCAGTTGCGAGAGCTGTTGCTGCCAACCCACGGCTCCCATGTCACCATGAGCGTGGAGCCGAGCGCGCGGGCGCGTTTTGCTTGCACCGAGGGAAATTCGTTCCAGCCCATCCAACTCTGGTAGATCATCCATACCGCTGGATTGCGTCCGGTTTGTGCTTTATAAGCCGACACCGCATCGGCATCACCGGGGGCGCAACGCCCATTGGCGAAATAATAGGCTCCCAGTGCAATAGGGCGTGGGCGCGCTAGTGGTTTCGGGCATGGCTCTGTCAGTGCGCCCGTATTCGGTGTGTCTTGGTCCGTTGTGCTCTGGCCCAGCGACGCTAGGCTGATGAATGCGCTAGAGTTGGTTTGAGCGTATGCACCACCTTGGACTATCAGCGATGCAACGATGCAGCAGGCAACGACGAAGTAGCGATTAAACGGCATAGGCAAGCAAAATGGGCCGAGAAAGAATAGCCGCCAAAGCTACATACCTTCATTGCTATGAATAGGTTTGACTTATGAGTTGTATTTATTGATAAATACAACTCACGCTGAAAGTCCATCTTGCTTGTCTACTATATGCAAAGGTTTAGCCCTTAAAGTCGAGCTTTATAAACATAAATGTAATTAAATTCGAATTTCATTCACACAAATGTAATGTAGTGGGCCTCAGCTAATAATAGCTGAGACTTTATTAAAAACCGTTATAATGGCGATTAGCCGAGCAATTCGGCGATAGTTGCCTTCGGATCGCCCGCTCGCATCAGGCTTTCGCCTACGAGAAGAGCATGAGCGCCCGCCTCGCGCATACGGCGTGCATCAGCTTGTGTCGAGATGCCCGACTCGCTGACAATGGTGCAGGTGTCGGGGAACAGAGGGCGTAAACGCTCGGTTGTTGCCAAATCGACATCGAAGGTTTGCAGGTCGCGATTGTTGATACCGATGAATGTACAGCCATTGAAGAGGGCGCGCTTGGCGTCGGCTTCGTCGTGGACTTCGCACAGCGCATCCATGCCCAGCCGTTTGGCAGCGGCTTTGAGTTGGCGCAATTCCCAATCTCTAAGAACGGAGACGATCAGCAAAATGCAATCGGCACCGGCCAGTCGGGCTTCGGTGATTTGAATTTCATCGACGATGAAATCCTTGCGCAGTGTGGGGCGGCTGGCGACGGCGCGCGCAGAACTCATATGTTGGAGTTCGCCCTGAAACCACTGTGGTTCAGTCAACACCGACAAGCAATCGGCGCCGCCTTCACGGTACATTTGCGCCTGTTTGACTGGATCGAAATCGGGAGCGATGACGCCCTTGGAGGGCGATGCCTTTTTAATTTCGGCGATTAGCCCTAAGCGATTCGGGTGCTTGAGAGCCGCTGCAAATGGGCGTGGCGGCATGGCTTCGACCAGTCGTTTTTCTAGAGATTTAAGGTCGGTGGTTTTCTTTAGTTCTTCTACGCGAACTCGTGTCGCGGCTACAATTTGATCGAGAATCATCGGATAAATGGTGAATTGTTGTCAGGCAGTTTGAATGCTCGGCTTGTTCAAGACATTAAATCGAGGGAGGAAATGTCAGAGTTCGTTCGAAAAGGCGGGGAGGAGCATCAAGACTTACTTTGAGAATTGCGAAGTAAAATCGCGCAGATTCCTCAACATTTCGCGTGCTGAACCTGAGGCGGTGGTGGCGCGCGCCAGTTTCAAACCTTCGGCCCAGTTGGGCGCAATATCGGCAACTTGTAGCACTGCAGCGGCGTTCAGGCAGGTGACATCGGCGCTTGGCCCCTCGCTGCCATTGAGGATTTGCTCGATGATGATGGCATTCTCTGCCGCATCGCCACCGCTCAGGCGGCTGGCATCCAAACAGTGAATATCGTTGTGGTGCGGGTGAAAGATGTGTTCGCTCAGTTCGCCATTTTTCAGTTCGATATAGTTGGTGGGGGCACACGTCGAAAATTCGTCGAGACCGTCCTGTGAATGTACGACGATGGCGCGTTCGCAGCCCAACTCGCGCAGGGTTTCGGCGATGGGCCGCAGCCATTTATGAGCTGGAACGCCCATTACTTGCCGCTCAGCATTGGCCGGGTTGGCGAGTGGCCCTAACAGGTTGAACATGGTGCGGATGCCCAGTTCTCGGCGTACTGGTGCAACGGCTTTCATCGCTGGGTGGTGGGCAGGGGCGAACATGAAGCCGATACCGACCTCATCAATACAACGGGCGATGGCGTCGGGCGATAAGTCGAGGTGAATACCGAGCGCTTCCAGCACATCAGCCGATCCTGAGCGCGACGAGACGGCGCGGTTACCATGTTTGGCGATGCGAACTCCGGCGGCGCTGGCAATGAGTGAGGCCGCAGTCGAGATGTTGAAGGTGCCAAGGCCTGTTTTGGGGGCGTCGCCGCCAGTTCCACAGGTATCGACCAGTGGAGTGGAGGTTGTGCGCACCGGAATGACGCGCTCGCGCAAACCACGCGCAAAGCCAACGAGTTCGGGCACGGTTTCGCCGCGCGTGCGCATCGCACCCAGCAGGGCCGCTACCTGTAGCGGCGAGGGATTGCCCTCAGCGATGTCGCCCAACACTTGTTGCGCTTCGGTGGACGATAAATGGGTGCCGTCGGTGACGGCTTTTAGAGCTTGAGAAACGGTCATGAAGAACGAGGCGCATCGAAGAGCGCCGCTACAGAAGGACGGTTTAGGACGATCAACGTAAACACGCCGAGCGCGGTACCAAGGGGGACGTTCAAGCAGAGGAGGGCCGCGACAACTTGAATCAGTGTTTTCTTTTCGCGGTTGGCCAGACTGCGGCCTGCCATGAAAGTGACAACAGCAAAAGTTTCAAACAGGAGTAGAGCACCTGTACCTATGGCGACAAACAGCCATCCAAACGCGGCTGGTGGCGGCCCATTGGTGGGAGGAGGTGAAAAGGGGGGCGCGCCCGGAAACGTGCCGGGAGTGGCGGTGATTGTAGTCGAAGTCCCAGCCGAGCCAGTGACGAACATCAGGCCCATGAAGATATGGAAAAGGAATATGAGTCCACCCAACCCCAGAAGAGCAGCAGCGATGTAGTAGAAGATGGACAACAGGTTCAGGTGTTCGGCATCCTGACGCGCCTGATATTCTGGGTCGGGAGTGAGGGCTACGGGATTCATCCTATTCTCTCCACAAAGTTGCGCAGCAGTTGGCGCCCGTTTTCGCCAGTGAGGATGGATTCGGGGTGGAACTGGATGCCTTCGAGCGCGAAGCTTTTATGGCGCACACCCATGACTTCGCCATCGGCGGTCTGAGCCGAGATTTCGAGTTCTTCAGGCATAGTCTCGCGTTTGATGACGAGGCTATGGTAGCGGGTGGCGTCGAAGTTTTCGGGTAGGCCATAAAACACGCCTTTGCCGTCGTGTTCGATAGGCGAGGTTTTGCCGTGCATCAGCGATTTGGCGCGAATGATGTCGCCACCAAAAGCGGCGCCGATGGCCTGATGGCCGAGGCAGACGCCGAGAATGGGGATTTTGCCCGCGAAGCGTTGGATGGTTTCGACCGAAACTCCGGCTTCTTTGGGCGAACAGGGACCGGGGGAGATGATAATTTTTTCCGGTTGCATCGCTTCGATGTCATCCGTCGAAATTTCATCGTTGCGTTTGACGACCAGTTCGCAACCCATCTCGCCGAGGTACTGTACGAGATTGAAGGTGAACGAGTCGAAGTTGTCGATCATCAAAATCATTTGATGAAAAGTTTAGCGGGCAAAATCGGAGCGCTTGACTCAGAACGAAACAAAGATGGCTTATTACGCCAGTCAGGTCGATGAACGCCCCAGTTGAGAGCGGCGTTTGAGGAGCCAGAAAAGGCCCTCGGTGCCGATAACTTTCGCTATCAAACGGTGGGAGCGTGAGGTGTCTTTTGACAGCAGTACGCCGCAGCGCTTGCCAAGTTGAATGGCGCGGCGGGCATCGGTTATGTGCCCTTGCCAGTAGAATCGGCGCGCATAGAACAGGGCGATTTCGCCGAGCATGGGATGGTAGGTGGAGGGCAGACGTTTGGCGCAGCGGTTGAAGTAGTGCAAGCGATAACGCTCTCTTTCGACGCTTCCCGTTTTCTTAGTCAAAGAAGACGGATGGTACACGCGAGTTACCAGCACATCGGGAATAGCCTGAAAACGAACACCGTGGGCTGTGAGGCGAACCATCATATCGACATCTTCGCAGATGCGCAGATATGGGCAATAGCCGCCGACTTCGCGCAAGGCTTTGGTGGGGAAGATTGCCGTGTTGAGGTGAACAAACTTCTCGATGAAGAATTTAGGTTGGTCGGCCGTATTCAGCGCGCAGAAGTCGTGTGGGTTCGTATAAGTCAGTTGAGCCGTATATGGGGTTTGTGGGGTGATTTTCGCTTCGTCTTGCCCGCAGATGAAGGCGATTGGTTGGTTTGGCGAGGCTTTCGCTGCGAGGTTGCTCATCACCTCGACGAAGTTATCGGCCATTAAATCGTCGGAGTCGTGGAAATGAACCCAGTTGGTGCTGGTCGCTTCCAGCAATTTATTGCGGGCCACGGCCACGCCGCGATTTCTGGTGCCCTGCAACACCTTCGCGCCGTAGCTTTTTGCGATGGCTACCGTCTCATCGGTGCTGCCGTCGTCATAGCAGATGATTTCGTGGAAGGGGATGGTCTGTCTTTTCGTGGCTTCCAGTAAGCGTGGTAGGTGCTGGGCTGCATTGAAGCAGGGGACGAGTAGGGTAATGGCGACGGGATTATCCATGAAAATTGAGCATTCGCTTAGCGCGCACCAAATAGGCCACACAAGGCGGCTACTGCACACACGATGGGGAAGATGTCGCCGCTTTGGGCGTAGAGAGTGGGGCGTCCACTGCCGACGCGAAGGTCGGCGATGAGTAGTTTTGTACCATCTTTGAAATGGTCGCTGAACTTTTCTACTTTGCCATCGGCTGAGGTGAGGGCGGAGATGCCTTCGCTGGCGGCACGGGCGAGCGCATAGCGACATTCGAGGGCGCGCCAGAGATGATTGGCGAAGTGAATGTCTTTGATTTTCTTCCAGTCGTTGGTCGGGACGACGAGTAACTGCGTTCCGGCCTTGCCGTATTTGCGGGCGACATCGGGGAAGTTATCGTCCTGACAGATAAGGCCGCCGACTTTAATGCCATCGACTTCCATGAGGGCTATTTCGCCGTTGCCGCGCGTGTAGCGCTCGAAAACTGGCACCAGATGGGTTTTGACATAGCGCCCGACGACCTCGCCCTGAGCAGTCACGAGGTCGATGCAGTTGCGATTTTGCTTATGGTCGAAGTAGCCGATGGCGAGCGCAAGGTTATAGCGCTGAGCTAAAGTGCAGATCGCAACGCGGAAGTGGGCGCGGTCTTGAACGTGAATGGCCGCTTCGGGGGTGACTAGCAAGCGCGCGCCGTTTTCACTGGCCTGACGCGCTGCACTTTGGTATTCGTTGGGTAGGTGGCTCAAAGCGTCGAATTGCGTTCCGGCCCAGCCAAGAGTCGCGACGCGCAGAGTTTGGGGTTTGCCAATCGCGGCGAGTGCATCCAGCGCACGTAGCAACACAAAGAAGCCGGCGCCCCACAGCAGTAGTTGGATGAAGAAGGAAGTCGGCACGCTTTGGCCCAGAGGGGGGATGACGTGGGCATAAAGGCCGGAGTAGCACAGCGTTGCCCACACGCCGCCTGCCGTGCCGAATAGGGAAATGAAGGCGGGGCTTTTGGGCGATGAACAGGCGAAATTTTGTGCCGTGCCCCACAGCGGAAGCAGCGTCCATTCGAGCCAGAAGAGAGATGTGCCAAGACAGGCGATGGCGGCGACATTGAGAGGGAAGGGAAGCCCCAACAATCGCCATGAACCGAGAATAAAGACCGTCCACACGAGTAGTTGCGAAAGCAGAAGCGCCGCTGAGACGGGAATGGGAAGCAGCAACTTGGATAGCATCCAGCCCGCGTATCCCAGCCCGAAAAGCGCTCCAATCAATGCTGCCTGACTCGGCGAATGAGCCAATGAGCGAACGATTGCCAGAAGCAGAGCAACGCTTACGAACTCGCTTCCTCCGCCCTGCTTCGTACGTGGGCGCAGTCGATCATAGCCGACAGAAATGCCCAGCACGACAGCGAGGACGCCCGCGAAAATCACGCGCGAATCCTTGGGTCAACAACTCGATATAGGATGTCCACCAATAAGTTGGCGCTGACGACCATGAGGGCCGAGAACAGAACGGTGCCCATAATCATCGGGATGTCCTGGTTGTTGACTGAGTCGATGGCGAGGCTTCCGATACCGGGCCAGCCGAAGATTTTCTCGGTGAAGATGAGGCCCGACAACAGCGAGGCGAACTCTCCGCCCAACACGGCGATTGCAGGGATGAGTGCGTTTTTCAGAGCGTGCTTGCCAAGCACGCTGACTTCGCTAACACCACGCGCACGGGCGGCGCGGATGTATTCCTGACGCATCACACCGCGCAGGTTGGCATGGAGCAGACGCGAGTAATAGGCCGCGCCACCGATGCCGAGCGTGAGAGCTGGGAGCGGCAAATTCCACAGGCTGGCGCTGCCTCCAACAGAAAACAGGTTCAGTTCAAAGCCAAGGTACTGCTGTAGCAACCGTCCCAACCAAAATGTCGGGATGGAGATGGCCAACATGGACAAAACCAAAAAGGCGCGGTCGAAGAAAGAGCCGCTACGACTGGCAGTGAGAAGCGAGAGAGGGATGGCGATGGCGAGATAGACCGTGAGTGCCGTAAGCGCCAGCAACATGGTGGCGGGGAAGCGGCGAGCGATGGCTGAAAACACGCGGTCGCCGTTGCGATAGGAGCGCAGGTTATTGGTCGAGGCGTCGCGCAGGAAGATGCCATAGCGGACGGGGACTGACTTATCGAGGCCCAGTTGGCGTTTGATGTTTTGGAGGTTGGTCGCGTCGGCGTGGGCGCCCGCAAGGCTTTGCGCGATAGATTCGGTGGGGTCTTTTTGTCCTATTCCCGGCACGATGAAGATCAGCGCGAACAACACCAACGTCACGCCCCACAACGTCACGAGAGAACCCAGCGCTTTGCGCCCAAAAGAAAGCATCGAATGAAATTTAACGAATTATGGCTTTATCTAGGTGAACGGCAGGTTTCGGTTTCTCGCGTTCTCATGGCCACAGAGCGAAGCAATGGCAAGTCGCGTTGCTATTTTAAGGCAGCAAGCGTTTGACCCACACCGACGGAATCGCGTAGGAGATGCCAGTTCCTTCGCTGCCGCGCGAGATGACGCCGACCACTTCGCCATTAGCGTTGAGGACGGGACCACCCGAATTGCCGTGTGTCACCGTGGAACCGAGTTGGATGACTTTGGCGGCCTCGGTGCCATCGACTTTGCCGCGCTGTACTCGTTCGACTGAGGCATCCTTGACCGACACTGAAGGCAACTCCTGGTCGAGCGTAAGCGTTCCCACTCCCAGCGGGAAGCCGAAGACCCATGTGGTGTCGGTTTCGTTCAAATCCTCCGAGTTGCCAATGGGCAGGGCGGCAGGGGCGTTGGCGTCGTCGGGCAGGGTGAGAAGCGCTAAGTCGGCAGAGAAGGTGTCTGGCCCGTTAGCGAGGGTGATGCTCGACGCGGGAACGCGCACTTTTCGTTCGCTACCAGTGCCAGCATCGAAGATGAGGACACAGTTGCCGATGTTATCGGTGTCTTCTTCGGCAACGACGTGGCGATTGGTGATGACCTGACGCCCGTTGCCAACCACAAAACCCGAACCGAAGGCCATCTTACCGTTTTCGGGGCGCATGATGAGGACTGTCGCGCTTTTTGCGAGGGCAACTGTCGCGGGGGCAATGCGGCCATTGATAGCGGGCGCGGGCTGAGAGATAGGCGCGGCGACGGTGGGGCGGGTTTCGGTGTCAGTGCCTACTTCGGGAGCGGTATCAGGCTTGGTGTTACCGTTATCCTCGGCGTCGCCTGTATCGAGGGCGCGTCTCACTTTGGCATCGGTGGCGGCATCAGTTTCTGCGTCGCCAGAGCGTAGTGAGCGCCCGCCCAGAAATAGCCCCGCGCTCACCAAAACAAGCGAAAGCCCCAATGCGGGCCACAGCCATTTCGGGTTTTTGCGAACCGAAGGGGCGACGGCAGGCGACGGCGAATCCACACCGGGAACCGGAGGCGGAATAAGTGGCTGCTTTGGTCGTGGGGCCGGTGGTTGTGTGACCGGCGGTTGTGGATGTTGGGCTGGTGGAGCGACATAAGCGCGCACCAGTGCCTCGAAGTCGCCCAACTGAATGCGGGAGCCGTGTTTGAGAATGCCCTCTTGAACGCGCGCGCCGTCGAGGAGAATACCGTTCGTCGAGCCGAGGTCTTCGATTTTCCAACCCCCTGATATTGGAATGAGGCGTGCGTGGCGGCGCGAAAGGCGGGTGTAGGACGTGAGGGGCACGTCGCAAGCCGCGTCACGGCCTATCACCAATTCGCGGTGTTCGAGCGGAAGTGTCTGGCCGGAAAGTGGCCCTGATGTGACCACGAGCGCGTCGGAGGAAGAGGGCATCGCCATCACAATTCAGTGTAAAGGCGGCGAAGCAATCGACTCGTGCGCCCTTTGCACTTCCGCAAAGACAAAAGCACGCACCCTGTGGGGCGCGTGCTTTTGATTACTCGTTGGTAGGCTCGTCTTCGTCGTCATCTTCGCCTTCGGCGCTTCCCGGTGTGTGAGCGGAAGGCGGTATCTGCGACTGATCGTGATCTTCGTCGGTCCCTTCGGCGCTACCGGGAGTGCCCATAGGAAAACCCGCCATTTCGTGATGCTTGTCTGCAGTCTTCATAACGAGGCTCCGAATCGCAAAGCCTGAGCCAACTTACTTCTCTAGCGTTTCGGCGACTTGAATAACTTTAGGTTGAACGATGACCGCATCGAAGACGCCCGCGTTCGATTGAATCGAGCAGTCGCGGCCCAAGATGCAGCGCACGAGGTGGGCGCCGTCGCCGACCTGGGCGCCATCCCACAGAATCGAATGCTCGATGCTGGCGCCTGCGCCAACTAAAACACCCTTGCCCAGTACCGAACCCTTGGAAATGTGGGCATCGGAACCGATCTGGCTGTTGGAGCCGATAGCAACTGGTGCCTCGATTTTGGCATCGGGGGCGATTTGCACGTTTTCGCCCAACCACACGCCGTCGCCGCGATCTGTCAGGCCCGTTTGCAAGGCCACTTCGCCAGTGAAGAAGTCGCCCTGAACATCGCGGTATTCGCGCAGGTTTCCGACATCGCGCCAGTATTCGCGCGAGCGGAAGCCAATGAATGTTTCGCCCGCTTCCTGAATTTGCGGGAATACCTGTTTGCCGAAGTCGTAAAATTCGCCGGAAGGAATCTTGTCGAGGATGGCGGGCGAGAACAGGTAGACGCCCATGTTCACAAGGTTAGAAGGAGCCGTGCCCGGTTTGGGTTTTTCGACGAAACGCTCGATTTGGTCGCCTTCGCCCAGAACCACGACGCCGAACTGCGAGGGGTCTTCGACTTCGGTCAGTGCGATGGTGGCGAGAGCGCCCTTTTCGCGGTGAACGGCCAACATGGCGCTCAGGTCGACCGAAGTGAGGTCGTCGCCGCCAACGACGAGGAATGGCTCATCGCCGCTGAACATGCCGAGCTGATCTTGAACGCGCTTAAGGCCGCCCGCTGTACCGAGAAGTTTCTCTTCGCGGTTAAACGAGACTTTGGCTTTGAGGTCGGTTTTGTTGGCGAAGTAGGTTTCGAGCTGTTCGGCGAGATAGTGGGTGTTGCAGATGATCTCGTCAAAGCCGTGTTGTTCTAACAGACGGATGATGTGTTCGATGACGGGCAAACCCAAAACGGGCACCATCGGTTTGGGCGTTGTGCGGGTAATGGGGTCGAGACGTGAACCTACGCCCGCCGCTAAAATCATGGCTTTCATGGATTAGAGTTGTGAAAAAAGCGCGCCGTTTTTTAACGGGCGCGCTTTATTTTACGGGGCAAAACTTAAACCGTCTTACCCAATCGTTTTATTATTGCAGTCCGGGCGCTTCGATTTGAGCTTCCTTGGGGGTTTTCTTTTCTACGAGTCCAGCCTCACGCAAGACGGGCAGGGCCGAGGGATTGTTGTTGTTGCGTGAACCAATGTCATCGCGTTTGGTTTCGGGCGATAGCTCCAGGAATTTGTGTGGATCGAATGAACCACCGAAAATTGCGGTGAACAATTTCTCGTTTTCTGGACGGTTGAGAATGATGTCGCCGCCATCGGGAGCATAGATGCCGTAAGGAGTGAGCGGGGTGACGCTGGCCGAATTATTGAGGCTACGGGCGAACATTGCTGCTGCGACCATTTCCTCGTTGCTCATATCCGAATTGAATAACTTTTGGAGTTCGATTATAAGACCCGGCATCTGTCCGTAGCCGACGCCCATCATTTTCTTGACTAGCGCCTTCATAACTTGCTGCTGGCGACGAACACGACCGGGGTCGCCTTCGTTGTCGTAGCGGAAGCGAACGTAGCCGTGCGCTTGTTCACCGTCCAGATGTTGCATCCCCGGTTCCAAGTCGACTTTCCAGCCACCCCATTTGTCCTCGTATTTCATGCGCTTACGCTTGCCCGAAAATAAAGCGCCTTCTACGTTGATGTCAAGACCGCCAACACGGTCGATGAGTTTGGTGAAACCATCGAGCTTAATTTCTGCCACGCGGTCAATACGCACGCCGAGTTCATCGCCCATGACTTTGACCAAAAGCTTGTCGCCTTCGGGCTGGGCATAAAGCGAGTTCAGCTTACAGGCGGAGTGACGGCGTCCATCGAAGTCACGGTAGCGGATCCGAGTGTCGCGCGGGATGGAGATGAGGCGAACTTTGTTCGAGTTTTTATCGAACGAAGCAATAATCATCGTATCCGAACGAGGACGGGTATCTTTGTCTTCAACTTGATAAGACCGATATTTTTTCACCGTTGGATCGAAAACTTTGCCTATTTTCCAGTTGCGGTCACGCCCAACTAGCAGCACGTTGACATGACCGTCAACTGTACCCACTTCAGTAAATAAGAGGTTGGGATCTTGCTTGGCATTGAAACCCGCTTGAACGAGTTCCGGCAATTGCGGCAAAAGTTCCTGAACGTCTTTGCCCGTTTGTGTCAGGCTAAACGCAAAGCCGCCGCCAATAGCAATTAGGCACATGATGGCCACGCCTTTCCAGAATCGACCTTTTTTACGGGGTGTTGCAGTGGGAACGGGTTGGCCGGGTTGGTTAGGGTGCGATTCGCGTGCGGGTGCCAAGGTAAGAAAATGCCTCCAAAAGTGCGGGCCAAGTGTATCCGAGCTTTTTCTTCTTCCCAACTGTGGAATTGTCGGGAAAAGATAATAGAACTCACAATGGCCGGGAAAAAATGCCTGTCAAGTGCCTATAGACGCACAGTGTTCGCCTTCGTTCGCCGATTGTTACGCTTTTTAAATGGCTCCACTGCGACGATTACGGATAGCGTGTTCGTACACGGCGACATATTGTTTGCCCGAATCCTGCCACGAAAATTCCTGAGCCATTGCGGCGCGGCGCAGCTTCTGAATGTGGGCGGGGCGGTCGAACCACGTCGAAACGGCCCAGCCAATGCAGTAGTAAAGCGCCATCGGGTTAATGTCCCAGAATTTGAAGCCTGTACCTGTGCCGAGTTTTTCGTCGTAGTTGTGAACGGTGTCGTCGAGTCCGCCCGTCGCACGCACGATAGGCAGGGTGCCGTAGCGCATCGAGTACGATTGGTTGAGTCCGCAGGGTTCGTAAATCGAGGGCATCAGGAAGAAGTCGCTGCCCGCTTCGACAAGGTGGGAAAGTTCGACGCTAAAGCCGATAAATACCCCAACGCGACCGGGATAACGGCGCGCGAGGTCGTTGAAAAATGCTTCGGTTTGCGGATCGCCTGTGCCGAGTACGACCAACTGGCAGGGCATGGATTCGAGAACGCGAGGAAGCGCCGCCTGAAGCAAGTCGAAGCCTTTTTGCGAGGCGAAGCGCGACACGATGCCCAGAATCGGCACCTTCGGCTCGAAATTGAGGCCGAAACGTTCCTGCAAAACGGCCTTACAAATCGCTTTGCCGCTCATATCATCGCTGGAATAGTTGGCGGGAATGTGCGGGTCGGTTTCGGGGTTCCAGTCCTCGTAATCGACGCCGTTCAAAATGCCCGATACATCGCCGCGCCGATTGTTGAGATAGGGAGCTAACCCCTGACCACCGATTGGCCCCAGAATTTCGTGGGCGTGCGTCGGCGAAACAGTGGTGATGGCATCGGCGAAGTGAATGCCCGCTTTGAGCAGGTTGACTCTGCCGCCATCCTCGAAAATATCGGAGGTGAAATATTCGTCACCAAGGCCGATGAACTTCATAACGGAGCGGTCGAATTTGCCCGCATAGCCGATATTATGGATGGTGAGGACTGAGGCGGTTTTCGACAGCGGCGACAAAACCCGATCCCATGTTTTCAAGAACACGGAGCCGAGCGCGCTCGACCAGTCGTGAACGTGAACAACATCGGGAATCCAATCCATGTCCTTACACCACTGCAATCCGGCTTTGGGGAGCAGGGCGAAGCGAAAAGCGTTATCGGGGAACTCTTCGGGATCGCCATAAATGCCGCGTCGCCCATAGAAACGGTCGTATTCGAAAAACGTGACCGGAGTACCATCGCTGAGTTTGGCTTCGTGCGTTCCCAGCCACATCTCTTCGCCACTTCCCATGTGTACGCCAATAGCTCCGCGCGGTTCGATACCGAATTTATGGCGGTTGATGGATGAGTACAGGGGCAAAAACACGCGCACGTCATGACCAAGTGCGGTGAGAGCTTTCGGAAGAGCGCCGACGACATCACCCAATCCGCCGGTTTTGGCGAAGGGCGCGCACTCGGACGCGATAAACGCGATTTTCATATGGGCGAAGCGATTTTATCAAGCATGACATGCCAAAAACAGGAAAGCCTCGTCACTGTTGATTATGTGACGAGGCTTGAGGGATAAATATCGTTAGGTGATAGAGACTTTCGCGAAGGTGAATGTGCCAGCGTCGTTGTTGCTGAGTGTGAATTGGCCGCTTCCCCGTAGCACACCACTGCTGCTACGGATTGTCCCTGTCCCTGTGCCGTTGGTGTCGTTGAAGAGACCTGTGACCGAGAAACTGCCAGACGAGGTATTGGCGGTGCCTGTAAAGCCGAAACTACCCTGCGGAGAGACGACTGTGCCAGTAATTGCGCCATTAGAAGCAACAGTCAGTGATAGGGTGCCTGTTTGTCCATCGTCGGGGCCACTGGTTACTTCGTAAGTGCCAAAGTAGGAGCCGGGGAGAGTGCCCGCTGGAATGCTTGAGTTACCGCCGCCGCAACCAGTCATTACGACACTTGCAGGTGCACAGCAGAGAAGGGCCACTAACCAAAGGGATTTCGTAATTTTCATAGGGATTGTCCCCCTCCGGGAACACGACAACTTTATCAGCGTGGGTGATGGAAATGCAATGGAATTTTATAAGTGAAAAAATATTTATTTAATGCTGGCGACTTGTTGCGCCTTTTCCTATTTTTATTCGTCGTGAATGCTTAATTCCCCGTGTTGGATTTCTCAGGAGTTCCTCTTGTACTTGCCTGATTCGCTTTACGCCCCACTGCGTAGGCAAATCCCGCAAAGCAGTAGGAGAACCTCCTTGCGAGACGCAATTAATGCTGTCTTTGAGAACTTTGTGACATGGGGTACAAGTGTTTGAGACAAACTTAAGGTATTCATGTCGCCAACCAAATCGTTGCGTTTTGCTGCGTCCGGCTATTTTCCCCTGGTTAATTCGGCCCGCGAGGGTTACGCCTTCTCGGCCCCTTCGTTTTCTGACTTTGCATTGGCCCGCGAGTTGGCGGCCAAAATCAACGCGACCCGCGACCTGAGCAATCAGCCTGAGCGGGCCGTCAAATCGGGCCGACTTGCCGCTGCTGCGCTACTGGATGAAATCTTTGCTTCGGTCATTGTGCGATACACCGAGGAAGTTTCCCCCGATGCTCTCGAAGAAGCCCCCAGCTATTTGGACGGAAATATCGGTGAACGCGAAACCGAGGCGTTGCTTCAATCCCTGCAAATTGGATTTGCTCCCCCTGAAGTCGAACTCTCCGCTCGTCCCGATGCGCTCGAACTGTTGATGCGTGTCCATCTCGCCAACTCGAACCCCGCTTTGGTAGTGTTCGACGAGTTGTTCGACGATGCGGCTCTGGAAACGACGGTCTACGCCAAAGCCATCAGCACGCTGGGGCTTTATTTCCAGACATTGCCTTCGTTTGGCCCAGACAATCTCGATCTGTTGTCGATGTTGCTACAGCCAATTAAAAAGCATCCCGATTCGATTGAGGCGCAACTGCGTTTTATGCTGGAGCACTGGGGCGACATTGCTTTGCCGTTTATGTCGCGCATTCTGCTTCACCTCGATTTGATTCGCGAAGAAGAGAAACCGATTTTCTACGGGCCGGGGCCAGCACAGGTGCTGACCTTTGGCAACAACGGCAGTGGTGACGGCACCGGACTTGTTGGCCTGGACGACTACGAGGCTTTTTCGGGTGATACCGACTGGATGCCCAAGACGGTTTTGCTCGCCAAGCAAACCTATGTGTGGCTTGATCAACTCTCCAAGAAATTCGGACATCACATCGGACGGCTCGACCAAGTTCCCGATGAGGAGCTTGAGGAGTTGGCGGCGCGCGGCATCACTGGATTGTGGCTGATCGGCGTGTGGGAGCGTTCGCCAGCCAGCCAAAAAATTAAGCGTATGACGGGCAACCCCGACGCCATCGCGTCGGCCTACTCGCTGAAGAACTACGAGGTGGCGCCCGAACTGGGCGGTTGGGAAGCGCTCGAAAATTTGAAGAGCCGTGCTTTTCGCCGTGGCATCCGCATGGCTTCGGACATGGTGCCCAACCATACCGGCCTCGATTCGGATTGGATGATGGAGCATCCCGACTGGTTTTTGTCGCTCGACCAACCGCCATTCCCCAATTCTAGCTTCGATGGCGCCGACCTGAGCAATAACGAGCAAGTCGGTATTTTCCTGGAAAACGGCTACTACACCCAAAGCGACGCCAGCGTGGTATTCCGGCGCCTCGACCGTGCGACTGGCGAGAATCGCTACGTCTATCACGGTAACGACGGCACCGCGATGCCGTGGAATGACACCGCTCAGCTCGATTATCTGAAGCCCGAAGTACGCGAAGTGGTTATCGAAACCATCCTCGCTGTTGCGCGCCACTTCCCCATCATTCGCTTTGACGCCGCCATGACTCTGGCCAAAAAGCACATCCACCGCCTGTGGTTCCCGGCGGCGGGCAGTGGCGGCGACATTCCCTCCCGTGCTGGTCGTGGTCTGTCGGCGGCGCAGTTCGATGCTTTGATGCCGCGCGAGTTCTGGCGTGAGGTCGTAGACCGGGTCGCTGTCGAAGTGCCCGGAACGCTGCTGTTGGCCGAAGCCTTCTGGCTGATGGAAGGCTACTTCGTTCGCACTCTGGGAATGCACCGCGTTTACAACTCGGCGTTCATGCACATGTTGCGCGACGAAGAGAACGCTAACTATCGACTCGTCATCAAAAACACGTTGGAGTTCGACCGTGATATTCTGGGGCGCTTCGTCAACTTCATGAATAACCCCGATGAGGAGACAGCGGCGGACCAATTCGGCAAGGGTGACAAATATTTTGGCGTCGCGACCCTTCTCGCGACCCTGCCGGGACTCCCGATGTGGGGTCACGGTCAAATCGAGGGAATGCGCGAGAAATACGGCATGGAATATCCGCGCGCTTACTGGAACGAGGTGGCTGATAAGGGCTTCATCGAACACCATGAGCGAGTGATTTTCCCGTTGCTGCGCAAGCGCGAACTGTTCGCTGGCAGCGACAACTTCCTGCTGTTCGATCTATGGACGGGTAACGGGCATGTCAACGAGGATGTCTTCGTCTACAGTAACCAACTCGGCGATGAGCGTACGCTCGTGGTGTTCAACAACAACGTCATGGGAACAGGCGGTTGGATTCACCATTCGTGCGGCTTCGCCGACAAGGCCAGTGGCGAGATGGTGCAGCGTACCATCGGCGACGCGCTCAATTTGAACCCGCATAGCCCCTGCTACGCCATCTTCCGCGACAACACCACCAAACTCGAATACCTGCGCTCCTCGAAGGATATTTGCGAACACGGCCTATACATCGAACTTGGTTCCTATGGTTCGCAGGTGTTCTGGAACTGGCGCGAAGTCCATGATGAAGCCGGATTGTATGCCCGTTTGGCTCAGCGACTGAACGGCGCGGGCGTGCCTTCGGTCGATAGGGCGCTACGCGAACTGTTGCTCGAACCGCTCGATGCCCCGTTCCGTGGCCTGTGCGACGTGAAGTTGTGGCGCTCGTTGCTCGAACTCAAAGAGAAAGCCCCCGAACCCGAAGTTAGCGAGGAAGAAGTGAGCGATGAGGATGCCGTCGAAAGCGAGGCTGCCGCCGTCGCGCCCGCAGCAGAGGCGCCCGCTGTTGCTGTCGCGGCAACGCCCGTCGTGCCTGCGCTTTCGCAAGAAGAAGCCCTCGCTGAATTGAGGCGGCGTCTGCGTGCCTTTGCGCGCGCGGCTAATGTCTTCATGAATGTGTCGGGCGAAATTGACGGATTCGTCAATCCGGCGATGCAACTCATCGAACAGGCGTTGGCATGGCCCGACGCCGAGCGCCGACCGTTCTGGTTGGGGTACGCGCTATTGGCCGAATTGGGGCACTTGAACCACGCCGCCAACCCACGCGCTCAGGCGCGGGCATGGGCCGACGAGTGGCTATTGGCCGAAATGGTCGAAGCGGTTTGGTTCGAACTCGGTCTGGAAAGCGAAGGTTGGGGCGAAGAGTTGCGCATTAGCCTCGCGGCAGCGTCCAACGAATCGAACGCTTCGGCGCTTGTGTTCCTGAACTCGCTGTTGGCCGATGATGCCGCGCGCGCGTTGTTGGCGGTTAACAACTTCAGTCAGACGTTGTGGTTTAACGACGAGGGCGCCGAGCGAGTTATGAAAGTGTTGAACGAAGCCGGGAAGTTCGAGAACGCCAACTGGCCTCTGGAAACGCTCGATACGGCGCGCGAAAAGGCCGAGTTCCGCGTGGTGCGCTGGATGGAAGGTGTACGTCCCATTCCGGCGAAGAAGGCCTCGTCTGCAACAGTAGCCTAGTGCGAAAGAGGGGCTTGTTTTCCCCTCGCGTTGCTTGAGTGTATGGCAGGATTAAGGTTTCAGTGGCTCGTGAACCCAGTTCGCGGGCCATTGCCTTTTGCCTGCTTGAACAGTGGAGGAAAAGCGGGTGTAGTAGGCGTGCTTACTTCTTCCTTGTCTAATATGCAGTGAATAAGTCTGGGCTTGGGAGTTCAATGAATCCTGAACGTCGCTAAACTCTTTTCAAATCCAGTAATCCCATGAGTTCCACCGCTACTGAAAGTCTTATTCAGGCAGCGCCGCTCCAGGATGCGCGCGTCACCTTCGGTGCGCCGCTTCCGCCGCCGCGCGCCTTGCGCGAAGAAATCGCTCTGTCGCCCGAAGTGGCCCAGACCGTTCGGGAAGGCCGTACTGCCATCGAGAACATTTTGGCCGGGCGCGATAATCGCTTCCTCGCCATCGTTGGTCCTTGCTCCATTCATGACCCGGCTGCCGCAACCGATTATGCGCGCCGTTTAGCTCGTTTGCGCCACGAACTGCGCGACTCGCTCGAAATCGTGATGCGCGTTTATTTCGAGAAGCCACGCACCACCGTTGGCTGGAAAGGTCTCGTCAACGACCCATATCTCGACGGTTCGTTTAATACCGAGGCTGGCCTTCGCATCGCCCGCCAGATTCTGCTCGACACCGCCGCTTTGGGCCTTCCCAGCGCGACCGAGTTTCTCGACCCGATTGTGCCGCAGTACATCGCCGATCTCGTTTCGTGGGCGGCTATTGGCGCTCGTACCACCGAATCGCAGACGCATCGCGAAATGGCCTCCGGCCTTTCGATGCCCGTTGGTTTCAAAAACGGAACGGATGGTGATTTGCAAACGGCCCTCGACGCTCTTCAATCGGCGAACCATACGCACGCTTTCCTCGGCATCGACGCCGAAGGGCGTTCGTGCGCTGTTCAGACGGCGGGTAACCCTTACTGCCACCTCGTGCTGCGTGGCGGACGCAAAGGCACTAACTTCTCGCGTGCCCACATCGAGGAAGCGGCTCGTAAGCTCGAAAAGGGCGGCATGTCGCGCGGTTTGGTCGTCGATTGCTCGCACGCCAACTCCGGCAAAGATGCCACCCGCCAATCCATCGTGTGGCGCGACATTCTGGAAACCCGTGCTGGCGGCGAGAACGCCGTCATCGGCGCGATGCTCGAATCGAACATCCACGCCGGTAGCCAGAAAGAAGGCCCGCTCAACACCCTGAAGTACGGCGTCTCCATCACCGATGGCTGCATCGGCTGGGAAGAAACCGAGTCTTTGCTCCGCGAAGCCGCCCGCTTCTTCTAAACACCGATCATTTCAGAAAAGGCCCGTTGCAAACTTGCAGCGGGCCTTTTGTTATCCGAAATTAAGAGCATGAAACGGCAATGGAGCAGGGGAGAAAAATGGCTGATGATTGGGAGCGGGGGCGCATGTCTCCTCGCCTTAATTCCGGCCTTGGTCTATCACTATCAAAACCAACTGCCTCCACCCACACCCCATGTGCTCGAAGTGCCGCCTGAGAACAATGCTTTCGATTTGATAAGTCAGGCGGTTGCTGCATTGCCTCCTGTGCCTCCTAGAACGATTGCAGTCAGTGCCCCACTCGGTATGCCCCAACTTACTGGTTTTGATGATGGTTTCCTTGGGACACACCCAAAGGCTCCTCGGCCCTACACAACTCGATACAACAAAGTTTTCCCGCTCTCCAAGAAGGTGGCTTATCTCAAGGCCAGTCAATCGGCACTCGCTTTATGGCGGCAATCATTGGATCTCCCGTTGTATGTGCCAGACGATATTGAGGAATCAGAGCAGACACTTGCCCGCCTTTGGAGAAGTCGAGGTTCTGCGATTCAGTCCGCATTAATTCAAGCTCGTGCCTGTTGGCAGCGAGGCGACAGTGCCTCCGCTCTCAACTGGCTTTTGGACATTCATCATTCTTATTGCCGCGATGCTACATCGTTTTACAATCACCAGAGCCATTCGCGGGATTATGGGGCGCTTTATTGGTCCGCTCGGAAAAGGGTTGCAATTGACACTGAACTCGTGCAGTTGATGCCTCATTTGAATGCTTCCCAACTGCGCCAGGCCACCAGAGAACTTGAGCGAAATCGCATATTTCTCTCCTCGATAAGTGATGCGTTCAAAGTTACTCAGAAGCAGCGGATGGCAAGAATCTATCGTTGGTGTGAGCGAAACGATTTGCGCTTGATAGCTAATGCGACGCATCCCGAACGTTCGGATATTGGTACTGCCGAACAGATGCGTTTTCGATGGACGAACAAAAAGCGGGCCTTAGAATTATTGGAAAAGCAATCAGATTGGCTCATTGCTCAGGCCAAAGTTCCTGTGCTGCAACGCGCTACGGAATATCCTGATGGCCTCGATTTGAAAGATGATGATCCGTTAAGGCGTATGATGTTCTATAACATTGTCTTCGGCTTTGTAGAAATAGACAAAGCCGAAGCTCAAGAAATCGTCTTGATTACGGCAATGGCCGTGCGTGCCTTCGAGTTGGAGCAAGGGCACCCACCGCGCAACTTGAACGAGCTTATGCCGAAGTATTTGAAGAAGATCGAAAACGACCCATTCAATCCAACTCATCAACTTCGTTATTCTCCGAAGTCGAAAACTTATAGACAATGGTACATAGGAGGCCCCATTTACACCAAGAAAATGCCTCATAATGCTATCGCTGTTCCGGCACTGGCGTATGCTCCTGGTTCGAAACAGCCAACTGGTTACCTTGTCATGGAGCAGATGCAACATCTACCATTCCTACTTTATAGCGTGGGGCAATATGGCCAAGATGAGGGGGGGATAAATTTTAAAGGGGCGGGTGTAAAACCAAATCTTATGCAGGCAGGCCCCAGTGGAGGTTACGACGATATTGTCGCTTTACCGGGGTGGTTCGAAAAGTCTGATTTGCCAGAATCTTACCACGCTACATGGGAAGGAATATCTCCTTTGGCGTCTTAATTTGCATACACCGTAAGCAGGATTATCAAATCCTGCTAAACCAGAAGGGTATTTTGTTCGTCAGGTTTATAGAGAGTTAAGGCCCCCCAGGCGATCAAAGGATTATACATGGCAATGTTTGGCGAAGACCGCGAAAATCTGCGGTGTTCTTTTTGTGGAAAGCGACGTGAACAGGTGGTTAACCTCATCGCGGGTGCAGGTGTTTCCATTTGTAACGAATGCGTTGATTTATGCAACGACATTCTCACCCGTGACGTGCGTGAGGAGGTTGAAGAAGCCTCCGACGAATCCACCTTTGGCAAGATGAAATCTTTGCCGAAGCCACGTGAAATCGCTGATGTACTGAACTCGTACGTCATCGGGCAAGATCGCGCCAAACGCGCTCTCTCGGTTGCGGTTTACAACCACTACAAACGTCTGGCGATTCAAGAGAGTGGCCCGTCGCGCGATGGAATCGAACTCGAAAAGTCGAACATCCTGTTGCTCGGCCCCACTGGAAGCGGCAAAACGTTGTTGGCACGCACTCTGGCGCGCATCATCGACGTTCCGTTTTGCATCGCTGACGCCACCTCGCTTACCGAGGCCGGTTATGTGGGCGAAGATGTCGAATCAATCCTGTTGAAGTTGCTTCAGGCCGCCGATGGCGACCCCGAAGCTGCCTCGCGCGGCATCATCTACATCGACGAAATCGACAAGATTACCCGCAAGAGCGACAACCCCAGCATCACCCGCGACGTTTCGGGCGAAGGTGTGCAACAGGCATTGCTCAAGATTCTGGAAGGCACTGTTGCTGCTGTTCCTCCGCATGGCGGGCGTAAGCATCCGCAACAGGAGTACGTCAACATCGACACCAGCGGCATCCTCTTCATTTGCGGCGGCGCTTTCGAAGGCTTGGATTCGGTTGTCGAACGTCGCGTTCGCAAGTCGAGTCTTGGTTTCCGCGCCAACCCCGAAGCCCGCATCACCGATTCGGTGGAGCGCTCGAAGTTGCTGTCGGAAGTCGAACCAGACGACCTGATGAAATTCGGCTTCATTCCCGAATTTATGGGCCGCTTGCCAGTCATCGCCACTCTTGATCCTCTGTCCGAGGAAGCAATGGTTTCGATTCTGACCGAACCGAAGAACGCGCTCACCAAGCAGTACGCCAAGATGCTGAACGCCGATGGCGTCGAACTCAAGTTCACCGACGACGCGCTCAAAGCCATCGCCCGCGAAGCGATGACGCGCCGCACCGGAGCGCGCGCGCTTCGCTCGATTCTTGAGGAAACCATGATCAACATCATGTTCGATGTCCCCAGCCAAAAGGGCATCGCACAATGCTTGGTTGACGAGGAAACCATCGTCCAGCATCAAGACCCGAAGCTGATTACGCGCGAACAGCAGTTGCAAGAAACCCGCAGCAAAGGCAAACGGCCCCAGGCCCAGCTAGTCAAAGACGATTACGAAGAACCGCTCGAAGCGGCGTAAAACAAAGAGCGTCCCGCCAATTGGTGGGACGCTCTTTTGTTTTATGTACCAGTAGATGAAAAGAACCTAACGTGCGATAATTGGTTTAATAATTAGAGAGACATTATCATGCGAAAAAGAAGTTGGGGATATGTAGGTTTATTCGTTGCAATTTTGCCGCTTTTGGTGCTGGGTCGGGCCTATCAATCGGCCCCACGTTCCTTTTCGTGGACTCCGGCTTCAGTTCTCGATTCTCCCAGTATGATGGTGATGGGATTCGCCCCCAATGGCCATATTTTGAGTGCCCATTCGGACGAACAGCTGCGTGACTGGGATGTGATAGCTGGGCAAGCACCGAAAACAAAGCCACTTTCGCCCTTTTTACGCGAGGGTTCATTCGCTCAACTGCCAGTCTTCTCACGCGATGGTAAATGGGGAGCGGCTCAAGACCACAATCGGGTTCTTGTTTGGGATGTGCAGACCGGGCGGCAAGCCGCTATCGTTAATGTGAGTGCGCCTCTAAATTCCTTCGAGTTGGACTTCTCCGCCGACGGCAAGAAGCTGGCAGTCGCAGGCGAAACACTGGCATCTGCAAGTGATCCAATCTACAAAAGATTGCCCTCCACTACACCACGAGGTTTTGTTGAGGTGTTGAATTGGAGTACAAACAGCGTTTTGTGGAGCAAACCGATTGCCTCGCCTATAAATAGCGTCTCGTGGGCGGATAACGGCGATTTAGCAGTGGCAGGTGGCGTTCTGGTCAGTGACCCTAGCACCTCTAGTGCTTATGATCGGGGAGGCGTGGTTGAAGTCTGGAATCCGGCGCTCAATAAACGGCTGATGCGGACAACTTCAAAGAGCCACATCGTTGCTGTGGTCTTCTCTCCCGATGCGAAGTCGGTCGTCGCATCACAATCCTTCTACGGAACTAACGTATTCAATGCCCGAACAGGGGCCTTGAAATTTGTTCTCAAATGCCCCGTATCTGGAAGGCACGGTAGAACAGTCAACGCCTCACCGCAAATTGACCAACTCCGTGTTTCGGGCGATAGTCGCTACGTTGCTGGCTCCGGGGAACGTGGGCGGCGAGGCGTCAAATTATGGCGCCTGTCCAATGGGCAGTTCATGGATAGCTACAGCGCCATCGGGGCCGCCAGCGAACCCTACGACGATGCTTTCGCCCTCTCGGTAGACGGTAACTCGTTGGCAGTGGCTTCTTCGGCCCGCCATCAACTCACCGTCTACCCCCTGCCCAAATAAGGCTTTAGTTCAGTTGCAGTTTCTCGCCTGTCTCTTTACGGATGCGTTCGCAAAGGGCGGCGTCGTTGGCCAGAGACTGGCCGTAGGAGGGCAGCATCTCGCGGAGTTTGGCTTGCCATTCTGCGGATTTGAACTGGTCTTTGTAGCACTTCTCCAACAGGGTGAGCATGATGGAGAGGGTGGTCGAGGCGCCTGGGGAGGCGCCCAACAGGGCGGCCAATGAGCCATCGGCGGCGCTGACGACTTCGGTGCCGAATTCCAGAACGCCACCCTTCTTCGGGTCTTTCTTGATGACCTGAACGCGCTGGCCCGCGATTTCGAGCTTCCAGTCCTCTTTTTTCGCTTCGGGATAATATTCGCGCAAAGCAGCGAGGCGGTCGTCGGGCGATTGGCGCACCTGATTCACCAAGTACATGGTGAGCGGGATATTGTCTTTGCCAACGGCCAGCATCGGGAAGATGTTGCTGGGACGAATCGAAAGCGGCAAATCGAGCAGCGAACCCTTCTTCAAGAATTTGGTCGAGAAGCCAGCGTAAGGGCCAAACAGCAGTTCCTTTTTGCCGTCGATGACGCGCGTGTCGAGGTGAGGCACCGACATGGGAGGTGCGCCGACTGAAGCCTTGCCATAGACCTTAGTGCTGTGTTTGGCGATGACTTCGGGATTGGTGCATTTGAGCCAGATGCCACCGACCGGGAAGCCCGCGAAGCCCTTGCTTTCGGGAATGCCCGATTTGAGCAACAGAGGCAACGAGCCGCCACCCGCTCCGATGAAGACGAACTTGGCGCGCACGGTACGTTTCTGGCCCGTTTTGTGGTTCTTAATATCGACGCGCCAACGCTGGTCGGCTTCACGATGTAGGCTGGTGACTTCCTCGCTGTAATGCACCGAGAAGCCGCTCTTGGATTGGAGATTTTCGAGCAATGAGCGCGTCAGGGCGCCAAAGTTCACGTCTGTACCAATCTCCATGCGGTTCGCGGCCACTGGTTGCGACTCATCGCGACCTTCCATGACGAGGGGCATCCACTCTTTCAGCACGGCTTTGTCTGTCGAGAACTCCATAGCGGAGAAGAGCGGCGATGTCTTGAGCGCCTCGTAGCGCTTGCGCAGGTATTCGACGTTCTTTTCGCCCCACACGAAGCTGAGGTGCGGTGTTTTGCGGATGAAGCTAGGCGGGTTCTTCAACACGCCCTGATCGACCAAAAACGACCAGAACTGGCGCGACATCTCGAACGACTCCGAAATCTTGATGGCTTTGGAAACGTCGATGCTGCCATCGGCTTTTTCGGGGGTGTAGTTCAGTTCGCAAAAGGCCGCGTGCCCGGTTCCGGCGTTGTTCCATGCCTCGGTGCTTTCGGAGGCGGGAATTTCAAGGCGCTCGACCAGTTCGATGGTGGTTTCGCTTTGCAACTCCTTGAGCAAAACGGCCAGCGTGACACTCATGATGCCCGCACCAATTAAAAGCACATCGGGAGAAGAGTCTGTGTTCGCGTTGGAATTCATGTAATTAATTAGATGAATGGGCGCTTTTGTCAACGCCGCCAAATATTGAAAAACAGTTTGGCTTATCGTTATCAGGCCGCGCCCATCAACCGATATATAGCTGCTCTTACTCGACGCGCACTAACAGGTCTTTCGCCTCGACCGTCTCGCCAACAGCAACTGCGATTTCCTTCACAACGCCATCGGTGTTAGCATTGACCTGAGTGAGCATCTTCATTGCTTCCAGAGAGAGTAATTTCTCGCCCCGGCTAACTTTTTGCCCCACCGAGACGCCGATTTGAGTAACCATGCCAGGAATCGGCGCGCCAACTTCACCTTCATTGGCTGGGTTGGCTTTGACGCGGCCCTTCTTTTCGCCCGCGAGGGTTTTGTCATCGACCAACACCGAACGGGCGATACCATTTAACTCGAAGTTGACGCTGCGGCGCCCCGATTTATCGGCGTCGCCAACGTTGATGAGTTTGAGAATCAGTGTTTTACCCGCTTCAATCGAAACCGAAATTTCTTCATCGGGCTGTAATCCGTAGAAGTAGGCGGTGGTGGGCAACACCGAAACGTCGCCGAAGCGGTCTTTGAAGGCGGCGAACTCTTTCCATACCTGCGGATACATCAAGCTCGAATACAGGTCATCGTCGGAGATATTGTCGCCGAGTTTCTGGCGCTCATTTTCCAAATCAAGCGGTGGCAAATCTTCGCCGGGGCGTTTGATGGTCGTGGGCTTATCGCCCAGAACGGCTTTGACGACTTGCGTCGGGAAACCGCCCATCGGTTGCCCCAAACCACCGCTCAGCATATCGACCACCGATTCGGGGAAGCCGACTGCGCCCGGCTCCAAATTGGGCACATCGCTGGCCTTCATACCGCGCGAGATGAGGAACATCGTCATATCGCCAACGACCTTGGACGAGGGCGTTACTTTCACTATGTCGCCGAACAACTGATTGACCTCGGCGTAGGTGCGGGCGATTTCGCGCCAACGGCTGGAAAGGCCCAGCGAAGCGGCCTGTTCCTTGAGGTTGGTGTATTGACCGCCGGGCATCTCGTGCAGGTAAACCTCGGCGGTTCCAGCGCGGCTGGTGGTATCGAATGGGGAGTAGAAGGGCAACACACCTTCCCAGTAGTCGCTCATTTCATCAAGGGCTTCGAGGTCGAGGCCCGAATCGCGCTCGGTGTGCTGGAGCGCTGCTACCAACGAGTTCAGGTTGGGCTGCGAGGTGCCGCCACTCATGGAACTGAGCGCGGCATCGGCGATGTCAACACCCGCTTCGCTGGCTTTGAGAATGGAGGCCGCGCTTGTCCCGCTGGTATCGTGAGTGTGATAGTGAATGGGAAGGCCAATCTCTTCTTTAAGCGCTTTGACCAACTGGTAGGCGGCGAAGGGGCGACACAAGCCCGCCATGTCCTTAATCGCCAGAATATGGGCGCCCATGCGCTCCAACTCCTTCGCGAGTTCGATATAGTAAGCGAGCGAGTATTTGGTACGCGCTGGGTCGAGAATATCGCCCGTGTAGCAAATGGCCGCTTCGCAAATTCCTTTGCCATTCTCGTTGATGGCGTCCATCGCCACTTTCAGGTTCGGCAGGTAGTTGAGCGAGTCGAAGACGCGGAAAATGTCGATGCCGCTTTCGGCGGAGTGCTTGACGAAGCCCGCGACCACGTTATCGGGATAGTTCGAGTAGCCCACGGCGTTTGAGCCGCGAAACAGCATCTGGAAACAGATGTTGGGGATTTTCTCGCGCAGCACGCGCAAGCGCTCCCACGGGTCTTCGCGCCCGAAGCGCATCGAGGTATCGAAGGTGGCGCCTCCCCACATTTCGAGCGAGTACAGATCAGGCAAGCGGCTCTGGATGGCATCCGCGATGCGCACCATGTCGTCGGTGCGAACGCGGGTGGCCAGCAGAGACTGGTGAGCATCGCGCAAAGTCGTATCAGTAAGGAGAAGCTGCTTTTGTTCTTTCGTCCATTCGGCGAAACCTTTGGGACCAAGCTCTTGAAGTAACTGGCGAGTGCCCTTGGCTTCGCGTTGGGGCAACACCGAGGGGACTTTTGGTTGGGCGAAGGGTTTGGTTGGTTTCCAGCCTTTGGCGTTCGGGTTGCCGTTGACGATGACATCGCCCAGGAAGGCCAGCAGTTTGGTGGCGCGGTCGCGGCGCGGGGAAAATGCCAGCAGTTCGGGCGATGTGTCGATGAGGGTGGTCGTCGCCATTCCTGACCGAAACACCGGATGCGCCAACACGTTCTCTACGAAGGGAATGTTGGTTTTGAGGCCGCGAATACGAAATTCGCGAAGCGCCCTGTCGAGTCGCCCAATGGCGGCCTCGAAGGTCGGCGCCGATGCTGTCACCTTGACCAATAGCGAATCGTAGAAGGGAGTAACGATGGCGCCAGCTGCCGCCATACCACCGTCGAGACGGATGCCGAATCCAGCGGCGCTGCGGTAGGCGAGAATCTTTCCGTAATCGGGAGCGAAGCCGTTTTCGGGGTCCTCCGTGGTGATTCGCGCTTGAATCGCGAAGCCGTTGCGGGCGATGTTTTCCTGTTTGGGAAGCGCCAGTTCCGGCGAATCGAGGGCATAGCCCTGCGCGACCAGAATTTGCGAACGCACCAGGTCGATGCCAGTGATTTGTTCCGTGACGGTGTGTTCGACCTGAATGCGCGGGTTCATTTCGATGAAGAACCACTCGTTGGTATCGAGATCGAGCAAAAATTCGACTGTGCCCGCGTTATCGTAGCCGATGCTCTGGGCTAAGTCGCGCGCGGCGTTACACAGTTCGAGGCGCGTTTGTTCTGGCAGATTGATGCTGGGCGCAATCTCCACGACTTTCTGGTGGCGACGCTGAACCGAACAGTCGCGCTCGTGCAGGTGCAGCACATTGCCGTGTTGGTCACCGAGAATTTGTACTTCGATGTGCTTGGCGCGGGCCACGAAGCGTTCCAGAAAGACGCTCGAATCGCCAAAGGCGCGCCCTGCTTCGTTTTGGGCTTCATCAAGCAGTGAATCGAGCAAGGCCGGATCGCGCACGATGCGCATACCGCGCCCGCCCCCACCTGCCGCCGCTTTGATGATGAGCGGAAAGCCGATTTGCTGGGCAACGGTGCGCGCCTCTTCGCGGTCGGAGACGGGTTCTTCGGTGCCGGGTAGGGTGGGGACGCCAACTTTTTGCGCCTGAGCGCGCGCCGCCACCTTGTCGCCCATCATTTCAAGCAGTGCCGGGCTAGGTCCAACGAAGGTCAACCCTTCGCGGGCACAGGCGCGGGCGAAAGCCGCGTTTTCGCTCAAAAATCCGTAGCCGGGATGAACCAGCGTCGCGCCTTTTGCTTTGGCGAGGGCAACGATTCCTTCGGGGTCGAGATAAGCACCAACCGGCCCCTTTTGCGGGTCGAGTTCGTAGGCTTCGTCGGCTTTGAAACGGTGAGTCGCAAAGCGGTCTTCGACGGTATAAATGGCAACGGTGGAGAGGCCCAATTCGGTGGCGGCGCGAAAGACGCGGATCGCAATTTCCGAGCGGTTGGCAACTAAGAGTTTGGCCATAACTAATTTTTCTTTCAGGAACTGGGGATTTTAACGAAAACTGCAATTCTAAACTGAGAAGATATGAACCCCCACTGGCTTTTTGAACTCGAATCGAAAGGATTCGTGGTCTTGCCCGACATTCTCTCGGCTTCCGAAGTCGAAATGCTGCGTTCTCAGGCCGAAAATGCCAGCGGTGGCGAACATGCCATGCGCGGTTTGCTGGAACTCGATTGGGTACAATCGTTGGCCAGCAGCGAAACCGTTCGTTCGCTGATTGAGCCAGTTTTAGGGGCCGATTGTTTCGCGGTGCGCGGTATTTTCTTCGACAAAATCCCCGGCGCCAACTGGCTAGTGCCGCCACATCAAGATTTGAGCATCGCCGTCGAGAAGCAAGGCGAGGCCATTGGATATGGTCCGTGGTCACGCAAGCAGGGAGTGGTTCATGTTCAGCCGCCGCGCGAAGTTCTGGAGAAGATGGCCACACTGCGCTTGCATCTGGACGACTGCGAGGAAAGCAATGGGGCACTACGAGTTGTGGCAGGCTCGCATCTCATCGGGAAGCTGAGCAACGACGAGATTCTGAGCGAGACAAAGCGGGGCGAGGTTATCGCCTCGGTTCCCGAAGGCGGCGCGATGATTTTTCATCCGCTGCTCATTCATGCCTCGTCGCCTTCGGTTAATCCATTGCACCGTCGCGTCGTTCATCTAGAATTCGCCGCGAGCGAATTAGTCGAAGGGCTGAAGTGGCGCTGGCGATTTTAAAAAGATTGCCCCCGGTATTGCAGACGAAAGGCAAGTGAAGAATCATTGATATGGCAACATAAAATTATTCTCATGGATCCAATAACTCTCACAGCCTTAGGTGTTGTGTTCGGCCCCATCGTATCTGGAATCGTAACCGATGCAGCTAAGGACTTTGCAAAAGACTTCTGTAAAGATTCCCTCAAAAGCGTGTTCGGCGGACGTGATGATTGGAGCAAGGCTTCTGCTAAGGCCTTGGCGCGATTTGTCCTTGAATTCCAAGATGAACTTATTGGCGCAGGTGAAGAACAAGAGGCATTCCCCAATTATGTAAACGCTTTAGACCAGTTTGTTAAGCGGCCCGAAGTTCGTAAATTACTGGGAAATGTCATTTTGGAGCCAGACGCCATTTTGGATGCGGGAGCCTTGGCGCGTCAATGGCAGGAGATGGGAATTCGGGATGTGCCTACGGATTTTGAATGGAAAAAGCTGGCTCGACGTTACCAGCAAAAAGCGCGAATGATACTGACAGAATTTCCCGAATTACGCGAATTACTTGATGCACAAAATATCGATGCGACTACACAAAATATAAAGCGCCTAGTTGGAATAGCGCCCGGCTTCGATTTACGGACTTATCGTGATGGTTTGCTCCGCTCGTATGGCAATGTACGTCTCGAATCTCTAGATGCTGATACAGCCCATCAACCTATGAAGTTATGGAAAGTGTTTGTGGAGCAGAATGTGCGCGGTTGTCAGGAGTTCAATCCGCGTGTTTATGAGTTACCTAAAGAGCATCAACATCGTCTGCGAGATAGAGGCTCCCTCGAAGCAGAATTGCGAGAAGAGGAATCGAGAGCTTTACGAGACACCTATTTTCAACAATCCACGCGCCCAGTTTTGGAAGTGCTGCACGAGGCACAGGAACGTCTTTTCGTAGTTTTAGGTGATCCGGGTTCTGGTAAGTCGGTGTTACTCCAATACCTTGCCCTACAATGGGCTAATCTTGAACCTTCCCAACTAGCGACACAACCAATTCCTTTGCTTATTGAGTTAAAAACATATGTTGAAAATATATCTGATGGGCAACCCCTAGATTTTTTGGGTTATTTGGATCATGGTATTGGTGTGTGCGGACGTTTGGAGCAGCATGAACTGCATGCGGCGCTACAAAATGGTAGTGCATATTTCCTTTTTGATGGGCTAGACGAAATTTTCGATTTATCCACACGCCAACGCGTAGTACAAGAGATTGAACGATTAACAGGATTTTATTCACTAACTCGCTTTATTGTTACATCTCGTGTCATTGGTTATCAATACCAAAAACTGCGTGATGCAGGATTTCAGCATTTCATGCTTCAAGATTTGGAACATGAACAAATCGAAAGCTTCATCCAGAACTGGCATCACTTAGCTTACTCTGACGTTCGTGAGTTGCAAATCAAGCGTGACCGTTTGAGAAAGGCCATTAATGATTCGAAGGCAATACGCGAATTAGCTCAAAATCCACTCTTGCTTACTTTAATGGCGTTACTCAATCGCCACCAAGAGTTACCACGTGACCGAACTGAATTGTATGAGCAGGCGTCACGCTTATTGTTGCAACAGTGGGACGCCTCACGCGCCTTAGGTGAAGACCTTGCACAGATTGACAAGAGTTTCGACTATCGCGACAAACAGGCTATGTTGCGAGCAGTTGCCAGCCAGATGCAAACCGGTCCTAAAGGCTTGGCAGGTAATGTTATTACACGTGATGAGTTAGAAACAACATTGGAAGTGTACATTCGTACACATGGTTATTCGGCGCCAGCACCCATCGCGAGACGACTCATCGAGCAACTACGGACTCGCAACTTCATCCTTTGCTTTTTAGGAGATGAACTTTTCGCTTTTGTGCATCGGACCTTTTTAGAGTTTTTCTGTGCATCCGATTTTGTATGGAAATTTGAGAAACACGAGATAACTCAAGAAGACCTAGAACTTGCAACATTTGAGGCACACTGGAAAGATGAGACGTGGCATGAGGTATTGCGCCTGGTTATTGGCCGCCTAAACTCGCAACTGGCTGCTCAATTTATCGAAGGATTACTAACCAAGCAGGACAGGAAGGCATCTTCCCACTTGTTTCTAGCTGCACAATGTTTTTCTGATCTACGAAACCGAAACGGTTTTGACGTTTTAAGTGATCGGCTCCGCACTGCAATTCAGTCCCTCGCACAATATAGTGATGTAAGAGGGTTCGAAGTTAGAAGACACGCCCTTGCGACCCTTGTTGTAGTCTGGCCAGATATTAGAACACGTTCTTGGCTTCAACAACAAATTAGTAAGTCAAACTGGTTGGCTGTAGAGGTACTTGCTCGTAATTGGCGTGATGATCCACAAACATTGCTATGGCTCCGAGAGATGGCACAAAGAGATAGTTCGCCAACAGTGCGTTGGACAGCAGTTGAGGAATTAGCGCAAGGATGGCCTGAAGACCCACAAACTCTAACTCTTATTCAAGATCGTATTCAAAACGATACTGACTCAGATGTGCGTGAAGCTGCAGTTGAGGAATTAGCGCAAGGATGGCCTGAAGACCCGCAAACTCTAGCTCTTATCCGAGATCGTGTTCAAAACGATAGTGAAGCAAGCGTGCGCCGGGCCGCAGTTCAATCCTTGGTTGAGGTAGGGGCTGAAGACCCGCAAACTCTAGCTCTTATCCGAGATCGTGTTCAAAACGATAGTGAAGCAAGCGTGCGCCGGGCCGCAGTTCAATCCTTGGTTAAGGTAGGGGCTGAAGACCCGCAAATTCTAGCTCTTATCCGAGATCGTGTTCAAAACGATAGTGAGGCGAGGGTGCGTCAAATAGCAGTTCAAGCCTTGGCGCAGGGATGGCCTGAAGACCCACAAACTCTAGCTCTTATCCGAGATCGTATTCAAAACGATAGTGAAGCAGGTGTGCGTCGGATAGCAGTTCAAGAGCTAAAACGTGGGTGGTCTGAAGACCCGCAAACTCTAGTGTGGCTAAAGGGTAATCTCCGAAACGATAGTGAGGCAGATGTGCGTGAGGCTGCAGTTCAAGCCTTGGCGCAGGGATGGCCTGAAGACCCGCAAACTCTAGCTCTTATTCAAGATCGTATTCAAAACGATAGTGAAGCAGGTGTGCGTCGGATAGCAGTTCAAGCTTTAAGACGTGGGTGGTCTGAAGACCCGCAAACCCTAGCTCTTATCCGAGACCGTGTTCAAAACGATACTGACTCAGATGTGCGTGAAGCTGCAGTTGAGGAATTAGCGCAAGGATGGCCTGAAGACCCGCAAACTCTAGCTCTTATCCGAGATCGTGTTCAAAACGATAGTGAGGCGAGGGTGCGTCAGATAGCAGTTCAATCCTTGGTTGAGGTAGGGGCTGAAGACCCGCAAACTCTAGCTCTTATCCGAGATCGTGTTCAAAACGATAGCGAGGCAAGGGTGCGTTGGGCCGCAGTTCAATCCTTGGTTGAAGTAGGGGCTGAAGACCCGCAAATTCTAGCTCTTATCCGAGACCGTGTTCAAAACGATAGTGATGAAATTGTTCGTCAGATAGCAGTTCAATCCTTGGCTGAGGTAAGGGCTGAAGACCCGCAAACTCTAGCTCTTATTCAAGATCGTATTCAAAACGATAGTGACGCAGATGTTCGCCAAGTAGCAGTTCAAGCCTTAAGACGTGGGTGGTCTGAAGACCCGCAAACTCTAGCTCTTATCCGAGACCGTGTTCAAAACGATACTGACGCAAGGATGCGTTGGACAGCAGTTCAAGCCTTGGCGCAAGGATGGCCTGAAGACCCGCAAACTCTAGCTCTTATCCGAGATCGTGTTCAAAACGATAGTGAGGCGAGGGTGCGTCAGATAGCAGTTCAAGAGCTAAAACGTGGGTGGCGCGAGGACTTGTCAGTCCAAAGTTTCGTTTCGAGTTTTGCGCATTAGAAAAGTACAATATGCAGTGTTAAAAACAAAAAGGACGCGCTGGGCGCGTCCTTTTTGACTGTTTGTTACTTGAGTTCGATTTTGATGGGGGCTGATTCGAGGCGGGGGTTGGTGGTGAGGATGCCCTTAATGGTGTAGGTGCCTTTGCCCTTTTTGAAGTCGGGGAAGGTGAGGCCATTCCAGGTGGCGTCGAAGGTTTTGCTTTCACCGGCTGCTAAGGGAACGTCGCGTAGGGCCATTATGAAGCGCTTGTTGGCGCCCCATGTCCATACCGACTCTCCGGCGTCGTTGAAGACCTGAACATCGAAGCTTTGGCCCGAACCGAAGTGCAGGGTTTGGTCTTCTTTGGTGGTGTTGGTCACGGTCATGCTGACTTTGACCGACTCACCTTGGGCCATCTCGGTTTTGTCGAGTTTCGCCTCGAATTTAATGGGTTCTGCTGGGGCGGCCACGACTTCCAGTTCAACAGGTGTCGCTTCGATATGCGAGCTGTTGGTCATGTGGACGCGCAGTTCGTATTTGCCGGGTTTGAACTCGCCCTGCTGAGCGCCGATTTGGGCCTGAAACGTTTGGCTCTGGTTGGGTGCCAGACGAAGTTGGCCTGTCATCATGGCGAACATCTTGTCGGCGCTCCAGGTGTAAACCGGATCGTTGGAGCCTTTGGGGAACAGTTGCATATCGAAGCGCTGTCCCGAAGTGAAATGAAGAAAGGCGTCCCGCGAATGTACATTCTTCGCAGTTAAGATAATGTTAATTGGCGCTCCGGTGACATACTTTGTAGCGTTCGTCGCGGTTGTTAAACGAACCCACGACTTCGGTTTGGCATGGGCCGCCGAAGATGCGAGGACGAGAATACCACCCAGTAACAATTTCGAGAAAATCGGAAGTTTCATTGTTATATTCACAGAGAAAGACGTGAGCGAGCTGAAAAATGTTTCATCGCGCCAAAAACCATGCCACACACCTCCACTCATCGCGGGCCACATCCTAAAGACCCTGAACTATTCGCGCCTCAAAAAGTCCCCATGCTCCGTGAGGCGGTCGCCGATTTATCGCTGTTGCTGGAGCGCGGCTATGCCTCCCGTTCGGCGCTTGAATTAGTTGGCAATCACTTCCAGTTGCACGAGCGCCAACGGGTGGGAGTAATGCGCTGCGCCTGTGGCGATGCGACGCTCGATTTACGTCTGGCGAAGGAAGCGACCAGCGTGCGAAACCGTACTCTGCACCTTGATGGCTACAACATCATCATGCTGGTCGAGGCCGCTCTGGGAGGCGGAGTGATTTTGCGGGCGCGCGATGGTAGCCTGCGCGACATGGCGAGTGAGAACGGCAATTTTCGCCGTGTCGAGGAAACCGGCCCCGCACTCGAACTCATCGCGCAAATGCTGGACGAACTGCGCGTCAATGATTGTGTGTGGTGGCTGGATTCTCCGATTTCCAATTCGGGGCGCTTGCGCGCGCTCATTCTCGAAATCGCCGCAAAAGCGGGCCGCGAGTGGCGAGCCGAGTTAGTGCCTTCGGCGGATGTCGCCCTGAAAAAATTGAAGGAAGAAGTCATCGTGGCAACGGCAGATTCGGCCATTCTCGATGCAGTGCCGCATTGGTTCAATCTGGGGAGTGTGTTGGTTGATAACCATGTTCCCGGCGCGTGGTTAGTCGATTTGTCGGTGTGAGGTAATGTAGCTGCCGCTGGGGGCTAACCTCTTTGGATGTTGTCTGCGCTCAACGGGGCACTACCTCTTACAGCAAAACCAAAACGCCGCCCGAACCAAAGTTCAGGCGGCGTTTCAATTCTCTTTTCAATTAAGAAGCGTTCGTAGTCGCAGTCACAGGTGCCCCATTCTCGATGGGTTCCACCTGCGAGGCAAGAGCCGCATCGCCCTTACCCTGCACCCGTAGCATTTCGGGCGTGATGTCCGGTGTCATTTCGTACACCGAATCCAGCAAAATATCGAGAACCCCCGCCGCGTATGCCTGATCTACAGCTTTGTTGGTGATGATGTCGCCGGTATTCAAAATCACGCTGTCATCTTTCGCCAAAATCACCCGCGTTACCGGACGACCAACCGCATTTTTAATCTTCTTATCCTGCGCGTTCGCGTCCAATTCGGCTTTTTTGTCCTGTGCGTTGCCCGTCAGTTCGGAAACCTTCCCAACCACCGAAGACCACGCATTGGTTGCTGCTACTTTCGCCTGAGCATAAGCGTCTTGAGCGGCTACGCTTGTGGCGCCCATTCCCGCTGCTGCCACGACTTCGGTCTTTTTGCCCTCTGCCTCAGCACGATCCAGAATTGGCTGTGTGATAATCTGGCCGGGAGCGACCAGAACCGAACCATCCGCTGCCAGCACTTCGCGCGCCGAGGGCTTGCCCAGTGCCGCATTCTCTAGCGTGCCGCCCGCCTGTTCGCTGTAGTCGCTGGCGCTTTCCTTTGCGCCACCTATTGCCGAAGAAACCGAAGTCGAAGCGCTATCGTATGTGGTCGAAGCCGACCCTTGAGCTACCGCTGCCACAAGTGTCCCCAAAATGCCTGCTTCGATAGCCCTATCCGCATGTTCGGCGGTGATGGTTTCGCCCTGACGAACTAACACTTCGCCCTCGATTACTTCTCCGCTCGAAGTCACGTCTGTCGCCGAGGCGGTTGTTACCTTTTGCAGTTCCACTTGGCCGGGTACATCCAGACGTGCCAATGTGGCATCATCCACAACCGCGTTCGTTGCCAACAACTCTGGTGAGACTTCTGTAGCGCTTGCCGCCGGAATAATAACATCGCGCCCCGCTGTTTTGCCGATAACGAACTCGCGCTGTTTTTCCACCGAAGCCGAAGCGATACCTGCATAAGTGTCGCTCGCCTTCTCTTTCACGCTGTCGTAGGCGCCCGTCACTTTGTCCGCCGCCGAAACGTACACCGCTTTCAAGCCACCCGGCTCGGCTTGCGACTGCATTTCGAGTTGGTGAACCGCATCATGCGGCACGATGATGACATCTTTCCCAACCTTGAGAGTCGCGGGCATCGCCAGATAGCGCTTTCCGCCCAGAGCATCGGCGAACAAGCCGCCCGAAACTTCAAAGGCCGAAACATAGCCGCTGTCATCAAGGTAAAGGTCCGAGACGAAGCCGACTTTTTCACCTTGATCGGTCGTGATTTGCTTGCCATCAATAGATTGGCGAGCGTCATACGATTCCGCGATCAGTGCATCGGCATGAACTTTCTGCTGCGAGGTTTCCGATTCGACCATCAGCGCATCGCCGCCGATTTCGCGCACCTGATTCCAGGGCACACACACCGCGTCGATCATACCGAACAATTCGCGGTCAGAGAGGAGCAGAGCGAGCAGTTTTTGCGAGTTGTCGCTGAAAATGAGGTCGCGAACTGTCCCCAGATTTTTACCGTCGTTATGAGTGATAACCGACAGTCCCAGAAGGCTTTTAGCTTTACGCATATTTTATCTCTCCACAGCAATGCAAATTAGTAACCGGGTTGTGGTGTCGCGCTCGGAGTTGAGTCAGCAGCAGCCGTTTCTGAAGGGATTGCCGTCCCATCTGTGGTCGTTGTTGGCGGCTCTGTCGTTCCCGTCGTCTCAGGTGCTGCTGACGCCACCGGGGTCGCTGAGTCGGCCCCCGGCACAGACGACGCTGCTGGCGTTGCTGCTCCTGACGCCGCTGTAGTGGATTGTGCTGTCGCCGCAGCCGTGGGAGCCGCTGTTGCCGAAGGCAGCGGTGTTAGCTCAGCATCGGGCGCCGCAGTCGCGTCCGCCGCAGGAATCGCGGAGTTGCCTCCGTCGGCGGCCCCATTCGCCGCCGAGTTCGCGTCGGTGGCTCCGTTCATCGGAACCGTCGTTTGCGTCGGCTCCTCTGGGGGGGCCGAACGAAACGCAAAATATAAACCTGCCGCGACTAATGCCGCGACAATCGCGCCTATAACAAGGGCGCCTGTGCCCGCTTTGGGGCCTTGAAGACGTGCCATACAAGGAAAGTCCGCCCAAACGTCTCGGCGACCGCTTTAACGCATCGCAAACGAAATGCCGTTCCTAATTCGTATTCGATATTGATCTGACTAATTGTGTTCTTACAAATTGTGAAAGCCGCCCTCTTCGACTACCTTCTGGAGTCATGAATTGAGTTGGCAGAGGAATCTATGTGAGCCGCATCGCCTAAAACGAAACGGAGAGCCACTGTTACGGAGGGAGGCGCCATCGAAATGTGGCTTTCGTTCTCGATCACCCTGTAATCGGCGTTCACGCTAGGCAAAGCCTCAATGATACTCCCCCTGACGCAGCCCACTCCCCTGATTTGATAAATCGGTTATACTGATAATAATGAAATTGAGCGCGAAGCCCATCACCTCCTAGCTCCGCCCCTCTCCCAAAACTCTCCGCCCCTCTGCGTTTTTAAATTCAAAACCATCCCGTCCCCACCAAGCAGTCAAGCGCCAACCCCCATCCAGCAAATCATCGGCGTTAAAATCTGCGTCTAAAATCCATCAATGATAACTCTCGAACCCCTCTCTGTGCCTCCGTGTCTCTGTGGTGAATTTCTGAATAAGCCCCCAAAGATTGAATAAAGATTGATTAATCAATCTTTTACCCCATTTCACGCTTAAATCCAAATGCGTTCCCCCATTTAATCAATCTCTTGAGGCCAAAAAGATTGATTAAAACCCCCAAATAATTGAAAAATACACCAAAAAGATTGATTTCCGAGTCATATTCAATCCAATAATCCGGTGCGTTGCTCTCCTGCCCCCGCGCCCACATGTCGAAAGTTAAGACTCCTCCAGAAATGCGAACGCGCCTGTGTTAAACCATTCTTCATGTCCGCGCCCGTACTCTTCGAGTCCCACTGCCACACGCCCCTTTGCCGCCATGCGGTGGGAAGCCCCAAAGAGTACGCCCGCGTTGCCCTCGAACGTGGATTGGCAGGTATCAACATCACCTGCCACGGCCCCACCCCGCGCGAGTGGGGCCACTGCATGGCCCAGTCCGAATGGCCTGAATATCTGAGGATTGTAGAAGAAGCCCGCGTCGAATACGAAGGCCAACTCGAAGTCAAAGTCGGCATCGAATGCGATTTTCTCCCCTCACTTGTTAGTTACTGGCGCGACTTTTTGGCCAATAAACAACTCTCTCACGTTCTAGGTTCTGTCCATCCCCAAGTTGCCGACTACCGCACCCAGTTCTGGCAGGGCGACGCCCTTGGCTATCAGAAGACCTACTTCAAACATCTCGCCGATGCCGCCGAAACCGGCCTTTTCGATACTCTCTCCCACCCCGACCTGGTGAAAAACTCCACCCCGCAAGAATGGGACATCAAGCGCGTCATGCCCCACATCTGCCGTCAACTCGACCGCATTAAAAAGACCGGCGTCGCGATGGAACTCAACACATCGGGTGTCCTCAAGCGTGTCCCCGAAATGAACCCCAACCCCTCCATGCTTCGCGAAATCGCCGCCCGCGACATTCCCATCGTGTTGGGCGCCGATGCCCACGTCCCCGAACGAGTCGCCGACCGCTTCGAGGAAGCTCTCGGTCTTCTCGCCCGTTGCGGCTTTTCCCACGTCTCGTTCTTCGTCGATAGGAAGCGCCGCGAAGTCTCCATCGAAACCGCTCGAAGCTCACTAAAAAAAGGCGGGTCGGCGCTCTTCGAATGAAGATGCGCCAGTTGCAAATCATCGGTGCCGTCGCGACCTCGCACACCAGGCGCTCCCTGCGCCCGAAGCCGCCCATCACTTAACACTACTAACGAAATGCATTAATGCCAACGAGCCATGGCTCTTTGCCAATGGTCTAATCCCAGAAAGAAATCTCCCCACCCAACCCCCCGCTTTCTCAGCCTGATTGCGTTCCCTTTGTGTTTTTACTGCAATCTCTCAAACGTGATATTTCTGCCATCACGGTAAAATGTGACCCGCCTATTAATGCCCGTTGTCCAGTCGAATTCGTCCGCTGTCCCCTCATCTAAACCCGCACCACGGGCGACGGCGCCCCTGCGGGCCGCTCTAATTCTGTCGGCGCTGTACTTTTTGGCGCGTTTCATCGGCCTGTTTCAGAGTGCGCTCATTACAGCACTCCTCCCCCCCTTTGCCGCTGACGCCTATAAATACGCCTTCGCTCTCCCCGACTTTCTTAACTACCTCGTTGCGGGCGGCGCCATGTCGCTCACCTTTATTCCCCTCTTTTCCTCGCTATGGGATAAAGGTAAAGAGGCTCAGGCGTGGCGCTTCTACTCCGCCCTCGCCTCGCTGATGGGCTTTGTTTTAGTGGTGCTAACCGCCCTGCTGATGATATTTGCCCCGCAAATCATCGTCATCACCAAGCCCGGCCTAGCCAGCGCCACTAAAGAGGGCACCTTCGAGACAGCGGTCGCCATGACGCGAATCATGCTTCCCGCTCAGTTGTTCTTTTATCTGGGGGGCTTGTTTTCCGCTGTTCTCAACACCTTCAAGCGATTCGGGGCATCGGGGTGGACGGGAGCGCTCTACAACAGCGTCGCGATGATTGTCGCCGTCCCCATGTGGTTCGCCTCCGCGCCTTACGGTTCATCGCCCCACAACCCTCTCTCCTTCTCCATTGGCATCCTCATGGGCGCCTTCATCGGCAATTTCCTGCTACCTCTCATCGCACTGCGAACTGGCCCCGCTGCTCAGCGCCCCCGCTTCAGCTTTCGCATCGACCTCGCTAACCCCTCGGTCATTCGTTTCTTCAAACTCGCCATCCCCATCATGATCGGTGTCTCCTTCCCGGTGGTGGATGTGTGGGTTGTGCAGTTTTTCACTTCCGATTTGCCCGCTGGCGAATTTTCTCGCATCGACAACGCCAACCGCCTGATGATCGCCGCTCAGGGTCTGCTCGGACAGGCTGCCGCCGTCGCCGCCTTCCCCTTTCTGGCGTCTAAAGTGGCTGTCGGCGATTTTCGTACCTTTTCCGAGTTCCTACGCACAGGTTTGCGCCGTCTCCTGTTCATCACCTTGCCCGTTTCGGTGCTCCTCGTGCTGTGGGCCGAGCCAATCGTCTCCCTCATCTTCGGCTGGGGCAATTTCAATCGCACCGCCGCCATCGAAGACACCGCACGCTGCTTCGCCATGTTCAACGTTGGCCTCTTCGCCTGGGGCGCTCAGGCGTTCGTGGCGCGTGGTTTCTACGCCCTTGGCGATACCCGTACCCCAACCATCTATGGCACGATTCTAACCGTGCTGTATATCGGCCTCTGCGCTGTCCTCAAGAAAATGGGCTTTGGCATTGCGGGCTTAGCATTCGCGACTTCCGTTGGCGCAGCGGGCCAGTTTGTTGGCCTCCTCATTCTGCTCGACCACCGCTTGAAAAACAAGCGCTACAACGCGCCTCTGGGCATAGACCGCATCGCCGGGACTCTGGTTCGCACTTTCGTTTCCTGCTTTCTGATGGGCGTCGCGGGTCTGCTCGCACTATTGATTGCTCGTCCTCTGGTCGGCGAAACCAAGGGTTCGCAAGTCCTGCTATTGGTCTGGACGGGTGTCGTCGCCATCTTCGTCTTCACCTCATCGGCCAGCCGTTTCGAGATTCCCGAATGGGCTTGGCTGCGCGATAAATTCGCACGTCGCCGCGCCCGTTAATAAGTCGGCGCGCAAATTGCGGTACTAGTTGTCATCCACTTAGGAGGATTAATACCATGAGCCAAGTAGATGACAAAGTACGCGGAAACGTGAATGAAGCTGTAGGCAATGCCAAACAAGTTGTTGGCGATGCAACCGATAACGAGAGCCTTCAAGCCGAAGGCAAAGGCCAGGAAGTAAAGGGCCAAGCCCAACAAGCCCTCGGCGATGCCAAAGAAGCTATCGGCAACGCCCTCGAAAACCTCGGCAACACCATTAAGGGTTCAGGCAACTAAACCCCACCCCCCAAAAAGGCCGCTCGATTTTAAAATCGAGCGGCCTTTTTACTTCGCCCACAAGAGGCATAGAACTGAGTTTTCACATTTGTTGGCGCGCGAGTAGCCCAAACTCACTCCAATTCATATGCCTCAACCGCACGACCTACCATCGTTTATCAAAGAAGTCGATAAAATCGGCGAGCTTCGGCGCATCGGCGTCCCCGTTTCCAAGCATCTCGAAATCACCGAAATCGCCGACCGTGTCGTGAAAGCGGCTGGCCCCGCCCTCATCTTCGACCGCGTGCGCGAGAACCCCGAAGTCCCTGTTGCCATCGGTTTGTTCGGTTCACACAATCGTCTGGCTCTCGCCCTTCACGATAAGCCCGAAAACATCGCCCAGCGCATTACCGAACTCATCGGCACTCGCCCGCCGAACTCGTTGGTCGGTATGGCGAAAATGGGGCTGCAAATGCTCCCCACCATCTCTTCGCTCGGTATCAAGCGCCCCAAAGATGGCCCCTGTAAGGAAGTCATTTTAAAGGGCGACGACATCGACTTGAGCGAACTCCCCGTCTTGACCTGTTGGCCGGATGATGGCGGCCCATTCGTGACTCTTCCGATGGTCTTCACCCATAATCCCAACAATAGGCGTCGTAATGTCGGAATGTATCGCGTGCAGGTCTACGATAAAAACACCACCGGAATGCACTGGCAAATCCACAAGGTCGGCGCCCAGCATCAACGTGAAGCGGGCGACCAGCCCATCGAAGCCGCAGTCTGCCTTGGCGGCGACCCCTGCCTGCCATTTTGTGCCCTCGCTCCTTTGCCTGAAGAAATAGACGAGATGATTTTCGCCGGATTCTTACGCGGCAAACCCGTCGAGATGGTCAAATGCGAAACCATTGATGTCGAAGTGCCCGCCGACTGTGAGTACGTCATTGAGGGCACTATCCGACCCGGAGAAATGCGCCCTGAAGGCCCCTTTGGCGATCACACCGGCTACTACACCCCCATCGAAGACTACCCGGTGTTTCGCGTCAAGTGCATCACGCGCCGCAAGCGCCCCATCTATCCGGCGACCATCGTGGGAATCCCGCCAATGGAAGATGGTTATTTGGGCAAAGCCGTTGGGCAAATCTTCCTTCCGCTCATCAAAACTCAACTCCCCGAATTGGTCGATATGCACTTGCCTGTTGAAGCAACTTTCCATCACCTGTGCATCGTCTCCATCAAAAAGCGTTACCCCAATCACGCCTATAAAGCCATGCACGCGCTATGGGGCTTAGGTCAACTCATGTTCTCCAAAATCATCATTGTGGTCGATGACGATGTGGACGTTCACAACATGAGCGAGGTAATCTGGCGTGTCACCAACAACTTCGATCCCGGACGCGACGTGCAAATCGTCAAAGGTCCCATCGACTCTCTCGACCACAGCGCGCCTACAGTCGGTTTCGGCACCAAAATGGGCATCGACGCCACCAAAAAGTGGCCGAGCGAAGGCCACATGCGCGAATGGCCAGAAGTCGTGAAAATGGACAAAGGAACAGTCGCAAAAATCGACTCCATCTGGGACACGCTGGGACTGGGAAGTAACCCCGGTTCGCCTTCTGTCGATGGGCATATCCGCGCCCCGATGCCGTGATTCTCTGAGTGGAAAGCCCATGACAATAAAGCAACAAGGAAAAGGAAGGTTGTTGTAGGCGCTTAGATTGGGGAATACAGGCAGTCATGCAAGGGGTTTTACCCACATCTGCTGCTGAGTCGCCTCGTTTACGCGGCGATGACATTCGGCTTTCGATGAGCCGCGTCATCACAGGTTGGGCGTTTGGTACTGTATTTTTCCAATTGTCGGCGGGGCCGGTTTATGCCTCCTTTGCACGCCAGTTGGGGCTTTCCGAAGGGATATTTGGTTTTCTGGCGGGTGTTTACCCGCTCATGGGGTTCTTGCAATTGGTCGCCGCGCGTATGCTCGAAGGGCGTATCACCGCGCGCAGCATGATGTTGTGGGCGGGGCTTATTTGCCGCAGTTTGTGGGTGGTGGCTGCTGTACTGCCTTTCGTCCATCGCTTCGCCCCCACAATTTTACCCCGCCCTTATTTGGTGCCCGTTTTCGTGGCCTGTGTGGTGTTGTCCAGCATATTTCAGGCATTCACAGGCCCGTCGTTCTTCGTTTGGATGAGCGAACTCGTGCCGGGGCGCGTCGGCCCCAGTTTTTGGGCAAAGCGCCATCAAGTCGGAACCGTCGCGGGCATCGGGGCTGTATTGCTTGGCGGGTTTGTCGCCGATCAGGGCGCACTCGTCAAAGAGTGGACGAATGGGACTATTCCTCCCTTGCAGCTCTACAGCGCGATTCTGGCAGTTGCGGCGGTTTGTGGCGTCATTGATATTGCCGTCTTCTTCGGAGTCCACCACACCGCGAGCGAGAAGAAGCACGAAGATAAACCTCCCTTGTTGGAGTCGCTAAAAGCCCCGCTGCGTGAGCGTCAGGTGCGTAATTATCTCGCATTCACCACCCTCTCTATGATCGGTTTTGCCACGACTGGGCCATTAACATTTCTCTTTTGTTTAGAATATCTGGAACTCTCTCGTACCCAGACCGGGCTGTTATTGACCATTGGCCCATTAATCGGTATCGCTTTATCGGCTCCTATGTGGGGGCGCATCGCCAAAGTTCACGGCACGCGCCCAATGCTGCGCTTTGCCTCGCTGTTCATGATTTTTGTTCCCATCGCGTGGCTACTGGCGACACCAGAGAACATCCTCGCGGTGGCAGTCGTAATTTTCTTATCGGGGGCATTTTCAGCTGCCTATGAAATCTCGAACATGAATTTCATTACCCGTGCCTGTCCGCACCTGCCGCGTCCTACAATGACCGCGCTCTTTTCTCTATGCGCAGGAGTGAGCTTCGCTATATCTTCTACGGCTGGTGGATTCGTGGCAGAGCATTTGGACAACTGGCATTTCGACTTCGCTGGGCTTAGTTTCGTCAACTTCCACGTTGTTTTCGCCTTCTCATTGCTGCCGCGACTGATAAACGCCCTGTGGATAGCGCCCAAGTTAGAAGAGGAAGATGCCACCCCGACGCGCGAAGCTGTTTTGGAAGTGGGAGGAAGCATGGCGCAAGCATTTGGTGCCCGTTTCACACGCTTCTTTGAAGCACGCGAGGAATAAGGGCGCCATGCGATGGGTTGTGTACAGTTCCCGACAGTGCGAAAAAAAACTGGGAACTTTCAAAAATAAAGTGAACGACTGAAAAGACTATACAGTCGAATTTACCGAAACCAGTACTGATTTTGTGATGAGATAAAGTTCCTTGTTAGTAGAGTCCGAGCATATTTTTTTACTGCGAGAAAGCTGGTAGTCCGTGAAGACACAGTTTATAATCACAAATAGCTTTCTCGAATTGTAAACATACTCGCCTGATAAGGTACTCGCCGTGTTAGAAGTTTTGGGCCAAATTCAGTATCAATTCTGAAATCACAGCCTCTTTTGTTTTCGGGAAAATCATGAAAACCTTTCCATACTCCGTTAGCGCCGTTGCCGGGCGCCGTGCTGGGATTGCGCTTTGCGCTGCTATCGCTGTTGCCATTGCTGTACCTTCGTTTTTGCACTCTTCTGCTACAGCACAACCTAACCTGCAAATCCGTAATCTGCCTAAATTGCAGGTTCAGATACAACCAGCTTTGTTGTCCAAACTGCAAGCCAACAAACTCCGCGTTTCTGCCGCTGATTTGGACCGTAATTTCTTGGTGAAAAAGAACTTGCCTTTCATCAAGCTGGCTAATGGTGAGGAGAAACAATTGCTGCCGCTCAGCATGATGGAAGGTGCCCCACAGGCTGATACCTCCCAGTTACCTCCCGAAGTCGCCGACGATGCGCCTTATATCCGAGCTGCGAAAGCCACTGATATTGTTCGACAGAGCGTTTTTCAGATCAACCCTCAAATTTTTATTCCGCTTAGCGTTGATCACCGCCCTTCGATGACATCCATCAAAGATCAAGGGAATCGCGGAACCTGTGTAGCCTTCGCTTCGAATGCTGCGATGGAGATTTTCGCCTCGATTCCCAACGACCTTTCCGAACAATACACCAACGACTTGTTCATGCGCAAAGAAAATCGTCAGGCCTGTGATGCTGGCATCAAGACGACTGATGCCGCCGCTTATCTGGGAGATGGCACTGTGACGGAAAGCGTTTGGAATTACACACTGTCGGCTCCAGCTTGCAACACCGTGCCACCCGCCGCTGCCGCAACCGCGAAAAAATACAAGATTACCGATGCACAATTGATCGGCGATGGTGGACCCTCTGGTGCAGCTTCCATCAAAAATCCTCGCTATCTTGAGAGCCTGTTGCGCTCCGGTAAGAACATCGTTCTCGGAACCCATGTCGCCTGGGGAAGCGCCAATGCTCAAGGTGTTTTGGATGTTGTTATTGACCCCAACACCAATCAACCGGCTGCCTCGCGTGGAGGCCACGCTATGTTGATCTGCGGCTATAACGCCCTCGGCGATTACTTCATCGTGAAGAACTCGTGGGGTAGCGGTTTCGGGCACAGCGGCTATGCATACCTGTCGTATGACTACATCCGTACCTACGCGAAATACGGCTACTTCATCCGTAAAGTCTCGCCCACTTTGCTCATCATGCCCAACATTAACGAGCGCATCCTCAGACAGCCAATTCTCCGCTAAGTAAGCGATTGACAAAAAAAGGCCATCCCGAATAATCGGGATGGCCTTTGGCATTTATTCGCTTTGCGCCAATTATTAACGGCGGCGAAGTTTGTTGACGAAGGACATTTCTTCGACGCGCATCAATACCGAAAGTGCGCCATAGGAGATCATGCCCACCATACCGGCAATGCCGACAGCCATCAGCATCTTCAATTTGAAGCGAGCTACGCCTTCTGCCGGGGTAATCACGCCAACCAACAGGCGCGACAGCAATGCCGCCACGAGAGAGGCCACGATAATTTTGCCGAGGAACAGCATGTTCTCGCCCGTTTTGAGCTTGGAGAGGCTGGGGCGTAGCATTCCCCACATCGTCAGGCACTTCACCGTTTTTGAAAGCGATTCGGCTCCGGCAATAGCTGCCAAACCCCAGCCCCAGTTAACGCCCAGAGTTGCGGCGATGATAAAGAGTGCTGTTGTTCCTAAGCCAATCACAGTCGGCATCCATGCCTTGGTTTGGGCATAGAATGACTGGTTGAGTACGTTTTCACAGGCTAGGCCAATCAAGCCAAGAGAATAGGCTGTGAATGGAGCCGCTAAAACTAACGTGTCTTTGGTTGTGAAGCGCCCGCCTTCCCACACAGCACGCAAGATGGGAACTTGCATGACGATAAGAATGGCGGTGATTGGAGCGAATACGAACAAACAGGCGCGCAATGCCCCGACGATTGTTTCGGTGAATCCCTCTTTGTCTTTATTGATGGCGAGGTCGGCAAGGTAGGGGAAAATACCGATGGAGAGCGCGTAGGGAAAGACCTGAATAAGGGCGGAAGTGATGGTACGCGAGAACTTGAGCGCGGCGCGAGAACCTTCGACGTTAGTAATGAGAGGAGAGTCGGCTATCCAGTTACGGAATACATCGCGGCCCTCGCTGGTGACCACGCCTAAGAATAGTGGAATGGCTAACAGTGCAGCTTGCTTTAAGCGTGGGTCACTCCAATCGATTTTAAATGAGATATTACGGAGATGACTACGAAGCGCCCACAAATGGGGGGCGAGTTTGAGAACGCTGCCTAGAATGAAGCCATAGGTGAGGATGGGGAGAACTTCATGAATGGGGGCGTGAGATACGAGTGCCCATACTGCCGAAATTAAGATTCCCAATTTCCATAACGCATCGCCCAATGCCGCAGCGGCAAAGCGCTTATAGGCATTGAGATAGACGTAGGTGAGCGATGAGATGGTGAGGAAGCCCAGCCCTGATAGTCCGAGGCGCGCAATCTGTACAGTAAGTTCGCGTTGGTCAATTGAGGCTTTCTGGGAATAGAGATCAACAATCGTGGGCATGGTGAACCATGCGATTGGTGCCACTATAATCGTTGCCAGAAGCGTAATGAACAGAGTCGCAGAAGCAAATTTCCAGGCGGCGCTTTCGCCGTCTTGCTTCAAAGAGCGCTGGAATATCGGCAATATCGCGCCGTTGATGGTTTTCTCGAAGAAAAGCCACAGGCTGGAAACGATGTCGGTTGCAACTGCGTAGATGTCGGCTTGTTTGAGCAAACCAAGGTTATTGGCTATGAGCGGCTGCGTTGCAAAACCAATGAGCAGACGCACCATATGAAAGGCACCAATACCAATAGTGGCTCGTGCAATCGAGCGTTTTGTTGAAGAGGGGGGCGTCTGTGATGGAGAATCTGGAGTAGAAGTCACGATTGTGGCGTTTTAGAGCGCCTAAACACGCGAAGGTTACAGAAAAGGGAAGCCGAACCTGGGACTTTCTTCGCTGTTCAACTCAGTTTTTCCTACTCAGAAGACACTCGTGGCATGGTAACAACGCCTATGTTTGCTTTGCCCAACTCTAGTTGCATTCAAACCCGTTTGAGAATGTCAATAAGACTGTTGCATGGCTTTATCTCCGCCGAGGTGGCAATTCTATGAGAATTTACTCAAGGAGATTGGTGGCTGTGATTTTCCCGCTGATTTTTGCTGCCATGAAATAAAAGAGGGGATGCCAAATCTTATTTTGGCATCCCCTCTTTTTAGATTTCAATCCAGAACCGTTGCGGTCAGACGCTATTATTTGGTATCGACTTTGACGTTTTCGACTTTACCTTTGAGTGGGTTGGGCGATTTGTAATCGCCGACAGCACTCAGGTCATCTTCGCCAATGCTCAACGGGTCTTGAGGCTGAACGGTGAACACTCCCGGCGCTTTGCCGCGAGCGACGATTGCTCCATTGACGGCCAGTGTCATGGTACCATCTTTTTCGAGGTGTGCTTCGATGGTGAACTTTCCGGCTGGAGCCGTTGGTGCGGCTGCGGTGTAGAGTTCGCCTTGCTGACGAACGCTGAAAACGGGTTTGCCTTCGTCTAGATGCAAAGCGTAACCGCGCTGAATACCGCCCTGTGCCAGAATGACTCCGCTGGGGGCTTCGGGAGTAACCGAGCAGGTGATGGTGATGGCTTTGCCAACAAGTTGTGGGCTAGATTTATCGCCTTTGGCTTTGACGTTGCTTTCTTCGGCCCATGTTTCCCAGGCGGCGCTCATACGCTCGACACGTGCGGCTTGCCCTGCGGCCAAATCTTTCATTTCGGTGGGGTCGCTCGCCAGATTGTAGAGTTCCCACGGTTTGCCTTCAATGGCTTCCAGTTTCCAGTCGCCCTCGCGCACCATACGGTTGCCCTCGTGTTCCATATAAAGCGTGCGTGGTGCAATTTGGCCCCCGTTGAAGATGGGAGTCAGGCTGGCGCCGCGTGTGGGGATGATGGCTTGACCATTATGCTCTTTCGGATAGGTTGCGCCTCCGAGTTCCAAAAGTGTCGGCATGAAGTCGATGATGGAAGCGGGTTGTGTGATGAGCGTGCCGGGTTTCGTTTTCAAGCCTTTGGGCCAATGCGCGATGAGCGGAGTACGGATGCCGCCTTCTTGAGCGTAGTGCTTGTACAAGCGCCAAGGGGTATTGGCCGCGTTCGCCCAACCGCTGCCATAGGAGATATAGCTTTCGGGAGTACCGATTTCCTTGAGAGCTGCGCCTGTGTGCAAGATGTTTTTGGGGCCGGAACTCTGGTCGAAGCCATATGGGTCCCACTCAGCACACGCGCCGTTATCGGATAGGAAGAAGATCAGCGTGTTGTCGTACTGATTGGTTTGTTTGAGGTAATTCACCACGCGACCGACAGACTGGTCCATGCGGTCTACACAGGCGGCATAGGTCGCCATGCGGCGCGCGAGGTCGGCGCGGCGGTCGGCGGGCAGAGAATCCCATGCAGGATTGTCTTTGTCGGCCCAACCCGTCTGGGCGTTGGCCCAGTTCTTGGGGATATTGCTGCGCGGTGTCAATTCCACGTTTTGTGGAATGAGTCCTAGTTTTTTGATGCGAGCCAAACGGCTTTCGCGAATTTTATCCCATCCTTGCGCGTAGACGGATTCGTATTTTGCGATGTCCGCTTCGGGGGCATGGAGCGGGAAGTGAGGGGCGTTGAACGCGAGATATTGGAACCAGGGCTTATTGGGAGTGGCGTGAGCCTGGGTCAAAAAGTCAATCGAGTAGTCGGCGAAGGCGTTCGTCGAATAGAACTCGCCGGGTTTGTAGTCGCGTTTGGTGTGGTCGGCGGGGAGGCGAGTGTAGAATGGGTGTTCTTGCCAGTAGGAGTTGAAGCCGCCAATCATGCCGTAGAATTCGTTGAAGCCACGGCTTACAGGGGTGACGCGGTCGCCTATATGCCATTTGCCAACCATTGATGTGCTGTAACCCGCATCGCCTAGAACTTCGGCCAAAGTGACGGCGCGGTCGGAAAGTTGGCCCGACATATCGCGAATGCCTGCCTGGTTGGGAACAAGTCCCGTGAGGAGCGAAGCGCGCGAAGGGCAGCAACGCGCCGAGTTGTAGCATTGAGTGAAGCGCAAACCTTCATTCGCGAGGGCGTCGATGTTGGGAGTTTTTATTTCGCCGCCATAGCAACCCAAATCAGACCAACCCAGGTCGTCGGCCAGAATGAGCAATACATTAGGG
>SDZD01000058.1 GCA_004172935.1 bacterium | reverse complement strand
TTGTCGCGCAACTGGAGTTGCAAGTTGGATGGAACTGCGGTGAAGTTGGGCCAGTAGAGGGTCACTCGTTCACCTTTGGTGGCTCCATCGACAGCGAAACGCCATTCGTTGGTGGCTTTAAGTTGCTTAAGGAAGCCTTGAGCGGTTCCACCACCAACGCTGGCGGCTGCGTCGGATGGTGGGAAATAGACGCTCAACTGGCGACTGGCGATTGGTGGTTTGGCGGCAGGCTTGGCAGTCGAGACGCCGAACGAAGCGCTGGTATCGCGCGACAGCGAACTGGAAGCAGCAATGCCAACGCTCCAGCTTCCACTGGGAGCGGCCAGCGCGCGCACCGATTGGGTTGAAGTGGGCGGGTCGAAGACCATGCTCACACCCGTTTGCGGCGAGGCGAACACCCAGTAGCCTTCCCACGGAGTGAGAGTACCACCGGAAATATCGACACGTTCGTAGCCACCGCGCCCATTATACCGCCAGATGCCAGCGGCCAGCCAGCCGCGCGTTTGGGCATCCTGCAGGGTAACAGCACTATAACCACCATAGCGAACCTTGACGCTCAAGGCTGAGATGGCAGTGGCGCGAGGCACACCGATTTGATTCCAGCCACCTTTGAGTTCGAGTTCGGCGGCGAGGTTAGTGGCGGGATAAGTGCCCGCTACCTGGGTATTGAGGCCAGTAGTGGGAAGGTTCAGCCAGTAACCAAAGCCGGCTTCGGGGCCTTGAGAGATGTTAGGCGAAGTCTCGTAGCGGGCAGGAGACAGATCGGGACGATAGCGCGCCATGATGTTGCTGCCAGCGGGGAGATTGAGCGCCAATATCTCGTCGCGTTGCGTGGGACGCAACGGGAAGGCGATCATCTTGAGTCGGCCATTAGCGGTGTTGAGGCTGAGCGCTGATGTGGAAGCGGGTGCTCCGGCTCCGGCCAACAGAAATTCGACGGGGCTAACCGTAGTGCCGGGGGCTAACCATGCCGTGTTGCGGATGAAAGTTTTGCTGCCATCGGACAGGGTGGTTTTCACGCGCGGACCACTTACGGGGTTGAGCACCGAAGAGAATGTGCCGCGAGCAATGGGGATGTTTTGCGATGCGGTGCCGCTGGTGAGAGCGATGGTACCCGTCGTGCCGCCCAATGTCGCACCGTATATTTTCGAGGGCGCAGCGCTGGTGCCAGCTGCACCATAAGGAAATACGGCAGTGCCTTCGGCGGTGCCGAGACGGGCGCGGAAGGTGACACGGGCTGCTGCCGGAGAACCAAAGGGATTAAAGCCGGGGGCTTTGGTGGCTTCGCCGGGAGCGGCGGTATCTGCAAAAGTGAGCAGGTTGGAACCCACCAACTCGCTGGAGAACGAGTTGATGTTGCGCCCCGTTTCGTCGTAAGCGTCGATGGTGCCATAGGCGGGCTGCAAAAGGCCTGCGCTGGTTTTGGGCGCTCCCGCGTAAAGCGCGACATCGTCACCCGACGTGTTGGTGTTGAAAGCTTCAGCGAAAATGACTGCCGCCGAGCGGTTGCCAGTCTGGGACGAAGCAACGGCGGGCAAAGCAACCAGATAAAGCTTGTTACCGGGCTGGATACGGGCGTTAAGGGCGCCTTGCTCACGAATCCAAGCACGGTAAGGCAAGCCTTCGACAGTGGCGCAAACTCCTGCACCAATGGCCTCCAACTGATCAGCAGTGATGGGGCTTCGGGGTGTCCCCTGAGCGTAAAGCGCTGTGTTGAAATCAGCGAAGAAGGTGGCTTTCTCGGTGTAGAGCTTGAGAAAAGCGGCCTGTGACATCGCGAGGCGGAAATCGGCGATGGTGACATCTTCTGCCGAGTAGATGTAGGTATTGCCGAGTGCTGGCGAGTTGCAAGCATCGTAGAAGGGCAACAAATAATCGGCGTAGTTGCGAGGATCGAAGGAAGCACTGGAACCAGTGGCCTGATAGAAAATTTGGAGAGCAGCCGCTTCGCTGGCACCAAGCAAATAGGGTTCGACGTAGGCGCCGTTATTGAAGTTGACGGATGGAACGCGCGGCCCCTGAAAAGCATTGAGCACCAACTTCAAAAGACGGAAAGAGTTTTCCGATGCGATGCCACTGTTGACATAGTCGAAGTCGATTTCGCCCGCGCCAGTGGAGCCTGTTGCAGGTGGAAAGTAGGAAGAAGCGCCATCAACGTTATTGATTTTGACAGTCTTTCCAAGTTGTTCCGGGGCCGGACGCCCCCAAACCTGAACGATCAGGTTGTAGTTATTTTTAATGAAGTTTTCGAGTTCGGTCTTTTGAGCGGATGTGAAGCCACTGCACTCGAAACTAAGGGTTGTCGCGCTGGGCGCAGGGACTGCAGCGGTTCGACGCGCGGCGACCGAAATTCTGGGATTGCCGATGCGCGTGGGTTGGTAATTCGCACGCAACCGCAATTGTGGCAATAGGCTCGCCAATTTTTGACGGCGTGCAAGACGAGTTGAAGTCGTTGCGGTGGTTCGGGCTGACGCGGGCGCCGCGAGTGGTAGGGCGACGCCTAATCCTAGCGCCAAGGCAAATACGATTCTCATCGGGATGAACGAAGTGTGGCACCGCATCCAAAGTTGCGGCGCGCTTTTGACTCGCACTTCTTCTTTTTTGTTCCGCTCAACCGAATAATAAGCGATTACGAGTTTTGGCGACGCGAGCGACGCAAAGCATAACGGGCCAAATGGCAATGGCTTGAACCAAGGCAAAATGTGGGGCATGGTCGAGCCAAAATCCGAGCGGCATAGCGCGAGGTGAGAGCAGAACGAAGGCACAATCGGCGATGATGGCGCCCACTGCCCCCACAACTGGCGGAACGAGAGGGTGAAGCGGTGGCAGACGGGTGGCGGCAAAACCCGCGATGATAGGCGGCAGCAGACGCGAGAAGAGAAGAGAGCCGGGGTTTTGCCATGCCGTCCACATCAGTAAGACACCCGCCAAAGCGCCCGCCCATGCGCCGATTTCCAAGCCACCCAACAACGCCAGACAGATAGCACAGCAGAGCGCCAAATCAGGAGTGACGCCGCCCCAACTCACGTTTTTGAACCATGTGGTGCCCAACAAGTGAAAGACCAAAACCAGCACGAGGGCACGGTATGGTTTCCACGGAGAATAAACCGGAGTGGGGAGCGGCGAAGAGGGTTTCTCGAACAGGCGAAGCACAGTGGGAATGCAGTTTAGATTTCGGCTGAGAAGTGGGGAGTCCGCCCTACCCGCATTTTGGGGTTGAAAGCGGCGCAATGCAAAGCTAGATTACATTAAAGTTGATGTGGAAGGAGATGAAATGAATACATTCCTGACGCGAAATACCCTGCATACCTGCCTCTCTTTTTTGTTGCTGTTGCTGATGACATATAGTGGGAGAACACAAGAATCGCCGACCTCAACAAAAGTAGTGCCAATGTATGAAGCCGATTATATGAATCAGGCGCTGAAGCGTGTGTTTCGTAAAGCTCAAGCCGTCACTCAGGTCAAAGATAAAGCATTGGCAGGATATGGGTTCGACCGGACAGGGGCCTGTTTATGGGGCACTTATTTGAAAGTTGGCAGCGAGAATACACTCGAAATGGTGGCTGAGGGAGGAAAATCCTACTTCCTGATCGCAGCAGGCGATGACTTCGTCAAGAATATAGATATTGTCGTGACTGACAAAAATGGGCGAATTGTAGCCAAAGATACTGAATCCGGCAAAGAAGCGGGCGTTTTATACAAACCCCAATATAGCGGGCTTTGCCATGTGATTCTTCGCTTGAAGGCAGGAGATAGGTTTGGGCTATGCGCCCTCGCGTGCTTGAAACGCCCGAATGGTTGGCTTTTGAACAAAAACAAGTTCGCGGAAACAACTGATGTGTTCAAGAGGGGTATTCAGCAGTGGTGGAAGAGTTACAAAGGTGCAGCCTTCCTTCATAACGGGGATTGGTCGTTGGTGATGGGGGTCTTAGAACCGGGGAAATCGCTCGTGTGGAGTCACACAGTCCCCGCTGGATTATTGGGTATCACTACCGCACATGATGGCTTTGCACGCGATTTGGATTTATATCTGCGCACTCCCCCAGGAGCGTATTTGAAGGCTGCCGTCAAGAGTGGCTCTACTCCGTCATTAACCTATCTCTCCACGCAGGGCGGGACTTACTCGTGGGAAGTGAAAGCCACATCAAGCAAAGGTCCAACACTTATTGCGGTCGCGTTGCTAGAATTGCCAAAAAGGTAGTTCATTATTCCCCTTATAAGGGGCGCTGCGCGCTGGAATTAGATGGCCTCCAAGCCGTTCAAAGCTCTGCAGTTTCTGTTTCCTGGTGGGCTTTGCGGGCGATGTAGCTGGGTTGAGCGGGAGCGCGATGGTAAAGGGAAATGTTGCTACGGTCGCCGATCCACTGAGTTGGAGGAGCGGCGAAATACTTTGCCAGTTCGTTGAGATAGGGGGCATAGGGAGAGCGAAAGTGGGTGAACTGTGCCCATGCTTCGTCGGCATCGCGGAGAGTAAAACCGGCTTTTTCCAGTTGGCGACAGGCGTGTTCCCATTCGGCGCGCTCGACGCCGGGGTGGGGATGTGTTTCGGTGGCTTCTTCGAAGCGAAATCCGAAGTAGTGGCCGAGGTCGATAAGGGTGTGGGTGCCCATTCGCACCATTAATTTGGCGGCTCCTAGAGGCTGGGCGCCACAGTTGGGGGCGCTTTTGACGGTGGAGATTAAGAGCGTGGCGGCGTCTAAGACGGCGCCCAGAGAGGCAATCCAACTTTCGCTGTCATGGGACGAACGGAAGAATGGTAGGATGGGATAAGCGATGTGGCTTTGTAGCAAATGCGCGGACCACTCTTCCCATTCTTCGAAGAAGGTGGGCAACGTGGAAAGCAGATCGAGTTCGACGTAGGCTTGCAACAGAGCGACACCAGACGGGGGGCTTCCAGCGCGTGCATCGAGCATGAGAACACGGGTTTCTCGGGTTTCGACGGCTCCGTAAAGTGTGAAAAGGAAGGAGATGACGAGGGCAAAAATGGATAGGCCCGCTGCACCCGCCGCGAGAGAGACGACGCGCGACACACCACCATGCGAGGAGAAGTCGCCGTAGCCGATGGTGAGCAAAGTTGTGCCCGACATATAGAAGGCTTCGCCGAAGGATTTGAGCTGAGGGTGGGTTTGTTCTCGAAGCGCCCAGAAGCAGAGGCCGAAACTGAACATGAGCATAAAAACCCAGGACATAAGGCTGTTCATGAGGGCCATCGGCGCGAACATACCGAGGAAGTCTTCGCGGGCATCGCCATGTTCCATTCGCGAGGCGAGGCGACGCCAGAAATTCCAAAAGACTTCCAGTAGTAATGGAGTGAGGCGGAGGCGACGCGAACTCCAACGGGGCACAACTACGCTCTGAAAGATGTCGTATAGCACAAGGGCAACGACAACAGCACCAAAACTCAGTTCAAGGTAGGAATCCCACGTCATTTGATTAAGCGCCCGCAGTGTCTTATGTTCCCCATCCCCAGCGGGCGAAACGGCCCGTTGGTTCGACATTCTCATCATCCTCGTCTTCGTCATCATCGAGCATGGCTTCTTCATCTTCCCAGAGAAGCGCACGCTCGGCGATGAGGTGGGAGACGAAGGGACTTTCATGGCCTTCGTGGTATTTCCAGGCATGGGCTTCGAGTTCGGCGCCTTCGACGGAAACGCGGGCGTGTTGGCGCAGGTGGTCGTTCCAACTATCGAGTAGCATGGTTTCGACCCAGCGCCTTGGAGTGGCGGCGTCCTGATACAAATTCCAACGCAAGGCGCCCTCGCGCAAACGCAGCATACGGATAGGTTTCATCGCCTCGACGAAAGCGCGGGCATTTTCGGGGGCGATGAAAAATTCTGTGGTGACCAGCACCGGGCCGCGCGAGGGTTCGACAGCGATTTCGAAGATGGGTTCGGGCCAGTGGTTGGAAGGCTCCTGAGTGGCGCGGGTGGTCTCTTCGACGCGGAATTTGCGAAGCACTAGAACTGAAGTAACCAGACCAGCGGCGCCGCAATACATGGCAGTGGGAATAGATGTTTGGCGCGCGACCATGCCCCAGATTATCGAACCCAATGCCGAACCACCGGAAAAGGTGAGTAGGAACAGTGAAGCGGCGCGGCTACGAACCCAATCGGGCACAGACTTAACCACGGCGACCTGAAAACTGAGCATAGCGAGAGGCCATGCAAAGCCGTTTACAAGCATGACGAGGCGTGTCAACCAGAGGTCGTGGACAGTTGCGAGCAGCACTAAACCGAGAGCAGTGCCAAGGGACGAGATGGTGACGAGGGCATCGGGCGAAAAGCGAGCGCGTAGCCGCTCGATGGAAGCACCAACTGTGATGGCTCCGGCGCCGAAAAAGCCGAGCATGGTGCCGTACTCGGTGGCACTCAGGCCCAAATCTTTACGCGCATGAATAGACAACAGCGCCCAAAACGCGGAGGAAAAGAGAATGAAGCCCAAAACGCGCACCAGAACGGCGCGCATTGTAGGGGTGTAGCGAACGTAGGAAAGACCTGCACGCATAGCGCCGAGGACATGTTCCGGGGGCAAAGTGGCGAGGCGGGGCGAACGCTTCCACGAGAGAACCACGGCGACAACTGCCAGAAAGGAGACTGCATTAAGGGCAAAGACGGCAGCAGGAGCGGACAAATTGCCAATGATGGGCGCGAGCTTGCCGATGATGACGCCGCCGAGCGTGGGGCCGAGGACACGAGCCAAGTTCCACGAGATGCCGCCGAGGCCAACGGCTGCCGAATAGTGGGAGCGCTTGACGATTTCGGGGGTGATGCTTTGCCATGCCGGACTGGCGAGGGCCGAACAGACGGCCAGAAGCGCGGTGAACATCAGCAAAACGCCCGCTCCGGTTTGATTTCCGAAGGTGAGTGCTGCTAACAATCCTGTAGTTAGGAAGGCACAGGTTTGCATGATCGCCAGCATTTTGCGGCGGTCGAAGATGTCGGCGAGCGCGCCCGCAGGAAGTGCCAATAGAAACATCGGCAACGATTCGCAAGCGCTTACCAGGGCGTTGAGTCGGGTATCACTGGAAAGCTCGGTCATGAGCCACGCTGCGCCGACACCGTGCATCCAAGTTCCAAAGTTGGAGATGAGCGAAGCAATCCAGAGGGCGCGAAATGTCCGCGAGCGCAGCGGCGCCCAGAGCGGTATTCGACGCGCTCGGATTGGCTTAGGATTGGAAGGCACGTATTCCAGAGTAGTGTTAAGAAAGCTACGTTCCGAGCCAATAGTGCTATTTTCTTGAGGGTGTTGATAGTCAAATGTGTTGGGAACCTTACCGGGCATTCATTTAGTAATTTTCAGACCCTGCAAATTCTTAACATCAAATTCTCTCTTTAGAGCAATTTCATTCTTGTATTCGGCAAAAATTGATATTAACATCTTTTCGACTAAAGATGAAAAAGACCTTAGTTTTGGCTGTATTGCCTTGCGCTCTGGGAGTTAGAACTGCTTGTGCTTCGGCGCTATTGAAGCCGACTTCGGGCGTGACCCAGGCGCTGACACCGAAGTCACTGCAAATCGAGTCGAACTTGCGCGGGGCTTTCGCACAGACAACAGTAACAACTACCTATGCCAACCCCAATTCAAGGCGAATTGAGGCGGACTTTATATATTCGGCTCCGAAAAGCAGCGTAGTAACGGGTTTTTCTTACTGGTACGGCAAAGAGAAAGTGGTGGCACGTGTAGTAGAAAAGGGACGCGCGGCGCAGATTTACCAATACATCACGACGCGAATGCGCGACCCAGCACTGATCGAAATGGTAGGGCCGAATAAGTTTCGGGCGCGTATTTTTCCGGTGGAAGCAAACACCGATTTGAAGATCGAGGTGAGGCTGGCGCAGACGCTGGGAGCGACCAAAGATGGGCAGCTATGGAGTTGGCCCATGCTCGAAGAGACAAGCAACGGTCTGCTGGAAAATGTGTCGGTGCATTTGAAGAGTGACCGCGCGTTTCGCTCGAATTTGGGAAACGTGAAAAACAACGAACTCACGTTCACTAAGACGAATTTTCAGGCGACGGGCAATGCGAACGTTATTGTGCCCCAGAACCCAGCGCCACTGCGCGCTTCATTGGTTGCGGCGCGTGATGGTGGTCCTGATGGGTTCTTCGCGCTTGCTCTTACCTCCAATTCCCCGGTTGCCCTCCCCCGCCTCAACATTTCCGGTGTTTCGACTTACGATGTGCTTATTCCCACCATGCGCCGACTGGATGCGAATGGGAACTTTGTGGTGATAGGACGCTACCGTGGCAACGGGACAGCGTTGGTTTCTCTGAATGGCCGCTCGGTGCAGGTGAAGTTTCCCGATACCCAGGAGAAAAATAATATCCCCTCTCTGCTGTGGGCGTCAGGACGCATTGAAGCGTTGTCAAGCAAGGATGCCAATAAAACTCAGGTGATGACGCTTTCGAAGCGTTTTGGGATACCTTCGCGGTGGACAAGTTGGTTGGCGATTCCAGAGGAAGAGCGCAGCAGATATAAGCTCGAAATGTTGAAGGCCGACCGGGATAATGCTGCGAAAGCCTATGCGCAAGCGGTCGCTCAAGGGAACGATGCCCAAAAATGGATACACAAACTGAAATTCGACGACTTGACGAAACAATTGGTGGCAGAGGGAGGAGGGGGAGAACCGCTTTCTTATTATTTAGATGAAGAACTCCAGTTGTTGCAGCGGGCGAAATTAGAAGCAAAGTACAATGGCAAGATTTCTCGCCAACAGACAGCAAAATGGGCGGTGTGGTCAAAGAATCTGCTTAAAGCGGGAGCGGAGAAGCCTGAGCCATCCGATTTCATCGAAGACGAGATGGAAATCGTGTCGCGACTGTATGTGGAGGAACTTGAAGCTGGACAGAAGAATGGGCCTCAAGGTCGCCGCTATCGGGCACGTCTGGGCCAATTAGTTCGCGCGGCGAATGCTCAAGAGATGGGGTTAGAAGACAGCACTTATTTGGAGCAGGAGGCACAGGAGAGGGCGCAGAAATTGGCGGATGAACTGGCCAATCTGCGCGTCAGCGCTCGCCCCAATAGGAATAGGGAACAGCAACTGCAGCGACGGTTAGCTCGTTTGGGCGAACTAACCGATACAAGCGAGGTGCTACATACGGTGATGGAAGAGGTCGGGGGAGCGAAAATTCGCGAAGTGGGCAATAAATGGGCGAACGAAATTTCGGCTGGGCGAGGTGGGGGCAAACTTGCTGCTCAATACGCTCGCGAAATGAGCCAAATGCAAAATCGCTGGGGCTTGAATTACTCAGAGACAGTTGTTGAATCTTGGAACTGGGTGGCGCAGAAAACAGGAAAAAGCTTTGCGAATGCGATTCGTATGCAAGGGGCGGATGGCGCGGCGGCGAAAGCTCTCGATACACAAATAGCGAAAATTGCAGCACAGGGTAAGCACAGAGAAGAGTACTTGAGGGCCAGAGCATGGCAAGAGGTGATGCTGTCGGGAGTTGCCCAATTAGGCAGCAAAATTCGGACGAAGGGCAGTGGCTCGCAAGAGGCGCTGATTATGCGCCAACAACTGGATGCCTTATCCGGTACTCACAACCTCGCGGCGGATTATTCTGTGCGCAATGCGTGGCGTGAACTCGCCAATCAAATCGGCAACGATCTCGCGGCGGAAGTACGGTCCAAGCGAGAAAATACCGACAAGGCGCGCACACTACAACTTCAACTCGAAACGGCGAAAAAGCATGTGGGAGACAATGAATACATCAGTAACGCCGAATATGCTTGGGATGAGAGGGCGCGCGAGGCTGCTAAAAAAGCGTTTGCATTGCGCTTAAAAAATGGTGGCGATACAACTGACTCACGGCAATTAATAGAGCAGGCCAAGGAGTACGGAAGCAAAGGGACATTCGCCGGAATCAGAGCGTTGGATATCGCGGCATCTGAAGCAGTGGCTGACATCCGCGAGAATATCAGCACACAAATCGTCAATAAAGAGGATGAGAGCGCCAAAACACGGGAACTACGCGGGCAACTGGGGCAAGTGCTCGGAGAATTTTCGGGGGTAAGTTCAACCACGAACCTGACATCGGAAGATTACGCATGGGAAGCACGCGCCCATGAATCGGCTTATCGTTTGTTAGAGGCACAAAAGAACGATCCAACCAATTCGGCGCAGATCAATGAATTCCAGAGGGATTTAGACAGGAGTGTCGAATTTGGGCGTAAAAACCCAAGCGATGTTCTGGCCTACGAAAAGGCGCGCCTTGATGCCAATGAACCACTAGTGAGCGCGAGCGACTATCGCCTGCGTTCAGGTGACCCATTGATTTCGGTGATGGCGCCCGCCACCTGCCGGGCGGTGGTTGCACAGATGCCCGATGGGACGCTGTTGCCACTGCGCTTCAACGCTCTCAATAAATCGTGGGAAGCGCGCTTCGATGTGCCGACCTTCGCTCTTGATGGCGATTATCGGGTGAAAATCTTGATTGTCGCTCCCGATGGTGGACGGCGCCAATTGACGATGAATTTTGCGGTTGATTCAAGCGCCCCACAAGGCAAAGGGGCGGTTAGTCGCGATAGCAACATGTGGCATCTAAGCCTTCAAAGTGACGAACACACCGACCGGGTTTCGGCCTTTTTGCCTTGGAATGAGCGCGCGGAGTTGCGTCGCAATGAGAACGGGCTGTTTGTGGTTGATGTCGCGGTGCCCGCAGAATTTGCGGAAGCCAAAGCTCAGGTGCGCTTTCTATTAACCGATGGGGCGCATAACAAAACCGAGGTGCTGGTTGATTTGAATCATTGAGGGGATATAGCGGGGCGAATATTCGCCCCGCTAATGCCGAGTTGCCCGAATTATGAAGATTGTAGTCCCACACTGTTAGTAATAGAGGGCGGACACAAGGTTCGTCCCGACGAGGACCACAAAGCACTGAAAGGATGCTCATCAGCACAGCCATTTTAAACCCTATATTCAATTTTATTAAGTTGCTATTTATTCAATTATGAAACCTCTTTTTCTTTTATGCGGGCTTGCTGTTTGTATGACGGCTGCGAATGCGGGGGCTTTGCTGAAGCCTACCAAGGGCGATAGTCGCAATTTACAGCCGCGTGCGATGGATATTCGCGCGCAGGTGGATGGGGCATTTGCGCGCACCACTATTACGACGGTTTATTCGAACGCTAATCGCTCGAATATCGAAGCTGATTTCGTTTATGCAGCACCGCCCAGTGCGGTGGTGACGGGATTCGCTTACTGGTACGGCAAAGAAAAGGTGCAAGCGCTCGTTTCGGATAGGGAGAGGGCGGAGCAGATTTATCAGGTATCACAGCCAAATCTCGATTCGTCGCTCTCGGCGATGCGGGGAAAAAATGTGTTTCGCGCGCGCATTTCGCAAGTCGCGGCGAGACAGGATTTGCGGGTACAGATCGAGTTGGCGGCACCCCTGGAACGCGAATCTAATTCGGTGGTGTGGCGCTATCCGCTGGTGGATGACACGCGCGATGTGACGCTCGATTGGTTGCGGGTGCGTGTTGAAACCGACCCGAAACGGGCATCGCGCGATAATATGGGCGCCCAGCAAAACAACGGCGATTATCTGTGGCGCAAATACAATTTCAAGCCGAAAAGTGATGTGCGCGTAGCGTTTCCTTCTCCCGGTGGGACGGGTGTACTACGGGCAGACCTGAGCGCCGAGCATCGGACCGATGGGCGCGGCGGATTTCTGGATGATGGATTTTTCGCGCTTGATGTAAAAAGCGCCGAGAACCCGCAAGGCGACCCGCAAATCAGCGGAATTGAGACCAGCGATATTACGAGAATCGAACGTCCGGCGCCCGGTGTGGCGCGCGTTTATGGTCGCTATTCAGGCTCGAATAACGCCGTGTTGACGTGGGGGAATCAGAAGGTAAGCGTGTTCTTTCATCGCCCGCCCCACGGATACATTCTCGAAGTGCAACATCTGGCGCAAGTGCTATGGGGGGCGCATCGCATTCAAGATTTGAGTACCGACCCGAAGAATAGGGCTAAGGTCGTATCGCTGTCGCATAGCTTCAATCTGCTGTCGAAGTGGACGAGTTGGATTGCGATGCCCTCGGAGCAGCGCAAGCGCTACGATGCCGAGATTAAACGTCTTGATGTGCAGCGCCGAGGTTCGCAGTTGGGACGAACATTGGCATTGGAAATAGAGGCAAATCGTCCGTTTTCGCCACTGGCATTACAATCTCGCGCGGGATTGCGGGCGCTGGAACGTTCGAGCGTTGGGCGCAAAACTGGATTCGAAGAAGAACACGCGCGAGCTAACGCATTGCGGGCGCGAATGAAGGATTTAGCGAGAGTCGTGGTAGCGCGGAAGCTGGGTCTGGGTCAAAGCGATATGCGTGATGCCGATGCCCGCTTGAAGCGTTTGGCAGAAGTGGGAGCGCAGAACGAAGACGACTTTTTGCAGAACGCGCAGCAGGGTCTTCGTTTTAAACAGGTGAAGGCACTGAAGGCCGACTACACCAATCAGGTGTGCGCGCTGCGTCGCTCGGAGCCGGAAGTGGTAGCGTTGCAAAAGCGCATCGTGGCACTTGAGAATCGCTATGGCATCGCAGACGATAATTTCCGCAGCAAGGCTTTAAAACTATCCATTGAGGTAATAGCCAAAACGACACTGACAGAAGCGTTGGCAGGACGTGAAGATGGCGAACGGGCCGCGCGTTTGCGCGACATGGGTGAGCGCTTCGTGCGCGAGCTAGGCGATTCCTCATTCGACGACACGTATTTCAAACCGCAAGTGGAGGAACGTCTTGCAGTGGCGAGCGATACCCTACTCGCCGAAATCGAGGCGGGGCGCGAGAAGATGGGCGTAGCGCAAAGCGCTCGGCGCGAAGTGGAGAGTCTGTATGCACTGGCGCCGGGATTACGTGCCACAATTCGCGACGAGGGTTCGCGCGAATGGCAGCAGGATTTGGCGTGGCGAGCCAGGGCACACGAAACCGCTTATCGTTTGGCGCAGACCAAGCGTGACCGTTCCAGCGACACAATCAAAATCGGCGATTTGCAAGGCCAACTCGATTATCTGTCGGGGCATACGGAGCAGGATTCGGACGAGTTCGAAAAGGCCGAAACAGAGCGCATGAACAACGGCGAACCTTTGCAGACGGCGCGGCAGTACCGCCTGAATGTGGATGGCTCGGAGGAAGCAACACCGGATTCCTCGCAACAGGACGCGATGTTGAACGCGGGAAATGACTACAGCTTGCTTTCCGGCAATGCACAGATCACGGTCAAGGCACCACAAAACATCAAGGAAGTGAGCGCGATTTTGCCAGATGGGACGCAGACGCCGCTTTCGTGGAATGGTAAGGCGCGCCAGTGGGAAACGGGCTTCGATGTGCCAACGTACACGCGCGATGGACGCTACAACGTTGCAATCGTGATGGTGGATTACAAGGGTAACCGCACTCGTTATACGATGCCGTTCTCGGTCGATACGCAGAAGGCCGCCACTCTGAGCGACATCGGGGGCAATAGCAACCTGTGGAATTTGCGTCTGGTATGCGACACCCCCGCCACTAGCGTCACGGCCTCTTTGCCGTGGAAGAGCGTTGAGCTGACGGCGCAAACAAACGGCGAATTTGGGCGACCAATCGAAGTCCCCAAGGCATGGCAGGGCCGCGATGGCAAGGTTCGTTTTGTCATCACGGACAGAGCGCGTAACCGCACCCAGATCGAGGTGGACTGGCGCTAACAACCCGCCCATCATAAGCGAAAGCCAAACTATCGCTTCATGATGGGTTTGTTCCTTGGTGTTTCGATGACACGTTTTTTATTGGCCCTAATGGTGGGCGTGGGCACACCACTTTCGAGTTGTGGGGCGCCGAGCAAACCCATCGTGCCCTCAGTGGCGCCCGCTCAAAGCACGGTGTTCTCATCGACAAATGAGGTGCGCGACCTGAGTTGGAACGGCAAAACGCTGTGGGCAGCGACGGGCGGAGGCGTGCGGCGCTTCGAGGACGGGAAGTGGACTAAATGGACACGCCAGAATGGTTTGCCCGCCAATGAAAGTTTCAGTGTTGCCGGCGATGGAACAGTGCGGTTTCCGGTGGCAATGGGGCGATTCGACGGGAAAAACTGGGGGGTCAAAAGTGCAGCGCCATTCCAGAAATCGGCTCAGGAAGTGGTGTGGCGAGGCCAGAGGGTGAGAGCTACTCTGGGGAGTCTGGAAGTGGGAACTCGCTCGTTCGCGTTGCCGAAAGAATCGACTGGCACACATATTTCGGCGTTGTTGCCACTGAAGAATCGGCTCATGGTCGCGGTATATGGCGACGGGCTGTATCTGTTCGATGGGGAAAAATGGTCGCGCGATGTGGCGCCCGCTCCTGACGCCGCACGCGAAATTACGGCGCTGACGGGCGAGGATGGCATGCTGTGGGTTGGAACACGGCGCGCGGGGATTTGGCGCCGGATGGGCGGCAAATGGACGCAGTTTTTGGAGTCGGGCGAACCGTTTTCCCATAACGTGCAGAATTTGGAGCGCTTTCGCGGCGTGGTTTGGGGTTCGACTCTGGACGATGGGTTGGTGTATTTGAATGGGTCGCAATGGGAACACACCACTACGGATAAATTGAGTTCATCGGCGCCGCGCCAGATGTTGGTGTGGAAGGACACTCTGTGGGTTCGTCATGGCACGGGAATAGTGGATTCGTTTGATGGGGCGAGTTGGACGAAGAACGCGCTGAGTTCGATTCCACGTCGGGGCGTTTATGCGCTGGGCGGCGAAGAAGGACGACTGGTAGCGAGTGGTTGGGGCGGCTTTGCCGAATGGAATGGCAAAACGTGGACGCCGCATTATGATGTACCGGAATTGAAGGGCGTGCCGATTCTGGGACTACTATGCGATGGTGATAATTTGTGGCTGCAAACGCAGAGTCGAGGAGTGGGCGTGTGGAATCGGACATCGGGAACGCTGAAATGGCTGGATGAGCGCGACGGCTTGCCCGATGACTGGGTAACGGCGCTCGCCAAACTCGATGGCAAGATTTACGCGGGCACTTTTGTTGGAGGACTGGCACGGCTCGATGGTGAGAAGTGGTTCACGTTTTCCGAATTGAAGGGAGAAAACGTGACTTCGCTGTGCGATGCAGGAAATGGCGCGGTGTTGGCGTCAACACGGCATGGAGTGTTCAAAATCGAAGGGAACAACGCGACGAAGGTGGGACTGACATGGCTGGACTCGGAAGACCAGTCACTACTAAAAGACGACAACGGCGTATGGATTGGAGCACGCACCAGCATTAATTTCTGGCGTAATGCGAAGTGATAGACATAGCCAAATAAAGAGTTGAATGAGGTGCCGGACGAATTTATCCGGCGTCTCATTTGCGTTATAAGGCGTGATGCGTTTTCTTCTCCTATTCTGGCGTGCCCTCCCCTATGCTGACCGTTTCACCTCGCCGCGCGCGGCCAAAATTGGAGCGTGGCAAGCCTTTGGCGCGACGGTGGCGTTCGGAGCATTTCATTCGTGGCTATCTTCGGCGCGAAGCAAGGAGATGACTCAAAAGCTGATAGGAGAGCGATTTGGGCGCGGCTTCTATCGGCTGTTTTTCAACGTGCAGGCGTTGGTAGCGACGATGGCATTAGTCGGTGTCGTGATGTCGCGTCCTCAGAAAGTAATTTATCGCGCGACTGGCCTTAAACGCGATGCTCATTGGGCTGTTCAACTCGCCTGCATCGTCGTCGCGCTATGGAGCGTAAAAGAGCTGCGATTCAGACGCTTTTCGGGCGTCGAAGGCGCGATTGATGCGGTGCAAGCTAAAGACGCCATCGCCGAAGCGGAAGCGCAGACACCAGACGGCACAGATAGCCTTGACTTAGAGCGCGGGCCTTATGCATGGAGTCGCCATCCGATGGAATGGGCGCCACTGATATTACTGTGGGCAACACCGCTTCTAAAAACCAACTGGCTCGGATTTAATATCGCGACGACGCTGTATATGATTTTCGGGGTGTGGCAAGAGGAGAAGCGCTTGGCCGCGAAGGGCGGCGAGGCATGGAAGCGCTATTGCTCGCGAGTGGGATTGGTGTTTGGACGAAAGAAGTAAGAATGTGGAATCGTCAACAGCACGACTTATCTTTTTGGTGCTTTAAGGGATAGCAAACACGAACCGTGAAAAGGGAGTTGTATTTCTAGTTTGTCAGACCTTTGACCTAAATCACTGTGAGTCCAGAGGTCACGTATGGACTGGGGGCCGCGCAGTCCGAGTTGTTTCCATGTGACGCTCAGAGTTTGGGCTTGGTCGCCGAGGTTGAAGAACGCGACTGTGCGGCTACCATCGCGATTTTTAATAGACCAGATTTGTTTTTGAAGGTCGTCATTAACAGGTGAGGCAACGATTCCGGCTTGTTGGACGGCAATGACTTCGTCGTTGGTGAGGAGTTGATTGGCGAAGAGGTCTAATTTGGTGAGGTCGTCGCCACAGTAAAGAGGCGAACATTGAATGGCCCAGAGAGTAACCGTCGTACGACGCTCTTCAGGAGTGAGTCCACTCATCGCGCCGTTGCCAACCAATAGGGAGTCGAGGTCGTTCCAGCCACGTCCGCGTCCGGCGAGCATCCACGAGCGACGGGCGGCGGCGAAACGCCAGGTGATTTGTGGCCAATGGGTAAGCCATTCGTCGTATGATTCGACATCGCTGCCCGTGCGGATGGCATTAGAGTTTTTACGCCAGAATTTGTTATCGAAGAGGTCTACGTTCCACGAGATGGTGAGCCATATGGGGCGGCCCGTTTTTTTGAGGGCACGCTTCCATGCCGCGACATCGGGGCGAGCGTCGATAGTGGGGTTACGCTGGTCACTGCCAGGAGTAACACCATCAAACTTCAGGAAGTCGATACCCCAACTGGCGAATTGGTCGGCGATGGATTGGATGTACTGCTGAGAGCCAGGTTTGGAGAAGTCGATGGCGTTGCCGCCGCCCCAACCGTTGGCAAGGCGACGAGGAGTGAACACGATGTCGCGAATGTGATAGAGCGTGTTTTTGATGGGTGGGTTGAGGGCAAGCAGGTCGTCGTCGATGCCGGGGACGTAGTAGATGCCGAATTTTTGGCCTTTGGCATGAACGTAGTCGGCGACATCCTTGATGCCGTCGGGAAAGCGCTCTTTATGGGCGGTAGGGAGTCCAAATTCGTCCCAGCCACCGCGCCAGCCGGAATCCATGTTGACGTATTTGTAGCCGTGACTCTGGAGTTTTGCGGCCATAGCATCGGATTGCTCCTTGACATGCTGAGCCGTCAACCAACCTTGCCCACCATAACCAGGGTATTTTGTGGCCTGAAGGCTCCAACTACTCCAACCGAGATAGGGCTTGTCGCCAAGCTTATCAGCGTGCCCAGCCGAAGGCAGAGTTAGGATTAACGCTGCCAAAACACAGAATTGGGGAGAGGAATTTTCCATCATGTTTGGGCCAGAAACAGAGCGCGCTGGATACCAAGTATCCAGCGCGCTCGTAAATTAGTTGGCTTTCGGGGTGTAATCGGTGGCGTTAGGGGTGCCGACGATTAGGTATTGAACGCCGTGGGCGGGCACGTCGAGAGTGATCTCGTTGGTGAAGCGGCCCAAGTCGCGGCGGCCCCAGACATCGCGCACGGGCTGGGTGCCACGAATGCCGAGTTCGAGCCACTTCGCCGACACTTTGGTTTTGGTACGGCTTGTATTGAAGAGGCCAACGGCAGTCGTACCGTTCCAGAGCGGACGGGACCAGACCTGAGTGGAGCCGCGCTGAGCACGGCGCTCAGCGGCGTGGCCCAAGGGGTCTTGGTCGATGTCGATCATCTCATCGTTGCTAAGGGCGTCGATGGTGAAAGGTGTGGCCTTAGACATATCGGAGCCGATCAACAGCGGAGCGGCTTGCAAGCTCCAGAGAGTGAGGTGGACGAGCTGTTCGTTGGGCTTGAGAGCGTGCATGAACAGCATGTCGGGGTCGTTCCAGTGGCCCGGCCCGGCGTAAAGAGCATGGTCGGACTGGGCGAAACCGATGTTAATCATGCTGGCCCATGAGGGGCCGATGTCGCCTGTAGTACGCCATACGTTGCCCTGTATGTCGGGATCGGCACCCCATTTCCAAACATCGCCCATACCGTACTGGCACAAGCTGTAGACGATGTCGCGACCTGCGGAATCGAGAGCGCGGCGCATGGTGGCGTAGGGGAATTTTTGGCGTTCGAGGCCATCGAGCGGTGTGGGTCCAGTGCCATCAGCGATGCCACCGTAGGAACACCAATCGTACTTGAGGTAGTCAACACCCCAACTCGCGTAGGATTTGGCGTCTTGTGCTTCGTGGCCGTAGGAACCATCGTAACCAGCGCAGGTTTTGGGGCCGGGGCTGGAATAGATGCCGAAGAGCAAGCCTTTGGAGTGGATGTAGTCACCCAACTTCTTCATATCGCCGAACTTTTTGTTGACTCCGATTGAGCCATCGGCGAGTCGGGGGGCTTGCCAGCAGTCGTCGATGTTGACGTATTGGAAGCCGTGTTTTTGGAGGCCGAGACCGACGAGTTCGTCAGTAGCAGCGCGCACTTTTGCTTCATCCACGTCGCAGTAATAGATATTCCATGAGTTCCAGCCTAGCGGCGGGGTTTGGGATAGTTTGTGTGTACCTGCGACGATAACCAAATTACGCTTGGTGGCACCTTTGGCACCGCGAACTTCGATGGAAACGGTGTAGGTGCCCTCGCTGCCCACAGAACCAGTAATGATGCCTGTGTTCGAGTCGATTTTAAGCCCGGTGGGTAAACCCTTCGCACTGTATTTGAGAGGGCCTTCACCAGTAGCAGCAACCCCAAAGAGGAACGGACGGTTGGGAGTAGTGCCAAAGACGCGCGCGCCATGAATCTGGGGTTCAGGAAGTGGTTTGGATGAAGGGAAGATGGCGAGAGGGGTTTCGTCATCGACGCCAGCGAGGTTGGCGGCTTGAACAGCGATGGGTTGAACGGGGGCTGTGCCAGTCAAAACCAGAGTGGGTTCAATCCAATCGGCGTGATCGTAGTCGATACCATCATCATTTGATTGCACAACGAGAGCGATTTGTTTGACGCCCGTCACGTCGGCTTCGATGCGCTTGGGTTTGTCACGGCCACGAATGACTCCACTGGTGGCTACGAGTTTCTTATCGGCGTAGACCTCAAAGACTACGCTGCCTTTGCCCTCGGCTTCGTCATCCAAACCGACCAAGGCAGAGAAGCGGGTCGCGGCGCCAAAAACATTGATCGCGAGTTGTGAGTCGGCGTGTGTACCAATGCCGCGCGTGTAGGCTTGGCCTCCAACTTTAAGCGTGGCACCACCAGCGCTTTTATTGACGAGAGGCTTCTGCCATCCGGCGCTCATGGTTGAGAGATCGAGCGTTTCGACATTAAAATCGGCAGCGTTGGCGGTTCCAATTCCAACAGTGAGAAGGGCGGCTAACAGTGCGCCGCGCGAGATGGCAACTCGGTTCATAGGATGAGGGGCGCAGTAAACCGCAAGAGAACAAATCGGGAGTGCTTAATTTTTGACGGATGCCCGTTGCTTCCCGATGGCTATTATAGATTTTGGTTTGGACTGCGCTCATGGTTTTGAGCGCACCATATCGCGGCGGTTTCGACTTTTTTATGTGGCATGAGTCCCATTTTTAGAACGGGCATTATCACGGAACTATTCTTGCGCCCGCTGTCCTTTTAAAAGAGCAACTTTTATGGATTTCGGATTAAAAGGCAAAGTGGCCGTTGTAACTGGCTCGACGGCTGGGATTGGGTTTGCTTCGGCAGTAGGACTGGCGAAAGAGGGCACTCAGGTCGTCATCAATGGGCGTACAGCGCAGCGGGTCGAAGGCGCCATCACACGACTCAAAGAGCTTGTGCCAGATGCCGATGTGCGCGGCGTGGCCGCCGATCTGGGGACTGCTGAAGGTGTCAAAACGTTCACCGATGCAGTGCCAGATGCCGATATATTGGTGAACAATATGGGCATCTTCGAGCCAAAGGCATTCGAAGAAATCAGCGATGAAGAGTGGTTGCACTTCTTCGAAGTCAACGTTCTGTCGGGCATTCGGCTGAGCCGCTATTATTTGCCACGCATGAAACAGCAGGATTGGGGGCGCATCATTTTCGTATCGAGCGAATCGGCGGTCAACATTCCGACGGAAATGATTCATTACGGCATGACCAAAACGGCGCAGTTATCGGTGGCGCGAGGAATGGCCGAAACAACGACGGGCACCGGGGTCACGGTTAACAGCGTTTTGCCGGGGCCAACGGCTTCGGAGGGAGTAGAAACTTTCGTGGGACAACTGGCGAAGGAGAAGGGATTTTCGAAAGAGGAGATGGAGCAGGAGTTCTTCGCACATGCGCGGCCTTCCTCGATTTTGAAACGATTCATCGAACCGGAAGAGATCGCCAACATGATCGTGTACGTCGCCAGCCAGGCATCGGCAGCGACGAATGGCGCGGCGCTTCGTGTCGAGGGCGGCTTGTTACGCTCGATTCTTTGACAAACAAACAATTGGAAACGAAAAGCCCGACCTACGATACAGGTCGGGCTTTTTCATTTTGCGGCGAGAGGACAATTTCGGGGTGTGATGCGGCTCTGCCGATACGAAAACATGATCTGGGCTTAGAAATTGAACAAGGAAGGGCCAAAAGGTGTCAATTACTGTGATTTGAAGGAGTTATCGACGCCTTCTCAGAGGGAAAAATATAACACTTCAGGAAATAAAGGAGAAATTCACACGAAATGTCTACGAAATATTTACTCAATGTTCATTCGGCATGGGAATTTGAAGAACCCACGAATGAATTAATCATTGAGGCGATTGAAGCGTTGCCGACAGATAAATCGCGCAACGATTATGTGATTTTGGAAAAGAAGGAATACGACCCACAAGCGGTGACGGAATCGTATCTTCAGGCGCGCCCCACTCGCCATCCCCACTATGAGGGTGTGTTCTTGGTCGAGTATCGCGACGGTCATGCAGGTCGCCACTTTGGCGGTCATCTTGAGGCCGAGCGCGTACCCGACCTATTCCTCAACTATCGTTACGGCGATCCGAAGTGGAGTGAAGCAGTTGTATGGCGCGACATCTCGTACCGCTTCAAGGATTTGCAGGCCCACCTATCGCCCGAAGAGCTAACCTCCTCGTTTTTCCCCGAAGGCGAATGGGAACAGAGCCTGAAAGCGAAGGCGCAACGTGACCGGGAGTTCTGGGACGAATGGTATGGTGATGAAGCTGAAAAGTAGTTTCAATAGATAAGGACTGGACAATGTCCAGTCCTTATTTGTTTGTGTTATCAACCATGCAAAGGCAGCTTTTGAGAATTCTCACGCCAATAGTGGTTTCATTTAGAGAAAAAGTTTTGGAATTGTCCACTTTACCCTTTCAACTTATAAAACAAATAATAAACTCGGCCTCGTTTTCCATAGCTTCTTTCTACTTTCATGGCTCAGATCGACCAGCTTATCGGCATGATGTCGCAACGACATGCCGAGCGCGTCATGCTCATTAACGACCAGCCGATGCAATTGTTTGTCGGCGGTAATCAAACGGCGGGAGCTTTGGTTCCGGCTGCCGCGTTACAAAACCTGCTGAACGAAATTACACCGCCGCATTTGCGCCAGAATCTTGGGCTAGACGGCGGTTTTTCGTTTTCCTATCAATCGTCGCACGGCCCATTCGATATTAAAGTGGGGCGTAATGGCCCAACAACGCAAGTCGCTATCTATCCACATGGGACGGATGGACATGGAACAGGCAATGGGGCATCTGCCAGCAATGGGATGCCACCACGCCCAGCGGAGACGGTTGCCGCCGCGCCAAAGGCGCCCGTTGGCAGCCGGGAAATCGGGCATATCGACGAGTTATTCCGCTACATGAAGCAGGTCGAAGCCTCCGATTTGCACCTTTCGAGCGATGAGCAACCGGTGTTGCGTATTCATGGCAAGATCGACCGCATCAACGAGTACAAAGTCCATAACCACGACATGCTTCAGCGTGTGCTGTTCGAAATTTTGCCAGAGCGCAACCGCGAACAGTTCGAGGCCGAGGGCGATACCGACTTCGCGTATGAAATAGAGGACGTGGCGCGTTTTCGTTGCAACTATTTCATGGACAGGAAAGGTATGGGCGCAGTATTCCGCTTGATTCCTTCGGACGTTTTAACGGCGGAAGACCTGAAATTAGAACGGGCCATCCTCGATTTGTGTTTTTTGTCGAAGGGATTGGTGGTTGTCACCGGACCAACGGGTTCGGGCAAATCGACGACGCTGGCGGCGATGGTGGACTTCATCAACAAAAATCGCGACGACCATATCATCACGATTGAAGACCCAGTCGAGTTCGTTCACAAGAACATCAAATGTCTGGTGAACCAGCGCGAAGTTCACGTTCACACCGAATCGTTTAAACGCGCTTTGCGCGCGGCGTTGCGCGAGGACCCCGACATCGTTCTGGTCGGCGAAATGCGTGACCTAGAAACCATCGCTATCGCTATCGAGACGGCAGAAACCGGACACCTTGTATTCGGAACATTGCACACCACAACGGCGCCTTCGACGGTTGACCGTATCATCGACCAGTTCCCAGCCGACCAACAGGCGCAGATTCGCGTCATGCTGTCGGAATCGTTGAAGGGCGTTATCGCTCAGACGCTGCTCCGAACTGTAGATGGCAAGCGCGTCGCAGCGCACGAAATTTTGCTGTGCCCTCCGGCTGTGGCGAACTTGATTCGCGAAGGCAAGACATTCCAATTGCCTTCGCAGATGCAAGTTGGCAAATCAATGGGGATGCTAATGATGAACGATTCGATTCTCGCACATGTGAAACGCGGGCGAGTCTCTCCACATGAGGGCTATGTTAAGGCAGTAGACAAAACTAGTCTGTTAGATTCATATTTGGCAGCAGGAATTGATTACAATCCTTCGAGTGTCGGCGACACTGATTGATTGAATTTTTCTCAAAGAGGAGAGGCTGCCATTGCGCGCCTCTCCTTTTTGGTTTTTCCTTACAACGTCATTATTTATGTCCTCATTCAAGCTTGAAGGCGACGACGCGCCTGAACCCCAAAATACTCCAGCAGCAGGGGCCAATCCGCCCACGGGTGGGTCTCCTCCTAATGCCCCCAAACCCCCAGCCCCTGATGAGTTCTCTTTCTTTCTTGAAGATGAACCTTCGGGCAAGGCCGCCCCACCACGGCCAGCGGCAAATCCCAGTGCGCCTCCTGCTGCGGTGCCCAGGCAACAGCCAGGACGCCCAGGCGCGGCACAGGGCGGCGCTGGCGCGCAACGCCCTGCTGGACCTCCCAGCAACACCGACGCCACCAAAGCGCTACCGGACTTGATGCGCCCGGCGCAGCGACGCCCAGGGGGAGCGCCCGCCGATCCATCGCAACCGGGAAATTTCAACGTTGCGGCGGCTCAGGCAGTAACTCCCGTCGTTAACGAGCCAGACGCAGCGGCCATCGCCCAAAGCGCCATGCCCTCGGATGACCTTTCATCGGGCATTCAGGAGTTCGGTGCCAAAGTCAAACAGATTTTGGATGCAGGCGAAGATATTTACACATGGGTTGCACGTGTGGCGATTCTCGCGGTTGGATTTAGTCTCGCGGTGTTGCTCGCCGGTCTATTTCTGGGCAATGCAGCGAACATCGCGGCAAACCCCAAAGGTGCTGACCTCGCACGCTTCCTTATCATGGCGACCAAGGGGTTGACGTTGGGGACACTGGCACTGGGCATTTCGATGCTGCTGTTGACCTATGACGATAACCGCATGGGCGCTATAGTCGCAGGAGTCGGTGTACTATTCCATTTCGCGGCACCACTTGGACTACGCGCGCTGTTAGGACCGGGAAACCCCTTGTTTGGTCCATTGGCGGTTCAGTTCTTCAGCGTTGGGCGCCTTATCCTTCTCATAGGAGGATTGAAGGCACTGGTTGATGTCGGAATCTGGCTATGGAATTTGCCGAACCAGATCAAGGCCAAGCAAAGCGGAGCGGGGGCTGTTGGTTTCGGCAACACCATCGAATCGAAACAACAGAGAATCGCGCGACAGGCCAACATGTTTTCGCCGTGCTGGAAATTGCCGTTCTGCCGCGAACCGATTCGCGTGCTGTGCCCAGCGTTTCTGGCGAAGAAAACTTGCTGGAAGTTCGGGCGCGGTTGCTACTGCGATACCGAGATGGTGGGCCGTATCGTGCGAAATGAACCGCTCGAACACATTAAAGCCGCCGACACCATGCAGTCGAAGCAGCCACCGCCCTGCGCGCGTTGCTACATCTTCCTCGAACATCAGACGCATAAATTCCGTATGATTTCGCCGCTGGTTTTGCCAGCGACTATTCTTATCGTATTCGGGCTGTGGCCGATTTATAATCGCCTCTTCCTGGGATTCACGGCCGGTTACACGAAGTTGTTCGCCAGCCTATCGTTCTCGACATCGAACTTCACACCTGACGCTATCAAAGCGACGGCGGCAGGCCAAGCCGAAGCGGCTGCGGGCGCACTCTCGCCGCAAGACATCGCGCAAGTTTCGTCCTACATGTTGGGCGCCCTACTCGGCTTCTTTTTGTTGATCTACCTTTCCAAATTCGTGGAATGGGCGATTTTCAAAGCCAAGTGGTAAAAAGATTGGCCCCAACTATAACAAATGCCCGCCTGAATTTCAGGCGGGCATTTGTTGTTTTTCCCTAAGCGCAAATTCGTCTCTCATCGAGAGAGGTGGGTGGCGGCGCGGCCAGCCACGACGCCGGAACTCCATGCCCATTGGAAGTTGAACCCGCCCAATTCGCCATCTACATCGCAGACTTCGCCCGCGAAAAATAGGCCTTTGTGCAATCGGCTTTGCATGGTAGCTGGCTCGATTTCGGCGAGGGCGATGCCGCCAGCCGTCGTCTCGGCCTTGTCGTAGGGAGCGACATCGAAAACATCCATAGGGGCGTAAAAGAGTTCGCGTTTGAGGGCTTCGTTCTGAGTTTTGGAAAGGCGGCCCAACGGCAAAGAGCCGATGAGTCCGGCGCGGGCCATAATCACGTTGGTTAATTTGGTAGAAAACAGAGTTCCGAGGGCATTGAATACGGTTTTCTTGGCTGATTTTCCGACGAACTCATGCCACCATCTGGCTTCTTCTCCATCGGCGACATCAGGTAAAAGCGAAAGGAATATGGTAGCGTTGGCCGACGTGGGGCGATGATGGGCGAAGTGGCGACTAATATTGAGGGCAACCGGGCCGGAAAAACCGCGATGAGTGAACAGGAAGGAACCCTCGTAAGTGACAATTTTTTTCGAGGAGCGCGCGTCGTTTCCGGCGTGCAGACGCAGACGAACGGGCATAGTTATGCCCGATACGAGCGGATAATGGACATCGTTGGTGAGCAGAGGTGTCAGCGCCGGGGTGGTGGAAATAATGGTGTGTCCCAAGGCGCGGGCGAAGTTGTGACCTCGACCATTGGAACCACTTTTGGGAAGTGCCAAGCCACCAGTCGCCAAGATGACGGTGCGCGCGAAGACGGGACCGCGCGAGGTTTCGAGTTTCCAACCGTCGGTTTCAGGGTCTGGTTCAAGCGCGGAAACATCGGTTTCGCTGCAAAGAACGGCTCCGGCGCGGTGCATGGTGTGCAACAAGGCGCCTAACACCTGACGCGATGAATCGGAGACTGGGAAATATTTGCCGGTTTCTTCGAGTTTGAGAGGGACGCCAATCTCTTCGAAGAACTTGCGCGTCAGGTCGGGCGAATAGGCGCGCAGGATGCGGCTGACAAAGGCGGGGGCACCTTCTCCATGGAAGCGAGCCGGAGCGACAGCGACGTTGGTGACATTGCAACGGGAGCCGCCGGAGACGATGATTTTGGCGCCGACCTTTTTGGCACCATCGAAAACATGAACGCGGGCGCCCAGGCGGGCGGCAGTAATGGCGGCCATAAGGCCAGCTGCACCTGCGCCAATAATGGCGATTTCGGTTTGGAGGGGAAATTCAGGAATGTTGTCTTCGTTCATCGGGCCAGTTCTCGACCGAAAACAAGGGCGCGGCGTTCCTATTGAACGCCGCGCCCTTAATTATGATTTCGCTCTCTTATTCGCTTACGGTTAAAAAGCCGTTTGCCTGCGCCCAAGTGATGAACTCTTGGGCCGACTTGGGAGCGGGATCGTTTTTCTCGCGCGCTTTATTGGCACGCGAAACGACTTCACCAGCGAATTTGAGGTCGCTCATGGCATTGATGGCAGCACGAACCAAAAATGGCGAACGCTTGGCCGCTTCCTTTTTGAACTTGGATAGTGCGTCATCGGCATTGCGCGCCTGAAAGGTTTCTTTGATGTCTTTGTAGTGAATTTGGATCGTCATAAGTAGTGCGATGAAGGCGGCAAGACCAAAGATTATTTCTGCTCGGCGGGTTCGCCTTTGGCGAGTTCGGTCTTGATGGCGCCCTGTAGTTCGTCCGATTCGGGAGTGATTGCCGATTTGAAACGAGCCACCAGTTTACCGTCACGCGAAATCAGGAACTTCTCGAAATTCCAGCCGATGTCGCCAGTCATTTCGGGGTTCGCCTCTTTGGTGAGGTAGGTGAAGATGGGTGACTGATCGGCACCTTTGACAGAGGTTTTTGCCATCAACGGGAAAGTAACACCGAAGTTCTTCTGACAGAATTCGCCGATTTCAGTGTTGGTGCCGGGTTCCTGACCGCCGAAGTTGTTGGCGGGAAAGCCGATGAGGGTCAAGCCCTGCTTCTCGTAATCGGCGTACAACTTCTGCAAGCCAGCATATTGTTTGGTGTAACCGCACTTGGACGCGGTGTTGACGACAAGAAGAACCTGTCCTTTGTATTTAGACAAATCGACGGGCTTGCCATCGAGCGATTCGGTTTTGAAATCGAGAAAAGACATCGGTTTTTGCTCTTTTGCCTCTGCAGCAGGGGCATCCGTCGTTGTGGCGGGCGCCGTTTGAGTGCGCTCATTCCCCTGATTCTGGGTACGGAAGGCTTGCACGCTCATGACAAGAGCGAAGGCCGCAAGCGGCAAGGTGTAAATGCGTCGCATCATTCTAAGTTTCCTGCTTTTAGGTCTTGGACGTCATTGAGGTTGTTCTCAATTAGTTGACGTTTCCTGAAACCAATCTATCCATGTATGCCGAATGCAAACGGTAGTCCACGATTGGCGGGGATATTAGAAAGGCATTTAACGCGAAAGTGTTATCCCTGCCCACAACGGTTAGAAAATGGAGAGATGTGTTTTAGCCCATTAATTGAAGGAGGAATTGGCTCTTAAAAATAGATAAGGGATCGCAGAATCATTTCTGCCAGAACAATATATTCGTTTTTTACATGCCGTCAAAACGCGCCACCAAAACTCAACTTGGATTATGACGGCAATGGTGTCGTCGGCACGGCTACGGGCTGGAGCTAAGGCTCTTATTGGCTTCAGAAACTCCGCCAGGTTAACCTGGCGGAGTTTTTCTCGCTTTAATTAGCGAGATTACGACTCATCACTGGGAGCCGACTGGGGTCTGACGGCATCGGGGTGGTCTTTCTGCCATTCGGCGAATGACTGACGCCTCATGCCGAATGGGTCGGAAAGGCGAAAATAGCCGCCCTCGAAACCGCCACCACCGCGACCAATGATCTCGGTTTTGTCGGTCCACACATAGAATTTCTCGGCATCGACGAACTCATCGCGTATCCACAGGCCGACGACTACGCCAAGAATGATGCGGTTGTTGCCAACGTTAACCGTCGAGTGATAGTGGCATTCGAGACTGGCGGGCGATTGAGCAAGGCGCGGGATTTTCACGACTTGCCCTTCGCTGATTTCGAGACCTAGTGCTTCGATTTCGCTCCAATCCGATGGAAAATCAACGGCGCTTTCGTTCATGAGGGGCGCGAGCGTTTCATCCACGATGTTGACGACGAACTCGCTGCGTTCTTCGATATTGCGCGCCGTGTCTTTGCCGCCGCCTTCGGGACGATTGCCAACTCCGATTGCAATTGTGGGCGGGTCGGAACCGAGCATATTGAAAAACGAATAGGGTGCAGCGTTGACGATGCCCTCGCTGGAAACTGAAGTGACAAAAGCAATCGGGCGAGGCACGACAACGCCAGTGAGCAACTTATAGGCATCACGCGACGCGATTTGAGACAAATCGAAAAACATCGCTCTTAGTTTGAGGATGGAGCGGGGGATTCAATTTTCAAATCATTGGGAGAAATCTCACCCTCCAGAAGAATCCCATCTCGCACGGTGGGGAATGTCAGCTGCAATCGCTCGCGCCCGCCGTATTCGATAAGCAGTTTCAAGAATTGGTTGCCAGCCGCAGTTGTCACACCTTCATTCCATGCGGTGCGCCACTGTGTAAATTCGAGTGGGCTTTCCACAAACTCGAAATTACCTATATTGGAGTCGGGGTCGGAGAAGCCACCGACATTGCCATAGCCACCACCATTACTTAGGACGACCGGCTTACCCTCGCCATCGATGAACTGGGGCAGAGATACAGTCGAGGCACGCTTTTTGGCACGGCGTCCGGCAAGCATGACATCGGCTTCGTAACCATAGTTGTTACCGTTGCCTAAGGGACGCTTGAAAACGCGCGCCCATTTCACCCACAACGAAGCGGATGGCGAAACAAGTTGGGCATCGGCAAAGCCCTTTTTGGGCAACTCCTCCCATTCCACTTCGAAAGGAAGGGCGGAGCCAGAGAAAGTAGCACCAAACGGTGCAGGAAGTTCGCCCTGGAAATTCAACTTCGCATTTTTCGGCCACGTCTTGGCTTTGTAGGCGGCGCGAACGTGAACTGTGTAAAGTCCGAGCGCTTCATTCCAACGGGGCGCATAGGAGGTGCAGTAGAGGTAATCGAAGGCCGAGACGTTGTTGCCCGATTTAGCGGTGATTCGCCCTTTGAAATCTCCCGGCGAAGGCATAAAACCTTCATCGAGATGCCGACTGTTCCAGGGGCGCCCCCACCATGAAGGGCGCGGCCAGGCACCAATCAAGAAATCGAGCGCGACGAGGGGAGTTTGCGGCTCAATGCTTGGGTCAGCCGAAGGTATGACATCAACGATGCGGATTTGAGGAGGTGTTTGCTGGGCGTTACAAGAGACAGCACACGTTAGTAGCGCCAATGCGAGGAGAATGGATTTGACCATCTCTGCTATTTTAACTGGAAGCAAAGGGACTTCATATCACCTCTGTTGAAGCCCTCTATTATTGAGAGTAAGATTTAAATATCCCTGCGGAAGTAGCTCAGGGGTAAAGCGTCTGCCTCCCACGCAGAAGGCCGCGGGTTCAAATCCCGTTTTCCGCTTTTATTAACCGTCACTCGATGTTCGAGGGGCGGTTTTTGGATTTTGCGGCTCCGTAAACTGAGGGGTGTATGTCCCCGTCTTTGAGCGCGAACAAACCCTCATCACAACTTGAAACTGAACCTTCCGGTGTGCCCGCTTTATTTGCAAATCTGGCTTTCGGGGGATTAGGACTGTGGCTGCTGGCGGCGCCGTCGCAGTTTTCGAACCACTGGCCGACTGATTACAACTTTTGGCCTCAATCATTGGCTTTGCTGCTGTTGGGCGGCGTAGCGCTGCTGCAAAGCGTCGCGGGGCTAAAGGCTCGCTTCGAGGCCGTGGGGCTGTGTCTGGCACTGTTTCTGGGCTGGAACTTGATAGCGACTTCTCTAGGTGTTTACAAGCACGATGCCTGGTTGGAGTTGGCACGCATTACAGGGTGCGTCTTCGTGTTTTTTGCGGTGCGGGCACAAAACGAACGAACTGATGGGCTGGTTATCGCCGCTGTAGTGGGGGCGCTTTATCCGGCATTAGGGGCACTGTTTGATTTCTTTCAGTTGGGCGGGCGGCAGTTCGCGGGCTATCTGAATCCGAACTTGTTTGCGGCGATGCTGGTGCCCGCGATGGTGCTATCTCTGCTGATTCCGGTTTTGGTTTGGCGACGCACTCGCTCGGCACCGGCGGCAGGATTCAGTGGCGGCGCGGCAGTGGTGTTACTCATGGCGTTGGCAGTGACGGGGAGCAAGGGCGGCTTTGTCGCGGCCCTCGTCGCGCTGCTCGTGTTTGGAGCGGCGGTTGTGCGGGCAAAAGGCGCCATAGTGAGCGGCTCGATGAAACGGGCATGGCCGATTTTGTTGGTCGCCTTTCTCGTCATGGGGGCAGTGGTAGCCAAGTCGGTGGGACCGCGCTTGCTTCAAGCGGGCGGTAGCGACAACAACTCGACGCAATTTCGTGTTTATGCGTGGCGCAGCACGATAGAGATGGTGAAAACCAGGCGGGTGTTTGGCTTCGGGCCAGATGCGTTTCCCACTGTTTATCCGCGTTTTGCTCAGGTTGGATATACACGCACTGCGCACCAATCATGGCTCCAAATCGCGGCGGAAGGCGGCGTTCCAGCACTGCTATTTTTGCTAGGGGCGTTCACGGTGGCAGCAAGAGCGGGATGGCAGCGGTTGAAGACAGAGCAGTGGGCCTATGCCGCGTGCGGTTTGGGTGCGCTTGCTGGCGTACTGGTGCATGGATGCTTCGATGCAGGCTGGTCGATAACTCCCGTTGTGGCGCTGCTCTGTGTGGCTTTGGCGCTGTGTATCGTTGATGGGAAGCCAAAGGCAGAAGAGATTGCACCAAGTAGGCGGGGGCTAAATTTCGCATTTTTGGGGATGACCATACTGCTGGTGCTTGGCGGCTATGGCACGCAGAAAGCGGCCAATGGCGAAGACCTACGCGCTCAGGCCGACGAGGCATTGCGGCGCGGGCAAGCGACCAACGCAATAAATGAAGCAGTGGCAACCGACGCAAGTTCGGCCCGGCTATGGAATTTTGTGGGGCGGGCAACTCCGTTGGATAATCGAGAGGCATGGGAAGGTGCGTTTCGCACGGCAGCACGGCTACAGCCTGATAGCGCTTCGCATTTGCGCGCGTGGGCAACCCAACTAAGTAACCTGCCGGCCCCGACTCCTCGCGATGTAGACAGGGAAGGAGAGTTGCTTGACCGTGCGTTGGTACTCGACCCACTCAATTCGACGCTTCGATTGGAGCGCGCCAAGTGGCGTCTCGACCACAAGAATGGGCATGGCTACGAAGATTTGGAATTCATTCTGAAGCAGTGGGACGAGCCTTACGGGAAATACCCGGCACTGGGTCGGGACATTGAAATCAACCTTGACTTTGCTCGCGCAACTTTAGCTTTAGCTCCACGCTTGAAAGCCCAAAAGCAGACGGCTCGTTTGCAGACACTGGTGAAAAGGGCACTGGAAGACGTTGCCGCCGCGCGAGGCTTACAGAAGGCAAATGCAGCGATGATGGAGGCTATGGGAGGCCAAGGCTCACTAAACCAATTCGGCGATTTGGATTCGTTGGAAAGCGGGCTGAAGGCGTTTTCCTGACGCAAGGCTTTAAAATAAAGCGCGATGAAAATTTTGGTTTTGCACGGCCCCAACCTCAACTTGCTCGGCACACGCGAGACATCCATTTATGGAACGACGACGCTCGATACCATCAACGAACGTTTGCAGGTGCTGGCGGACATGCTGGGATTCGAACTTGAAACTCAGCAATCGAACCACGAAGGCGTATTGATTGACGCCTTACATGCGACCGATGCAGCAGTCGTGGTGCTGAACGCGGGCGCCTTCACGCACTACTCGTATGCTATCCGCGATGCAATCGCAGCCATCAAGAAACCAGTAGTCGAGGTACATCTATCGAACATTCACGCACGGCCCGAAGAGTGGCGTCACCATTCGGTGATCGCCGACGTGTGCGTCGGAAGCATCGCGGGATTTGGGGCGCTTTCCTATGAGTTGGGAATGCGCGCAGCACTCGATTTGGCAGGTTAAAGTCTGCGTATAGAACGGGGCGCCCTCTAGCGATTGACGCTGATGTGAATCCAGACGGCGCCCAGATTTTCAGGGATTACAGCGGGAGCGACAAAGGCGTTCTGGCGCGAATAGGCGCGATCTTTTTCGATCTTGAGAATACGCCCAATGACGATGCCACGCGGATAAATGGCGCCGTCATTTTGTCCAGCACCGCTGGTTAGCAACAGATCGTCAACGCGCACGTCGGAGTCGAAAGGCAGATAAAGCATCTTCGGCACATCGGAGCCGTTGCCGACAACTAAGCCCTGTGCACCCGAACGGGCTACAAATGCGCCCGCGCCACCATCACGGTCGACCAGAGGCGTTACAACGCTCGTCCAGGGGCCAACAGAAGAAATTTGACCGACCAAGCCCTGTGCGCTGTAAACGATGTCTTTGACGGAAACCCCTGAGCGTGAACCTGCTCCCAGCGTGAGGCGGCGCGTGACATCGCCACGAGTGGCGGCCACCACATCAGCGGCAATATTACGTCCCGGCAAGGGGGCGGGCATCTTCAGCAACTTGCGCAGTTCGACGTTTTCACGTTGCAAACGCGACAGCCGCGAATTCTGGCCTTCCAAGTCGAGGATGCGGGCGCGCAGTCGCGTGTTCTCGCTCGCCAAATCTGCGCGGTGCATGATGACACGCCCGATGTCACTAAAATAGGCGCCTACCCCATTGAGACCACTTTGTACGGGGCTAAGAAGCGCTGTTCCCGCTCCCGCGACTGGGTCGAGGCGCCCGCGTCCCATAGCCGTGTTTTGCATGGCGACCAACCCCAGGCAAACAATACCACCGACACCAAGCGGCCAGAAACGAGGTAGAGAAATCATTGAAGCAGAGCGTCTTAAGTGTGTGCGACACGGATATTAAAAGCGAATCCGTGGAGTTGTGAAGGGAAAACGACTGTTGCGACTCCCTAGTCTTTATCTTTGGTACGGCGTTCGAGGGCGCGTAGCGTTCCCAGTGCGACAGCAGCCAGCGGGGCATCGCAGACGCTAGTAGGAGTGCCGATGGCCTTTTCGATGGCGACATTCAGGCCGCGTAGCAACGAGCCGCCGCCCGCGAGGGTGATGCCGCGCTCCATGATGTCGGCGCACAGTTCAGGGGGCGCCCCTTCCAGAGTAGAACGGACGATTTCGATAATTGCGCTGACGGGTTCACGAATCGCCGAGCGTAGTTCGCCGCTCGAAATTTCGATGGCGCCGGGAAGTCCGGTCACAAGAGAACGCCCACGCACCCAAACCTTGGAATCGGGGACGACTGCGTAGGCCGAGGCGGCTTCGATTTTTAGCTTCTCAATCGAGATTTCGCCGACGGCCAAGTTATGGGTGTGGCGAATGTGGAAGCGGAGCGCCTCGTCTATTTCGTCGCCTCCGGTGCGAATCGAGCGCGCCGCGACGATTCCGCCCAGAGATATAACGGCGACTTCGGTAGTGCCTCCGCCAATGTCCACGATCATAGAGCCAGCGGACTCATCGACGGGCAATCCTGCCCCCAGAGCCGCTGCCATCGGTTCTTCGATGGTATGGGCCTGACGGGCGCCTGTGGCAGTTTCGGCGGCGCTTTCGACGGCCCGGCGCTCGACTTCGGTGATGCCCGAAGGCACGCCCACCATAACGCGCGGCGACATGAAGCCCCGGCCCCTATAAACGCGCCCGACGAAATGTTCGAGCATTTGGCGGGTCACGTTCAAATCGGCGACAACGCCATCACGCAAGGGACGAACGACGGTAAGGTGTGCGGGGGTGCGGCCCATCATGGCCTTAGCATCGGTGCCTACGGCGCAAATAACTCCGCGCACACGATCTACAGCAACTACCGAGGGTTCTTCGAGAACAAGGCCGCGCTCACGCATGGCAATGAGCGTGTTCGCAGTGCCAAGGTCGATGCCAATGTCACCTGCACGCCGCCAGAATTTATTCAATCAGTCACCTCGGCCTTCGCGTTCCACTGACTCGAAATATCGAGGCCCTGAGCGGCTAACATTTTTGAAAGACGAAAGATGGGCAAACCAACCACGTTGAAATAGTCGCCTTCGATGCGGGCGACAAGAAGGGCGCCGCGTCCCTGCGCGCCATAGGCTCCGGCTTTATCGAGGGGTTCACCGGTTTCGACGTAGGCGCGAATCCACTCGTCCGAAACGTTGCCAAAAGTGACGCGGGTTTCTTCGTGTTCGAGATGGAACTGGTCGCCCTGCCGCAAACAAACGCCTGTCAGAACGCGATGGGTGTTACCGCGCAGACGAGACAGCATGGCGAAGGCGTCTTCGGGGTTGCGGGGCTTGTTCAAAATTTCGTCCTCGAATACGACGACGGTATCGGCAGCGATGATGAGGCCCGATTCGGGACAGGCCTCGGCTTTCAGGCGTGCCAGACGTTCGACGTAAAGGTGGGGTTGCGCACCGTCACCAGGCACGGGCGCGGGTTCTTCGGCCTGCGTGGGAGCCAAAGTGAAACTTAGACCAAGGTCGCGCAGGAGTTGCGAGCGGCGAGGGGAGGCCGAAGCGAGAACAAGGCGAAGCATATAAAAAATGGCCCAAACACACGGAAGCGCGAACGCCTTGTGAACGTTCGCGCCCCATTTTACCTACCGATGGCCGGACTCGAACCGGCACGCCCTTGCGGGCAACGGATTTTAAGTCCGGTGCGTCTGCCATTTCGCCACATCGGCTCTCATAAATAAAGAGAACGCTAAGGGTATAAAGGTCTCAGTCACATCGCGCAAGGCGGGGGCGCACTACCGTAAAATAATATGTGGCTTTCCGAAGGGAATTTTTCCTATTCGCGAGTTGCATCTACACCACTTCTTCACACCACTATGCAACGACTTCTGGGCGTGGGCCTCGCCGCGCTTTTGTGTTTCTGGGGGGCCATTTATTGGCGGGCACAGGGCGACAGCCCCTGGCACCGTTTGCCGTCCAAAATTGAAACTCGCGAACTGCATCGCACTTCGCACGCATTCCCTGTCACCATCCGCGCTTTCCGCGCGCCCGCTTCGGCGTTTCGCGTCGCTGGCAAGCATTACCTAGTGGCTTCCGACTGGTTGAAGCAGACGAAGGCGCGTGTGGTTGTTAACGGCGGCTACTTCGATGGCGATGGACACCCGATGGGACTGCGCGCGGGTAAAAACGTCGAAAAAACCAAATTGCGCCGCGCCGATTGGGGCGTGTTCTGGGTGAAGGACGGCGTCGCTCATTTATCGCACACACGCGATTACGACTCGTCGCTTCGTCCCGACGAAGCTATCCAGTGCGGGCCACGTTTGGTTGTCGATGGCAAGCCAACCGATTTGAAGCCCCAGTGGGCACATCGTACCGGAGTTGGCATCGACCGTCGGGGACGTGTGGTGTTAGCGGTTTCCGAAGGCGAACTCTCGCTTGATGAATGGGCGAAGATTTGGGCTTCGCCTTCTGGACTCGATTGTGTTCAGGCGCTCAATATGGACGGTGGCCCCTCGACACAACTGGCAGTGAACGGCGAGCCGAAGATGAATGTGAACGGCGGTTGGCCAGTTCCTGACGTACTGGCATTCAAGTAAGAGAATACAAGAAAATTGTTCCTAAAAGTGGTTCTCTCGTTCCCGCAAAATAACTCTGTTAATCGACTAAAATTTGAGAACTGCGTTAACACTTGCCCACCCCACTTTAGGCGCTAATCAGGCAAACTTCTGAGGCCCAAAAAAGCCTTCCTGCTTTATAAAAAAATTGGAGAATTTGTTATTTCGAACGCCACACAATCCGCACCCGCTATCGGGGATACCCTTACCGCCACCAAGGCGCCCAAAAAATCTGTCAATCGCGACTATAGCGACCTGAAAAAAATTATCATGGAAGAGAAGCTGCTTGAAAAGCAGTACGGCTTCTATGTCTATAAATTCGCGCTGACCTTTGGCTTATTCGCGCTGAGCATGGGCGTGTTATTCTTCGTTCATAACATAGCGATCCAGATGCTCAATGCCCTGTTTCTAGGCTTTGTGTCCGCACAGATCGCATTCTTGGGGCACGACGCAGGACACCGCCAAATCGCGCCAAACGCACGCGCAAATGACTTGCTGGGCTTGTTCGTAGCAAACTTTATGTCGGGCGTGAGCTTCACATGGTGGCTGGATGACCACAATCGCCACCACGCTCACACCAACGACATCGAGCATGACCCGAACCTGGAATATCCGGTGCTGGCGTTCGACGAATCGCAACTTCACGACAAGCGCGGTGTCGCCCGTTTCATCGTCAAGTATCAGAAATATTTTTTCTTTCCGATTCTTTCGATGGCCGGAGTCAACTTGAAGTGCGGCACAGTGAAATACCTGTTCGAAAACAAATTCCCTGGCAAAAGGTTTGAAATTGTTCTCTGCATCCTGCACTACATCGCCTACTTTGGAGTCACAATTGGCCTCCTAGGCTGGTGGGCTGCACCATTTATCGCTCTTCACCAAATTTCCTATGGCATCCTTCTCGGTGGCGTATTCGCGCCTAACCACAAGGGAATGCCGATTCTGGAAGGCGAAGCTCGCCGTGATTACTTGCGCTGCCAAGTTTTGACTTCGCGCAACGTGAAAGCACACCCCGTCACGGACTTTATGTATGGTGGTTTGAACTACCAGATCGAACACCACTTGTTCCCCTCCATTCCACGCAACAAAATGCGCCGATTGCAGGCTATCGTGAAGGATTTCTGCGAAGAGCGCTCAGTTTCTTATCACGAAACCACAACCGTTGGTTCGTACAAAGAAATCATGGAATTCTTGCACGAAGTGAGTGCGCCATTGCGCGAAAAGCCCTCGACAGTAGGCGCTGAAAAGAAAGACGGCGCGTAAATTACGCTTGGTTCTCCCCTTAAATAGCCCCCGGATTTATTCGGGGGCTATTCGCGTCTTTCGGCGCGACTGTTCACCTTCGCTAGTAGTGGAGAATTGTTTGAGGGCGAACACAAGGTTCGCCCCTACAGGGGAAAGCATCAACTGAAATTATGCTGAGTTGGCACTGACGAAAAGAGCATCAAAACTAAATTGCGGGAGTTAGGCGGGCGGCTGTGTCGCCGTTGAAAGGGACTATTGGTAGGTCGAGTTGATTGTTTTTTGCGGTTGCAGAAGTCTTCGCCAATGATTTTCCGGTGCTGGTTTGCCACCATTCGATATTCCAGCGGCCAGTGGGCCAATTTTTGAGCTGTATTTTGGCGCCCTCGACTGGAATCGCGATTTGAGTTCGGTGGCGAGGCCATACATAGCGGTTATCTACTACCCATAATAAACGGTTTTTTCCGTCGCTCAGCAGGTAGTGTTCCAGTGGGATAGCGGATGTGGTGGTAGCGTTATTGGATGGGAGCACACCTTCGACTCGTACCCAATCAAGAAAGAACCAATCTTCGCCGCCGTTGAGGATTTCGATGGTGGAGCGGCCCGATTGGAGTGGGACGGTAATATCCTCGTTGTACTCGTTATTTCGCTCCCAAATCCCGTCTTTGTTGGGTAGTTTTCGCTCGAAAATGGGCTTGCCATTTTGGGCGACAACCAGCGTAGGGTCATTGGCGACCGAGTTGAGGTGCAGAACTAATTTGGCCCCCTCGCCTAAGTTCGCTTCAATGATGAATGGAGTGCGTAATTCGGGCTTCGACCTGCCGTGAATATAGCCGCTGATTTGAGCGAGATCACTATCGCCGGGGGAGTTGAGAATTATAGGTTCGCCGCTGCCCTTACCCCAATTGCCCGTTAAAGCAATTTTCTCGGTAAATGGCGTCGAATTGGGTGTGATTTGGCCCAGTTGGGCGGGTACTATTGGCGGGTGAAAGGCTTCGAGAGGACGCCATTTGGCAGTGCCAAAATCGGCGGGCAGAAAATCCCGTAGTGATTTCCACAGGGGATAGAGATTTTCGCGGTGAATATCCTCCCACCACCACGGCATGGATGTGCCCGCAGTACCACAAAAAATACCTCCCCAGATGGCCTGGCGTAAACCTCGGCGCTCGGCGTCACTTTCGGGATGCCAGCCGCGTCCATCGGTGCCAAATTCGGCGATGACGACGGGCTTTTTGTAGCGTTCGTTGAGCTGCGTCCCGACCCCTTCGGTCATTTGCGTGATGGCATTGTAAGGGCCGTTCCATGTGCCGTACCAATGCCAGTTGGTGTAGTCGAGTTCGGGGAGTTTCCACATCTCCTGTTGCTCGCCCGCCGAGCCGAAACTGGTAGTAACCAGGTGGTGGTAGGAATCGAGTGAACGGAGATATTTGCCCATCCGCTCGTGCCACGCCACGACATCGGGGGGATGGAGGCGGTTACGGTCGCGGTTTTCGCGCTGCGAGGCTTTGGAATCGCCGTAAATGTTGTTGATTTCGTTGAAAAACTGCCAACTGAACAGGTTGGGATTGGCCCCGTAGCGAGCGACGAGATAGCGTAAACGCTTCTGATAGAGCTTGGCGGCGGTGGGGTCGGTAAAGAAATCGTTCGGTTTTTCGCAGGGGCCGCCATTGTTGACCTGATAGGCGTGCGTAGTCCAACTCCCGTGGCTGCCCCACATGTCAAGATCGGTCTGGAATTCGCCGTGGAATCCCATGCATAGCATGATGTTTATGCCGTTTTGAGCGGCGCTATCGAAGACACGGTCGAGTTGCCAGAGGGTAGATTGGTTGTAATTTTGGCGCTCGTTGCCGTACAGTTCGGCGCGAAAACCAGAGTTGGCTTGCCACAAACGGGTGTAGTTGATGCCATTGCGCGCCATAGCGGGCAACCAGTCGTCGTAATCGTAGGTTCCGCGCCGACCGGGCCAACAGGCATTCATGCCGAATAGCGGCAGTGGGCGCCCATCATCGGTTCGAAAAAAGCGTTTATTGATGGGTTCGATGGAGACGAAACCGCGCGATGAGGTTGCTTTGGGGGCGACAGCGCATGTTAACGGCGGCAAATTTTGGCTGACGCCGCCACGTTTTACCGAAATGGTGAGTGTGTGAGGTCCAATTTCGCGCGGCGTCCAGCGTAAACGCCACTCGCCCGTGGTCTTTTTCGGGTCGGGCGCTATTTTTTCCCATTGTTCGCCTTTGTCGTTGGATTCGAGCGAATGGGTGTAGGCGACATACCAAAAGAGCGGGATGGTTAGGCGCGTTTTGGATGGGGGCGTGATGATGGCATCGAGCGCGATTTGTTCGGGGTCGTAGGCATTAGCGCCATTGAGGGGGATACCTTCGACTCGAAATTCGCTGCGCTGCCACTGGCGCGGGGACTCGCTAATTAGTTGTAACTTTGACTTCGTTTCAGCGGCGTGGACGAGTGGGAGAAGTACAGCACAGCAACAAATACCACCGAACACACCGAGAGCAGAGATTTTAGGGGCATGAACTAGCATAGTTGTCGATTAATTTTTATGGCTGGAAATAGCGGATTGAGACAAAAAGGAATTCGCCTCGTTTCTGAAGAACGGCAACAAAAAGCCCCATGACTTTGATCGAGTCATGGGGCTTTTTGTTGCCGTTCTTCAGAAACGAGG
>SDZD01000057.1 GCA_004172935.1 bacterium | reverse complement strand
AGCCTCGCCTTCTCCAAGAGCCTCTTCATGCACATCGTCGTGCTGAGAATCTACCTCCATGACTACAATCACAGTCAAGCCCGCACATACACAAAAACTCACCCTAGTTGACCACCACCGTATTAAATTTGTATTTTTGGGGAGATGTCCTAGATATAATCCGCCATTCAAGACAAATATGATGCATTTGAATGACGGATTATTAATTTTAGGAATGGTAGATTGTGTGAAAATTAAAAAACCAATTCAAGCTAGAAAATTTCGTCGCTATACGGAGGTTATTTGCGATGCCACACTTACTTTATAGGACACTAGAGGAGGTACTATTACTCAGATGGTACTAAAATTAAACTTTTGATAGCGATGCTATTAGGGCCAGATTTTGCAGTACCAGTTCCCACGAGTCCTCCTGTTCCGCCCCTTGCAAAAGCAGTACAGTCCAGTTCTACTTTTGCTGATTTTGAAATCGAAGTGTCGAAAATGGGGCCATTCTCATCAAAAACTGGCATATCGAGTTCTATAGGAGGCAAGATGTCATCATGTGCCTCTTGATCGAACTCAACTGGTGGGAACCAAAGTGAATTAAAATTAAGTGTTGCGTTAGCAGCGGCGGCTTCGCTAGTAATAGAGGCCTTGACTTCCCCTTTTAATTCGACAGTTAGTTTTGGTGTAACCAGTGTTGGTAAATCTGTTGGATCATCTCCAACCCAGATCCAGCGTCGATCTAATTGTATATATGCATCTCCTAGTGCATAATTTTCTGTCGAGTTGTTGGAAGAGGCACTGACTATCGAAAATGCTGTCAAACCTCCATAACCACCGTTGTCCCCATGTCCACCAGTGATGACGTCTGGAGTATTTGGATCGACTACATAACTACCAGCACACGCCATTTTGCAAGAGAGGCAAAGCCCAATTGCTGCCATAATTACTAAAATCTTCATTTTTTTGTGAGCTGCAATGCTCAATGGGGCATGTTATATGTCAAATATTAAGATTTCTCTAAGCAGTGTTTGAGAAATCTTATCTTGAATAAGTCACACAGCATAAAATTCCATTTGTAATTCAAATGGACTTTTATGGGGCTGAATATGATGGTAATATGGGGTTTTCAGGGGGAGAAATTTGGAGGGAGTTAGTCGGCGGCTATAGTCCATTGTTGCATGGCTCCGCCGTTCCAGGTGTCGGTTAGGCGCTTCCATTTGACGTGTCCATCGGCGTAGAGGGCGTTGAAGGCGTAGGATTGGTAATCGAGGATATTGGCTCCGGTGTGCCTTACGCCGTTGAGGCGTCCGCCGAGGGCGGAGATGGATTCGCCGGGGCTGGGGATGAGTCGGCCCTGTGTTTCGGCGCCTTGCCCATCGTCTTGTTTGCCGTCTTCGACGACCATGAGGGTGCCAGAAGAGTCTTCCAGTGCGGCCAATGAGCGGCCCGCGACTCCGACTGGGTTCGTGTCGGAAGATGGGGTGACGTAACCGTAGGAATAGGTGGTGATGTCGAGGTAGGGGCCGCCGGGGGCGATTGGGCCGCGATTGTAGGGTTGCGTGCGTTTGTCGCCGCTGGGGCAGTCGAAGACCTGCGTGCTTTTGATGTAGGGATAAATGGAGTCGGCCCAGCGCACACCGTCGTCGCCGTTGGTGCCATAGCCGCTGAAACCTTTATAGGAGGTTGTACTGAGGCTAAAGAGGGGCAGTGTTTCGTCGTAATCCTGCGAATATTGCATAATGCCCAAACCGATTTGGCGCAAGTTGCTGGAGCAACTGGCTTTGCGGGCTTGTTCGCGTGCCCTCGAAAAAACGGGGAAAAGAATCGCGGCTAGAATCGCGATGATAGCGATAACTACTAAAAGTTCTATTAATGTAAAACCCGAATGGGACTTATTGAAACTCATGTTTTCCTCAATGACGCAACTTTACTGCGTGGTATTTAGTTAGAGTCATGTCATGAGGAAATTGTACGCGGGGCCCGGTAAAGTTTTCTGGGTATTCGCTCTATATATTTTCAGAGCGAGTAGGTGGGGTTGGCCCCCACCCGGCCTTTGGCCACCCTCCCCCGCAAGCGAGAGAGGGGCCGAACTCAGATAGCCTTGCGTTTTGGCCCCCACCTTAATCCTCCCCCGCAAGCGGGAGAGGAGACCGCTCACCGAGTTGCAACAGTCTGGCGTTTTGGCCCCACCCTAACCCTCCCCCGCAAGCGGGAGAGGGGAACACTCAACGAACTCGTGGAATCCGGTAGGAGTTGTCGTGGTAGGGTTTTAGTCGGAGTCGCGGAGGAAGTTGGCGGCGTTTTCGGGAGAGACAGGGTTGATGTAGAAGCCTGTGCCCCATTCGAAACCGGCGACCTGAGTGAGTCGGGGGAGGATGTCGATGTGCCACGAGAAGTCGTGTTCGAGGGTTTCCCACTGGCCGGCGTTGCCGATGCGCTCTTTGGTGATGGGCGCGGTTTGGAATACCATGTTGTAGGGAGGGTGGCCGAGCGCGTTTTTGATGCGGCGCAGGGTGCGGGGCAAAACTTCGGCGAGAGCTGCGCGCTCTTCGGGACTCATGATCGAGAAATCGGCGCCGCCGTGTTTGGGGTAGATTTGCGTCTCGAAAGGGAAGCGCGAGGCGTAGGGGCACAGGACGACGAAGTGTTCGCTGTCCTCGACGATGCGGGAGCCGTCGGCGAGTTCCTGGCGCAACAGGTCGGCGTAGATGGAGCGCAGTTTGGTTTTGAAATGGACGCGCGCTACTTCGAGTTGGTCTTTGAGCTGGCGAGGAACGACTGGCAGGGCGATGATTTGCGAGTGTGGGTGGTTAATGGATGCGCCCGCTGCGGTGCCGAAGTTGCGGAATGTGAGGATGTAGCGGTAACGTGGGTCGTCGCTGAGGGTCTGGTTGCGCGCGATGTAGGCATCCAGAATTTCGCCCATTTGTTCGGACGTGGCTTCGGACATGTCCCAGGCAGAATCAGGGTGTTCGATGACGACTTCATGGGCGCCGACGCCGTTCATGAGGTCGAACATGCCCACGGCCTGTGAATTGAGGTCGCCTTCGGTGGAAAGAGCCGGGAATTTGTTGGGGACGACGCGCACTCGCCAGCCGCTGCTGTCTTTCTCGGCGCTGGCATCGCGACCGATTTGGAAGACCTCAGATGGGGTCTTGGATTCGTGACCGGGTGAGAAGACGCTTTCGGTTGGTGCGGGCGCGGCGTTTTGCGCGCCGAAATCGTTTGGACGGCGTGACCGTTCGGTGGCGATGATGACCCAGCGGTCAAGAATCGGGTCTTTGCGAAGTTCAGGCATAAGAGTCGGAGAAAGGGTAGCAATTTAGATGCAAAACAATGTGAAGCATGTGCCGAATCATCTTTTTGGAGTAATGGCGCTGACGAAAAAGGGAGCCGAAATTAATTTCGGCTCCCTTTTTCGTTTGAGGTGGTTTTATTGGTTGCGGGCTGTGTTGTCGAAACCGTCTAGGGTTTGAGGGGTGCCGTTATCTGGCAGAACCTGACCGCCACCGTCGTTGCTGCGGCGCGCTGTACCGCTGTTGCCGTCGAGAGGCAAGACTCCATCACCCTCATAGGCGGGCACTGTTCCGCCTGTATCGTCGGTATTTTGGTCTCGTTGATATTCGCGGCGCGCTGCGGCACGTGGGTCTTCGGATTGACCATCTTCGCCGACTATGCCGTTGGGGACGCTGCCGACGCTACCACCTGTGTCGGTGCTGCCATCGCTAGAGTTGTCCCGGCTGCGACGGACTGGGGCGCCGCCCAGATCGTCTTCGCGCGCGGGTTCCTGACCCTGCGAGAGACTACGTGGCGTTACCGGATTGCGTCCGTGAATCGGGCAGTACTGAGTGGGAGCGCCGCCCGCTGCACTGAAGACTTCCTTGTGGGTGTCGGGGCACTCGCGCGTTGCCAACAAGCCGCTTTCGTTGCAGATGCGGACGTTGATGTACTGCTTGTACTGTTGGGCGACGAAGCGGCGCTGGGCAGTTGCGCGCGCGTCTTCGACCAACTTCTCGACGGGACGACGTGCGGACCAGATGGGCAGCGATTGGCGCATGAACTCACGGAATGCGGGGCCGCACCATTTGCCGCCAGCCGAGCCGTAGCCGAGAGCTTTGGGGGTGTCATATCCCATCCACACACCGGTCACGAGTTGAGGGCTGGCACCCATGAACCAAACGTCTTTGTTGGACGAGGTGGTGCCGGTTTTACCGATGAGTTCGACGCCGGGGATTTGAACTGGACGGCCCGTGCCGTTGGTGACGTTGTAGCGCAGCATCGAATACATTTCGTTGGCCGCGTTTTGCGATAGCACACGCGCTGCGCGCACTGGGCCGCTCTGGTCGACGAGGACTTCGCCCGCGCCGTTTTCGACTTTAAGAATGGGCGTCGCTTCGGCGCGCAAACCTTTGGTCGCGAAGACGCCGTAGGCCGAAACGTGTTCGAGCAGCGATACCTCGGAGGTGCCTAGCGCCAGAGTCGGAACGGGAACGAGGCTGGACTGAATGCCCATCAGGTGCGCCTTTTGGATGGCGTTCTGAATGCCGACGCGCAACAACAGGCGGGTGGCGATGACGTTATTGGAGGTGGCGAGCGCCGAACGGAGCGCCATTGGGCCGCTATGCGAACGGGTGTAGTTGCGGATTTCGTGACCGCCGCGTCGCCGTGAGCGGCGTCCGGGCGAAGCCTCGGAGTTGCCGTAGACGAAGAGGGCCGAGTCGGTCATCACCGTGTCGGGAGTGAGGCCCGCTTCCATAGCCGTCGCGTAGATGTAGGGCTTCATGGTGGAACCCGGTTGGCGTTTGCCCTGAGCAGCACGGTTGAACTGGCCGTTCATGCGCGTGTTGTAGTAGTCGCGTCCGCCCACCATCGCGACGATTTGGCCTGTCCAGGGGTCGATGGAGACGAGGGCGCCTTGAAGGGTGGCACCGTGACGCCCAACCTCGCGCTCCATGACGTTCTCGGCGATGGCTTGCAATTTCGGGTCAAGTGAAGTGCGAACGATGAGGCCAGGTTCATCCAGGTTATAGCCGTACTGCTTCTTGAGGTACTGGCGTACATAGGAAACGAAGTAAGGCGACTTCCAGTGAGTTGGGGAGGAGCGTTCGAGGCGGTCACGCTCGCGTGAGGCCTTGAGTTCGTCTTCGATGCTGGTATCTTTGATGGCTTCGAGGTACTGCGTATAGGTGATACGCGAGTTCTGAAGCATCTCGTGCAGCACGATGCGTTGACGCCTTTTGGCGCGGTCGAAGTGGCGCCAGGGGTTGAGGTTCGAGGGGCTTTGGGGCAGACCCGCCAACAGCGCGGCCTCGGAGATGGAGAGATCGCGAGCGCGTTTGCCGAAGTAGGTTTGTGCTGCCGCTTCGCATCCGTAGGCGCGGTTGCCGTAAGGGATGTCGTTTAAATAGGCTTCGAGGATTTCGTCTTTAGACAGTTTGCGCTCAAGTTGAAGAGCGATGAGAGCTGTTGAAAGGCGGCGTTTGGTGGTGCGGGCACGCGATAGATAGACGTTCTTCGCGAGCTGTTCGGTGATCGTCGAGCCGCCCTGCACGGTGCCGCCCGCTTTATAGTTGGCGAGGAACGCGCCAGCGATACGCTTGGCGTCGATACCGGGGTGTGTGTAAAAGCGCGCGTCTTCGACGGAAAGCGTTGCTGATATGAGTCGGCCGGGGACTTGTGTTATACGGCCATTGACGGTTTTGGAAACCTTCAGGTCGTCGATGGAAATCCAGCGGCGATCCTGCGTTTTGAATTCGGCCAGAAGGCTGCCATCGCTGGCGTAGACGCGCGACGGTGCGGCGCGGTCTTTGGCGAGCAAGAGACGCAAATCGGGTACGACGCTTGGTAGCTCGTCGTAGATGCCCTTCGCCGCTGTGGCGAGGACAATGAGCGCGCAGAAGACGACGGCTTGCAGCGCGATGAAAAACCATTTCAGATACCACCAGAAGGTGTGGCGAAAACGCGGCACTTGAATGGGGACCGCAGATTTGCCAGAGGCGGCTACGGGGGTAGGAGCAATAGGTGCAGAACGAGCCATAATCGAAAACGAAAACGCGGATGCCAGTTTACCCCGGCAATTTTGCTCTCCTGACAAGAGCGCGTGAAGAAACGCGCACATTCCCATTATCACTATGCGTTTCTTGTCGAGCTGTCACGGCGAGTTTGGGAGGCTTTGCAATGCCTCATTGTTTTAAGAACGCCTTCTGTTTTGGAGAAGACGAACGGAGAACTCACGCTGTGTTGCGCTTATGAAAGTGGACGTTAAGGCTTTGTTTTGGGTTCAAGGTTGGGCGTTTTATCAGGAAAAAAGAGAAGGGGGAATCGTAATACGGGGAAACGAGAAACGGGCCACCCTTAAGGATGGCCCGTTGTTTTGATTCTATGGATGGGTTAGGATGCGCCAGCTGAACCGAGCTTCGCAGCCGGTCTTTTGCTGGCACTGGCTGGGGCTGACTGAGTCTCGAAGGCACCGATGTCGAGGCGTCCACCGACCACACGGGGGAAGCCTATGCCACGTCCATCGTAGGGTAGGGTTGAGGCGTCGAAGTTGGGATCGCCCATGTTGATGAGAGGGCTATCGGGTAGAGGGGCTATGGTTTGTCTGGGGCCACCATTGGAAGCGAGCGGCCCCAAGTTTGGCTTGAGTGTTACTATTGTAGTGAGATTCACATAACCGCCATAACGGTCGCCGGGGGCGCTAAAGCTGTAACTAGAGCCGTAGCCAATGAAGTTATACCCACCAGAAACAACGGAAGCTCCTGTGGCTGTGGCTACGTCGGGTTGGGATTGGAAATTTGTACCAGAGGCGACAACAGAGTTTGTGATGTTTGTTGTACCACCGTAGACATAGACTCCACCTACTTGGTAATTCGCTACTATCGTGCAGTTCTCGATAATAGCTGCAGAACTGGCTAGCCCTATGCCACCGTCCACAGATGAATTTCGAGCAGTATTCTGTGCTACCGTTGAATTGCGTAATACGAAGGGGCCACCTGCTGAGATACCCCCACCTCCAGAAGAGGCAGTATTGCTGTTGATTGTGCAATTTAAGATAGTGATACCGAGTGTTGAAGAACTATATATACCGCCGCCGCTTTTCGCTGAGGTATTGTTGGCGATGGTTGAGTTTTCAATTGTGGCAATGCCTTTGTTGCAGATGCCTCCTCCTTCTTCTCCTGTGTTATTGGAAATGATGGAGTCTTTGACCGAAAGAGTGCCGCTACTATAAATACCGCCGCCGCCACTGTAAGTTTTGGGGGATGCTCCGAAGTTGCGAGTTATGTTGTTCGTGACAGTGCAACGCAGTAGAGAGAGATTGCCCGTGTTGAGAATGCCTCCACCTGCGGGAGCTTCGACGACATTATCGCGAATAACGCAGTCGGTCAATTCAAGGTTTCCCCTGTTGAATATGGTGGCGAAATTGTAATACGGCCTTGCGTAGCGAAAGGTGATGCCAGAGATTTGGACGTTGCCATTTTCAGTTACATCGAACAGGCGTGGTTCAAGCTGGAAAGAGGTGCCGTACTGAATAGAGAGCAAGTCAGCACCAGGGCCAATGATTTTCATTTTGCCTGATGCAACTAAGCTTGAGCGAACATCGGGTGATATGACCTGAGTTATGCCAATGCTTTTGGGTGTTGAAAATACCGCCGGGTCGAAGGTGATGGTGTAGCCCTGTGGGGCGCTGCCATTATTGGCTGTTACGATGGCTTCGCGTAGGGTGCATTCTGTGGCATCGCAGATGCCATCGCCTGAATCGGAGGTTGTGTTGACAACCAAGTTGACAGAAGCCGCGACATCGGCTTCGACGGCGCCAATGTCGCCACCGTTCCCTGCTGGGCGGGAGTTGCCTCGTTGATCACGGTTGACGAGAAGAGCGGTTGGGGAAATTGCGTCGATAACTGGGGAAGTGGGCAAGGGCGCAATCGTTTGAGTTGGGCCACCATTGGAATCAAGGGGGCCAAGGAGTAGGCGCTGGCGCGTGAGACCACGGCGGTCGGTGGATTCAGAGAACAAGGCCGCCCCATTTCCGCCACCTACGAAATTGTAACCGTTTGAGACAAAGCCATTCGTTGAGCCGTTCCAGTCGGCATCACTGGCAATGGAGGAAGGAGAAGAGGAATTACCAGCGAGAACACAGGCGCCTAGAGTGATACGGCTTGCTGTGCCTGTTTCGCTCCAAATTCCTGCGCCTGATACGGCGATGTTGTCGCAGATGGTTGTGTTTCGCAGTTGGGCTTGTTGGTCGCGATTCCAGAGTGCGCCACCTTGTCCGGCGCTGTTCGCTGCGAATGTGCAGTTAGTGACGGAGAGGCCCACTTGTTGTGGGTTGCCGTTGCCGAGGGCTAGTATCGCTCCTCCAATGCCAGAATTGGAGATGCCATTATCGCCAGCGCGGTTGTTGGAGAAGGTGGAGTTCGCGAGCGTCGTTGGAGTGTGTACCAAGACGAGTGCGCCGCCGTCGCCCTGAGAGGAGTTGTTGTCGAAGGTGGTGTTCGAGATAGTGAGCGTGCCCTGATTTGTGTTGATGGCTGCGCCGCCTAGAGCGGCGTTATTGGAGAATGTGCAGTCTTCGATTATGGCACTGCCCTTGGAGAAGAGGGCGCCGCCACGTCGTGCGGAGTTGCTGGTGAGGATGCAATTGGTGAGCGAGAGCGTGCCGTCGTTGGAGATGGCGCCTCCTGCTTCCACTCCTCCGCCACCGCCGCCCGTGAGGGTGAGGCCCGACAGGGTGACATTGGCATCGCCGGGAATGACGAACAGGTTGAAGTTGTTATCGTTGGCGCGGCAGATCAATAGTTGGTTCGCTCCGGCGCCTTTGATGGTGACGGTGTCGCGCAGAGCGGGAAGGTGAGAATCGAGGGCGATGAAACCTCGGCAGGACATGCCATCAATGACATCAGGACCAGTGGACTCGTTGGCCGAGATTATGGCGGCGCGTAGCGAGCCGGGGCCGGAGTCGTTGAGGTTATCGATTGTGAAGGTCGCGGCGTTGGCGGCTGGGAGTGCGCCCGCCAATGGGACAAGCAGCAGAAGAGCCACACGGGAGAATGTGGAAAATAGTGGACGGAGCATAGTTACTCAGCATCTGAAAACCCAAACGCATCTCGAAGGCGAATCGCGAAAGATTAGGAAATGTTCAGATTGTGCGAGGGGCAATTTTAACTCAACTCAATTAGAAAGAAGATAAGGGAATTGCTACGATTTGATGATAATTTCTGGAGAGAGAATATTGGCGGAATACAAAAATCAAAAAAGCCCGACCAGAAATTTGGTCGGGCTTTTTTGGTTTCGAGTTAGATTTACTCTTCGTCTCCGGTTCCGAGGGTGTCCATAGAGCCGACGAAGAATTTGGAGTCGCGTTTGAATGCGGCGGGGTAGCGGTCGTAGATGTCACGCATCTTGATGATGTCGAGGACATCTTCGGCGCGTTGGCCGCTGTCGAGGCTGGCGTCGATCATCGTCATCAGGTTGCGTGGGTCACAGGCGCGGAATACGCGCTCATCGTCTTTGTACCATGTGACCACGCGCTCGGAAAGTTCCTGGGCGCGGGCTTTATCGAGGCCGACTTTGCCCGCTTCGTTGACGAAGATTTGCTTCCACAATTTGGTGGTGGGGCGGTCGACGAGGACCTGGTACAGCAAGCGTCGTTTGAAAGCGTCGTCGAGGATTTCTTCGTGGTTCAAGTTGGTCGACAGGAACAGGCGCTGCAAGAACGGGGCGCGCATCGACGAGCCACCCGCGAAACGGATGATGGCAGCACGATGTTCCAGCGGGTAGATGAACTGGTTCAAAATCATGTTGTGATTTTCCTGCTGGCGTCCCAAGTCGTCGAAAATGAAGATGCCATTGTTGGCCTTCATGTGCGGAGGCGCGAAGTATTGGCCGTCGAAAGTGATGTCGAATTGGGCGACTTTGAACTCAGTTCCTACCGTGACCAGGGGCGGCTCGGAGATGATCCAACGGCGGTCGGGTTTTCCGGCGGTTGAGACCGAATGCGCGGTTTCGGCTTCCTCGCGATCCATCAAGTCGTCGCGGACTTTGTGGAAAGCGGGGTCGAAGAGCTGAACGACTTTCGAGTTGTACTCGAAGGCGTATGGAATGAGAACTGGTTCGCGCAAGAGGCGGTGCAAGTTGTCGGTGATGAGCGATTTGCCGTTGCCCGGAGGCCCGTAGAAGATGATAACTCGCTGCGAGTTGAAGCCTTCTTTGAGGGTCGATTTGAGGGTGGGGCGCATCGGGTAGGATGCGAACACTTCCTCGACTTCGCCCATAGTGACGCGGCGCTCGCGTTTGGCCTGAGCTTTGACCATCTCGACGTAAACATCGAACGGCACCGGGGCTGGGCCGATGTAGCCGTCTTCGCGCTCGACCATAGCAACCAATTCGCGGCCTTTGCCCGTTAAGTCGTAGTGGAGCGGGAAGGGTGTGTCGAGCAACTCGCGTTTGTTGAGCGATACGAGGATGTCGCGGAACACGTTGGCGGTGATTTTCATCACGTCGGCCAACTGCTGTTCGTTTTGCGGGCCTTCCTGTTTGATGATTTTAAGAATCAAGCCTTCGAGAACACGGTAAGAAACACCTGATTCGCGGAATGTCTTGGGTTGTTCGGGACGGAACAATCCACCCATCTTAATGGTGGTCGATGGGTCGTTGAGACGATTCCATGCCGATGGCTCCTGTGTGTTGGCGGGAACTGCGGCTGGTGGCTGCGATGCTGAGCCAGAACCCGCCTGGGTGGGGGGCACGGCCTCCGGCACATCGTCTGGAGCGGCGTAACCCGCGTTTTGCTGTTGTGACTTAAATTGTTCGAGCGCGGCGCGCGCGGCTGCGGAAAGTGCCATAATAGAAGGCCGAAGCAAGAGGGTAAAAACTGGGAGTTAGTCGAGAAACGAAAGAAACCGTTGGCATCGCCAACCTCTCTTCCTAACCTCTTGTGTCCAACCTCTTGTTCAAATGCTTCATCGCTCTGTCATTCTTCTTGCCTTTTGCGTACTTATAGGCTTAAACCCTATTTCTGCGCACGCAACTACCCCCGAACACGGCCCTTCTCCGGCTGTTCAAGCCGAAAACGATGTCGAAACTATCGAGATCGGTCGTGTACGTATTCATAATGTTAAAGACGGAGTTATCGAAGGCTCGCGCGACGAAGGAAAGACGTGGGCGCCGCTTGGTCATGTGTCCGCTCCTTGCGCTAAAGTAAACGTTTTAGGCTTCACTGCCTCGAAGTGGGCCAAGGATGGGACGGTCGTGGCTACGGCGGTTAACGCCATCCACCTGCGCGCCGGATACAACGAGAAAGAGAATCGCGGCATCATCTGGTCGCTGGCCCCGCTGGCCGAAGATATGGCGGGCAAGAACTCGTTGCAACAGGAAATCTCGCCACAGAGCGCGGTTTACACCGATATGCCCGGCGGAACTGGTATCTTCGGTGGCATTTACACACCGTTTCTGGGCAACCCGCTGTTTTTGGATAACGCCCGCAATAATACGTTGACGCCATTGCCAAGTGGCTATGTGCCGACTGTGGGCGATTCATGGGTGTATCAGGTGCGGCGTCCGAAGCGTTATCCACGCGAAATCATCTTCGAGAACCGTTTCGGCGGGCTTATCACCATTCAGTATCGTGGCGAAGAGCCGAAAGTCATCGGCCAAGTGCTGCGTCCTGTGGTGGGTATCGGGCGATTCGTCGGTTCGTACTTCTCGGAACCGGGACGACTGCGCGCTAACCATGAGGGTGTTATTGACATCTCGACTTCGCCGCGTGGTGTGGTCGGCTCGTTCCAGATCGTGCCCGCCAACCATGCGATGAGCAACGAGACGCACTATATCCGCGAACAGACACAGTGGATGGTGGTCGGGCCAGTTTCGGCGACTGACCCTAGCTACGAAGGCACGGCTCCCCTGTTCTCACGCTTTTTGCGTCCACGCTACGATCAGGCCGATTGGAAAGACCCGGACACCATCGAAGCGCTGGCGGGCCGATTTTATTTCGATGTGCAGATGCGCGACAAGAACGTGTGGGAGAAAATGCCGGTTCGCTGGGTTTTGGCAGATAAACCGCTCCCACAGTGGGCGAACACGGCTTTAGAGAACGTGGGCAAAATCCGCATCGTGTTCCCGTTCGTGTGGGATGAATTGCCCTCCACAACTCCGGCCAACATGGTGGCTGCGACTCCGGCTGCTGTTGCTAAGCCTTGAGTTTTTAATCGGCTCTGTCTCCCTCCTTTATTGAACTCTTTTCGTTAGCGGCAAATCCGCCTAATCTCAGATGCGATTTTCTCTGTAGGGGGCGAACTTTGTGTTCGCCCTCAAACAGTTCTCTGTTACTAACGGAAAGATGGGGTTCTAAAGGTAAAAATTATTGCTGCGAACGGGGATGAGATAACGCTGGGGTGACCCTACTGTTATATTGGGAATAACTATGAATTTGTTACACAGCCAACTCACGCGCAATGAGTGGACTTTGCTGGCTTCTTTGCCGAAGAACGATGTGGGGCTTGCGCGCGCGGCTTTGCGCGGGGGCGCGCAGGGGTTGAAGGTGCATATCAACGTCGAGCATTTCGCTTCGGGGACGCGCTTTGGTTCGTTGGATGAGGAGCATGAAAAAATTGCGCAGATCGTGGATGAGGCGCGCGAGGTGGGAGCCAACGTTGGTATCGTGCCGGGGGCGAACGGTAAGTTCGCGACCCCCGAAGAGTTCGCGGTTTTGAAGGAAATTGGCGTGGATTACTTCGATGCCTATCCGTTCGATTGTCCGGCCTGGGCTATGCGGCAGTTGGATTTGGACGTGATGGTCGCGGCTTATCATGGGATGCCCGAAGGTGAAGTGCCCTTTTATGAAAAGTTGGGCATGAAGCTCTGCGAGGCTTCGATTATGGCGCATGACTCGTATGGGACGCCGCTCAACGCGCGCGATTTGGCCATGTATAACGCGCTGTGTTCTTCGACCAGAGTGCCCGTTATTATTCCCTCGCAGAAGAAGTTGGAGCCGTATGATGTGAGCGCGCTTCGTAGCACTGGTGCGCGTGGCGTGTTGTTGGGAGCTATCGTTCTGGGGCGTGACGCTCATTCTATTGAGGCGGCGCTGCGGGCTTTTCGAGCGGCTTAATTTGCCGGTAATTTAGAACTAGAATGAAAAAGCCGCCGCTTTCCTCGAAGCGGCGGCTTTTGGTATTTTTGCCCTTAAGGATTAGAAGGGAGCAGTGCGGTTGTTGCGGCGGTTGAGCGCGTTGCCACGGGCTGCTGCGGCTCCTCCGGCAGCATTTGGGGCGGCATCTGCTCCGGCGTTGGCGGCGGCATTAGTGCGCAGGTTACGCGCGTTGCCACCCAGTAAGGCGACGAGATTGCCGGTGGGAGCGTGGCTATCGCCGTACAAGCCCGCAACGGTTAGCATGGCTTCGAGGCGTGGGTACTGGGTAACGTCGATGGCGGCTTTGAGTTTGAGTAGCGCTTTGTCGTGGCGGTCTTTGTCGTCGGCGACGGTTGCGTTGTATTCGTTAAGCAAGCCAGCGACCTGAGCGTCGGTTACGGTGGTGTTGCGAAGTCCGGTTTGCAGGGTGCGGGTCGCGTCCTCCAGTTTGTTGCGCGCTTCGGCTTCACCCATGACATAATCGGTTACGGCGTCCTGTTGGGCAACGTTCGTGACGTTGGTGCGGGTGAGTTGGCGCTTGAAGGCGGTGCGCATCAAAGCTTGGCGCTGTTCGGGCGTCGCATTTTGGATTTGGGCGCGCGCGCGTCCGCCGCCTACGGCCCGGTTGACCGGGTTGTTGCCCTTAGGCGCGTTGTTCGGGTCGGGTTGCGCACTTGCCACGATGGGCAAAGCTAAAAGCGCAAGAGTAGAGATAAATTGAATGTTTTTCATAATTGTAAGTTTTGTGTTTTAAGGACCGTAGGGCGCGCCTCCGCCTCCTTGTTCACCTCCTTCACCCGCGTCGTCTCCCAGATTAGTTGCGGGAGCGAGGGCGAGCAAGGAATATAGGGCGTTAGGAGTCGCCACCTGTGGCGAGACAAGGCGCACTAGTACGTGCGTGCCAACGACTAGCCCTGTTATTTGACGGTTCAAAATGGGCTGGGCATTGGGATTATCTGATGGCACCATTCGCCATAGACGCCCATTCCCGTCGCGGATTTCAAGCCAAACCATGGCCTCCTGTGGCGCGTTCTTGGCATTGACAACGCCCTCGATTTGGAGTTGGGCGGTTGTGACACCAAAAACTCCGAATTGGACGCCATTGCCGCCGATGGCGGCTCCACCCATGCCATTGCCGCCCAGGACGTTACCTCCCATACCATTGCCACCGACCATTCGTGGATTTCGGTTTTGCGGGCCTTGCTGAGTGAAGGTGAGTATGTTTTGCCCATCACCAAGGACGCCCAGCAGCCACAGCATTGATTCGAGGCGGGCGTCGAGCGAGTAGCCGACGCGGGCATCAAGCATCCGTTGGGCGCGCTCGCGGTTTAGACGTTCGGATTCCAAAGCCTTTTGATAGTCAGTGAGCAAGGTGCGCATCCTCTCGGTGGGCACACCGCGCCGCACACCGCTCAACAACCTGCGCGCCGCATCGCGGACGTTGCGTTTGCCATCCTCTTCGTCGTTTAAAAACGCTAGAATAGCGTCTTGCGTTGTCGTGGTGGTGATGCCATTGCGGGTCATCATATCGCGCATAGGCCGTTCGGCTGGGTTAGGCCGAGGCTGTTGTTGGCGATTGGTGGCGTTCAGTTGCTGAGGGTTCAGGGCGAGTGTGCCTTGAGGAACCTGAGCGGGGCCAGTGGGGGTATTGTCGGCGTCGGCGGGATCTGCGGTGTTGGGTGCGACGGGAGCCTCTGGTTGAGGCTGTGTCGTTTGCGAATGAGCCACTCGCGGCAGGCCGCCCAGAGACGCGCCCAACACCAGAACGGCGAGCGTTCGGGCAGACACGGCAAACGGAAAGGCGACAGTTGATTTCATTCTACAGTAACTTTTGGACACGTTGTTCAGTTGCGTGTTCCGTTGTGGTGTGCAAGAACAGGTATGAATCCGTCAAAATTTGGGGAAATGTCTTTTTTTTATTCATCTGAGAGCGCTTCTTTGCCCTCGGTTATCGTTGAAGTGCCCGCGACTAGTGCCAATTGTGGCCCCGGCTTCGATTGCCTGGGGGTGGCGCTGTCGCTTTTTAACCGTCTCGAACTGTGGCCCGCTGAGGCCGATGAACTGCGCGCCGAGGGAGAAGGCGAAGTGGCCTTGCAGGGGCAAAGCACATCGCTGGCGCATCGTGCCGCACGCGCTGCATGGGAAGAATTAGGTTTGCCGCCCACTGGATTCGCGATTTCGATGCGCAACGTGGTGCCGTTCGCGCGTGGGCTAGGGTCGAGTAGTGCGGCGATTGTCGGGGGATTGGTGGCGGCCAACGAGTGGGCGCGCGCCCATCGCGGGGTTTCGCTGTCGGATGCGCAGCTACTCGATTTAGCAACGCGCATTGAGGGGCATCCCGACAACGTGGCGCCCGCATTGAAGGGTAGTTTTTGCGTGTGTGCCACTCGCGAAGATGGCAAGGCGTTCGCGTTGACGCCACAGGTAAGCCAGTACCCGCGCTTCGTGGTGTGGATTCCCGAAGTGGAGCTTTCGACCGAAAAGGCGCGAGGCGCGTTGCCCGCGACCTACTCGCGCGCTGATTGCGTGTTCAATTTATCGCGCACGGCTTTGCTGGTCGCGGCGCTTTCGACGGGGGATTCGGAAGCATTGGCCGAGTCGGTGCGCGACCGCGTGCATCAGGATTATCGCGCGCCGCTGGTGCCGGGATGGGACGCTTTGAATGAAGCGGCTCGGCAATTGGGCGCGTTGGGAACCACTCTATCGGGTGCTGGGCCTACGATTTTGTTCTGGCTGGGCGCCGAGGCAGATGCCCCGGCTTTTGTGACCGGAATCGAAGCGGTGGCGCGCCAGCAAGAGTTGGTGGGACGAGCGCTTGAGGTTACAGTTGTCGGGGGAGCGCGATTGGTGGAAGAGCTGTAACAGCGTTATTTGACCGCTATGTCGGCGATGACCATGCGGTGGTCGGAGGCGCCCCGTTCGCCGACTTTTATGGATTTTACGTGGGCGCCGCGTGTCCACACGTAGTCGATACGCAATAGGGGGGCGCGCGAGGGGAAAGTGAGGCCCATACCGTTGCCCGCCTGAGCAAAGCCATCGTCGAGACGCGAATCCAGGTGGCGATAAAATATGCCGCGCGGTGGCGTGTTGAAGTCGCCACACAGGACGAGAGGAGTGCTGAGATCGGCGTCGAGGGCGTCATCCAGTGGTTTTATCTGGTCGAGACGAGCCTGTGCAGCTTTTTGTGCGTTGGGAATCAGTTCGACCAGTTGACCGAAGAGGGTGGCGAATTTGCCTTGTCCCCCGAAGGCGGTGGAAATATGCGTGCTCAGGACACGCAGCGGGCCTTGTGGGGTTTCGACTGTGACATCGAGCGTTCGCCTTGTGAGTCGGAGTGGATGGTCGCGGCTGGAACTTATCGGAAAGCGCGTCATGATGCAGGTGTCGCCCCCGGTGCGAATGTTCCAGCCAGGAAAGCGGCGGCTGATGGCTTTGCCAACGTTGTTACGCCCGGCTTCTTCGAGAGGATAGGTGCGCACCGATTCCTGAAGGCAGACGATGTCGGGGTTTTGTTTTGCGATTTCATCGGCGAGTTGTGAGGAGAAGTATTCGCGTAGGGCGACGTTATAGGTCACGACGCGCACCGTCGATTTGGTCGTGGCGGCGAAAGGGTGCCATTTCACACACAGCAACGCCCACGCCCAGAACAACAGGGCGGCACCATTCCACAGAACTAAGCGCGCCTGTTTATGAATGAGGGACAGAATAAAGCACAGCAAGGGGATGATGCCCCACGGATGCTGCGGGAAATAGGCAAGCAGAGCCGAAATCTCGGTATGTTCTCCGATGAGGTTTTCGATGAGCCACAGTACAGGCAGAGATAGACCCGCGAATAGACTCCAACCGCGTAAGTTGCCAAAGCGGCTACGGCGCTTTTGAGGGCTGGAGGCGGTGGTCGGTTTGGGCTGAAAGTCGGGAGTTGTTTTCAAGAGAATACCTCAAGGTCGGTGATTAAGGGGCGGTGGTCGGAGCCGCCGGGAGCGCCTACGAAGGCGCGTTTTGCGCGGACGCCGCGCGTCAGCACATAGTCGATGCGCATCAGGGGGAAGCGGGAGGGAAAGGTAAGCCCCAACCCGTTGCCCGCGTGTGAGAAGGCGTCGTCGAGTTCGCGTCTCAGGCCGCTATAAAAATAGCCGCGTGGGGGACTATTGAAATCGCCTGTGAGAACGAGCGGTGTGCGCGCGTCGCCCGATTGGACAGCACTGAGTAGGAGCGGCAGTTGTTGGAGGCGCACTTGCGCCGAGGGATGAGCGGTTTCGTAGAGGAGGACAAGGCGGTCGAGTTTGGAAGTTGGGGTGCGGTCGCCTTTGAAGTGAGTGGAGACGTGGGTATTAAGCACGCGCAACGGGCCGCTGCGCGTTTGCAGCACGGTTTCGAGCGTGCGACGTGTGCCGGGCAATGGGTGAATGCGTTCGGAGAGAATCGGGAAACGGGAGAGCGTGGTGACATCGCCCGCGTAACGCGCGTTCCAACCGGGGAAGCCGAGGGCGACATGGCGGCCAATGGCGTTGAGCTGCAAATCGGTGGAAAGGCCGGTTTCCTGGAGACAGATGATGTCGGGGCGAAGCGAATGCAGAGTCCTTTCCACGAAGGGTTCATCGCCCTCGCCGCGCTGAATGTTGAAGCTGACGAGGCGAACGGTAGAGGGGTTCGATGATGAGGGCAGGTGCAGATGCCAGCCGAGCGGGAACAATAGGCAGAAGGCGAGCGAGAGCAAACTGAGCAGGGCCAAACGTGGGCGTCGCTTGATGAGAGCGATTGTGAGAAGGAGGGTTGGGAGAACGAGGTAAAAGTGCTGCGGCAGGTAGAGCGCGAGCGCGGATAGAGAGCCGTTTTCGGCGAAGAGTAGCTCCCACGCCCACAGCAAGGGCAGCAGAAACAGGGTCGTGACTGTGCAGATTTTTAATCGGTCGCGGTGTGCTGGAGGAACAATTGTGTCGCGGGGAAAAGGCACGCCCATATTTTGTAATGAAGGGCCACCTATTGAAACTGCCTCTTGCCGTTGCTTTGCGAAGAGACAGCATTCGCTGACGTTTTTGTGAAGAGAAGTTGCGATTGTGCGTCCGTCAGACTATCCCCTTCCGTGAAACCTCGCTTTCGATTCAAAGAACTGCTCCTCCTCGTGCCCTTTAATGTCTCCGGCAGGTGTTCGTATCGTGACAACGAGCCAATTTACCGAAGTTATCCTTCATTTGCGTCATGATCAGGTGAGAAGTGATGGCTCTCGAACTTTGGTGTTGGTTTCGGATGTCGAACTGGTTGATGGGAAGGGGAGAGTTACGCCTGATTATAGCGGGAAGTTTTCATCGGGGTGGACGGGAGAATGTAATGGAAGTTTCCCGGAACAAGAAAGCAAATGGCGACTCATACCGGAAATTAATTCCAGTTTCAGTCCGCCGAATCCGTTGACTTTGCGGGGCAAGGTTTCGATTGACAACAACTGGCCGATTCCTTTTTCGGTCAAGTTGAAATCGCACTATTGATGAAAAGCGGCGTGCTTCAATTTTCCTGATCGGCGGATAGGGGCAGATGCACCATGAAGCGAGTGCCGCTGGAAACGAGCGCGTTAGTCGTGCTGGCGGTTCCGTTGAGCGGCGGGGCGACGGTGGAATCGACTTCGACATGTCCACCGTGCGTTTCGACGATGTGTTTGACGATGGCTAACCCTAAGCCAGTGCCGCCTTCGGCGCGTGAGCGGGCCTTATCGACACGATAGAAGCGCTCGAAGACGCGCGGCAAGTCATCGGCGGGAATGCCGATGCCATTATCGGCGACTTTGAGGTAGGCTGAGTCGTCTTCGGTGCCGACTTCAAGGGTTACCTTACCACCGGAAGGGGTGTAGGAGAGGGCGTTGTCGAGCAAGTTGAAGGCGACTTGCTCAAGTGCCGCTGCATCGCCTTCGATGATGGGGTTGGGGCCGTTTTCATTCCACTCGACGGTGATTTCGCGGCGCTCGGCCTTGTCGTTTAAGCGGGCAACGGCGTTGGCGGCGATGAGACGCAGGCTGACTGCAGAAAACGGCGAGGTCGGAGCGTCTTCGGCGCGCGCCAGATCGAGCAGGTCGGAGACGAGGCGCGACAGGCGCTCGGCTTCGCTGATGAGCGGGGGCAGAAAGCGTTCGCTGGCGTTGGGGTCGCCATCGGCGCTTTGCAGCGTTTCGGCGAGGGCGCGCACCGTGGCTATCGGGGTGCGTAGCTCATGCGAGGCGTTGGAGACGAAATCGCGGCGTACCCGTTCGAGGCGACGCAGTTCGGTCAAGTCCTGTACGATGGCGACGGCTCCGGTGCGGGCGCCCGCACCAGAAAACACCGGCGCGACGCGCAGGAAGACCTCTCGCAAACGCGGCGAGTAGAGCTGCATCTCGTGTTCGCTCGATTGGCCGTTGCGAAGAGCCGCGCGCATGGCACTATCGAGGCCAAACGAGGGCAGGGCTTCGACGAGGTTGGCGCCCAACACGTCCTCGATGCGCAGGTCGAAGAGACGTAGCGCCGAGGCGTTCAGGAAGCGCAGACGGCCCTCGCCGTCTACTACTAAAACGGCGTCCTGAAGAGCGGCAAGCACATCTTCCAGATCGCGACGTGAGCGCGCTTCTTCGAGCGCGCCTTCTTCGGCGGCGCTCCGTGCCGTTAGCAAGCGGCGCCACAAAAGTTCTTCATCGGGGCCAAAGCGCGCGGCCAATTGCGTGACCGCCGCGTCGTTACGCGCCGCGTAAGCCGACGCGAGATCGGCCCGCCATCGGTCGCGTCGCGCTTTAGCTGCTCCTAACGCGCCCAGCATCAGCGCCAGCATCATTGCTGTTACCCACCCTAACCACAGCATCATTGTCTTATGTGCCCCAAAACGGGCATTTTCCTACTCTGCGCGTTTTCGAGCGCCCTTAATTTACTCATCCTCGCCAAACGCGAAGCGAGTCTCATAAAGTTTTGTGCAGAACAAATCTGACGCCCGAAGCGGATACCTTACCAATTACTCAGGTCTCACGCTTGTATTTGGGCACATTGAGTTGAGAATGTAAAGCTGCCTGATGCCTTTCACTTAGAGCATGATTCGCGTTTTGTTTGTGTTGCCGATGGCTGAGGCAATTTTCCTACAGATGGTGCATGAGGCAAAAAGGGAGTTCTTCTATTCGGGTAATCCGCACATAACATGCGAGGTGGCAGTGGGTGATATAACTCTATGGTAAAGAGTTAATGAACGAAAAAGCACATTCGACCCCACGTTGGCGAGAGATCGTTGGAGAAATAGAAAACGCCATTCAGAGTGGAGACCTCAAACCTGGAATGCCTCTACCTTCCGAGGTGCAATTGTCTCTGGATTACTCGGTCAGTCGAATGACGGCCAACAAGGCGATGACAGAATTGCAGGGGCGCGGGCTTGTTGTCCGGAAGCGGCGAGTCGGAACCGTTGTCGCTCATCCTTCGCGGCCACGCACTAATAATGTCGCGGTTTTGTGCTACTACATCAGCAATTTTCCAACGGCACCTTATCTCAGTGGACTCCGTGAAGGACTCTCATCCGATTACGGTTTGCTTTTATGCGATACGGGAGAAGAGCCAGCTAAGGAAGCATATTTCCTCGAAAAAATGCGAAATGAGGCGGATGCCATCGTGTGTATGCCCTCATCCATGGTCGAAAATAATGCGCTTTTGCAGAGCCTGATTGCAGAAGACATCCCTTTGTTATGTCTTGATCGCGTTCCTGAGGGTATCGAAGTAGACGCGATTGTAAGCGACAATTATGGGGCTACTCTCCAGGCGCTGCGCTTGCTGACATCGCGTGGGCACCGTCGCATCGCGTTTTTGAGTGATCTTCGTCCGCAGGTTTCTTCGGTTCAGGAGCGTCTCCGAGGCCATCAGGATGCTTTACGCGAGGTAGGCGAAGAAAATCCAGAGGAGCTGGTGCGCTTTTTCACGACGTTCACTGTCACGCAGGATGTTTATTACCCTCAACTCGTTCGAGAGGTGCATGATGCGATATTTTCACTCTTGCACAAGCCGAACCCACCAACAGCTATTTTCTGTCTTCAAGATGCATACATGGCTGCCGCTCTCGAAGCGTGCGCTCAAATTGGTGTTGAGGTGCCAGGCGACCTGGAAATCGTCGCCTTTAACGACTGCCCACCCCAATTCCTGCCGCTTCCTGCGCCTGTGTTGCGTATCGTGCAGCAACCGCATCAAATGGGGGTTTTAGCTGGACAGCGTATCACGGCAGCGTTGCGAAACGGCTCATTGCTCCCTGAAATTACTCGCGTGACTCCTCAAGTTTTCGATCCCCTTGTGCCTGTTCCTTCTGGTTGATTTGTATAGGGTTTTAACTCGGTCTTTATATTTACTTAAAGTTTTCCCATTAAACAAAGTGGCCGTTGTAAGCCAACCTGATATGCCAGAACCAATTGTACGTACAAGAAAATCGCATCTAGCTTTTACATTAATAGAACTGCTTGTTGTGATCGCAATTATTGCGATTCTCGCGTCTATCCTGTTCCCTGTGTTCGCTCGTGCCCGTGAGCAAGCGCGCAAATCGAGTTGCCTATCCAACCTGAAGCAGATGGGAATTGCGACGGCGATGTACACGCAGGATTACGATGACCGTTTACCGTTGTACTCGACGACCGGTCCAACCATTTATTGGCCTACGCTCATTGACCCTTATATCAAGAGTCGTATGACGTGGTTTTGCCCCTCTTATGAGCGTTCGGTAACAACTCCATCAGCTAGTGCTTCGACTTATGGAGCTAACTTTGGCATCATTAGCAACACTAACAGCCATCACCTCGCCGAGTTTTCGCGTTCTACGGAAGTTTTGATGTATGCCGACACGGAAGGGGCTTATGTTGGTTCGGCTTCACGAAATGCAGGATGTAATGGTTTTACAGAAGGATTTTTGCGTGTTTATGATCCCGTGGGACAAGCGCCGCCAACCGCACAAACGGCCTGTACAGCCTATTTGCAAACCACGGCGGGAGTCTCGCCACGCCATTTGGATGGCTCTAACGCTGTATTCGTAGATGGCCATGCGAAGTGGTTGAAGCGAGATATATTCATCCGGCAAGAAACTGCTGATAATCATCCTATCGACCTGTATGGTCGTTGGGGGCTTTGATGATAGCACTGTCTCGCCGCCAATTTCTTGTGAGGAGTGCTGGCGTTGGTGCCGCCACTATGTTAACTTCGCGCCTTTCATTGGCTCAACAAGATGAACAGATGCTTCGTGTCGCTTTGATTTGTGATACCCATACCAATCGCGAAACGAAAAACGATATGCCGCTTTTCGCGCCACGTTTCGACGCGGTTATAGAGGATGTCAATACCCAAAAAGTTGATCTTATTCTTCTGGGCGGCGACCTGACGGAAAGCGGAAAGCCGGATACGATTGTCGATTTCAAGGCACAGTCCGAGCGTCTTGTGGGCAGGAAATTGTTTGTTCCTGGTAACCATGATATTGGTGCCAAACTGGTCGAAGGGCAGAAAAGTGGCCTTTCTGCTGAGCGTGTCGCGCGTTTTGAAAAAGACTTTGGTCCATCTTTCTGGGTCGACCAGTCAAGTGGTGCGCGTATCGTGGGAATCAATGCCTCGATATTAGGCAGTGGCCTCGAACGTGAGGCGCAGCAGTGGGAGTTTTTGGAAAAAGCGTTAGAAAAACCTGTTGAAGCACCATTTGGGACGCATTTGCTGACGCATTATCCGCCGTACCTGAAGTCTCCTGATGAGGCGTCCGACCCTTACTGGAACATCGAACCTGCGCCGCGTGCCCGACTTTTAGCCTTGTTGAAACGCGCGCGGGTTCGTGGGGTGTTCTCTGGTCACTTGCACTATCCTCTGTTCAACGAGAACGACCAAATGCAGTTCATCACTGCGCCGCCTGTCTCTTTTGGTTTGCCACGTGATAAGCAACCTCAAGGTTGGACGCTTATTTCGATTGCGCGCGGTGGCGCGGTGACTTACCAGAATCGTTTCATCGCGATTTGACCTTATCAAAGCGAATTCATGCAAAAAATCAAATATAATAAAGCCTTCACACTCATAGAATTGTTGGTTGTTATTGCAATTATCGCAATTCTGGCAGCGATTCTGTTTCCTGTGTTTGCCCGTGCCCGCGAGAACGCGCGCCGAACATCCTGTTTGTCGAGCATCAAGCAGATTGGTCTGGCTTACCAGATGTATACAGCGGACTACGACGACCGAACTCCGCGTATTCACACCAGTTCGAATTGCCCTTGTTGGACAGATTTGCTAGTGCCTTATACCAAGAACAATCAGATTTTCTCTGGATGCCCTTCTGCTAATCTGGGGGGCGAATGGCAGCCAAGTGATGCGACGAACATCAATCGTGGCAAATCGAACGTCTCGTTTGGCTACAACAGCCTGTACACCTCGCCCGGCACAACAGTTGATGGCTACGAGACCACTCCACCAGTCGGCAACGCCAACACTAACCCCGGCCTATCTCTGGCCGCGATGCCAGTGCCCGCCGAAACAGTAGTTTTCGGTGACACGCCTGGGCAGTACATCGTTTACAGCGCCAGCAAAGCGGACATCACTATTAACGTGTCGCCGCCTTACGATGCCTCAAACAACGCACCGAATATTCGGCGTACTTCGACGGCCACTCAGAGTTTCGTCGGGCGCCACTTCGATGGATCGAACTTCGGGTTCGTTGACGGCCATGCCAAATGGCTGCGTACCAGCGTCGTTGCTAAAACAAACTCTTTTGGCGTGATGCCTCTCTTTACGGTTGAAGACGACGCGAGCTTCTAATTATTGTGCGTTTTGGAGCGCGGAGAAAAGCTACCTCCCACTCTTTCTAATCCGGTTTAGCTTTCTCAAAAGTAACAAGTCGATAGCATGAACACCTATACCAAACTCACTCGCCGAACTTTGCTTGCAGCCACTGCTACCGCTGGTGCCGCCGTGGCTGCGTCGCGCGTGGGGTTAGCGGCACCCGATACAACAAAGGCCCCAACTCTAGCTGCAAATGGCGAATCATGGTCCTTCGTTCTTCTGGGAGATTTGCATTTCGACCGTTTGGCCCATCATGACCGTGAGTGGGTTGCTCGCGAAAAGCCCAACGATTGGCGCCAGATCGAGAACTACAGCCGTATCACGGCAGAGGTCCATCCCCTGTTACTTGCCGAGGTTAAGAAAACTGTCGAAGAACGCGCAAAAACTGCCGCACCAGTGCGGTTTGTGTTGCAGGTAGGGGATATTGTTGAGGGGTTGTGTGGCACGCCGGAACTTGCAAACCTTCAGGCGCGCGAAGCTATACAGTGGATTCAAGAAGCGAATTTGGGCGCTCCCTTTTTGTTCTGCAAGGGAAACCATGATGTCACAGGGCCTGGTTCCGTCGAAGCCTATCAACAGGTATTTCTGCCTTTTCTAGGCGAGCAGTTGCGTCGCCTTGCTCCGCAAAGTGCGACTCCGGCTCAAGCCTTCTTCGCGATGGAGAGTGGCGACTCGCTGTTCGCGTTTTTTGATGCCTATGATACGGCGAGTTTGGAGTGGCTTGAAACTACGCTGGCTCAAAGCAAGGCCCGTCGAAAGTTCGTGCTTATCCACCCTCCTGTCGTGCCTTATGGTGCCCGTTCGACGTGGCACATCTATTCCAGAGCGCGCGAGGCCGAACAGCGCGCCCGTCTACTTAAGGTGCTTGGGGCACATAAGGCGTTGGTTTTAGGGGGCCATATTCACAGGCATAACGTCATTTCGCGCCGCACTGGCCAAAATGAAGATGGGTTCGTGCAACTCGCGCTGTCCAGCATTTTGGACAAACCCAACGAGAAACCGCGAACTCAACTTGAAGGAGTAGAGGCTTATACCCCTGATCAGATTAGTGTGGAACCAAATTTCTCTCCCGATACCGAAGCGGAGCGCCGCGCATCTCTGGCGGCAGAAGCCCCGTCAATCACTCACTTTGAATATGCCGATGCACCTGGTTACGCCGTTATCACCATCGGGCGCGAGAGTGTGAAGGCGCAATTATTCAGTGGCATAGGCCAAAATGAGTGGAAGACGCGCGACCTAATCGCATTGTCTACCAAAGCCTAAAGGCGAAGAATCAAACACCCGCGATGTGTGCTTGTGCGTTTGACTTAGAGCATGATTCGCGTTTTGTTTGTGTGTTTGGGCAATATCTGCCGCTCACCGATGGCTGAGGCGGTTTTCCTGCAAATGGTGCGTGAGGCGAAGTTGGATGACCGTATCGAGGTCGATTCGGCGGGCACGGGGGATTGGCATGTTGGGAATGTACCGCATAAGGGGACTCTTGCCGTTCTGAAGAAGAATGGGGTGCCCGTGGATTCGCGCGCCCGCCAGGTGAAATTGGCAGATTTAACGGCATTTGATTTCATTGTGACTATGGATGAACGTAACTCTCGTGATGTGCTAGAATTGTCACGAGAGGCGCCGCGCGCTCAAGTGGCACGTTTATTGGACTATGTACCAGACGCGGTGGAGAAAAATGTGCCCGACCCGTATTACACGGGCGATTTTGATGGGGTTTATCAGTTGGTGCGCGTTGGGTGTACCAGGCTCCTAGAACACATTCGCCAGTCGTTTGATATTTAGGAGTTAATTGACTTAACTTGAAAAATTGAGACGGGGCCAACCTGCTTTTTTATGCGCCTTCCAGATATTCCTTCCGACAATCGGTTCCGTATCCTTATTGCCGAAGACGACCCTTCTATTGCGAAGTTGGTCAGTGTTCATCTCAAAATGGCGGGTTTTGAGATATTCAATGCGCGCGACGGATTGGAGGCGTGGAGTCAGTTCGCTCAGGTTGATCCCCATCTCGTTCTCACCGACATCAACATGCCCGGTTTGTCGGGGCATGAGTTGGTCGAAAAAGTACGTGGTACATCGGCAGTGCCGATTTTGATGATGACGGCTGCCGACACCGATGAGTCGCAGATGAAGGGCTTCAAAGTGGGAGCCGACGACTATATTCCCAAGCCATTCAACCCCAAGCTGTTGACGGCGCGCGTCATCGCCAACTTGCGTCGCGTGTATCGCTACGGGATACCGACAACGACCACCCCGGTCGAAGAAGAGGCTGCGCCTTCTATGGGACTCCCTGCCGGGTTCGTGCGCTGCGATGCTTGCGGTTATCTGGGGCCAGTATGGAAATTCGAGTCGACCGACACACAGGGCAATAAAATCGCGATGTGTCCGAATTGTCGCAATCGCAATGTTACTTTCTCGCTCGCATAGTTTTTAGTCGTTCTAGAGACTCAGAAATACGAGAGGCAATCCATGATAGATTGCCCATTTTGGCTATGTTTGGCCGTAACTTCGCGCTGCTCCCGAAAAACTTGCAGTTAAATTTCTGGCTTGTTACCGGTTTTAGGGGTTAAGAGAGTTAAAATTTCCGAAGATGGAAATTCAACTTCCGGCTCAATGGACGCTGTCGGCGTTTTCTGATGAAGCGGGCGACTCTCTTGACGCCCAGATCGAAGCGGCGAAGCGAGCCAACCTGCAATTCGTCGATTTGCGCTCGCTTGATGGTTTCAATATCTCGATTTTTCCCACCGAAAAAGCGAGTGCGGCCAAAGCCAAACTGGACGAGGCAGGGCTGGGCGTGCAAATGTTCGGCTCACCTCTAGGCAAGATTGACATCGCCGACGATTTCGACATCGACCTGAAAAAGCTGCGTCATCTGGGCGAACTGGCTCCGTTGTTCGATTGCTACGCGGTACGAATTTTTTCCTACTTCAACAAACACGAAGCGGCCAAAAGCGAATGGGAAGCCATTTCTCTCGACCGATTGGGGCAACTGCGCGATGAGGCCAAAGCTCTGGGATTGAAGCTTTATCACGAGAACGAGCGCCACATCTTCGGCGATTTCGGTCGCGATGTGAAAAAACTCGCTGAACTGCGCAACGAGAACTTTGCCACCATCTTCGATTTCGATAACTACAACCAGAGCGGCGAAGATGTGTGGGAAATCTGGGAATTGCTGCGTGACGTGACCGATTCGATGCACCTGAAAGATTCGACCACCGAGAACCAGCACGTGCCCGTTGGGCAGGGCAACGGACAGGTCGAGCGCATTTTGCGCGACGCCATCAGCCGTGGCTGGAGCGGCCCGCTTGCCGTTGAACCGCACCTGTCTAACTCCAAAGCCGTCGCCGCGACGGGGCCGGGCGGGACACGCAACGAGGCGTTCGCCTCGATGTCGTCCGCCGATTCGTTCCACATCGCCGTCGAAACAGCGCAGGAACTGATTGCCCGCGCCAACAGCTAAAGCAAGTTGTGACAAGAGGCCGAATTTCGGCCTTGATATTGAAGGCAAAGCCTAACCGGGCTTTGCCTTCTTCTTTATATGCCAACTCACGAACCAGTCCAGTCCTACGAGAAAACGGTGGGCGTCGAAGCCGCCGATATTGATTTCATGGGGCATGTCAACAACACCGTTTATTTGCGTTGGGCGCAAGAAGTCGCCACCGCTCACTGGGAAGTGCTGGCTTCCAGGGAAGATCAGGAAGCCATTTTGTGGGTCGTGGCAAGGCATGAGATCGACTATAAACAGCCCGCTCTTTTGGGGGACGATGTGATTTTGAGAACGTGGTTGGGAGTTTCGAGGGGACTACTTTTCGAGCGCCATACCGAAGTCCTGCGCGCCACCGATAGGCAGGTTCTGGCTACAGCCCGCACACTATGGATTCCAATCGACAGCCAGACAAAGAAGCCTAAGCGCCTTAGCGCGGAGTTGCGAGCGATGTTTTCCAGTAACCCCGATTCCTAAGCGGGCATAGATGAGGGAGTCACGTCGGTAGCGCTTGCGCCACGTTAGCGTTGCGGGGCGCGGGCTTGGCTGGCTAGTAGGGGGGCATTGTCGCCGACATCGACGCCGAGTTTGCGGAGGGCGTCTTGGAGTTCGACGATTTTTTTCGGGTCGGCGGCGAATTGATGGGGAGTCACGTCTTGTTGGGCGCACATGGCGGCACACAGGCCCGCAGCCTGTCCGGCTGCCATCGTGACGGGTATGACGCGCGCGGCGCCCGCTGCCATCCATGTGGCCGACAGGCTGCGCGAGGCGACGAAGAGGCCATCGACGCGCAAGGGAATGAGCGCTTTGAGGGGCATGGTGAAGACCCAACGGCGCGTGCCCGATGGTGGCTCGTGGGGTTTGTAGGGGTGCAAGTCCATCGAGTAGGCGCACAGGGCGATGCGGTCGGGGAACATCGTGGTGTTTTTAACGTTCTCCGCCGTCAACTGTGTGAGGCCCGAAATGTGGCGGGTTTCGCGAATATAGAGTTCGGGGGCGACGCCCGCTAACTCCGCGTTTTCGAGTCCCGGCATTCGGCGCTTGAGGAATGGCACGAGGTAGCCGAGTTCGCGAATGGCCTGTTTGCGCCCATGCAAACGCGAATAGCGGGTGAGGCCGTTCACTCCCAGAATGTTCAGGGTGTTGAGGATGGCCTCCTTTTTTCCGACGCGCCCAAAGTTGATGCTCATGACTTCGGCGTCGGGCATTTTGGGTTTATAGGGTTTGACGATGTCGCCGCGTTCCCATGCGTAGGGGCCAGTGCCACCACCTAAAGTCAGCACGACATTTTTGCCGCGCAAGCGGGCATCGGCGGAGGCCAGAATGGTCGGCTTTTCTTCGAGGGCCTCGCGGAGGGGAATCGCGCGTTGCTGGTGGGTGTAGTTGCGGATTTTGGCCCAGTTGATGTTTTTGAGTTTGAAGAACAGACCCGCCGCTTGCATGGCGCGGTCGGGGTTGGCCTGTTCGCGGCCCAGAAAGAAGCCGCTGCCCGCTTTGGCGGCGAAGTCGCCGTCGTTGCTGGCATCGACCCAAGCGCTCGCCATCAGGCGTATCCATTTTTGGCCCGCCGGACGGAGCAGGGCGGCGCGCATACGTCCATCGTCCAGAGTGATGTGTTGGATAGGCGTGTTGCGCATCACCTGAATATTGGGTTCGGCTTTGAGTTTGGCTTCGATGAGGTCGCGGGCCTGTTCGGGTTTGAAGGCGATGCCGAGTTTGTTGTAGAACTCGCCGAATATGCCGTAGTCGATAGGGGAGTGGTCGGATTTAAGCCCTTTAACCGGTACATCGAATTGGTTAATCCACGCATAGGTCATATCGCCGCCCAGAAGCGGGCGCGGTTCGACTAGGACGACTTTGGCGCCTGCGCGGGCTGCTGCCAGGGCTGCTGCTACACCCGATGGGGTGCCGCCTAAGACAGCGACATCGCAACTCTGGACTTTGGCCGATTTTTCGGCGGCGGCAATCGCGGGGTCGAGCGAGTGGGGCAGGGCTGCCGCCTGCACTCTGGGGCTTTTGGGGCTGAAAAATCGACGTTTGATGATTACGCCACTGCTCACCATGAGGGCCAATAGCAGAGTACCGCTGAGGATGATGGCCTGACGGCGCCGCGTGCGTGCCCTGCGCCGCGCCTTGACGGCGGGCGATATGGGCGCTGTGCGTGGTTGGACGCGATTTTGCGCGGCTGGCGAGGATGAGGGCGAAGAGCGACGAGACGGCATCGAAGAGTAATTGCGAGTTATGTGGCAGACATATTAGCAATCTACGCTCGTTATGGCTTGAGATTTTGGAGAGAGAAATCCAAATTTTCGTGACGTTGCTTTTCGCTGCTTGCCAATTCCATGTTTGAACTCGATCATGTCGCCGTTCCCTCGAACGACATCGCGCATAGCGTGCGCTACTACGTCGAAAATTTCGGCGCCGAAATTTTATACCAAGACCGCACGTGGGCCTTCTTACTACTCGGACAGGGAAAGCTCGCGTTGGTGACGCCCACGCAGCATCCACCCCACGTTGCAATGCGTGTCGATGAGGCCACGCTGGAGCTGGCAGCCAAAAACGCAGGGAAGCCTATCGATGAGCATCGCGATGGCACGAAAGGCATTTACGTCAATGACCCCGACGGCAACGCTGTCGAACTAATTTGTTATCCGGTAGGAGAAACGGTTTACGAGTAAAGCTCTTAGCTGTTGGCCGCTCATGTAATTAAGGGCACTCGCTAAAGCGTGATTAATTCAGTTCGGTGAGTGAGCTAAAAGCTAATAGCCAACAGCTAAGAGCTTTAGCTTTTAGCTGCTCTTCCATTTCGAGCGGCTTTTTTCGAGGAATTCAGCGAATTCGGTGGGTTCGATGTAGCCTTCGCGGCCTGCGAAGGGTTTGCCGTCGCCGCCCACTAATATCGCTGTGGGGAAGCCTGACACGCCGTATGCCTGGAGCAAGTCGGTGCGCTTTTCGCCGTTCACTTTAACGGGCACCCAGCCGCGCGTCTGGTCTTGAACACGTTGGTCGCGCCACGTGGTTTTGTCCATCTTCTTGCAGAAGGTGCAAGTGTCGGACTCGAAAACGATGAGGGCGGGTTTCTTTTCTTCGCGCGCTTTTTGAAGCGCTGCTTCAAAGCCGGGTTGCCAAGCGATTTCGCCTTTGGCGGCCACAACTTCGGTGGGCGCACCCTGATAGCCGCTCCATGCTGCCACAGCGACAGTTCCAATGAGCGTCCACACAAAAAAGACCGGCGAAATCGAGCGTTTCATCTGTGATTTTCAACGAGGGGGGAGAAATATCGTTCCCGCTATCGACAAATCATGGCGCTTGTTTCAATTGTCCAGTTATCGTTTGGGGAGAGACTCGAACATATCCTCTACTGCCTTGCGGATGGGGGGGAGGTCTACGTCAAATACTTTCTCGTCCGGGTTATAGCTTTTGGCTAACTCGTTCACTCCGAAGAGGGAACGGAGAAGGCCAGGGTAGAGAAGTTGGCCGAGAAGTTTCCAGGCAGTTTCGTCGCCGATGCTATCCGTCAGCCCCAGTGTTTTCTGTAGAAAGTTGCTCAGGCGCGAATGGGCTTCGGTGAACAATGCGTCGAAGTGTTGCGCCGCCCCCTGGGGGAAGCGGGCGGCTTCCGAAATGCTGACGCGGCACATCTGCACAGCGGGTTCGTAGCGAAGGATTTCGATATAGCGGGCGCAGAATAGAGTTACCGCCTCGATTGGGTCTTGTGAGTAATCCTGTGGATATTTCAGTCGGTTTAAGACTAGTCCGCGCACCAATTCGATAACGGCAAAAAAGAGATTCTCTTTGCTTTCGAAGTGGGAATACAGGGTGCGCTTCGTGGTTTCGGCGCGGGCTGCGATAACGTCCATTGATGCCCGTTCGAAGCCTACCTCAAGGAATACCTCTGTGGCGGCCCAGAGCATGTGTTCGCGCAGTTCGTCCCCTCGTCTTCCCATACCGTTCGTTACCTCAATTATACATCCTTGACTTTAAAATATACTATACGGTATAGTGTATTTTGAAAAAGTAAATAGATATGCCAATCAAGACAACAACTCATCTGAACTTTCGAGGCGAGGCCCGCGCCGCGCTCGATTTTTATCAATCCGTTTTTGGCGGCGAGCAAATGGTCGTGTCGTACAACGACGCCGGAAACGTCCACGACCTGTCCGAAGCTAACCATGTAATGTGGGGGCAAGTGGCTGCTGACAGTGGCTTCCGCGTAATGGCGTATGATGTGCCAGCGCGCCTGCCGTGGAACTCAGGCGAGAATGCGTTTTTTGTCTCGATACGTGGCAACTCTGCCGAAGAGATCGCCTCTTACTGGGAGAAACTTTCTCAAAGCGCAACTATTATTCAGCCGCTCGGCCCTGCGGGATGGTCGGCTTTATATGGAATGCTGAAAGACCGGTTCGGCATTATTTGGGTGTTGGATGTTGAGAGCGAATACGCCGCGTCCTGAGCAGCGCAGTACATGAGGAATTATGCGCTACAAAGTTCTTGGGAAAACTGGCTTGTTCGTGTCTGAGTTGTGCCTTGGCACAATGACTTTTGGCACACATTCGGGGAGATTCGCTTCGGCTACGGGAGTGGGGCAGGAGGAGGCCGATGCCATCGTCCGCCGCGCGTTCGATGAGGGCATCAACTTCATTGATACCGCTAATGTTTATACAGGCGGGCAGTCGGAGGAAATCACTGGGCGTGCGCTTAAAAATCTCGGTATCGCGCGTCAAGACGTGGTGATTTCGACCAAAGTGGAAGGTGCTATGGGCAAGGGACCAAACGATAGCGGCGCCTCGCGCTATCATATCATGGAGCAGGTGAAGGCGAGTTTGAAGCGACTCGGAACCGAGCATATCGACCTGTACCAAATTCATGCATGGGACTCGGCAACTTCGCTAGAGGAAGTCGTGCGCGCGCTTGATGACCTCGTGCGACAGGGGCTGGTTCGCTATGTCGGTGTATCGAATTGGGCGGCGTGGCAGGTCGTTCAGGCACTCGGTGTTGCTGAGCGTTTGAATGCGACACGGCTTCATTCGGTGCAATCTTATTATTCGCTGGTCGGTCGCGAGCTGGAACGCGAGATCGTGCCGATGCTTGAGGCACAAGGACTGGGATTGATGGTTTGGAGTCCCCTCGCCAGTGGCTATCTATCGGGTAAGTACCGAGATGGTAAGAGTGGTGGGCGGCGCACGAGCATCGACTTTCCGCCTATCAACGAGGAACGGGGCGAGGTGGTACTTGATGCACTGGACGGAATCGCGGTGACACACGGCGTTTCGATGGCGGCGATTTCGATTGCCTGGCTGTTACACCAACGCCCAGTTACCAGCGTTATTCTCGGCGCCAAGAGGCTCGAACAATTGGAGGATAATCTCAAGGCGACAGAGGTTCGGTTGTCTGAAAGCGAACTTAAGACGCTTGACGAGGCGAGTGCCATCGTTCCCGAATATCCCGGTTGGATGGCACAGATGCACAATGTAGAGCGCAGAGTGCTGTTTGAGAGTGGCGAGCTACCAAGATAAATAAAAGAAGTGCCCTGTCATATTACTGACAGGGCACTTCTCGTTTATATGGGGGCTATTTAATCCCAGTTGAGGGCGCCTGCTGTCTGGTATTCGGTGACGCGGGTTTCGAAGAAGTTTTTCTCTTTGGGCAAGTCGATGGTTTCGCCCATCCAGGGGAATGGGTTTTTGGTGCCGTACTGTGGAGCGAGTCCAATGCGCTCTAGACGGCGGTCGGCGATGTAGCCGAGGTATTCGCGGAAGAGCGGGACGTTGAGGCCGAGGATGCCCTGTGGCAAGCAGTCGCGCGCGTAGTCGAGTTCGAGTTCGACGGCTTCATCGACTTTGCGCAGGATGTGGGCCTGAAATTCGGGTGTCCACAATTCGGGGTTCTCGCTTTTGATGCCGTTGATGAGGTCTACGCCGAAGTTGAGGTGGATGGTTTCGTCGCGCAGGATGTACTGGAACTGCTCGCCTACACCCGTCATGCGATTCTGGCGGTGGAACGACAGCATCATCACGAAGCCGGTGTAGAAGAAGATGCCTTCCATGATGATGTAGTAGCCGATGAGGTTTTCCAGAAACTTCTGGGCACCCTCGAAGGTGTCGGTCGAGAAATCTGGCTCCATCACGGCTGCCGTCAGTTCCATTTCGAACTCGTCTTTGCGCGTAATCGCCGGGATTTCGCGGTACATATTGAATATCTCTTTCTCATCAAGACCGAGCGAATCGACGATGTAGAGGAAGGTGTGGGTGTGAACGGCTTCCTCGAAGGCCTGACGCAGCAAATATTGGCGGCACTCGGCGTTGGTGACGTGCTTGAAGATGGCCAGCACGAGGTTATTGCCGACGAGGGATTCGGCTGTCGAGAAGAAGCCGAGGTTGCGCATGATGACGCGGCGCTCGTCTTCGGACAGGCGGTTCGATTTCCATAGCTCGATGTCGCGGGCCATCGGCACTTCGGTTGGCATCCAGTGGTTGGCGCAGCCGTTGGTATAGTGCTCCCACGCCCATTTGTAGCGCAGTGGCAGTAGTTGGTTGACATCGACGTTGGCGGCGTTAATAAGGCGCTTTTGTGTGGCATCCACACGCGCAGGAGCGCTAAAAAGAGATTCGGTGAACATTGGTTGTTAGATGATGGGTTGGCTAATGGCTAACAGCTAAAAGCCAATAGCTTCCTACTGGCAGGCTTCGCACTCGGCGCCAAGGGTGCAGGCGATTGGGTCAGCGGAAGCGGCACGGTCGACCTGGATTTGGCTGGAGGCCGATTCGCTTTTCATCCACTTGGGTTGGACTCCGAAGCGGTTCACGTCGAGGGTCGATTTCTCGACCTGGGTGGCGGCGAGGGTGCGCAGGTAATAGGTGGTTTTGAGGCCCATTCGCCATGCCGTGAAATACATCTCGTCCAGCTTTTTGCCGCTGGGGGCGCTCATGTACAGGTTCAGGCTCTGGCCCATGTCAATCCATTTCTGGCGACGGGCGCCCGCTTCCAAAATCCACTCTGGCTCGATTTCGAAGGCCGTTTTATAGCGCGTCTTGAGCGCGTCGGGCACGCGGGAGATGGTTTGCACGCTGCCGTCGTGGTATTTGAGTTCTGAGCGCATGTGCTCGTCCCACAGGCCGAGTTTTTTCAGGTCGCGCACCAGATATTCGTTGATCTGGGTGAACTCGCCAGACAGGTTCGATTTGACGAACAGGTTTTTGTAGGCGGGTTCGATGGACTGCGAGCAACCCGCGATGTTGGAAATGGTGGCGGTGGGGGCAATCGCCATCACGTTTGAGTTGCGCATACCGTGTTCGAGAATGGCCTCGCGAACGGGTTTCCAGTCGAGGTGAGATGAGCGGTCGACTTCGATTTTGTCTCCGCGCTCAGCTTCGAGGATTTCGATGGTATCGAGTGGCAACAGGCCACGCTCCCATTTCGAGCCTTTGAAGGTCTGGTAGGCGCCGCGCTCTTTGGCGAGGCCGGTGGAGCTAAGGATGGCGTGGAACGAAATCAGTTCCTGTGTCTGGTCGGCCCACTGCATGGCCTCGTCGCTGCCGTAGGAGATGCCGAGTTGATAGAGCGCATCCTGGAAGCCCATGATGCCGAGGCCGACTGGACGGTGGCGCTGGTTGGCGCGCTTGGCTTCGATGGTCGGGTAGTAGTTGAGATCAACGACGTTATCGAGCATTCGCAGCGCGGTTTTAACCGTCTGTGCCAACAATTCACGGTCGAAGGTGCCGTTGTCGATATAGGCGGTCAGGTTAATCGAGCCGAGGTTACAAACCGCCGTCTCTTCTGCCGAGTTGTTGAGCGTGATTTCGGTGCAGAGGTTCGAGTTGTGAACGGTGCCGACGTGGTCTTGTGGCGAGCGTAGGTTGCAAGGGTCTTTGAAAGTGATCCAGGGGTGTCCGGTTTCAAACACCATCGACAGCATCCGGCGCCACAGCGTCACGGCCTCAACGCGCTTCCATGCCTTGATCTCGCCCGCATCGGCACGGCGTTCGTACTCTTCGTACTTTTGCTTGAAGGTGACGCCATATAGGTCGTGCAAGTCGGGCGTTTCGTCGGGCGAGAATAGCGTCCATTGGCCGTTTTGAGCGACGCGCTGCATGAACAAGTCGGGAATCCAGTTCGCCGTGTTCATGTCGTGGGTGCGGCGGCGCTCGTCGCCCGTGTTCTTGCGCAGTTCCAGAAATTCTTCGATGTCGAGGTGCCAAGATTCGACGTAGGCGCACACGGCGCCCTTGCGGCGTCCACCCTGATTGACGGCGACTGCGGCGTCGTTGGCGACTTTAAGGAAGGGCACAATGCCCTGGCTGATGCCGCCAGTACCCTTGATTTTGGCGCCCAGAGCGCGCACGTTGGTCCAGTCGTTGCCGAGGCCCCCGGCCCACTTGGAAAGTAGCGCGTTGTCTTGCAAGCACTTGAAGATGCCGCCCAGGTCGTCTGGTACGGTGGTCAGGTAGCACGAGGAAAGTTGTGGGTGCTTGGTGGCAGCGTGGAACAGCGTGGGGGTGGCCGAAACGAATAATTTCTGCGACAGGACTTCATAGAACTCGATGGCGCGCGCGGTGGGGTTGTCTTCCTGAAGGGAGAGGCCAATCGCCACGCGCATCCAGAATATTTGCGGCAGTTCGAGGCGGTTGCCGTCTTGGTCTTGCACGAAGTAGCGGTCGTAGAGGGTTTGCAGACCTAAAAATGTCCAGTTCCAGTCGCGCTCTGGGCGCAGGGCGTCAGCTAATTTTTCGAGGTCAAATTCCAGAACAGCGGCGTCCAACACTCCGGCTTGCACGCCGCGCTCCAAGCTGCGACGCAACTCGCGGCGGTAGAGGTCGCCGATTTGATTGAGAGTGAGTTCGTTCTGGCCTGATACTTCGCGGGCTAACTGCAACAGCAACACGCGCGCAGCCACAAAGCTGTAGTTAGGCTCGATTTCGATGCGCGAACGGGCTGCGGCCAGCGAGGCTTTGAACAGCACTGAGTCGTCGGCGTTGGGGGGCAATTGGAGCGAGATTTCGTCGCACAGAGTGGCAATATGAACATCGAGCAGTCCGGCTCCGGCATCGAAGAGGTGTCCACGCCATTCGGCGGATAAAGCGGCTGTCGTTACAGTGGAAGTTGACATGATTTCACGCCAACAGCAACAAAAAATGCCCGTTTTCTTCGCGAAAACGAGCAGCAAGAGGCGTGGAAAGGCGCGGAAAACCGCACTCAACTTTCACTGGCCGCGAGACTCCCTTTTCGCGAGGGATGAGCCGAATTGCGGTTCACAAGACGGCATTTGAGTGGTAGGCATTCGGGCTTATCCGTTAGAACGGCTTACCGTTGCGCGACAGCGTTGGAATTTCACCAACTTCCCCCTGACTTCTATGAGCATTTTGCTACAAAGCAAACTCAACCCAAGAAATCCCTCTCAAATGAAAACGAACACTATATGTTGTTATCAGGCACCGTAGAGACTACAACATGCAGTTAGAGGCGGCAAGACAAAATTTTGAATAGTTGCCGGATTTTGCCTGAGAATCGGGGTGATTATTTGTCTAATTTGAGAGTGACGAGGCGGGACAGCAGGTGAGGAAATACCTTGGCTGCGTCGAGGTTGGCTTCGGCGTGCTGTCTTGCTGCTGTGCCCATGCTGGAGCGTAATCCTGGGTCGTTTAGAAGTCGAGTTATACCCGCTTTGAAACCTGCGTCATCGTTGGGGGCGAACAGTAGGCCGGTTTCGCCGTCGATGACCAAATCGTTCATACCACCTATGCGCGATGAGACGGTGGCAAGCCCTGCCGCCTGGGCCACGCTGACGGCGAAGGGGGACATGTCGTTATAGGTTGGCAGGCAGAATATGTCGCTGGTCGGCATTATGGTGTTCACCAAATGGTCGTAAGGCACCATGCCATGATGGAATACATTGGGCAAACCTTTGAGTGGCGGCGCGGTGCCCGATGTGATGTGCAACTCGGCTTTATCTTTCCAGAGTTCTTGATGCCAGCGCACCAGGCGCGGCCCGCCTTTGCGCTTCCAGTCGTTGCCACAGAACAAGATGCGCGGGAGTCTTTTTTCGGCGGGTTGAGGGGCTGTCTGGGCGTCTGGCCCTAATGCTACGGCGGGCACTGTCACGCAAATCTGTTCTCTGGGGACTTTGAAATCGTTGTGCAGCGAATCGGCGATCCATGAACTCATGGTTACGCTCAAATCGGAGGCTTCGTAAATTTTTTCTTCGTCTTCCCACCGTTGGCGAGGCGAAACCTTGCGGTGCGCCAGGTCGCGTTGATAGGCGGGGCCAGTGACATCAATTGCGACGGCGAAGCGGGCGCCCGCGCGTCGACAGGGTTCTATCAGAGCGGGGGCCAGAATTTGCGACGAGACGAAGACGACATCGAATTGCTCGGAGCTGATGACGCGCGCCACTGTGCGCTTCATGCGCCATTCCCACGAGCGCCGCGCCGAGATTACCGGTATGCCAAATGGGCGAAATTCTCTGGAGAGTGCCCACATCCAACTTGGACGCGACACGCGCAGATGAACGGCTTCGAGGCCGGGGAAATTTTCGCTGTAGTGTTCGAGTTGGTTGGCCCAGGTTTTCCAGCCTAACTCCCACAGCGAGACGAACAAAACGCGCGTTGGCTTGGCAGACGAGAGCGAAGAGGTTGCGCTGGAATGTTCCATGAAATGTGATTCATCGGGCCTCGCCATTCGCAGCGCAAGACCTCTCGCCGACCTGGGGCCAATATCCAAATCTCAATTACTTTGCCTGTGTAACCGCTTCCAAAACCTGCGCACCGTGTCCGGCTGGTGTTACGTTTTCCCAGATGCGGCGCACGATGCCGTCGGCGTCAACGAAGAAAGTGGTGCGTGCCACTTTCGTCACTGGTTTGCCGTACATCTTGGCCTCATAAATTAGACCCTGAGAATTCATCCAAGTACCGCCTACATCACTTAAAAGTGCAAATGGCAGTTCTTGCGCTCGGAGAAAGTTGATGTGGGAGCGAATTGAGTCGCGCGATAGGCCGATGACTTCGACGCCTTCCTCTTGAAGTTGCGTGTAAAGCTGGGCGAATTCGCGCGCTTCGATGGTGCAGCCCGAAGTCTGGTCTTTGGGATACACCCACAGCACGTAGGGGGTGCCGCGCAATGTTTCGTTCGAGACGACCTTCTCGCTTTTCTCGTCGTTGCGAAGCGCCACGCAGGGCAACTCAAAATCGGGAAAAGGCGCTCCTTCCTGGATGTTGAGTGCCATTAACCCTGTTCGCCTGCCTTAGCTGGGAAAACGGTTGGGCGTCCGATGGAGTAGTAGGTGAAGCCTTTATCGTGCATGGTTTCGAGATCGTACACGTTGCGTCCGTCGAAGATGACCGGAGTGGTGAGCATCTCGCGCAAGAAGGCGAAGTCGGGTTCGCGGAATTTGGGCCACTCGGTCACGATGATGAGGCCATCGGCGCCTTCGCAGACATCGTAGTGGCGCTTGCCGTAGGTGAGGCGATCGCCGAATTTGGCGCCATAGGAGCGCTCGACTGCGTCCATCGCTTCGGGGTCATACGCAACCACTTTGGCCCCGCGTTCGAGCAATTCTTCGATGAGAACCAAGGCGGGCGCTTCACGGATGTCGTCGGTGTTGGGTTTGAACGCCAATCCCCACATCGCGAAGGTTTTGCCCGTCAGGTCGCCGTCGAAATGTTTTTCGATGCGTGGCAGCAGCGTTTTCTTCTGGCGCTGGTTAATGGCTTCGGTGGCTTCGAGCAACGACTGCGGTGCACCAAATTCTTTGCCAGTGGCCACCAGAGCTTGCACGTCCTTGGGGAAGCAGGAGCCGCCGTAACCAGTGCCCGCGAAGAGGAAGCGCTTGCCGATGCGCGAATCGAGGCCAACGCCCAGACGGACTTTATCGACGTTGGCGTCGCAGCGTTCGCACAGGGTGGCGATGTCGTTCATAAACGAGATGCGCAACGCCAGCATCGAGTTGGCAGCGTACTTGGTTAGCTCTGCCGAACGGGCGTCCATGACGAGCAGGGGGTTGCCGCTCATCAAGAAGGGGTGATACAGATCGCGCATCAGGCGTTCGGCACGTGTTGGGTCGGTGGAACCTTCGTTGATGCCGATGACAACACGTTCGGGTTTTAAGAAGTCATCGACAGCCACGCCTTCGCGCAAAAATTCGGGATTGGAAACAACATCGAATTCGCTCTGGGCGTGCTGGGAGACGGCGGCGCGCACTTTGTCGGCTGTGCCCACAGGCACGGTCGATTTGGTGACGATGACTTTGTAGTTCGACCCCGCAGTCAGCAGTTTGCCGATGTCGGATGAAGCGCCCAACACGTATTTGAGGTCGGCGGCCCCATCGGCTCCCGGTGGTGTGGGAAGCGCGAGGAAGATGATTTCGGCATCTTTGATGGCGCCCGCGAGATCATTGGTGAACAACAACCGATCTTCGCGTGTGTTGCGCCGAAACAGGTGTTCGAGGCCCGGTTCGTAGATGGGGAGTTCGCCCGCGCGCAAGCGCTCGAGTTTTTCGAGGTTGACATCCACGCACGTTACATCGTTGCCTGCCTCCGCGAAGCAAACGCCCGCGACCAAGCCAACATAACCAGTTCCAATCACTGCCAGTTTCATATAGAGTGTCTGTGAATTCTGAGAATCCACGAAAAGACGCGCGCGCAGTATGAACCGCCTTTGCTTTGCGCGAAAGCAGAAACTATTTATCAATGGAAAATGACAGGGCGTAGGCCCGCCACAATCGTCTGGGAGTCTCACACTGTTCTGCGATGCCGCCTGTCTCATCTCCCCGGAAACGTCCCGCCCCAAACATCCCCAC
>SDZD01000154.1 GCA_004172935.1 bacterium | reverse complement strand
AAAAGCCTAACGCCACAGGTAAGCCGCACCGGAGCGCGAAGCGCGCAGGGAACCCACAAGTGAAACTTGTGGGTGTCGGCTTGACCGACACGTTAGGCTGGGGCGAGAAGGAACAGCTGTTGAGAACAAGCAAACCTTGCATTGACGTGTGCGGCCAGCTGCTTGCGCCGCAGTGCACAGTGGACTAGAATGTGTATAAATTATTGATTTGGTACACATCATGCGCACGAACATTGAAATTGACGACAAGTTGATGAACGACGCTTTGCGCTTGACGGGCGTAAAAACCAAGCGCGAAGCCGTTGAGTTGGGCTTGCGAACCTTGCTTCGTTTGCGCCAGCAAGAAGAGATTCGACGCTTTCGAGGCAAGCTTACCTGGGAAGGTGATTTGAACGCAATGAGGACCGACAAGTGATTTTGGTGGACTCAAGCGTATGGATTGATTTTTTCCGAGGCACGATTACACCGCAAACTGAACGACTTGATGCTGTGTTGGGAAGCGAGCCGCTTGTCGTGGGTGACTTGATCCTGGCCGAGGTGTTGCAAGGCTTTGGCAGTGATAGAGACTTTAACCAAGCGCGAAAGCTGTTGATGGCTTTGGATGTGATCGATCTTGGTGGGCAAGACATTGCTATTCAAGCAGCCCGAAATTTTCGTACTCTTCGCGCCAAAGGAGTGACGATTCGAAAGACCATTGACACTTTGATTGCGACGCGATGTATTGAAAGCGACTATTCGCTTTTGTTCAGTGATCGCGACTTCGATCCATTTGTTGAGCATCTAGGCTTGCGTTCGGCGATGGGGGAAGCTTAGAAAGAGCTGAACGACCAAGCTAAGCGCAGGAGTGGCTTCGTGTTCACGCCACCAAAAGCCTAACGCCACAGGTAAGCCGCGCCGGAGCGCGAAGCGCGCAGGGCACCCACAAGTGAAACTTGTGGGCGTCGGCTTGACCGACACGTTAGGCTGGGGCGAGAAGGACGGGCGGATGAGCCAAAACGGGCTGTGCCTTGCTGACTAGCATTTGACCTTTGCACGCCAAAACTCCCTTTGTTTGACTAGATGGAATTGTGCCTGACGAGCGCAGAGCTGTGAACCTACGGAACAGAGCTGATGCGGTGCCGGTATGCATGTTAGGTGGGCCGAAGAGTTAATGCTCGGATTCGACACCCCACAATGGAATAGAACACGCTATATCCGAAGACTGCCATAGCCAAGCCATATGGCATCTCTTCGACTGATACGGCCCCGTTCTTTGAAATGACGGTATAGGTGCTTAAATTTCTTGGCGAGTGGCCTATGACGACATAGGTGCGTGATTTGACTTCCCTAGTTCCAAGGTCGGAGTAGCTATATTTATAGGAGCCGCCAACGACGACGTAGGGACCACTCCCATAGTTTGCTAGCGCCTTTTTGGCATGCGTCCACGGATTTGTAGTTCCAGCCAAAATGAAAAGTGGAACAACGACCGCCGCTGCGATGAGTAAGGTTTTCTCTAGCCAAGTAGGAATTTGCTGATTCATAGGGAAGCCTAACGCCCGAGTTAACAGGCGACTGCCAGCGAAGCTGGTAGACGTCCTGTTGAACGACCAGTTAGGCTGGGGCGCGAAGTGGAAGGGCAGATGAGCTTGTTTGACTTGGCCATGACTCGAGTTACGAATTGCCTCATGCAGAAATGTCTCGGATGATGGGTTCAACATCAGAGAAGATACTGACACACTCGTTTGCTGTGACGATAAGCCACTCTTTTGAAGAAGCGCATGCGATAGCTAGTAAGCCGTCATCTGGTGGGCGCCTGTCGAACCAGCCACCACCAGTGACTTCGAATACAAGATGATTGTCTTTAAAGCATTGGGCGCTGAGCCATGACGGCATGTCGCCTTCGTCTAGCAGTACGAACCCACGATGCTGAGGAAAGTAGACCTCGATATGGGAGGAGTGCTTTGCATTGAAACGGTATGCCTCCACCACGACGTAGAGACCAACTACAGAGAACCGTGTTTCGAGAACGCAAGAGCTCTGAATGCTGAAAGTTTCAAATAGCGGGATGGCGCTTGTTTGCATAAAGCCTAACGCCACAGGTAAGCCGCACCGGAGCGCTCCGCGCGCAGGGAACCCACAAGTGAAGCTTGTGGGTGTCGGCTTGACCGACACGTTAGGCTGGGGCGAGAAGGAACAGCAGCTGAGAACAAGCTGAC
>SDZD01000056.1 GCA_004172935.1 bacterium | reverse complement strand
ATTCAATATGGATTGGGGGGGAGATTAGGTTTTGGGGAGTGGGTTAGTTGAGTTTGGCTAGTTCGGTGGGGATTTTAGGGCTTGGACTTGGCCGTCGAGGTTCCAGGTGGGGTCGGTGGGGATGCCGAGGTGGGCGAGGGCGGTGATGCCGACATCGACTATGCCAACTTCGGGTTTGAGTTTGGTTTTATCGACGGAGGGGCCGTTGGCGAGGAAGAAGATGGTTTTTTCGACTTCGGAGGGGCCACCGTGGCCGCCTCGGTCGACGTGGCCGTGATCGGTACTCATTAAGATGAGCCAGTCTTCCTGGGCGTAGGTGGGGCGGCTGCGGATGGCGGCGACGAGTTGACCGACGTATTTATCGAGCTTTTCGAGGCCCGTGGTGTAGCGCGGGGACAGGGGGCCGACGCTGTGGGCGATTTCGTCGAGGTCGCCGAAGTAGACGAAAGCGGCATCGACGTTTTCGTGGGCCAGATAGTGGGCGGAGAGTTCGGCGATGGTTTTATCGCTTTCTTCGTAGTTACCTTTAAAGGCCAATTTGACATCGACGTTATCGCTAACGAGCGGGCCACCGCTGAGAGTGGTGAGTAACGGCTCCCAATCGGCGGCGGCGAAGGTGGAGAACTTTGGGTTGAGTTTTTCGAGGCGGGTGAGGAAGTCGGGGTACTGGCCGTAGTTTTTGCCAGTAAAGGCATTATTTTTGACGCCATGTTTGTCGCTCCACACTCCTGTCAACATGCTCGACCAGCCGGGGCCGCTTACGGTGGGCATTCGGGTCTGGGCTTTTCCGGTGTAAGCGCCGCTGTTCATGAGGGCGTGGATGTTGGGGGTGTTGGCCGCTTCGAGTTTGTCGGGGCGAGTGCCATCGGTGCCGATGAGCAAGACTTTTTTGTTGCCGGGGACTGGTTTAGCGGGCTTGATGGTTGTGGCGGGCAGCTGGATTAAGGTGGCCTGTGGCTGGAACTGGGCGGCGATTTGCTGGGGAGTCAGCACCTCTTTGGAGAGTTGGGCTTCGCGCAAGCGGCCCTGCATCGGGAAATTCTCGTTATCGTCGCGGTAGGTGCCGATGACGAAGGGCATGGCTTCGGGGTAGAGAATGGGGCCACTTTGCTCGGTGCTTTGGGCTTCGAGCTGGCCGTTGACATACAGCGACATGGTTTTGCCGTCGTAGGTAGCGGCGAGATGATACCAACGCCCCGGTACGAACGAGGTTTTGCCCGCGAGGTAGGTCATGCGCTTTTTGCCAGTGCTGGTGAGGCCGAAGGTGAATTTGCTTTCGTTGTAACCCAAAACCCAGCCTCGCTCGAAGTCGTTGGTGTCCTGCATGACACACATCAGACCGCCCCATTCGCGGCCTTCGTCGAGGGAAACCCACATCGAAACGGTGATGTTCTGCTGGGGCAGAATCGCGGCGACTTGCGAGGAGCGCTCGGCGAGGGTGAGGGATTGATTATCGAGGGAGAGCGATTCGCCCTGAGCATCGGTGATGTATTTGGGTGTGCCCGTTATGGGCACATCGGGGCCGACGAGAGCCTTGAAATTGGCGCCCGCCTGGTGGGTCTGGTCGAAGCGCCACGAAGCGCTGGGCGCGGCACTGGCGCACGAAGCACCAGCGAGCATCGCGGCGAGGACAACTCCCGAAAAATAGATAGAGTTTGAATACATGGATGGGTTGGTTGGTTGTTATGAGTCGTGAGTTTTAAGAAGGGTTGTAATGATCGAAGAGCAGGGACAATAAACACCCAGAACAAGGCCATTTTTGCCTCACATCAACGTAGAAATTGCCTCAACGAAAAAGATTATAACCAAATCTTGAGCGCCAATAACAGCTGTTACCATCAGATTTAATGTAAATTTCATGCCTCCTGACTGCTGTTAAGGGCAAGTACGGGAATAGAGGCAAATGGGGATTGAAAAAGGGGAGTAAGTGCGAAAGCACTGTGACATCATAGTGCGGCTTGCGTCGGAGCGAGAGTCGATTCGCGTACGACTAATGGGGAGGGAAAGACGATTTCCTCGTCGAGGGAGGCTGTGTCGGGCGATTGGATGAGGCCGAGAAGGCGCTCGACTGCGGTGCGGCCCATTTCGGTGTAGGGCACGTGCAGGGTGGTTAATGGGGGAGACATCATCGCCATGTTGGCCAGATCGCCGTAGCCGACTACGGAGACATCTTGCGGAACACGGCGCCCGCTACGGAAGAGCAATTGGATAGTACCGAGGGCCAGTGGGTCGCTCTGGCAGAGGATGGCAGTGGGGGCGTCTGGTTGGCTCATCAGGTCTTCTATGTCGAAGTTGGCGAGGCCCCAGTCAGTCCAGCGCGTGTGGGTTTTGAGGCCCATTTCGCGCGCGGCGCGCTCGAATCCGGCCAAGCGGGGGACGCCTGTTCCGACGCCCTGAATGCCGCCGACGAAGGCCACGCTGCGATGGCCGAGGGTAGCCAGATGTTGGATAGCGGCGAAGCTGCCCCCTTCGTGGTCGGGGCAGATACGCACGCCTGAGTGCAGCGGTTTTTGGGGGTCGAGCCAGACGAGTGGGATATTGTAGGCAGCGAATTGGCGGTTGACGATGTCGGTGGCCCAGCTGCGGCTATCATCGGCGGCGATCATGCCATCCAACTGCTGTTCGATGATGCGCTCGATGGTTTGGGCATCGCCCGGATTATTGTAGAGCCGATAGCGCTTGATGGTGTAGCCGTTGGCTTCGGCTTCGTCCAAAGCACCGAGTAGCCACAGGGTTTCGTATTCAGTCCAGACGCCGAGCGACACGAAACCGAGGGTAAAGGAACGCCCGGTTTTGACGGCTTGAGCCAGAGCGTTGCGGCGATAGCCCAAATCGCTGGCCGCTTTGAGTACCCGTTCGCGAGTCTCCTGTGAAATGTGCGCCGTGCTGTAGTTGCCACCCAACACCAGAGAGACGGTGGGGCGCGAAACGTTAGCGGCGCGAGCGACATCGCTCATATTGATTCGCTTCGTGGGAGACCCTGACATGTAGGGGGGATAGTTTGAGCGAGTTAACTGTTAGTGCGAAAGCGAAAACTCGGCGAGAGGCGGACTGAAGCCAATGGCGATTTCATTTGTAGGGCACGGGATGGTACTGGGAGTCGCTGCGGCCATCGGCCCACAGGCGGACGATGGCGTAGCCCATAGGGGTGCGCTTGTAGCTGCCAACCTGCTGTTCGCCGGGTTCCCACCAGGAACCACTGAGGGCGCCGTTGCAGTGGAAACGGATGTTCCACAGGCTTTCGCTGCTCTGGATGTGAATGTGGCCGCTGAGGGCAACGACGGCAGCGGTGCGGGGCGCCAGAAGGTCGACAAGTTTCTTGCCGCCGCTCATGTTGCCGCTGTCGTAAGTTCCGGCGAGCGAAAAGATGGGGACATGGGTGGCGAGCAGAAGCGGGGCGTTGGGCGGCAGGGCTGTCAGCGTTTTTTCGAGCCATGCCAGTTGGTCGGCATCGACGGAGGCTTTCGAGTTGTTGAGAACGATGATTTCCCAACCACCGCGCCGCGTGGCGTAGTAGGGGCTTTCGATGCCGAGGCGTTTGCAGACGTAGGGGTAGCCGACCATAGCGTCGCCTTCAGGGCCAGCCCACCACGGGTCGTGGTTGCCGATGGCGTGCAAAATGGGCAAGCCTTTCAGTAGCGGCATGACCGTTTCGTCCCAGATTTTCCACTGCTCTTCGACTCGTTCGCGGGTGATGTGGCCGTAGTCGGCGGCGTAGATGCTATCGCCAGTGTTGAGAACCAGATTGATGTCGGGGTGGTTTTTGAGGATGGCGGCGAGGATTTTCTGGCAGCGCGCGGGGGCATCGTGTTCGGGACGGATGTGGGTATCCGTCATATGCAGGATGGTGAGAACAGGTGCATCGGCGGCGACGGGCGCGGCGGCGCTCGCAGGGGAATCCATGTTTAACAGGGTAGCACCAGCGGCAAGCGCGCTCAGGCTCAGGAAATTGCGACGATTCAAGTTAGATTCTTGCATGGTGTGAATGGGGGCGAACACGAAGTTTGCCCCGATAAGAGTCGTTGCATCGGGTCATGATGCGAATTTTGCTCAATCTTCTTCGAGGGTGAAGTATTTGTAGTAGCCAGTGGTGCCGAGGGTCATGAGTTGATCGCGCTTTTGGGATTTGACATGGCCATCGCAGTAGAGGACGTTCGAGGTATCGAGGTGGCGTGACAGGATGTACTGGTTGCCCGACGAACCGGAGATGGAGAGGATGGCCTCCATACCGCTGTAGGTGCGGGCGCCATCGGGGTTGCCGGAGTTGGTGTAGAAGAGGTACTGATACACCTGATTGAAGGTTTCGACGTTCATCACGGTTTCGGCGGGTTGGGTGATTTGTGGGATGCGGATGGCGGGCGAACCATCGCCGCCAAATGGTGGGGTGCGGTTGTCGCCGACAGCATAATAAAGCTGGTTGGCCGAATAGGAACCGTAGTTTTTGGTGGAAGCTGCCGACAAGTTCTTGAAGTAGATGTAAGGCAGGTTGAGCGAATCGGAAGGGCAGGTGAAAATCTGCTCGCTTTTGACGTAGGGGTAGACGGCATCCATCCACTTGTAGGCGTTGGTGACCGGGTTAGAGGCCTGGTCGGTGGTGAAATAGGTGCGCGGCATGGACTCGTCGTAGTCCTGGGTATATTGCATGATGCCGAGGCCGACCTGCTTCATGTTGCTCATGCAGGAGGCGCGGCGCGCGTTTTCGCGTGCCCTAGCGAAGACGGGAAACAGGATGGCTGCCAGAATCGCGATGATGGCGATGACCACAAGCAACTCGATAAGCGTGAAAGCTTGCTTGCGGCACACAATGGAGTTAGGAAACATGTGATAAGTGGACTTGCAGAGGCGTTTGCTTCGGTTATCGAAGCTGCTCGCAGTTTATTAACACGAGTTACCCATATGTTTAGCGAATATTAAATTTGGAGGAATATTTTGTTATGCGGAGGGATTTTGGGGGAATGGATTGGGCGAGGGTTAGTGCCTTCGTGGCCCTCATCCGGCCCTTCGGGCCACCTTCTCCCAGAGGTAGAAGGGCCGAACTGAGAGAATCGCTCGTTTTTTGCCCCTCCTCACCTCGCCGCTCGTGGAGAGAGACCGCTCATGGAACTGGAATGGGGGTTGGCTTTGGGCGGGAGTTAATGGGAGAGTGCCGGTTTTTGGGTTTGTTCGGGATTTGGAGGGGGATGGGGTTAGACCAATTTGGCGCGGAGGCGGGAGGAGATGGCGTCGATGCAGCCTACGGTGACGATGATGCCCAGCAGGATGAGGCCGACTTTGGGCCAGTCTTTGCCGATTTGGAATTGGAGGAGAGTCCCTACCCCACCCGCTCCGACGATGCCGAGGATGGTGGCGGCGCGCACGTTGATGTCGAGGCGGTAGAGGGCGAAAGAGAGCAAGTCGGGGGTGATGTCGGGCCAGATGGCGTGGCAGAAGACCTGAAGCGGGGAGGCGCCTGTGGCGCGGAGGGCTTCGATGGCGCCTTCTTCGGTGGCTTCGATGCGCTCAGCGTAAAGCTTGCCCATAGTCCCGATGGAGTGGAAGCCGACGGCGAGAGCGCCGGCGAAGGCGCCGGGGCCAAGCGCCTTGATGAAGACGAGCGCCAACACCAATTCGGGGAAGGTACGCACTGCGCCTAGCACCAATTTGCCGCCAGAAGAGATGAAGCGGAAAGGGGTGATGTTCGTGGCAGCGATGGCTCCGAAGGGGAGGGCCAGAACTGAGCCAATGAGGGTGCCGATAACCGCGATTTGGACGCTTTCGCGCAGGCCCGTCATCACGTCGGGGGCGTAAGACCAATCGGGGTGGGCGAACATCGCTAACAGGGTTCCCCACAACTGCGGGATGCCGCGTATCAGGCGTTCGGGAGAAATATCGAGGCCGGTGAAGCTCCATAACAGCACCGCCGCAAAGAGTGCGCTGTAAACGATGCGCTGGATTTTCGAGGCGTTGGAGGCTTTCATTTCAGTTTCTCCCGCACGTAGCCCGAAATGGTGTCAATGATGAAGACCACCAAAAAAGTGGCGGCGATAATCATCCCGACGCGGCCATATTTGAAGAAGTTGATGTCGCGGATGAGGATTTGGCCGATGCCGCCCGCGCCCACCAGCCCCAATACCGCCGCGACGCGCACGTTGACTTCGAGGCAGTAGAGCGTGAACGACCAGAACTGGCTTTGGATGGCGGGCCAGACGGCGAAGAGGGCGCCCTGCAAGCGCGTACCGCCGACGGCTTCGATGGCTTCGAGCGCGCCTAAGTCGAGGGTTTCGATGGCATCGGCCAACAGCTTGGCGATGATGCCGAAGGTCAGAATCGCCAGCGCCAGCATACCAGGCAATGGGCCTAAGCCTAACCCTGCCACCAGTAGCGCGGCCAGAACGAGGTCGGGGATGGTACGAATGAGGTTGAGGAGGGCGCGCGCCACTTGATAGGTGACGTTACCGGGGGCCAGTGGGCGAGTGCCGACGAGAACGAATGGCAGGGCAGCCCCAACGCCCAACACGGTGGCGCTGAGCGAAATCTTCAGGGTTTCGGCCATGCGCGCGGTGATTTCGGAGGCGTAGGCCAGCGGCCAACCGCGCCCCGACCACGGCATTAACTTGGCGAAATAGGCTGTCATCTGGGGCCAGCCGTTGATGAAAGCGGCGCCATCGAAGCCGATGCCGTGCGCGCTCCACGCGGCGACAACCAACACCACGATAGCCCAGGCGATGGCACGCCACGGGAAAGGCGCGCGCGGTATCGCCCGCGCGGTGGAGCCGGGAAGAAGAGGTGCAGAGGTAGCCATGAGAGTGGGTCAGGCGACGAGCGCCACTCCCAGCGGCGAGGGAGATGCTTCGAGTTCGGAGGTTTCGAGTGCGGCGTCGGCACTCTCAACGGGCGCCTGTCGCTCGTCGGGGCGAATTTTGCGTCCGTAGATTTCCTCGAAGGTGGCCTCGGTCATGCTACTGGCGGGGCCATCGAAAACGACTTCGCCCGCGCGCATCCCGATGACTCGGTCGGCGTACTCCATCGCCATATCGACAAAGTGCAGGTTGACCAGAGTGGTGAGGTTTTCTTCGCGCGACAGGCGCTTCAAGTCGCGCATGACCTGATGGGCCGTAGGCGGGTCGAGCGAAGCAACAGGCTCATCGGCCAGCAGCACCTTCGGCCCCTGCGCCAGAGCGCGGGCAATGGCGACACGCTGCTGCTGTCCGCCCGAAAGTCGGTCGGCGCGCACGAAAGCTTTTTCGGAGATGCCGACGCGCTCCAAACACTCGTGGGCGAGTGCGACATCGGAGTGCGGAAACAGGCCCAACAGCGAACGCCACAGTGGGAGAGTCGCTAAGCGGCCTGTCAGCACGTTTTTGAGGACTGTCGAGCGCTTGACGAGGTTGTGGCCCTGAAAAATCATGCCGATGTGGGAGCGGGCGACGCGCAGTTGGCGCGGCGACATCGCCCCTACATCTTCGCCGCCGACCAGAACGCGGCCAGAGGTATGGCTCACCAGTTGGTTGACACAGCGGATGAGCGACGATTTTCCGGCGCCCGATAGGCCCACGATGACGATGAACTCGCCGCGCTTGAGCTGCAACGACACGTTCTTGAGCGCCTGATGGCCGTTGGGATAGGTCAGGCTCACGTTATCAAAGGCAACCGAAATCGGACTCTCCGAGGTCGCGGCAAATTTGTCTGTAGTCATCGAAATTGTCCCCCCAAAGGCACGACTCTGCGCCTGTTATCCCAGTGAGTCTGGCCCCAAATCCATCGTTTTGGCGGTCTGGCGCACCACGTCGTAATCGCTGTCTTTGCCGTCGTGCAGTCCGTCGACATCGAGAATGCTGTTCAGCGTTTTCTTGCCTTCGGGCGTTTTGGCGTAGGTCAACAGCGCGTCGTGGATTTTGGCCGACAGGGCTGGGTCTAAGTCGGCGCGCGTCGAGAAAGTTTCGTTGGGAATGGGGGCGCTGTAGCCGATGACTTTGACTTTGGACTTGACATCCTTATAGGCGGGGTTACGCGACACCACGTTGCGGGCGTCCTCGTAAACCGCCGCGACATCGACATCGCCGTTATAAACCGCGATGATGGCGGCATCGTGGGAGCCAGCGAAGGTGGTTTGCGAGAAGAACTTTTCGGGGTCGAAGCCCTCTTTCTTCAGGTAGGCAGCGGGGAACAGGTAGCCCGAAGTCGAACCGGGATCGACGAACGCCATCTTTTTACCTTTGGCTTCCTCGATTTTCTTCAGTGGCGACGAGGCGAGGGCGACGAACTGGGTGCGATAGGTGCTTTTACCGTCGCGCGTGGTCTGGCATAACAACTTGGCACCGTTTTGCTCGTTGGCCAACACATAACCGAGGGCGGGGAGTTCGCCGACATCGACTTTGCCAGAACCCATCGCTTCGATGAGACCCGCGTAGTTGGTGGCGGTGAAAGCCGTCACTGGCATCTTCAACTCTTTTTCGAGGTAGGCGACGAGCGGAGCGGCGTTTTGCGAGGTCTTATCAGCTTCCTGGGTGGGGACGAAACCGATGGTGAGCCTGGTGGGAGCTTTGGCTGTCGCCCCCTCGCCAGTTGCAGACGACGCAGGGGTCGCGGAATTAGAGCCACATCCAGCGGCAGTCACGAGCAACGCGGCGCCGACGCACAACACAGGAAAACGGAAAATTGAAGGTAACACGGCAATTAAAAGCTGTCAGGACGAACGTGGTAGTGAAGCACAACGACATTAAGGGGGAGATAAAGGGTCATTTACACGAGTAGGAGGGCGGGCAGTTCGGCGACGGTGCCGATGATGTGGGTGTGCGGGTAGATTTCGAGTTGTTCGCGCGAGTGAGTGCCGCCAGTGACGCCCACGATGTAGGAGCAGCCTGCATTGGCTCCCTCTTCCATATCGGAGGGGGTGTCGCCGACTTTGGCAACGCACGCCGGGTCGGAGACGCCTAACTCGGCCATCAGAGAACGAATCATCAGCGGTTGGGGGCGTCCGGCGCCCGCTTCTTCGGGGCAAACCGTGGCATCGACAACACCCTCAATCCAGCCGAGGCGGCGCAGGATGATGTCGGTGATGGGACGCGAGAAGCCAGTGTCGAGCGCGACCTTTATTCCGGCTGCTCGCAAAGTGTCGAAGGTTTGGCGGGCGCCGGGGACTTCGCGGAGCTTCGGGGTGGTTTCGTAGTAGTCGATCATACGCGCCACAAAATCGGAGTGGATGGTTTCGACCTGTTTATCGTCGGCACTGCCCTGCACTTCATAAAGGATTTCGCGGATGGCATAGGGTTTGGCGAAGCCCATACGGGCATTCACAACTTCGTAGGGTACTTCGAGTCCGGCGCCATTGAGAGCAGCGCGAAAACTATCGTTAACGGCGTCATCGTCTTCGACGGTTGTTCCGGCAATATCAAATACAACGAGTTCGATTTTCATGGTTTTCAGTTGAGTTCCTTGATGATTTTTTCGGCGAGTCCGAACGAAAGCGTCATGCCAGCGCCGCCGACCCCGCCCACAACAGTTGCGCCCTCGGCGGGGTGAGCGACAAAGAAGGTTTTTTCGGGGTGTTTGGCGTAAACCCCCTGCCAACGCTGGGCGATTTTCAAGTCGGGCACATTCAAGAAGGTGTTGAGGTAATCGAGAATGAGGCTATCGACTTCATCGCGGTCGAAGGGCGGCACGGGCGAATCGAGATTGAAATATTCGTGCGAGTCGCCGATGGTGATTTCCCCGGTGCCGTGTTGCGAGGCCATGACGTGAATGCCCCAGCGTTTGTAATCGGGCAAATCGCGCGCAAAGCGCTGTTTGAGCGCAGGCAGCGAAGGACACGCCTCGAACGAAGCGTAATGGCCCAACGTGAGTCCGCCAGCCAGCATAACGTCCAGCTGCGAGTCGGCTCCCTGAGGCTGCGAACGCATCATCTGGAGTTTGCAGCGAATGAGGCCGCTGCTATCGAAGGTTTCGGGGAACAGGGTTTGGAAATCGTCGCCACCACACACGAGTAAGTGAGAAGCTGATACATCGCCGCGTGAGGTTTTTGCGACTCCTGCGTCCCAACCGATGACGGCAGTGTTGAAGCGAAACTCGACGCCGAACTCGCGCTGCAGGTAAGCGGGGATTTCGCTGATAGATTGGCGCGGGTCGACGCAAACATCTTCGGAGGAGAACAGGCCACCGCGCAGCCCATCGAGTTTGACGGCGCCATAACGAGCGGCGATTTCGTCGCGCGATAACAATCGCACATCGAGTTGGGAGGCTCCGAATTGCACGAACTCTTCGAGAACCTGCATTTCGTCGTCGGCGTAGGCGAGGTGCAACGAGCCGCAGGGGTTGTGCCATAACCCGGCCCCTTTCGCCACCTGCAACCAGTGGTCGCGCGAGCGCAGGGCGATTTCCTGTACGAAGCCCTGCGCCTGCCCAGAGGGCCAAATCATGCCGAAGTTACGCACCGAAGCGCCCATAGCGCGCGGGCTGCGTTCGCAGACCAACACCTTACGCCCTGCCCTTGCGGCCTGATAAGCATGGGCGAGGCCAACGATACCAGCTCCAACTACCACCAAATCGAATCGCGGTGAATTTACAATCATCAAACTTTGTCCTTTTATTGTAGGGTAACTGCTGTTACTGCAGAGTTAAATCAACCTTAAATTTGAGATTTCGGCAAGGCGTTTTTTAATCAGGGACTTTTGTAGGGGCGCGAATCAGCGAGGTAATTGGCACAACGAAACGTTCTGAAAATTATTTTTCAAATGGCAACAATGTTTCTAGATAGTAATCAGCAAGGTCGAGAGGAACGGACGAGATGAGGCCGGGGGCAAAACGAAGCCAACTCAACTCTAGAACTCCTGCACCACGCGCAAATTTACAAGGATAGACACACAAAAAATCATCATGATCAAACAGTTTTTGCAAGAAGAAGAGGGCCAGACCCTCGTTGAATATGGTTTGCTGATCTCGCTCATCGCCATCGTCGTTATCGGCGTTTTGACCCTGTTGGGCAACAAAATCAAGAACACCTTCAACAGCACGGCCAGCAACCTCAACGCCACAACCTGATTCTCAAAGATCAAACACAAGAAAGCCTCTCGAATTTTCGGGAGGCTTTTGTGCGTTTGGTACGCCATAGTTGGGCGCTTAGAGTGGGAAGGGCGCAACTATTCCAATAGAGAAGTCGAGCACAAGAAATCAGGATGGGGAAGAAGAGGGGATGGGTGAGTTTCCTTGACACGAACCTTTCTCTTGGCAAGAATCGTTCTAGATAGGGGGCGTCCAGGTTCCCCCGGACTTGGGCGGAACTGTTTGATCATATCTCCCGTTCCTTCATCAAAGCAAAAAGGCCACTCGAATGAGTGGCCTTTTTGCTGTTTCAGCCATTGAGGGTGGCCTCAGGAACCAGCAGCCGAAAAGGCGGAGATGGCCGGGGTGCTGCCCTGCACTACGTTCCAGGTGCCGCTTTGGACGTATCCCTGCTCGTCGCCATTGGGCGCGGTGGCGCGTTGGTTATCTTGCACCCGCAGCCAAACTTTGTTTTGGCCAAGCAGGCCGCGTTTAGCTTGTACGGGCAGGATGATGCCAAGGGTTTTACCATCGCCGTAGGTGAGGACTCGGACTTTGGAAAGATCGACGCGCACCTGTGAGTTTTCGATGATGCCCGGCGTGCCGATGATGCCGCCGCCGAGGAAGCTGTTGCCGTCATCGGAGCGCAGCACCAAGCGACGGGTGCGCGGCGTGTAGATGAAGGTGGCGCTATTGGTCCAGTTACGCTGCTTGCCCGCTGAGAACCAGACGCTTTCGATGTCGCCTGTGCCGTTCTCATCGACGGCAAAGAAGCTAAATTGCTGGACGGGGCCAAGACCCGCCGTGGTGAGAGCGGTGTTGGTGGTGGTTGGCGTCAGTTTGCTGAGTATCGGGGCGCTGTTGGTTTCGCCCGCGAACTGCGGCTGGACAATGTAGTTACCAAAGCGACGATAGCCGTTATCGCCGGGGCCAGCTGTTGGGTCGAGAGCGCCATTTTTATCGACGACACGAGCGAAGAGGCGGTTAACGCCGACCAAGCCGTCACGGATGGTGAGGGGCAGATTAAGCGTGATGGAGTTGCCCGATGTGGTGACTTTGACATCGCGGGCGAGAACATTGATGGCGCCATTATCGAGGGCGGCTTTGGTGCTGGCTCCAACGCCAATTTGCATGGCAGGTAGGAAGGACAGGCCATCAGCGGCGCGCAAATAGAGGAGACCACTGGTGGGCGAGGTGGCGCTGGGCACGTAGATAAGCGTGGCGCCGCCGTTCCAGGAAAGGCGCTCATTAATCATTAACCACGCCTCATTGATGTCAAAAATGCCGTTGGCATCGCTGACAGTAAGGGTGAAGGTGCGCTTAGTGCCGACTTTATCGGTGGCGCCCAGCGGCGCAAGTGAGACGACCGAGGGGGCATACGATGGAGGTGGCACAAATTCGTAGGCGCCGATGTCGGGGGTGAAGTCGCGCCTTACACCACGTTGGTCGTAGCTCACCGAGCCAGTACCACCATTAATAGCGAGGCTGCCAGCAAGCAAGGCGATGGTTGGTGTACGGCCCCCATTATCGGCCAGCAGGGCGTTGCCCTGTTGGTCGGTGGCAAGACCGACTTCGGTGGCAGTGCCAGCAGTGATGTTGTTGGTGCCACCGACGGGAGCCAAACCTGCGAGGTTGGTGGTATTGCCAGCGATGAGAGTATTGGTGAGGGTGGCGCTGCCAGCCTCGATGTTGAGTCCCTGATTGTTGCCCGCAACGGTGCAGTGAATCAGCGACAGGGTTCCAGAGCGATTCAAAATTCCGCTGGCCTGACTTCCAGTGACGGTGCAGTTGGAAAGCTGCATATTGCTGTAGCTCTGGATGCCGACATTGCGCCCGATAAAGGTGCAAGATTCAGCAGTCGTCGTCTGTTGACCGCCAGCCCCATTAAAGAGGGCGTTGTAGCCCTTGAGCGTGAGGTAGGTGAGGTTAGGAGAAGCGTTCTCGATGCGCAGCGCGTAGCCGGAAGTGGCGTTGGGGTTTTCGATGGTGACGCCGGAGCCTTCGGTGAAGGGCGCCAGAATGCCGACGTTGCTCCGAATGACCGGGGCTTCGCCTTTGATGAAGATGGTCGTTTTGCGGCCCCCGAACACCGCATAATCGAAGGTGATGATTCGCGCCCCGTTCGGGACGTTGGCGAGATTGATGGCTTCGCGCAGCGAGCAATCGGCGGCGCCGCAAACGCCGTCGTCGTGGTCGTCGGCGGTGTTGACCACGAGATACAAGCCGCTTGTGGGTTCTTCGTTGAGTTCAAAGGCGCCCATGTCCGAGCCGTTGCCACCCTGCGCGTTGGGGATGTCTTTGAGGTCGGATGGTCGGCCCAGACCACGCTGCTCTGTGGTGAGGGTGGTGTTGCCCTGGTCGATGGCGGGGCTACCCGGCATGAGGGCGATGGTCTGGGTCGGGCCTCCGTTGTAGCCAAGACCTTTGGGGTCCAGCCCTGCATCGGCGGAAGTGCCCGTGGTGATGCTGTAATCACTGTTGACCGTGCCGGCCACATTATTGATGTTGGCGTTCGAGTTGCCGACTACAAGCGAGTTGGACAGGTTGACGGTGTCGCCATTAACTCTCAGGCCATAGTTATTGTTGGCGATGGTGCAGGAGTTAATGTTGACGACATTGGAGAGGTTGGAGCGATTGCACTCGATGGCTGCATAAGTACAACCCACGAACGTCGAATTATTTATCGTCGAAACACTTGATCTCAACGCGGACGTTCCGTTTTGAACACCGATGCGACAGCCGATGAAGGTACAGGAGTTCACCGTTAGCGTGTCACGATATGAAGATATTCCGGCAGTGCGACCTTGAAAAGTGAGATTTGAGACAGTAAGCGGGCCTTGCAACACAGTAATGCCGCTGAATGGCGCAGAGATGGAATTGATAGTGACACCCGTGCCAAAAACAGTGGGGCCGATAATATTTATCTCGCTGGAAACAGAGAGCGATATAGTATCTAGCGTAATTGTCTGCCTTCTGGCGAACACCACCGGGTCGAAGGTGATGGTATTGGCACCGGGGACATTGTTGGAAATGAAGACGGCTTCGGACAATGTGCAATCGTCGGGACTGCACTCGCTATCGTTGTGGTTGCTAGTGCTGTTGACGACGAAATTGGGGCCAGTTTGCGATGGCTCGTATTCGAAAGCGCCGATGTCGCTGGCGTTGCCGCCTTCGGCATTGGGGACGCCAGCGATGTCACGGGGGCGTTTGCCGCCGCGTTGATCGACGGTGAGAGCCGACTTGCCAGCATCAACAGCAGGACTGTCGGCAGCGATGCGGAACACTTGCGAGGGGCCACCGTAGTAGTGAGGGCCATCAATGCGAGGGTCTTGTCCGATGATGTTGTGTGTGCCTGAGAGAGTGGCACCTGCCGTTACGTCGATGAGGTTGTAGTCGCCCGCTGCGATAGTGCCAGAAATGTTGGAACCGGATTGCTGGTTCGTATCGTTCTTGGCTACGATGCTGTTGCTCACATTCAAGGTCGCTTCGCTTTGGCTGTAGATGGCCGCCCCGACGCTGCCAAGGTTATAAATCATGGTGCAGCTTTCGAGGGACAGGGTGGCAGCATCGCTCTGGGAAGGGGCGTTGCTAATGGCGCCGCCGCGAACGAAGCCTCTGTTACCGTAGAAAGAGCAGTTCGTGAAAGAAGCTTCTCCTCCCACGTTCGCGATTCCACCTCCGGTGGCACTGCTGCCGCCGCTAATGTAGGTGGCATCGACGGTAAGACGACCTTCGTTTTGGATGGCGCTGCCGCTGCCCGCCGACTGATTTGTGGGGGTGAGGGTGTTATTGTTGACGAAGTTGGTTTTGCTTACGCTCAACGAGCAGCCATCATTGTTGAAAATGGCGCCGCCAACGCCCCGCGACGAGATGTTGCCTAAAAAGGTGAGGCCACTGACTGTGGCCGTGCCCGCGTTGTAGATGGCGCCGCCACCGATGCCAGTTGCCTCGCCCGTGCTGCCATCGACGGCGAAGTTGGCGTTGTTGTTGAAGGCACCGCCATTAATGGTCAAGGTGCCGCCGATGTTGGCCACGGCTCCGCCGCCGCCGCCGGGAGCGACATTGTTGTTGGCGAAGGTGCAGTTACGCAGAGCTAAGTTGCCGCTGCTCAGAATAGCGCCACCATTGCCCGAACTGCGGCCTTTGACGAAGGTGAAGCCGGAAATGCTGACCGTGGAGGGCGACTGGATGTTGAAGATGCGGCTGGCATCGCTCGCATCAATGGTGATGTTGTTGGCCCCGATGAAAAGCTGACCACTGTTAGCAATTACCATCTCACCAGAGGTGAGGGTAATAGTGTGGGGAGTATCGAAGGTTGGCTTTTCGAAGGAGATAGAGTCATCGCCGGGGGTAGCGTTTGCGTTGATGATGGCTTGACGCAAGCTGCCAGCCCCGGAATCGTTGGCATTAGTGACGATGAAGTTATCGGCGTGGGCCGCTTGAGTCGCCCCCAGTGCGAGGAGGATGGCGCACGCCGAGGCGCAGCGCCGCAAGAAAGAACTATGAATCATAGATGGGGTGGGCATCGGGGAGGCGATGCCAATTACTCTGAGATTATACCCAGATAACGTTAAGTTTTAACGAGGAGTCGCTTAAAAGAGCGCCCATTTCTCAGGTGTTTTCCAGAAAATCAGCGATCTCTAGTGTGGGTGGGGGAAGACGCTTACACAGCGTTGTCTCTTAAACTATTAGGTCGCCAGAGGAGAACTGGCCGAACCGACCTTCGATAGGCCATTACTAGCCCGAAAACCAAATAGCAGCGTTCACTGCACGTCCAGGAAAATCATGAGTAGTTTCATTCAAAACATTGCTAAAGCTCGCATCCTCACCATTGGTCTGGGTCTGCTCGCGACAACTGCGCCCGTCTTCGCTCAGGCACCAGAGACACCCGCAGCACCCGCCGCCGTCGCGGTGCCCGCCACCGATCCGCAAGCCAAAGCACTGTTCGATCAAACCGTCGAACGCTACCGCAAAGCCAAAACGTTGAGCATCATGCACAGCAATGGCTCCAGCAAAAAGCTCATCCAGTTCAGCGCTCCCGCCACTGCCAAAGTGACTTCGTTGGATGACAAAGGCGAACTGACCTCTTTACAGGTGTACACCCCAACCGAAACCATCATCATGCAAAAGCCCAACGATGTTTTCGAGTACACCTCCAGCCCTCGCGTGTTACCCGCCGATGGCACCAACCCTCGCAATTTTCTGGCGAACACCAACATCGGCGGCATCGCGTTCCCCAGCTTTGTAGCTGGCCTGGACCCGTTCCGTGAAGGTGTGCGCTATAAATCCAGCTCCTTCACCAAGGGCGAGGCCACGACCGTAGACGGTGTGGCAGTTACTCCTATCGTCGTCACCACCGTCAAAGCCGAGAAACAGCCGTTCGACCTGACCTACATCTTCTATGTTGGCACCGAGGACAAGTTGGTTCACCGCATCGAAGCGAAACTGAAGATGGCGGACGGCAAAGAGCAGGTCATCACCGACAATTTCACCGACATCAAAATTGATGGCGATGCTCCCGCTGGCACTTTCGATTTCACGCCTCCCGCAGGTGCCACTAAAGTCGAGAAGTTCTCGAACCCGACAGTGCGCGCCAAAGTGGGCGCTCTGCCATTGTCGTTGCCCGCTGGCGCCAAAGACATCGACGGCAAAGAGATCACCTTCGAACAGTTCAAGGGCAAAGTAACCCTCGTCGACTTCTGGGCGACATGGTGCGGCCCCTGCATCGGCGAACTGCCCAACGTGAAGGCCAACTACGACAAGTACAAGGGACAGGGCTTCGACGTTCTCGGCATCTCGCTCGACCAGAGCGTGCCCCCGCTGACCAAGTTCATCAAAGAAAAAGAAATGCCCTGGCGTCAGGTTTATGATGGCTACTGGGATGGACCAATCGCCACGTCGTTCAACGTGCGCGCTATTCCTGCGACCATCCTCATCGGCAAAGACGGCAAAATCGCTGCTATCGGCGCTCGTGGTGAGGAACTGGAACCCGCCATCAAAGCGGCTCTGGCCGCTAACTAAAACTTCTCGTTAATGAGAATTGAATAACCCTCGGAATTAATGAATTTCGGGGGTTATTCAATTTTTTGGCGGGTTAAATCAATTCGAAAGATTGACTTAATGGGGGAATGTGTTTAGCTTTGAGCGTAAAATTGGGTAAAAGATTGATTATTCAATCTTTATTCAATCTTTGGGGGCTTATTGAGAAATAAGGCACAGAGGGTTTCGCGAGAGGGGTAAAATAAGGTATTTTTTTAAGGGCGTCTCGTAGTTGCACCCCTATTTCATTGTATTTAGTATAACCGATTTATTCCAATGCCAAAAGAGGGACATAGACGCCCCGGCTTTGGAGGGCCACGATAGCTATTCGCTTCGCTTCGAACTTGATTTCCTCGTCTAAAGTTTCAAATTCCATGCTTCGAGTTCCTCGTGGGTGAAGCCTTGTATCCACTCGGCTTTTTCGTGGGGGGTGGCTTCGATGTCTTCACCGCTGAGCCAACTGTTGCGGCGGAAAGAAGGGAGATGATGGGCGACGAGGTTTTCGACCTTTTGGCGCTGCTTTGGCTGGCAGGTGTCGGTTTCGTCCCAGAGGTCGTCGCAATAGGCGGTGAGGAGGAGTTGGTTGTCGTGAAGAAGTTCGATTTGGAGTTCGTCTTCCTGTTCGATGCGAAGGTTTAGTCCATCTGCCCAACGTCCATTGAAGGAGAATTTGCCGTAGTTGGAGAGGTTGGAAGTGGCCTCTTCGGGTTGCCAGATGCGGGTTAAGCGATGGGCGAGCGCATTAGCTTGCTGTGGGGTCATGGTAATTGTGAGCTTGAATAACAACAACGCGCCCCGCTGAAGAGGCGCGCTGTTGCTTTGGGGATTGGTGGTTTAGGAACCTGCGGCGGAGATGGAGATATTGGAGCGGGGGGCTGTGCTCTGAGCTAGGTTCCAAGTGCCGCTTTGGACGTAACCTTGGTCGTCGCCGTTGGGGGCGGTGGCTCCCTGTCGGTCTTGGACACGGAGCCAGATTTTGTTTTGGCCGAGGAGGCCATTGAGGGCCTCTACTGGTAGGACGAAACCGAGGGTTTTACCATCGCCGTAGGTGAGAACGCGCACATCGGAGAGGCGCACACGCACTTTGGAGTTTTGGAGGGTTGCCTCGGTTCCGATGACGCCACCACCTAAGAAGGAGTTGCCGTCGTCGGAGCGCAGGTAGAGTTGGCGGGTGCGCGGGGTGTAGACGAAGGTGGCGCTGCGCGCCCAGTTGATTTCTTTGCCGACCATGAACCAGACGCTGTCGATGTCGCCTGTGCCATCGGGGTCGGCGGCAAAGAAGCTAAATTTTATCGGGCCATTAAAGACCTGTGAGTTGGCCGTAGCCGGAGTCAGGCGCGAGAGGGTCGGGACATTATTGGTGACTCCGGCGAATTGGGGCAACACGGTGTAGGTACCGAAACGACGGTAGCCGCTATCGCTGGGGGTAGTGGCGGGGTCGGTGACTTCGCCTCTATCTACCACGCGGGCGAACAGACGCTGATTACCGACCAGACCATCGCGGATGGTGAGACTGAGGCTGATCGTCAGAGTGCCACCGGAAGAGGTCACTTTGGCGTCGCGGGAGACGAGGTTTACAGCGCCGTTATCCAATACAGCGCGTGGGTCGGCGAACATACCAATTTGAATGGGTTGCAAGTAGCCGTTGGCGCCGTGGAGATAGCGCAGATATAACTGACCATCGGTGGGTGAGCCGGGTCTGGGCACATATCGAAAGACGACTCCACTTTCTGTAGAAAGGCGGTCGTTGATGAGGAAGGTCACCTCTTTGATGTCGGCGGCGCCACTGGCATCGCTGACAGTGAGAGTGAAGGTGCGCTTGGCGCCGACTTTGTCGGTGACGTTCTGCGGTGAAAGCGAAACGACCGAGGGAGGCGCGTTTTCGTAGGCGCCGATGTCGGGAGTGCCGACGCGAGGTAGGCCGCGCTGATCGGAGGTGAGGGTTGTTTTGCCCACGTTAATGGCGCGACTAGTGGGCAACAAGGCGACAGTTGGGGTGGGACCACCGTTATCTTTCAGGCCGATGGGGTCGAGGCCTGCCGCTTGAGAAGTTCCGCCAATGAGGTTGAAACCACGGTTATTGAATACGCCTCCCAAATGTTCGATGTCGTTGGAATTGCCGGCGATAATGGAGTTGGTTACCTCAACGACTCCGCCCTGAATAAAGAGACCAGAGGTATTTTGGGTGAAGGTACAGGAGTCGATTTTGGCGAGATTACCAGTCGAGGACTGGCTGCTGAAGATGCCTGCGAGTTGGTTATTGACGAAGGTGGAGTTGGTTACCGTCAGAGGTAGATATTCTCCGTTGCCGTTTTGGATGCCAATGTTGCAGTCGTCGAAAGTGCAGGAGTGGACATTGAGGGCGCCACCAAAATTGATGATGCCCCCCGAACCGGCATGAGAGAAAGTGAGATTGGAGATATTAACCACGCCTCCAGAAATAGTGAGACCGCTGTTGATGCCAGTAACAGTAACTCCCGTTCCAAGCGCTGTAGGACCGTTGATGCTCATGTCGCTGGTGATAGGTGGCAGAGGGAGAGAAGATTTGATTGGGATGGTGTTCTTCGATAAGCCGAAATATATCGGAGAGAAGCTGATGACCGAGGTATCGGGGTCGTTGTTGGCAGCGGTGATGGCTTCGCGCAGGGTGCAATCGGTGACATCACAGGAGCCATCGTCGTGATCGTCGGTTTTAGTGACGACGAAATTGGGGCCGTTCTGGGACAAATACCTTACCTCGAAGGCGCCGATGTCGCTGCCGTTGCCCGGTGTGGGGCGCCCGGCAATAGAGATGGGGCGGTTGAAACCGCGCTGGTCGGTGGAGAGGGTGGAGTTGCCTGCATCAATGACAGGGCTGATATTGGAGGGGGCGAAGTTTTGGAGGGGACCGCCGTTGTAGGCGAGGGTTCCGAGCAGGGGGCCGCGGTTAACGATGTTGTTGCTCCCCGGTAATGTGACACCTTCGGGAACATCGACGAGATTATAGTTGGCTTCGGTGATGGGGCCATAGATGCTGCCCTGCCCGTTTTCGCCAATGGTGCTATTGGTGATGATGCTGTTGTTGAGGACGAGACGACTGGGGCTAATATTGAAGATGGCGCCGCCGAACTGCCCAGTATTGAAGACGACGGTACAACTTTCGACAGTGAGGTTGGCACGTCCTGCGCTGTTAGTATTGTTGGCCATCACGCCACCATATTCGGTGGCCGTGTTGTAGGCGCAGGTGCAGTTGCGCAGGATGGCGTTACCAGCAGCGTTGAAAAGCGCCCCGCCATTAATAGCTTTGTTGTGGAGGAAATTACCCCCAGTGAAGACGAATAGACCGGAGTTGAAGACGGCTCCGCCGCCAAGGGCCGAATTGTAGGAGAAAATACACTGATTGGCTGTCAGGGTGCTATTGAAATCGTTGCGGATGACTCCACCAGACCCCGAACTGTTGCCAGAGAAGGTGCCACCATTAATGATGACTCTGGCCGCTTCGCCGCCGCTGTAGATGGCGCCACCCTCGCCGCCGCCGTTGCCCCTGTCATCGAGGGTAGTATTGGAGTCGAGTTGGCAGTTGTTGATGGTGACGAAACCACCGCTGTTATAGATGGCTCCACCATAACCATTGATGATGGTTCGGTTGCCAGCGACAAGCATATCGGAGAGGGTGAGAGTGCCTTCGTTGAAAATGGCGCCGCCGCCAGTGTGAAGAGAGGCCGCAGCACGGTTGTAGCCCTCGCTGAGTTCCAATCTAGAGAGGCTGAGATTGGCTTTGAGCGCGACATTGAACATGCGGTTGGTACTGTTGCCGCTGATAATTACCAGATTGGAGCCGAGGCCATTTATGGAAAGGGTGCCGTTGGGGACAACGACCAACTCGCCCGAAACGAGTTTGATGGTGCTTGAGAATCGGAAGGCTTGCTTATCGAAGGTGATGGTGTCGTTGGAAGCTACGCTATTGGCGTCCTGAACGGCCTGTCGCAAGCTGCCTGGGCCGGAATCGTTGGTGTTGGTGACAACGAAGTTGGCGGCTTGAACGTCCTGAGCCACAGCGCAGCCCAAAAACAAGGCGCCCGCACAAATGGTGCGGCGCAGAATAGATCGGATTGTCATGGAAGAGATTGAGCAGTCAGGGTGAGGGAACTACCAGAACCTAAGGAGCATTATACCCCCATCTCGTGAACAAATAACGGTATCAATTCCGTTATCTCTTGTATTGGAATAACACAGCGGCACGCCCCCAATTGAGAGCGCGCCGCTATGTTATTCGAGTAGGGTCGGTGGTTAGGAGCGTGCGCTGGAAAGGACGCCTAGGGTTCCGGGAGTGGTGGCTCGTCCGACGTTCCAAGCGCCGCTTTGGACATAACCCTGCTCGTCGCCGTTAGGGGCAGTGGCATTCTGTTTATCCTGAACGCGCAACCAAACCTTGTTCGAGCCGAAGAGGCGGTTCTTGGCCTGGATTGGCAGTGTGAGGCCGAAGCTCTTACCGTCGATTATGGTCATTTTGACTTTGGAGAGGTCGAGTCGCACCTGCGAGTTTTCGAGAACGCCCGCCGTGCCGATGACTCCACCGCCCAAAAGGGTGCTGCCGTCGTCGGAGCGCAAGAAGAGGCGGCGAGTGCGGGGGTAGAAAACGAAGTTCGCGGTGCCACGGAAACTACGCACCTGCCCGGCCAAGAACCAGACGTTGTCAATATCACCCCAACCATCATCGTCTTTGACGAAGAAGCCGAAGTTCTGGGCTGCGGGGGCGATGCCCGCCGAGTTCAAAACCGTGTTGGTATTCGTGGGGTTGAGTTTGGAAAGAGTCGGGATGCTATTGGTTTCACCCGCGAACTGCGGTAGCACGGTGTAGTTGCCGAAGCGACGGTAGCCAGAATCACCTTCAGCCGCGCTTATATCGAGGACACCCTTACGGTCGACAACGCGGGCGAACAGACGATTTTGCCCGACTAGTCCCTCGCGAATGGTGAGCGGTAAGGATACGAACAGTTTGTTGATATCGCTTCCAATGCTGACAGAGACTTCACTACCGATGACGCGCACAGCGCCGTTATCGAGGACGGCACCCGCTGTGGCGCCTTCGCCAATGCGCATGGCGGGCAAGAAGGCATCGCCGCGACGCAGATACAACAGTCCGTTGGTGGGGGTTCCGACATCGGGGACGTAGATGAGAGTGGCGCCCGCATTCCAAGAGAGGCGGTCGTTGATGAGTAGCCATCCTTCCTGGATGTCGCCCGCACCATCGTGATCGTGCATTTCCAGGGTGAAGGTACGCTTGGTTCCTACTTTGTCCGTACCATTTTGAGGTGCGTACAAATAGACCGAAGGCATGTGGTTATTGACGTAAACCACACCCGATGAGATGGGTTCGCCCGTGGCGAACCCATCGCTTACTGTGACTGTAACGGTGATGGCATCGTTATCGTCGCCGTTTCCTGGCTTTGAGAGGTCTAGAGTTGAGCCGGATTCGCCTTCGATGACAACACCGTTCTTGCGCCACACATAATTGAAAGTGAGCGGATCGCCATCGACATCGATAGCCTCAGGATAGGCAGCCATAGTGCCGTCTGTGTCTGGCGCGAGCGGCTCCAGTCGCAAAAACCTGAAACGGGGAGGTGTGTTGACGATCTCGACGGCGCCGATGTCGGCGGCGCGGCGCTGAGGGCGGGCGATGCCACGTTGATCGGTGGCGAGGGAGGTGCTGCCCGCATCAATGGCGGGGCTTCCAGGCAAGAGGGCAATGGTTTGTGTCGGGCCGCCATTGTCGGCCAACTCACCGAGTTTGGGGGCTGTCGAGACAACGTTGTGGGTGCCGGGTCGTCCAGTAGCGGTGTATTCGAAGAGGTTATAGTCGCCCGAAGCAATGGGGCCAAAAAACGGATCGCTGCCACCGCTGAGGGTGGTGTTATTCACTACGATGCTGTTGTTCAAGTCGAGCGATGCGGTGGCGTCGAAGACTGCGACGGCGGAGCCTCGGTCGGCGACATTGGCTGTGATGGTGCAGCTATTCAGTGATACGGGACCAAAAACGGTGGACACTGCGCCACCGAACCCCTGACTTTCGACAACACGATTGCGAACGATGGTGCTGTTGTTGACGACTACTTTGCCACTGTTGTTGTGTATGGCACCGCCTTGACGAGACTCATTGCCCACAAAGGTGCTGCTATTGATGGTGAGCAATGCAGATTCAGAGGAGCGACCACCGTAAGCCAAATTTGCAATGGCTCCGGCTGTCCCGCCACCGCTACCATCCGAAGTGATGAGAGCATTGGCGGTGTTAGCGGAGAAGAGGCATTTATCAATTGTCAGAGGGCCATCTAAATTGAAAATAGCGGCACCGCTGCCACCATTTAGAGTTTTGTTGCCAGTGAAGGTGCTGTCATAGACAGCCAAAGTGCTGCTTTCACTGCTGATAGCGCCACCATTTCCAGTACCAGTGGCATTGGTAAAGACCAGCGAGGAGAGGATGACATTCGAGCCGGGATTCAGCTTGAAGATGCGGCTGTTATTGTTGGCATCGAGCGTCAATTTGGCGGCATTGGGGCCAGCGATTGTCAGAGCGCCGCCGCTGCCACTGACAGCCAATTCGCCTGTCGTGAGGACGATGGTCTGTGGCACCGAAAAGAGCGTCGGGGCGAAAAGAATGTTGTCAGCGCCGGGGGTGGCGTTGGCATCGAGAACGGCCTGACGCAAGCTGCCGGCGCCGGAATCGTTGGTGTTGGAGACGGTAAAAGTCGCGGCATTGGCGCGCTGAGTCATAGCGCAGCCCAAAAGGAAGACGCCAGCAAAAGCCGTGCGCCGCAAAACAGATTGTGGGTTCATGAATGGGGCGGGGTGTCGGGGGACATTCCCAAAAAATTCTCAAGAATTATACTCATATATCCGCCAGAATAAACAGTATCAATTCATTAATGTTACGTTATGGAAATACAACAGCGCGCCCAATTGAGAGCGCGCCCTTGTGTTATTAAGAGGATTTAGCGGTTAGGAGCCACCAGCTGAAATGGAATTAGTGGAACGAGGGGTGGTGCCCTGAGTTACGTTCCAGGTGCCGCCGAGGACGTATCCCTCGTAATCGCCGTTGGGGGCGGTGGCGCGTTGGTTGTCCTGTACTCGTAACCAGACCTTATTGGGACCGAAGAGGCGGCTTTTAGCCTGGATTGGCAGTGTGAGGCCGAAGCTCTTGTCGTCGACTATGGTCATTTTGACTTTGGAGAGGTCAAGTCGCACTTGCGAGTTTTCGAGGATGCCCGTCGAGCCGATACGTCCGCCGCCGAGCAAGGTGGTGCCATCGTCGGAGCGGATGAAGAGGCGACGTGTGCGGGGGTAGAAGACGAAGTTGGCAGTGAAGCGGAAGCTGCGCACCTGTCCGGCCAAGAACCAGACGTTGTCGATGTCGCCCCAGCCATTCTCATCTTTGACGAAGAAGCCGAAGTTCTGGGGGGCGGGGGCGATGCCCGCCGAGTTCAAAACCGTGTTGGTATTAGCGGGGTTGAGCTTGGAAAGCGTCGGGGCGCTATTGGTGGCTGTCGGGAATGGCGGGGTGACGGTATAGTTGCCATAGCGACGGTAACCATCATCGCCTGCTTCGGAGAGGGCATCGAGAACCCCTTGACGGTCGACAACGCGGGCGAAGAGGCGGTTTTGGCCGACAAGTCCCTCGCGAATGGTGAGAGGTAACGACAAGATCAGCGTTTTAGAATCGTTGCCCACGTTGACAGCGACTTCGCTACCGATGACACGCACAGCGCCGTTATCGAGGACGGCGCCCGCAGTGGCGCCCGTGCCGATACGCATAGTAGGAAGGAAGGCATCGCCCTGACGCAGATAAAGCAAGCCGTTCGTTGGCGTTCCAGCATCGGGGACATAGATGAGCGTGGCGCCCGCATTCCAAGAGAGGCGATCATTGATGAGCAGCCATGCCTCGCGGATGTCGTTCGCACCATCGAAGTCGCTGACGGTGAGGGTGAAGGTGCGCTTGTTGCCAACCCGGTCGGCGCCACCTTGCGGCGAAAGCGACACAACGGAAGGAGTGAAATCTTCGACGTAAACCACACCCGATGAGATGGGTTCGCCCGTGGCGAACCCATCACTGACCATTGCAGTAACCGTGATGGCGTCGCCGAGGTCGCCGTTGCCCGGCTTGGAGAGGTCGAGAATCGCGCCGGATTCACCTTCGATGACGCCGCCATTTTTACGCCATACGTAGGTGTAAATGGGGGTGTCGCCGTCGGCATCGGTGGACATAGGTATCGCGGTCAGGGTGCCATCGGTTTTCGGGGCGGCTGGGCCAAGGGTAAGAGAAGTGAATTGGGGAGCGGTGTTGATGACCTCGAAGGCGCCGATGTCGGGAGCACTGCGCTGTGGGCGGGCCACGCCGCGCTGATCGGTGGTGAGGGCGGTGTTGCCAGCATCAATGGCAGGGCTACCGGGTAGGAGGGCGACGGTTTGCGTGGGGCCACCATGATCGCCGAGTTCGCCGAGTTTAGGGGTTGTCGAGACGATGTCATGGGTGCCGGAGAGAGTAGTACCCGTCGTGTTATCAATGAGGTTGTAGTCGCCAGCGGTGACGGCGCCGGAGATGTTGTCTAAGCTGCCATTTAGATTGGTGTTGCCGGCGACGATGCTGCTATGTAATGTGAGCGAACCTGCATTTCTGAAAATGGCGCCGCCATTGTTGCCGCTGTTTTGGGTGAGGGTGCAGCTTTCGATGAGTAGCTCCGTGTTATTGACAAAAAAGGCGCTGCCCCGGTTAGCGAAGAAGGTGCTATTATCGACTCTGACGGTGCCGCCATTGTTGTAGACAGCGCCGCCCGCACCAGAGGTATTGCTTAAAAACGAGCAGCGGCTGACGAGTACAGTGCCGGTGCTAGAGATAGCGCCGCCGCCGCCGCTGATTCCCGGTCCCGCGACATTGTCGCTGAAAGTGCTGTTCGTGACACGAACGGTGCCACCCAGATTGTTGATGGCGCCACCGAATCCGGCGCCCCCCTGTCGATTCGCCGCAGAATTCGAATAGAAATCGACGCCCTCTATCGTTAGAGTACCAGCCTGATTGGTAACAGCACTTTCCAGAGCGCGAGTGATTGCAAAAGCCTTCAGGGTGACATTGGCTCCCGGACGAACAACGAAGAGGCCAGAGGTGCCGCCGCCATCAAGCAGCGGGCGCCTTGCGCCTGTGCCATCAATGAGAAGGGAGCCATTGTTCGCGATGGGCAAGGCGCCACTGACAGCGATGGTGTTGGTGGGGATATTGAAGGTGATGATGTCGTCGCTGGGGGCATCGTTGGCATCGAGAACGGCCCGCCGCAAGCTACCTGCACCGGAAGGGTTGGTGTTGGTGACGGCGAATGTGGCCGCATCAGCGCGTTGGGCCGCGCCAATGCCGAGGAGGAAGACGCCGGTGAAAGCCACGCGGCGCAAAACGGATTGTATATTCATGAATGGGGCGGGGTGTCGGGGGACATTCCCAAAAAATTCTCAACTATTATACCCATATGTCTCCCAGCGCAAACATTATCAATTTATTAATGTTACGTTATGGGAATGCAACAGCGCGGCCTTCATTAAAAGGTCGCGCTGTTGAGTTTTGAATTGATTAACGGTTTATGAGCCAGCGGCAGAAATGGTGGTGGAAGTGGTAGAGCGGGGAGTTGTGCCCTGCCCTACGTTCCAAGTACCACTTTGGACGTAGCCCTGCGCGTCGCCGTTAGGGGCGGTGGCGCGCTGATTGTCCTGTACACGGAGCCAGACGGTATTTTGGCCGAGGAGGCCGCGTTTGGCTTGCAACGGCAAGATAATGCCGAAGGTTTTTCCGTCGCCATAGGTGAGGACTCGCACTTTGGAAAGATCGACGCGCACCTGGCTGTTCTCGATGATGCCATCGGTACCGATGATGCCGCCGCCGAGGGCGGTGTTGCCATCGTCGGAGCGAAGCGTCAGGCGGCGAGTGCGCGGGGTGTAGATGAAGGTGGCGCTATTGGTCCAGTTGCGCTGCTTGTTCGCCATCAGCCAGATGCTTTCGATGTCGCCCGTGCCGTTGGGATCGACGGCATAGAAAGTGAAGTTCTGGACGGGGCCAAAGCCTGACGAATCGAGAGCGGTGTTGGTATTGGTTGGCGTTAACCTGGATAGCGTTGGGGCGCTGTTGGTGGCGCCGCTGAACTGTGGGGTGACGGTGTAGTTGCCAAAGCGGCGGTAACCATCGTCGCCAGGTGTCGCGGAGGGGTCGGTGGCGCCAAATGTATCGACTACGCGGCCAAAGACACGGTTGACGCCGACCAAGCCATCGCGGATGGTGAGGGGCAGATTAAGCGTGATGGAGTTGCCCGACGTGGTGATTTTCACATCGCGGGCCAAGATGTTGACGGCGCCATTATCGAGCGCGGCATTGGTGCTGGCTCCGGCGCCAATTCCCATCGGGGGCAAAAAGGACAGGCCATCGGCGGCACGCAGATAGAGCAAGCCGTCGGTGGGAATGTTGGTAGGAACATAGATGAGTGTGGCCCCGCCATTCCACGACAGGCGCTCATTAACCATCAACCAAAATTCTCTGATATTGGACACGCCGTTGAGATCACTGGCAGTGATAGAGAAAGTGCGCTTGGTGCCAACTTTATCGGTGGCGTTCAGAGGTGAGAGCGATTCGATTCTGGGCGCGGCATTAGCCTCGTAAGCGCCGATGTCGGGCTTGGAATCGCGCTTCACGCCGCGCTGATCGGTGGTGAGGGTGGTGGCACCTGCATCGCGGGCCGGGCTTCCAGGCAGCAAAGAATAGGTGAAGGTCGGGCCACCACGATCCGAGAACGTACCAAGGCCCGCTTGCTCGGCCGTGCCAGTGACGATGCTTGTGGCGTTACTCGCCAGGGGCTTGCCATTGGTTGTGTCGATGTTGAGGTCGTTACCAACTACAAGGGAATTCTTCAAATGTACGGTGCCATTTTGAACGAGAATACCCCGAACGTTGCGGGTGATGGTGCAAGAATCCAAGGTTGCGGTCACGCTTGTCGAGGAAGCTTGGAACGCCACATCCTGTTGCCCCGTGAAAGTCGAGTTCTTGACCGTCAAGCTGGTTGGGGCAAACGACTCATCTCCGATCTTAATACCTCTCCTGCCTTCCTCGAACAAACAGCCGTTCACTGTTACTGTTCCACTGTCCACAAGCAGATCGTCACCATATTCGCTTCTCAGGGTCAGGTTCGAGAGGTTGGCCCAACCTTCTCTGATATGTAGCGCGCTATCGACGCCGAGAGTGCTGCTGAGAGTCACACCGGAACCGGGGTTTGAGGGGCCGATGATGCTAACATTGGTATCGAGTTCGGGTAATGGAGCTGCGAACTCCAAGGTTTGCTTTGAGGCGAACACAACTAAATCGAATGTGATGGTTGTGGGGATGGCATAAGGCACTGACTCGCGATTTGCGCGGGCGAAAGTGAGGGCTTCGCGCAGAGTGCAATCAGTGGCACCACAGACGCCGTCGTTATGGTCGTCGGTTTTGTTCACGACCAGACTCATCCCGCTTTGTGGCGCTTCGTTGACCTCGACAGCGCCGATGTCACTGCCATTACCGCCGGGTGCGTTGGGGATGTTGGCTACATTAATGGGACGCGCGTTGCCGCGTTGGTCGGTTGTCAGAGTCGATTTACCAGCATCAATGGCAGGGCTTCCAGTCAGTAAGATGTGGGTGGGGGTAGGGCCACCGTTATCAATTAGTCCGCCTAGTTTCGGGTCTTTGCCAACGATGTTATGGGTGCCTGTGAGGGTTGTACCTGTGGTGTCATCGACGAGGTTATAGTCTCCGAAGGTCACATTGCCATAGATATTGGGGGCGCGCCTTGTACCTGCCGTGTTACCAGCAACAATGCTGTTGTTAAGAGTGAAGGCATAATTGCTACTATGAAAAATACCGCCGCCATTGAAGGATTCATCGGTGTCATTGCCAGTGAGGGTGCAACTTTCAACCGTTAAGTCGCTGCCCGCATTATAGATGGCGCCACCATTAAACCCACAGCTATTGTAGGAAATGGTGCTGTTGCTAAGGCGGAGGAAGGATGGGATATTTGTTCCAGTTACCCAGTTGTAAATAGCTCCCCCCTCACGCGACGCATAGTTATTGACGAGGGCGCTATTGCTAATGGTGAGGTTGCCAGCGCAGGCGATTACTCCGCCATTGCCATAAATACGGTGCAGGTCAAATCGGGTTTTGTTGATGGTGATGGCACTAGTGCTGGCGTTGTAAATGGCACCACCATTGGTTGATACATTCTCGGTAAAGATGCAACCAGTGATGGCGATGGGACCCGCCGCCGCCGCGTTGTAGATGGCACCGCCATCGCCAACCTGTGCACCGAGTTGGCGTTGCGTGGTGTTTTTATAGAAGGTGGTATTGTTGAGGGTGAGGCCACGCCCAGCGTTGTAAATGGCGCCACCATTGCCAGAGGCATCGGTGAAGTTATCGTAGAAGTAGCTATTGTTGGCAGTCAGCTGACCGCTATTGAAGACGGCGCCGCCTGCGGTACTGAATCCTCTGTCGAGAGTCAGACGGTTGAGGGTGAGGTTTGCGCCCGCTTCGATATTAAAGATGCGGCTGAGATAGCCACCGCGAATTGTGACTCCAGAGCGAGCGGCAGATTGAATCTCGATGGTGAGCTTGCCGCGATTGGCGATGCGCAGTTCACCTGTCTTGAGGTCGATTCGGACCGACGATAGCAAGGTCAGGTCATCGAGAATAATGGTATCGTCGGTACGAGCGGTATTGGCATCGAGAATGGCTTGACGCAAAGTACCGGGGCCAGAGTCGGCATTACTACTCACACGAAAAGTGGCGGCATCGGCTTTTTGCACAGAAGCGAAGCCAACCAAAAGCGCGCCCGCACAGATAGCGCGCTGGAAAACGGATTGGATTTTCATGGAATGAAACGGGAGTTCGGGGTGAGAAAACTGCCAGAATCGAAGGAGCATTATACCTATTCGATGCTAAGACCTGACAATGTTAATTTCTTTACACCAATCAAAATATCACATCGCGTCTCCTTACTTCAGAGGCGCGATGTTGGTTAATTCAATAGGGTTTAGGAGCCGCCACCGGAAATGAAGTTGGTTGCGCGGGGGGCACTACCCTACGTTCCAAGTGCCGCTTTGGATGTAGCCCCAGGCGTCGCCGTCAGGGGCGGTGGCATGGTGGTTGTCTTGTAGTCGTAGCCCCACGGTGTTTTGGCCGAGGAGGCCACGTTTGGCCTGCAACGGGAAAATAATTCCCGGAGAAAGCGCCCGCGCAGATGTCATAGAAGGGATTGGAGGCAAGTGAGAAAATCCCAGAATCAGGTAAGCATGATGCATCCATCTCTTCAAGTAAAAACAGTGTCAATCAGTTATTTCTTAGTGATGGTCTGCTGTTATGAGCGGGCGGAGTTTTCAGCGAGTACGAAGACTACGAAACCTAGATTGATGAACAGGTTGAGAGAGAGCGCCTGTAGCAAAGGGTGCTGTTTTTGGGAGGACTGGAAGGTTTTGTGGGCGTAGGCTATTTGGGCGCCGCTGAGTAACAGCATGACTGCGAACAGGGCGGCATGAGTGGCGCCTTTGGCGGCCAAGTTCGATAGCATCAGGACGAGTAATAGGGCGTTGAAGAAGAGATCGAGGAGCGACAGAAACAGCAGTAGAGATTTTTGGAAGGAGGGCATGGGCGAATAGACAGAGAGGCTTCGCGCGACTGGATGGGGATAAGCTCCTATGATCAAACGTGATGGGGAACTGATGGAGGGCGAACACGAGGTTCGCCCCTACAGATGAGATGAGCAATTGAGAGTTAGAAGTTGATTTCTATCATTTGGTGGATGTAGACCTGCGGGACGGTGAAGGAGATGGCTTCTTCTTCGACATGGAAGGCGAAATCCAGGGGGGGACCTTCGGGGACTATACGGACGCTTTTCACCGGGCGGTTGGGACGCAAGGTTACTTTCACGTCGTGGAGGGGGACGGGGTCTTCGATGACTTCGACCATGTGGGCGCCCTCGCCCCAGCGCGAGGCGTCGGCTCCGCGCTTTTGGGGAGTGGCGTACAGCAGATGGAGGATGGCGCGGTTATGGTCGTGCTGTTGGTTGAGGTAGAGGCGCGCGGTGGAAGGCAAGTTGGCCTGAATGAGTGGCAAGGGGAGCAGGGAGGCGAGGGCGTCTTTGACCATATCACGGAGCAGGGGTTGGCCGAGTTCGCGGTAGGCGGTGAAGATGGAGTGGGCGAAGTAGGCGATGCGGCCATTGGAGAGGACACCGGGGAACTCGCTATCGGTGGCGTCGGGGGTGTGCTGGTGGGAGCAGAAGTGGGCGTAGTTGCGATTGAAATAGGGGTCGCGGCGGGTAGCGAGGGTTTCCCAATCGACTCTTGAGCCGGGTGCCCTGCCCTCGCTGACGTTTTGGGCGCCGCCATGAACGACGAAGGGGCCACGCACGCGCGGGGTCGGGGATTCGATAGTGGGGACCAAATAATCGGGGTTCCACTGGCTGGCGCTCGCCCAGTTGAGGCCGACAAATTTGGCGAACTGACGGCCTGAAAGGTCGAGGCCGCTTTGGCCGCTAAGCAGCAGTTTGCCGCCGCCCGCGATGAAGGCTTCGAGTTTGTGAATAAGGGCTTCGTCGAGGGTGAAAACGTCGGGAAGAATGACTACCTTATAAGGATGCAAGTCGGCTTCGAGGTCGAGGACTTCGAAGGGGATACCGAGTTCGAGCAGCATTCGCGAGGCGCCCTCGTCGGGGTTGGAATTACGCGAGGATTGGCCGCGCGAAGTGCCGAGCGGTTCAGCAGAGAGAAGAGCAACTTCGGCCCACGGCGTGGCGTGTTGGCACCACTGCTGCTTTTCTTCGACTTCGGAGTAGGCGGCGCCGATGAGGTCGTAGGTATCGGGATTCATGGCACCGCGCGGGTGCAACTGGTCGCCGATTGAGCATTTGGCGTTGAGGGCGATCATGGCGGCGCACTCGTATTGGAGCGCTTCGGGGCGCTTGAAGCCGCCGAACTCGCCCCAGGTGGTATGGAACTTTCCAGTCATGCCGAGAAAGTCGAAGCCCGTTGTGCCGACGTAGAGCGCCGAGAGCGGGAAGTGGTCGTAGCCCCAGCCGCCGGTCGGGAGGGATTCGAGTTCGAGGTGCGAGTTCCAGCGCATGGCGTCGAAGTCGCCTTTGTGGATGTGTCCGGCGTTGTGGAATACGCGGCGTTCGGCATCGCCCTCTTTGCAAGCCGCCGTGGTACGCTCGAAGTAACGGCGCAGCACCAGTTCGTTCCAGCCTTTGACGGCGCGCTCGTCGGTGGGGTCGATGCCCTCGGCCAACATGTTCGCCATGCCCAGTGGCGAGAAGTTGTCGCGGGTGCCGATGATGTCGAGGAAAATGCCGTCGCTGGCATCGAGTGATTGCACGACTTCGAGGATTTGCTCACAGAGGTAGTCGAGATAGCCGGTATCGAAGGCCATCGTGCGCCAGCCGGACTGGAGGGGGTTGCGGATTTTGCCGTCGCGCGACATGGCTATCCATTCGGGGCGGGTTTGGGCGATCCACTCGTCGAGTCCCGCCGACAGGTAGATGGGACATTTGACATCAATGGCGCGACAGGCTTCGATTTGGCGGGGCAACAACTCGAAATCGAGGTGGGGGTGGCGCTTGCCGACATCGGTCGAATGATACGAGTAGCCGTGGTGGCACTTGGAGAAGAGGGTGATGGAGTCGACGTGGCCGCGTTTGAGGCACTCCTGAAACTGCGCGGCGTTGAAATCGGCGCCGATGCCCTCGATATGCTCACTGGTATGGAAGTCGAGATGAACCTGACGAAATCGCAAAATGTCGGGACGCATTTGAAAGTAAGAAGATTTTAAACACAGAGGGCACAGAGGAACATAAGAAACACAGAGATTTTTGAGAGTGAGGTGTCTCGCGAAGGCGCAAAGACGCGAAGAAGATTAAAAATTCTCTTCTTCGCGCCTTTGCGCTCTCTGTGTTTAATGGCTTAGCGGCGGTATTGGAAGAATGTGCTGAGCAGTTGCGCGCATTCTGCTTCCAGAATGCCGCCTTTGAGTTGGGGGCGGTGATTTAGGCGGGGGTCGCGGGGGATGTCGAAGAGGGAGCCACAGGCGCCGGCTTTGGCGTCGTGGGCGCCGAAGACTATGCGGTCGATGCGGGAGAGCCAGAGGGCGCCCGCGCACATCGGGCAGGGTTCGAGGGTGACGTAGAGGGTCGAGCCGTCGAGACGGGGACGGTTTAGAGTGGCGAGGGCGACGCGGATGGCGATGAGTTCGGCGTGCAGAGTGGCGTCGCTATGCAGAACTACTTCGTTGTGAGCGCGGGCGATGATGCGGCCCTCGAAGACGACTACGGCGCCGATGGGGACATCGTCGGAGTTGTTATCAGTGCCGCGTAGGCAGAGGCGGGCTTCGCTGAGAGCTTCTCGCATCCAACGTTCGTCGTCGTGGCGCATTTCAGGGAGTGAGTTTGGATTCAAATGAATGTTTAAACACAAAGGGCACAGAGGAGCGTAAGAAGCACAGAGGGATTTTTGAGAGGGTTAGTGGCTGTGGTGTTCGGGGGTGGAGAGGTGCGGTTTGGAGGGGGCTTTTAGGGTATGGATTTTTAGGGTGCAGAGTCGCGGAGGATTTGTGAGAGAGGGAATGGGGAGAGGGGGAGATGTGTCAGGGTTTATTCTTCGTCGAGGTCGGTGACTTCGAAGGTTTGGTTGCTGCGCTCCATTTCTTCGGCGTTGTCGAGGATGCGTTTGATGAAGAGTAGCAACTCGCGGGGGTGGAAGGGTTTGGTCAGGTAGAGGTCGGCGCCGCTTTGCCAGCCTTCAAATACATCGGAGTCCTGACCTTTGGCGGTGAGCAGAACCACGGGGATGGCGCTGGTGGCGTCGTCGGCTTTGAGGATGCGCATGGCCTCAAGGCCATCCATTTCGGGCATCATAACGTCCATCACGACGAGGTCGGGATTGAAAGCTTGCGCGGTTTCGACGGCGAGGCGACCATTGGGCGCGGTGATGACTTCGTATCCGGCGCGTTCGAGGTTGGTTTTTATGAGGAAGCGGATATGTTCCTCATCATCGACTACTAAAATTCGTTGTGCCATATTTGCTTTCCTAATGTATTCGTGCCTGTGACGGAAGTTTCAATACGGCGGCTTCCGAAAGCCCGTTTGCCAGCGAAAAAATGGGGGGCGGAGACACTCAAAAGAGCGCATCCGGCGCATTTTTCGGGGCGTGCGGGCACTTTGTACTTACAATATACACGCGCGCAATGGGCGACGGATGGGCCGCTGCTGTGGCATAGTTACTAGTCGTGGGCCAGCATGACGGCGACTTAACATTTTTCGGCTCTCACTGGCACAAAGCGGTGAAAAACCGCAGCCAACGAGAATGGCCCCAACTTTGTCGAGCGCCCCCTTTTCACATGCATGGATATGGGTATTTAAACGATGCGGAATCCCCTGTCACGGACATGGTTACCCTGGCGTTCGCCGGGTGCCCACCATAATGGGTCCCTGGCCCTACAAATAATTAGAGGGTCTCTGGTTTTGGCGTTATTGGGGGAGTTTCTGGTGCTTTTTAACTGGCGTAGGCGAGAGTGGCGCTAGTCGCCAATGGGCAGGAGACAACGAAGGCGGTGCGGTCGTCGGCTTCGAGCATGGTGGGGAAATCGCCCCGCGCAGTGGAGAAGCAATCGGAGCCGGGGGTGCCGTCCTCGTAGCCTTCTATCCACGCCTGCCCACCGTGGGCTTCCATAATTTTTTGCACCGACAACAACCCAAGTCCGGTGCCTTCGATTTGGGAATGAACGTCGAGTCGGCCAAAGGGGGAAAAGAGCTTGGCGGCGTTATCGCGGGATATGCCCTGCCCTTTGGTGCCTTTATCGGCGACGGCGACGATCAAGGCGACGCCCTCATCCAACGGCAGTTCGAGCCAACGCACATCAATTTCGCCGTCGGAGTATTTGAGGGCGTTGCCGATGAGGTTCATCCACACCGTCACCATTTTCATCTCGTCGGCGCGTAGCACGGCGTCGCCATCTTGAAGCCGGATGGTGCGTGAGCCGAGAAGGTACTTCTTCTGGAAGCGCACGCTGCTTTGCAGGATGCCGTGCAGGGCGGCGGGTTTTAAATCGACGGGGGTGGGCTTGCCTTCGAGAACGCGGGTTTGCTCGATGAGCGACAGACGCAGGAAGTCGAGCATTTGGGCGCCATCGTTGATGGAGTGGGCGAACTGGGTGAGCAGTTCTTTATCGGGTTCTTCGTCTTCGAGGAAGATTTCGAGGGTGGCGCTGCCCATTTGAACCGCCGACAGCGGGTTACCCAGATCGTGGACGATGCCGCCGATGGCCTGCGCCAGCACATGCAATTTGCCCTCGGTTTGCTTGTGGCGCCGACGCTCGTCGTTGCGCTCTTCTTCGAGTTGGTGGGCGGTGAGTTTGAGCTGATGGGTGGCGTTGAAAGCGATGCGAACCGCCGCTTCCTGAAGGAAGGCGGTGAGCAGCATGGTGGAAACCACGAATACCATCGGGAGCAGCGTGTAGTGCAGATCGAGGTAGATGCCGAGCGTGCGGTTATCGGGAGTGGGCGGCGGGAAACCGGAGGTGAACGCCGCCAGACCAATGCAGACCACCCCGATGTAGAGGAGGGTTGACCACAAGAAGTTGAGGCGCAGCATCGCGAAGGGGATGAGCAGAATGGCGAACTGCATCACGAAGTAGAAGCGCTGTTGCGGCAGGGTGGGCACCTGACCGCTGATATTGGTGGCTGCATTGGTTTCGGCGACCAATTCGGGGACGAAGGGCATTAGCACTGCCCCCGCTGTGATGAGCGCCATCACGACCAATATGGGTTGCCATGCCCGACCGAAACCGGGCACCCATGTCAGGAGGAACACCGCAGTCCACAGCATGAGTTGAGGAACGGCTATCGAAAGGTCGTAGCCAGCGGGCGTCTTGCCCGACAGCTGCAAACCGATGAAGAGTAGCAGCACCATGAACGGCGCGACGAGGCGCAAACTGGGCACAACGCGCTGATAGTAAATGTCGCGAAATTCGCTTTCGAGCGGGGGATCGAAGCGACGCAAAGCGGCCCATCTGAGGCGGCCATCCGCGTTATAAGTCATATGATGGGAGAGTGTGCTAATTATGCTCCGTTATCGGGTTTCGTAAGCACGCAAAAGAGATTTTTAAACACAGAGGACACAGAGGAGCTTAAGAAGCACAGAGGTTTTGAGAGAGGGAATCTTGGCTTTGGTGTTCGGGTGTGGGAATTGGGGTTTGGTGGTTTTTAACCGCAGATGAAACGCCGAAGATTGTTGGATGTTGGTGGGGACTTGCTTATTTGGCGGGGTTGGGATTGATTAATCAATTTTTATTCAATCTTTGAAGGGCTTATTGAGAATTAGGCAGGAGAAGAGGTGACACCTGGGTGCTTGAATGTGGTTTTGTTGTGTGAGTAGGATTTGTGGTGGAGTGAAAAATGGTGATTGATTGGCTTTTGGATACACCTGTGGGTTCGTTGGCGCTTGGATGGGGATGGTTGCCTGTTTCGGCTTGTACGCTTGTGATGTCGGTGTGGGGGTTGAGGGGGCACTCGGTTTTTACGCGCGTTTTCGCTTCGTTGCTTTTTGCAGCGTCTGTATTTTTGCTGTGCGCTTTTATGCCCATCGCATGGTTTTTTCGTGATGGTTTAGGACCGGAGGCAATTCCAAGTTATGGGTGGGAGGCAGTGCTTCGTTTCTGGGGACTGTTAGCTCCTCTTCTGTTTGTTTCGGGGTTGCTTGTCGGGTTCGGTTTATTGCTGTGTTACGGGCCGTGGGGTGTTCGGAGCAGATAGGAAATGGGACTCGAAGCTGTTAGATTTACCTGTGTTCGCGTTTGAGGTTACGTTATGAAACGCCTTACTTCCCTACTCTTCGGTTTTGCCCTCGCTTTGCCCGGTGTGGCATTGGCGGATGCCCCAACGACCATGACTTTTCCTGATGTGCCTGAGGGGCACTGGGCGGGGGATGCAGTTAAGAGGTTGGCAGAGCAAGGGATTATTGAAGGTAAGCCGAATGGGAAGTTTGAGGGGAATGTGACGGTAACGCGCTATGAGTTTGCTGTTGTTATCGCGCGCTTGCTGAACTCGGCGCCATGCACCTTACAGGCTCCTCCCAATCCCGCACCGGAACCGAAGCCGACCATCGCTTCGGCGATACGACGACGTGTTTGGAGAGAGTCCAGGCCGTATCCGCCATTTGCCGATATGTCCCAAACCCATTGGGCGATTCCGGCGGTGCAAAAAGTGTCTGATGCGGGAATCATGGAGGGGGTTCGTTGGAATCGCTTCAATGGAAAAGCGGCGCTTAAGCACGACGAATTTAGCCTTGTAGCGGAGCGGCTTTTTGCGCCTGTTGAGTATGTTGATGCACCAGCAGAGGCTCGCGAAGCCGCTCGTTAGCCTTCGCCCCCTGCTGACTTCGCGGGACGTGGAAGAATCTGGCGTTTTTGGCCCCACGCCCGAAGGGCACCCGACCTCCCCACATAAATGGAGAGGAACCACTCACCGAGGGCGAGTCAATCTCTCGCGGACACCGCAAGCGATGTCCCTACAAGCATTTCAAATGTCCTCTCGCGGGGATGGGCATTGTCTTGTAATGGCAAAACCGCGCAGATGATGGTGCATCTGCGCGGCTGTGCTTTGAGGGGGCGAATTTTATTCGTGGCGGAGTGCGGCCAAGGGGTCGAGGCGGGCGGCTCGGTTGGCTGGGTACAGACCAGCGAAGACTCCGATGAGGAAGGCGAAGAACAGGGCTTGCACGGCCAATATCGGAGTGATGATGAAGAGGTTGTCGGGGAGCGGGAGGTCGTTATGACGGGCGTACCATTGGATTCCAGCGTTGAGGATGCGCCCAAGCGCCCAACTGAGGAAAAGGCCGGAGGCGCCGCCGATGAGGCCAATGAAGCCCGCTTCCATCATGAACATTTGGCGGATGTCGCCGCGTGAGGCGCCCATAGCCTTGAGAGTGCCGATTTCGCGGGTGCGCTCGTAGATGGACATAATCATGGTGTTGACGATGCCGATGCACGCCACGAAGAGAGCGACGCTGCTGACCAGAGTGAGCATAGCCTTGATGACGGCGAAGATGCGGTTGGCGATGTTGAGGATGACATCGAGCGAGCGGACTTCGAACTTCTCTTTGCGGATGTCATCGACGACGATTTTGGCATCGCTGACGTTGGCGGTACGCAGAGTGACCGAGTCGTAGCCCTGGGTTTTGAGCGGGTCGGGTTCGTTGTTCCACCAGCTTTTCATGGCGATGCGGTCGGCGGCGGGCACTTGAACCGCTGCGCCGCCTTCGCTGGAAACGCCGATGACTTTGAAGTCGAAGGATTTCTTTTCGCCGCGTGGGGCTTCGAGCGAAATCTGGACCTTTTGGCCGACTAGCGTGGAGGCTTTGGATTGTTCGACATCGAAGGCGCGCAGAATGCCTTTATTGAGCACAATGGAGCCGCGCGCTTCGGGAAGGTCGAGTGAGCCAGCGAGGGGATCAGGGGCTTCGGTGAGGAAGATGTTCCCCATCGGGCCACCCTGCTCGTTTTCGACGCGCACAGATTTGCTCTGGCCTTTCCAGTGGATTTTGGTGATGACGCCGAAGGGCAAGTCGATTTCGGGGCGCACGCCTTTGACGAGCGGCCATTTGCGCCAGCGCTCGATGTCGGCGGCGGTGATGATTTTGGTGCGCTCGCGCATGTTGAACATGTCGAAGCCGCCCCCTCCACCACCTGAGGTGCGTGGACGCACGGAGACACGGTCGAGTCCGATTTTCTCGAACTGGTTGTTGACCTGGACCTGCACGCCGTTAACGAGCGAGATGAGGGTGACAATCGTCATGATACCGACGATGACACCTACCGAAGTGAGGAATGTACGAACTTTACGGCGGCCCAGGTTGGACCACGCCGTCGAGTATTTATCACGAATAGTCATAGTGGATGATTAAACACAGAGAGCCGAAAATTAGCGGTTGTGATTCATGGAATGAGGATAGGAAGGTTTATTGGGCGCAATGCGGTGGTGAGAATGAGGGGCGAACAGAGGTGTGGGAGCGTTGAGCGCAGGAGCAGCATAAGGCGCGGGGTCGTTGGCCGCAGGGCTAAAGCCCGCGCTGCTCGCCCTTCGGGCTACTTCCCGCCTGCGCGGGAACCGATGCGTCAGGGTTTGGGCATTAATTATTTGTTGTTTCATACCCGACGGTTGTTGTTCCATTAGCATGGTGTTGCTTTTGTTTTTTGATGTAGCCGATAATCTCCGGGACTTCGCGGTGGCCAACTGAGAAAGCGCCATAGGCTCCTTGCCATTTGAAGAATAGGTTGGGGCGAACCTTTTCATTCACCCATATCGAGGAACCACCTTTGAGGATTTGGACGAAATCGGCGATAGTTTGAGTTGCGTTGAATTGTACCAGTAGATGGACATGATTACCTGTTCCTCCTAGCGCCAGTAATCGGCATCCTTGCTTTTCGACCAAATTGCGCAGTTCGCCCCATAACTCACGCTCGAATGAGGGCAAGATAATTTCATCCCGATTCCATGTTCCCCACACCAAATGCAAATAAACCTGAATATGCGAGTTCATAATCTCTGATGCGATTCATGGGAAGGGCGAAAGTAACATTAGCTTAATAGCCAGACTTTTGAGATTTGATTCCCTCATCTGCTAGTGAGTGAGAACTGTTTGAGGGCGAACACAAGGTTCGCCCCTACATGGGGCAATCGCAACTCGAATTATGGTGAGTTGACACTCGCAAATCAGATACAAAGTTCAAATACCTTCAATTCGATTTATGTTTAATTTTCGTCTGGGGTGTGGTTTAGGACTTCGATGCGTTGGATTTTGCCGTCGCGCATGTGGACTATACGGTCGGCGTGGGCAGCTACGTCGGGGTCGTGGGTGACCAGAACCAGGGTAACGCCTTGTTCTCGCACGGCTTCGCGTAGCAGGTTAAGGATGTCGCGTCCGGTGTTGGAATCGAGGTTACCGGTGGGTTCGTCGGCCAACAGGAGTAAGGGTTTGTTGGCGAGCGAACGGGCGACGGCGACGCGCTGCATTTCGCCGCCGGACATTTCGTTGGGCTTGTGGTTGGCGCGGGCGCCGAGGCCAACCGAAGTCAGCAGATCGAGGGCGCGTTGGCGGCGCTCTTTGGGCTTGACTTCGCCGAGGATGAGCGGCAGTTCGACATTTTCGACGGCGCTGCGCATCATGAGCAGGTTAAACGACTGGAAGATGAAACCAATGCGTTCGCGGCGGTAGCGCACCAACTGGTTATCGTTGGCGCGGCCCAGTTCGAGGTCGGCGACGTGGATTTCGCCGATGCTGGGGCGGTCGAGGCCGCCGATGAGGTTGAGCAAGGTGGACTTGCCCGAACCGGAGGGGCCGACCAACGCGACGAACTCGCCGCGCCCCACTTCCAAATCGACGCCATCGAGCGCACGTACCTCTTGTTTACCAACCAAATATCGCCGCGCCAGAGACACCGCGCGGATCAGGGGCTGTTCCATTGGGGGGAATTGTATCACGCGCGAGGGCATGGGCCGCTGTGATTTTGAAAAGGTAGCTTTTCAATTGGGTCGTGGGGGTTCTCGCGAAGGTGCAAAGACGCGAATAGGGCATTTTTAAACACAGAGGGCACAGAGGAGCATAAGAAGCGCAGAGGGATTTTTGAGAGGGTTGGTGGCTTTGGCGGTGGGTTCTTTTTAAGCGCCGATGGACGCAGATGTTCACAGATAATTCATTGGATGGGGGTGGGGTCTTGCCTAATTGGCGGGGGCAGGA
>SDZD01000153.1 GCA_004172935.1 bacterium | reverse complement strand
AACTTCTGTAGTGGTTGTAAGTGCAGCAACAATCGATGCGGTAACAGAAACAACAACTGCCATCAACGGAAATGTTGGAGGCACAACAGCAGCATTAACAGCAAATGATACGTTGAACGGCACACCGGTTGTAATCGGAACAAACCCGGGCCAAATAAAACTGACTGGAATCACGGTTCCAACAGGACTTACTTTGAATGCCAACGGAACGGTAAGTGTTGCAGCAAACACACCGGCTGGAAATTATAATGTAGAATATTCAATCTGTGAGATTACCAATCCAACAAATTGTGATACAGTAACTTCTGTAGTGGTAGTTAGTGCAGCAACAATCGATGCAGTTACGGAAACTACAACTGCCATCAATGGAAATGTTGGAGGTACAACAGCAGCATTAACAGCAAATGATACCTTAAACGGAACACCGGTTGTAATCGGAACAAATCCGGGTCAAATAAAACTGACTGGAATCACAGTTCCAACAGGACTTACTTTAAACGCCAACGGAACAGTAAGTGTTGCAGCAAACACTCCAGCTGGAAACTATAATGTTGAATATTCAATCTGTGAGATCACCAATCCAACAAATTGCGATACGGTAACTTCTATAGTTGTTGTTAGCGTAGGAACACTTGTTGCCAATGCCGATACGGTTCCATCTGTAACAGCTACAAATGCATCCCAAACTTTGGTAAATGTATTTGACAACGATACCAAAAACGGAACAGCCCTTGTACCATCAGATGTAAACCTGACAGTTACAATTGCAGACCCAACAGGATATTTAACAGTAGATACCAACGGAAATACAGTTTTAGGAGCCAATCCTCCGGCAGGAACTTATGAATTGACGTACACAATCTGTGAGAAACTGAACCCAACAAACTGTAGTTCAAACACAGTGAAAGTAACAGTTGGTCTTTCAACAATCGATGCGGTTACGGAAACAACAACGGCAATCAACGGAAATGTTGGCGGTACAACAGCAGCATTAACAGCAAATGATACCTTAAACAGCACACCGGTTGTAATCGGAACAAACCCAGGCCAAATAAAACTGACTGGAATCACGGTTCCAACAGGTCTTACCTTAAATGCCAACGGAACAGTAAGTGTTGCAGCCAACACACCGGCTGGAAACTATAATGTGGAGTATTCAATCTGTGAGATCACCAATCCAACAAATTGTGATACGGTAACTTCTGTAGTGGTTGTAACTGCAGCGACAATCGATGCGGTTACGGAAACCACAACTGCCATCAACGGAAATGTTGGCGGAACAACAGCAGCATTAACAGCAAACGATACATTAAACGGATCCCCGGTTGTAATCGGAACAAATCCGGGTCAAATAAAACTGACTGGAATCACGGTTCCAACAGGACTTACTTTGAATGCAAACGGAACGGTAAGTGTTGCAGCAAACACGCCGGCTGGAAACTACAATGTGGAATATTCAATCTGTGAGATCACCAATCCAACAAATTGCGATACAGTAACTTCTGTAGTGGCAGTTACTGCAGGAACACTTGTTGCCAATGCCGATACAGTTCCATCTGTAACAGCTACAAATGCATCCCAAACTTTGGTAAATGTATTTGATAACGATACCAAAAACGGAACAGCGCTTGTACCATCAGATGTAAACCTGACAGTTACAACAGCAGACCCAACAGGATATTTAACAGTAGATACAAACGGAAATGCAGTTTTAGGAGCCAATGCTCCGGCAGGAACTTATGAACTGACGTATACAATCTGTGAGAAATTGAACCCGACAAACTGTAGTTCAAATACAGTGAAAGTAACAGTTGGTCTTTCAACAATCGATGCGGTTACCGAAACGACAACTGTCATCAACGGAAATGTTGGAGGTACAACAGCAGCATTAACAGCAAACGATACCTTGAACGGAACACCGGTTGTAATCGGAACAAATCCGGGTCAAATCAAACTGACTGGAATCACGGTTCCAACAGGACTTACTTTCAATGCCAACGGAACGGTAAGCGTTGCAGCCAACACTCCGGCTGGAAACTACAATGTTGAATATTCAATCTGTGAGATTACTAATCCGACAAATTGTGATACGGTAACTTCTATAGTGGCAGTTAGTGCAGGAACACTTGTTGCAAATGCCGATACGGTTCCATCTGTAACAGCTACAAATGCATCCCAAACTTTGGTAAATGTATTTGATAACGATACTAAAAACGGAACAGCCCTTGTACCATC